>JAJFFG010000047.1 GCA_021776825.1 Planctomycetota bacterium
CTGCTCCTTTTCTCTAACTCCCCATCTTCATCCCCGGGGCGCCCCCGGCCGTGTGTCGGCCCCCCGCCTCCGCACCTGGAGGAGAGCCGCTGGGTAGGGATGGGAAGGGAGGGAAGGTAGCGGCTTTACGCGGTTGGGAGTCGCGACCCCCGGGTACGTCGGCAGGATCAACGCAGATGCCGTGCCATGATGGACGGACCTCGGATTCGAGGCTGACGAGCCTGGATCTCGCCCTCCCCAGTGTCCTCGCAGCCGAAGTTGACACCGTCTCTGATCGGGAACCCCGCGGAGTGTCGTGGCCTGTTGTCAGCGTCACTTCCGGGGCCTTGGGCAGCACGCAGCCCCCGGACGCCAGGTGCGGTAGATTCGCGAGTGGAGGGGCCCCTGCGCGACCGGACCCCAGGAGAGAAACTCGATGCGGAAGACCTGGATCTCGTTCGCCCTCGCGGCCTGTGTGTTGACGACCGGTTGCGGTGACGCCGCCGACGAGACATCGCCGGACGCCGCGGAGGTCACAACACCCGCCGCAGCGGTCCCGACCGACGCGCCGCCGGAGACGGTGGACCCCGCTCCGTCGCCGGAGGCGAGCACCGCCGACGACGAGTCGACATCGGCGCCGCCGACGACGACGACAACGGCCGAGGACCCGGCGGTCACGGACGACGGCCCGGATGTCGACCCGGACGACGACACTGGGGACCCGACCACCGGCCCCGGGACACTCGCGGAACCGGACACGGCCTCTGGCACGCGCGCCCGCCCGACACCCCCGGCGCCGACCCTGAGCGAGGGGCTCGTCGCGGCGCTGGACGCCGCCCGCGCGCTGAGCGACTCGGGAGACCGCATGGGCGCCGTGCGAGCGCTGCGCGACGCCGAGAAGACCATCGGAAAGCACGGGGCCCTGCGACTCGAAGCGGGCCGCTGCTTCTTCGAGATCGCGAAGGAGGGCTTCGTGCGCGGCGACGACGCGTTCCTCGTCAAGTCGCACCTAGCCGACGCTCACCTCCGCGTCGATCAGGCGATGGCTCTCCATGCCGACCTTCCGGGTGCAGCCGTGCTGCTCGCGAGCATCCTGCGCTACGAGGAGAACCCCGAGGGCGCGCGTGACCTTCTCGCGGCGCATCTCGAGACGTGGAGCGGCGACGCGCCCGCGCACGCGTTGCTCGGAGAAATGGCCTCCAACGCGCGCGACTGGGAGACGGCGGACACGCACTGGACGCTGGCGGCGTCGATCAACCCAGAGGACGGACTCGCGCGGCTGAACGCCACGATCTCGAAGCAGTGGCTCGGGGCGACCGGCGTCAAGCGCCTGCACGCCGGCTATCGCGAAGCAGCGCGTCTTCTCCCCGAGGTCCACCGCCCGGTGGATCTCCTCGCCAAGCTGTACCCGCGCAGCGCCACCGGCCAGCTCGCGGCGATGGACGAGATCATCGCGGACACTCCGACCGCGATCTGGGCTCGCGTGTGGAAGAGCTTCATCTACCGCTCGGGCGTCGCCAACGACCTCGACGCTGCGATCGCGGTCCTCGACGAGGCGCTCGTCATCGCTCCCGCCGACCCGTCGCTGCACTTCAATCGCGGGCAGATCCTCTTCGAGCTGGACCAGCGTCAGCCGGCGATCGACGCGTACATCCGTGCGATCGAGGTCGGAGAAACCGGCACGATGGTCGGTGCGTCCAACGCCCTCGATCAGCTCCTGCACATCGGTCCGGACTCGCGGATCATCCCGATCGAGGTGCGCGACCGCGCGTACGACGCGATCATCGCCGGGAACCCGACAGCGGGTGCCTACGGCAACAACGCCGGACTCTGGTATCGCGACATCGGCCGCGACTACGAGAAGAGCCTGAAGTACTACCAGGCGTCCGTCGACGCACAGCCCGACGACCAGGACTTCATCAACGACACCGCGCTGATCTACCTGTTCCACCTACGGGACCGCAAAGAGGTCAGCCTGCCGATGTTCGAGAAGGTGCTGCGGCTGGTGGAGGAGAACGGGCAAGACCCGATCCGCGGCTACTGGGACGCTCTCGAGAACCTCTGCAAGTACTACTACGAGATCGGCCAGTACGACCGCGTCGTCGAGATGGCGAACAAGCGCGCCAACCCCGACGCGATGGTCAACGGTCGCGCCTACCCGAGCATGAAGGCGGCGCAGTGGAAGCGTCAGGCCGAGGCGAAGCTGAAGTAACTCAGCGCTCGACGCTCTCGAGTTCAAGACGGAGGTCGTCGAGCTCACCCGCCTCGCGCGCGCCGTCTCGCACTCGCAAGTGCGCGGCGTGCGCGGGCAGTCGACCGCCGGTCGGGTCGATCGGGCGCCAGCGCCCGTCGAGCTCCACTTCGGCCCAGCGATGCCAGCCAAAGCTCTGCTGGTCGTCACCCAGCCAGATCAAGCCTTCGACGGCTCGGGCCGGGATCCCGGCGGCACGGGCCAGCGCCACGAACAGCCGCGTGTGCTCGGTGCAGTCTCCGCGCCGACCGCGCAGGATCTCGACGGCGGTGGGTTCGTCGAGGAGTACCGCGTCCTCGCTGATGTGCGCGGACGTGAACTCCGCCAGCCGCGCCGCCTGAACCGCCCGTCGCGACGTGCCGCGCAAGACGCGCGTTGCGGCGGCGACGAGGGTCTGATCCGCGGGATCGATGCCCTCGCCCGGCCCGAGTGCGAGTTCGCGCTGCCCGTCGGTCACGACACCGGCAAACTCGCCGACGCGAACCGAGAGGACCATGCCGTCGTCGTCGACCTCGATCCCCTGTCGACCGGTCACGGCGAACGGCGCCGTCTCGGTCGAGGACGTCGCCGGAAACCGCACCCGTAGCGTGCGCAACGCGTGGACGTCTCCGAGGCGGGCGGTCATGCGAATGCGCGTCGTAACCTCGACGGACGTGAGTGTGGACTCGTCGCGAGCCTCGCTCTCGGTCATGCGCACGAGCCGCAGACCGGATGCCAGTGGCCCTTCGACCAGTACGCCGTCGCCGTCGACGGTGATGTCGCCCTCCGAACTGGCCTCGGCGAGGGTGACGACGAATCGCATCGCGCTCGGATCCTGCCCGATGAGTCCCTCCACCGAGGTCACGCGCAGGCGCCGCACCGTGCGCGACATCGTGCGCATCGACAGTCCTCGAACGACGACCTCGGCTCCCACCGCGCCCCCGTCCCCATCCGCACCGTCCCCATCCGCACCGGCACGCGCCCGGGACGCGGCAATGAGTCGTTCGACTCCGAGCTCGTCCGCGAGAGCAACGTCCACGACCTGCGTCGCGCCGGTCGTGCGTTCACCATCTCGCAGGGTCACGATGTCGAATCGGCTCGCATTGCGGGTGACGCGCCGTTCCACGACGTGCCCCTGCTCCTCGGTTCGCGCGACGAGCGAGCGAAGGAGCTGCTCCCCGTCGAGCCCGAACACGCTTCGCTCCAGCGTGCGTCGCCGATTGCCGTCGCCGGCGATGTCGACGAGCATCTCGATTTCGCGAGCGACGCTCGGCACGTCGTCCCACGTCCCGCGCTCGAGCGTCCGCCGGACCCATCCGACGCGGGCCTCGCCGCGAAACACGCCGTAGTGGTCCGTGCGGAGCCACGACGAGGCGGGCGCGGCGTCCATGTCCACGGACTGCTCGCCTGCGTAGGCGCCCGCAACGAGCACCCCCACCGCGAGGAGCGCCGCTAGCCCGCATCGTGCACGAGGACGCCGCGCCTGGCGGTCCCGAGCACGCGAGCTCCCGCCCCGGATCCGCTTCACTGCCTTCGTCCGCACAGCCGCATCGAGCGGGTGCATGCGCGTCTCCGGAACGAGATCTCACGCCAGAGACTTCCCGCACCGGGAGCCGCCAGGTCACGGCGCGACGGGCGAGCGCGCCACGTCACGCAGTTCACCCGCACCGTTCCCCGATCTCGCCGCGATCCCGCGACGCCGTCGTGAACGATCCTGGCTATGCGCCTCACCCCGACGCTCCCGCAGACGGGACGACGGCTGCCGTGCCCTCCATCTCGAGGCGTGCACCGGGCTCCACCAGTCCGGCGACCTGGACGAGCGCCATCGCGGGGTAGTGCCGCCCCACCGTGCGCTTCCAGGCGTCACCGAGCGCCGGAAGGCAGCCCAGATACTCCTCGCGATCGACGACGTAGATCGTCAGCCGAACCAGGTCGTGGGCGCTGCCCCCAGCGGCGGTCACGACCGCGAGCACGTTGCGGAGAGCCTGCTCGAACTGAGCCACGAACCCGTCGGCCATGGTCTCGTCAGCATCCCAACCGACCACGCCAGCGGTCAGAACCAGGTCGCGCCCAGCGGGGACGCGAAACCCGTTCGAGTAGCCACGCGGGCGGGGCCAGCCCTCCGGCTGCACGCGCTCGAGAGGCAGGCTCACTTCGAGTCGCCGAGAGCGTCCGGGCCGTCCTCGTTCTTCGTCTCGGTCAGGCCGCCTTTGAACTCGGTCACGGACTGCCCTAGCGACCGCGCGACCTTCGGCAAGCGCGTGCCGAAGAGCAGTAGCAGGACGACGGCGATGACCACGATCTCCCACGTTCCGAGGAAGGCGAGCAGTGGTGTCGGCACAGGCATGGGCGAAGAGTCCTCCGTTCGGACGTCCGCAGTGTACCCCGCCCTCGGCAAGGGGACGCGTCAGGCCGCAGCGTGCCGCGTGAGAAGGTCCAGGTGAGACGGGCCGAGTGAGAAGGGCCGGGTGATCAGTCGCGCGAGTCGAGCAACGTCGCGCCGATCGACTTCTGCTTCAGGCGCTTGCCCTTGAACGTGACGCCGACACCGGCGGCGAAGCCGTCGTCCGCGTCGGACGCCGGGAACGCGGTCAGCCAGGTACCCACGAGCCGCTTGCCGCCTCGCTCGAAGCGGAGTGTCACCGCGTTCACGAAGTCACTGCGCCCGGTACCGATGACCGTCAACGAGTCCTCGACCAGGATGCCGACGCCCGTCAGGGCCGGCGTGGGCGTGGCACGCGCGAGCGTGCTGCCGATCAGGTTTCCATCGAGGAGGATCGCGATCTGGAGGACGCGCGGATCCACCGCTTCGGCGGGACGCGAGATCTCGAGCGTCGCCGTGCCGCGGAGGGACCCTGCGCGGTAGCGATTCGTGATCGCCTCGCGATCGAAGCCACCGCCCTTCAACTTCAGGCGATAGATGCCGATCACGTCCGCGGAGCCGACCGCTTCAGCGACGGGAGCGGGGCCAGGGGACCACGCGACGAGCACGGCCGCGCCACCCAGCGCGACGGCGCACAACGCGCTGCGGAGTCGCAACGAGATCACCCGTCGTTCCCGTCCGGCATCAGGCCATCCGGAAGAAGGCCGTCAGGCAGCAGGCCGTCAGGCAGTGCACCGTCGGTGGACTCGAGCCCGGGACCGCGGCGGGCGCCGTCCGGCATGGCGGCGACCGTCTCGTTGAGGACCTGCACGATGTCGGTGAGCGTCGTCGTCAGGTCGGCGCCGTCGGGGAAGAGCAGGTCTCCGGCGGTGAGGCTATCGGCCGTGGCGACGTCGAACAGCAGACCCAGGACACGCGCGGCAGCAGCGACCTGACGCACCTGAACGGCGTGGGCGGCCAAGCCGACCTCGTCCTCGTGCGTCGCGGCGCGGCGGAGCTTGCGACGCGTCTTGCGGTACTGCTTGCGCAGGGCACGCGCCCGGCGGTGGAGCGCGCGCGGGTCGTTGACCAGCTCGTCGAACCCGGAGTCGTCCAGACCGGCCGGGTCGACGATCTCGAGCACGAGCGCGGCCGCCTGCTCGACGAGCTCGCGCTGCTCGGCATCCAGCTCGTCGAGGCGCGTGGCCGTGGCAGGCGCGACACGCTCGCGGTCGGGCGTCGTGTCGAAGACGTCTGTGGACTCGGGCAAGCCCGGGGCCTCGACGCGCGCCGGCGCGTCGGCGACCGCACGGGACATCGTGCTGGCTCGGAGGATGGAGGTGCCCGCCCGCTCGTCACTTGACGAGACGGTGACGCGTCTCGCAGCCAACGCGTTCCGCAGAGTCGGGCGGAGCACCTTCGTCGGCTCCAGAATCGGCGCTGGAACATCCAGCGCGGGGGCAGCGGCTTGCTCATCGACCGCAGGGACGGACTCCGCGCGCGGCGTGGAGACCCGGCGCTCGGCGCCGACGAACGAGAGCGTGCGGTCATCCCACTCGGGCGGGCGCGGCACGGCGCGGTTCCAGGCCGCGTCCTCGTCGGCGACGCCCGGCGCCACGCGCTCGGCGGCAGAGGCCGTCTCGGTGGACGTCCCGAAGAGCCCCGCGCGCAGGTCCAGCGCCTGCAGCGTGGCGTCATCGTGCAGGCCAATGACGGCGGTCAGCGTGAGCACGGACGCCAGTCCGAGGACCTGAAGCGTCAGGCGGGGCAGGCGGGGCAGGCGCGAGGTCGCCGAGGCGACCGACGGCGCCGGAGTGGCTGCGGCCGTCGCCAGCACGTTCTCGATCGCGAGGTCCAGCAGCCCGCGGGGCATCTCGGCCATCGGAATGACGGCGATGCCGGCGAGGAGCTTGCGATCGGCGCCGCCGGTGCGGCTCTCGGAGTCGACTCCCATGCTGTTGCGGACGGCGGTGAGGGCGCGGTGGACACGGACGCGGGCGGCGCCCTGGCTGATCCCGAGGCTGTCGGCGATGCGGGCGTAGTCCCAACCGTGGAGGTAACGCATGGCGAGGACGACGCGCTCGTCCGGCTCGGCGGCTGAGAGCGCGTGCTCCAGCTCGTCGTGCGTCTCCAGCTGATTGTCGGGCATCACATCCTCCCGCCTGCGCTGGTCCATGGTGCGCTGGCCCACGATGCGCTGGCGCCGTGCACGGCTCCGCTCCGAAGAGCGGGCGTTGCGCGCACGGCACACCGCAAAGCGAACCAACCAGGCGACGACTCCGACCTCGGCGGGCTTCGTCGTCCCGGCCAGAGCCAGATCGAGGAGCGCCTCCTGAACGAGGTCCTCTGCAAGGGCGCGATCTCCGGATGCCCGGACCGCCAGGTCGTACACCACCGGCGAGTGCCGACGGGCGAGCTCCGCGAAGGCATCGCCGTCGCGGTTCTCGAGCCAGCGCTCGTACAGATGCCGGTCGTCTACTGCGATCACTCAGGCACTCCCGTCGATCTACGTACAGGCCTCTCCGAGCCGGAGGCGGATGCGTTACACGAACACGTGAGATTCTCGTGAGTTTCGGGCCATCCCGGGCCCGTGGACAGCCCGCCTCCACGTCGGAACGCCCCATATCGGCATCGCCACGCACACCAATCCGGTGTTCACTGGCGCGCAATGGAGGTCAGTCTACACCGCCTTGGAGCCTCCCGCAGGGTCCCGACCGAGGGCGGCCAGCCGTGATCCGGGGCCTCTCGCGACTCGTGGCGATGGTCGTCGCCTCGCTGCTGATCGTGCCGGTGGTCTGCGTCGGACTCCTGCTGAGCCTGTTCGGGACGCGGCCGCGACGCGCCGTCCGAGGCTGGGCGATGTGCGTCTGGGCTCGCTGGCTCTGCTGGGCTTTCCGCCTTCGCGTGCGCGTCACAGGCTCCGTCCCCGACGGGCCGGTGGTGTTCACGCCCAACCACCTCGGCTACATCGACATCCCGGTGCTGGGCGCCCTTCGCCCGGGATTCTTCGTGTCCCGCGCGGACGTGCGCCACTGGCCGTTGCTCGGTCCGCTCTCCCGCCTGGGGGGAACGCTCTACATCGAGCGCGACCGACGTCGCGACACCCATCGCATCGCCGAGTCGGTCGAGGCGCTCCTTCGCGAGGGCCGGGCGCTCTTCGTGTTCCTCGAGGGTCGAGCGGGGCCCGGTGACCACGTGCAGCCCTTCCATTCGTCGCTGCTGCGAGCTGCCGTCGCCACCGGCACGCCGTGCGTGCCGATCGCTCTGCGGTATCGGCTGCCGGATGCTCCGGACGCCGATGTGGGCACCGTCGTCGCGTGGCACGACGCGTCGCCGTTCCTCCGCCACGCCTGGCGACTGGCCTGTCAGCGTCGGATCGAGGTCGATGTGCAGGTGCTGCCGCCTCGTACCGGGGACGATCGCAAGTCGCTCGCGGCGGCGCTCGGGAACGACGTCCGCAAGGCACTCAGCGCGAGCGCGGTCCCCACCCCGGGTCCGACAGACGGATCCGAGTGACCTCGCCCAGCTCGTCGGCGAGGGGCGCCAACACGTCGGCGCGGCCGATCAGCACCCACGTCCACGGCTCTCCGGGGAAGCCCGCCGACACCACGCGGTTGACCTCGTCGAGGGTCAGCGCGTCGAGGCGCTGGAAGAGTCCCTCGATGACGTCGAGGTCGCGTCCGGCGAAGCGCAGATCGAGGAGCATGCCGGCCACCTGCGCGCCCGTCTCGAGCTCGTCGGGGGCGAACTGCCCCTTGACGTAGGCGCGCGCCGAGTCGAGCTCAGCCTGGGTCATGCCCTCGATGACGAACCGGCGCACGACATCCTGCGCCTGCTCGAGCATCTCGGCGCTCGTGTCGGTGGCGGTGTACGTGCGGACGGCGAAGAGCCCTCCACGCCAGTCGTCGAACCCCGAGCGAGCTCCGTACGTCAGGCCGGCCTCGACGCGCAGCGCCTGATTGAGGCGGCTCGTGAAACGACCGCCGAGGATCGTGTTGGCCAGGAAGCGTCCGGGAAAGTCCGGGTGCGTCCAGTGCAGGCCGGGGCCGCCGAAGCGCAGATACGTCTGCAGCGCGCCGGGCTTGTCGACGAGAAGCACGCGAGCGCCGCCGGACGGGGACTCCGCGGAGATCGCCGGCAGCATCTGCGACGCAGCCGGGCGCTTCACGACCGGGAACGCCGCGGCCAGGCGTGCGGACATGGACTCGACCTCGAAGTCCCCCGCCACGGCGAGGACGATGCCTTCCGGCTGGGAGACCGTGTTCCACAGCCGCCGCACGCCGGCGAGCGTCAGGCGCGCGAGGGCCGCCTCGTCGCCCGCGACGGGAGTGCCGCGAACGTCGTCCGGGTACAGCCACGCGTTCCAGTAGAGGTCGATGACCGCGTTCGGCTCCTCGCGTGCGGCCTTCAGCCGATCCACGCGCAGCGAGCGCACCTTCTCGAACTCCGCCGGGTCCAGCCGCGGCCGTGTCAAGGCGTCGCTCAGCAGTTCCACGGCCAGGTCCAGGTCCTCGACGAGGAACTCGGCATCCACGACGATCCAGTCGAGGGCCGCCGCCGAGTCAAACGTGCCGCCGACGAGTTCGACGTCCTGCTGGAACGTGCGCGCGTCGCGGCCTCCCGCCCCCTTCCGCAGGAGATCGGCCAGCACCGCCGCAGCCCCCTCGCCGACGTGGCCGTCGTAGTGGGCACCACCGCTAAAGCGAGCCTGGAAGGAGACAAGCGGGACCTCGTCGTCCGGTACGAGGAGCACCGTCATGCCGTTCGGGAGCGTCACCTCCGTCGTCGCCGGCAGGGCGAGGCCAGGCGACGAAGACGGCGCGGCATGGGGCGCCTCACCCGTGGACGGACTCGCGCAGCCCGCGGCGATCACGAGCAGCAGAGGCAGGGCGTTGCGCCGCATCACTTCGCCTCCACCGACACGAGCGTTCCGACCGTGCGATTGCGCTGCGTGAACCGAAGCCCGATGACGCGCTTCACGTCCTCGACCGTGACCGCAGCGATCGCATCGAGTCGTGCACCGACGTTCCGCCATCCGCCAAAGAAGATCTCCGTCTCGCCGATCAGTTCGGCCTTGCCGTCGATCGTCTTCATCCGACGGACCGCCGCGGCGCGGAGCGCGTTCCGCGCAGCACGCAGCTCGCGTTCGGTGGGTCCCTCACGAGCGAGTCGCTGCAGGTCCGCGTAGATCAGTTTCTCGACCGCCGCCGTGTCTCCGCCCTCGCGGAGCAGGCACTCAATCGTGAAGAGGCTGGGATCGAACTGATGACCCTGCCAGCCGCCGCCGACCTCGACGCAGGTCCGCGTCTGCTCGACGAGCAACTGATGCAGGCGGCTGCTCTCGCTGGCGATGAGCAGGCGTTCGAGCACCTCGTGGACCGCGAACTCGGGGTCGGACGTGGCCGGGATGTGCCAGGCGCACTTCACCTGAGGCAGGGCCCCCGAGTCGTCCTCGATGGTCACCCGGCGCTCGCCCGTCTGCTCCGGCTCCTGCGTGTGGATCGGTCGCCGTCCGGGGCCGCGCGGGATGTCGCCCATGCGCTTCTCGACCATCGCGAACACGGAGTCGGCGTCGACCGCACCGGCAATGACGAGCGTCGCGTTCTCCGGCGCGTAGTGCGTGGCGAAGAACTCCTCGAGATCCGACTTCTTCCAGCTCTGGATGTCGATCATCCAGCCGAGCACGCTCCACTGGTACGGGTGAGCCGTGAAGGCCGCCGCCCAGAGCTGCTCGGTCAGGCGCTCGCCTGGCTCCTCCATGCTCAGCCGCCGCTCACTCGCGACGACGTTGCGCTCGCTCTCGACGACCTCGGGGTCGAACACCATCCCGCGCATGCGGTCCGCCTCCATGTCCAGCATGAGCGGGAGCTGCGCCGCGGGGAACCAGTCCTGGTAGACGGTCACGTCGTTCGAGGTCCACGCGTTGTTCGAGCCGCCGGCCGCCTCCATCGTTGGGTCGAAGACGGCGCCGTACTCTTCGCCGCCCGTGAACATCATGTGCTCGAAGAAGTGGGCGATGCCCGTGATGCCGGGGACCTCGTTGCGCGAGCCGACCTTCCAGAACACGTAGAGCGAGACGTTGGGGATCGAGTGGTCCTCGTGCACGAGCACGCGCAGGCCGTTCTCGAGATCGTGCTGGCGGACGTCGAGCGTCGGACCCTCGGCGGAGCGCGCCGAGGCTGCCACGGCGAGGACGAGACACGCGGTGGCGAGTCGGTTCATCGTAGCGCCTACTCGGCCAGCGTGCCGAGGGCGGGAATGCCGGAGTCGGCGTAGAGCTCGAACTGGTAGCCGGAGGGGCTGGCGAACGCACAGGAGTAGTAGGCCCCGTTCGCGAACGGCTCGCTGCTCTCCACGCCGTGCTCCCGGAGCGAGTCGCGGAATGCGTCGACCTGCTCCTTGCCGTCCATGCGGAAGCCCATGTGGAACCGCGGGTTCGTCACGGGCTCACCCTTGGTGACCGCGAGCTGCAGGGTCCCGAGCCAGGCGAAGCCAGGGTGCGTCGGATCCTTCCGGAAGCCGAGCACCTCGACGAGGAAGCGCAGCTCCTGATCGGGGTCCTCGGCGGTCAGATGGATGTGATTGAGCACGACGGGACGGGGCGACATGACGGGACTCCTAGGGGCCGCAGATCATACCCGCCCACGTGCGCGGTGCGAGATCAGCGAAGACGATCAGGACGCTCGTAGAAGGCCCAGGTGATCGTGGGATCGAGCGCTGTGCCGTCGAACTGGTGGAGGCGCTCGGCCGGGACGCGCAGCGTGGACTCGTCGTCCCGGAAGCGCTCGTAGTGCCAGTTCTTGTCGCCCTTCTGGAACCCGGGCTGATTGCGGTCGTGGGAGGCGCGTCGCACAGCCTGCTCGTGGCTCCGCATCGGGTAGTGGCGCAGCGGCCAGTTCACCGGCGCCTTGCGGCCGTCGGGAGGGTTGGAGTTCCCGAGCCGCCGTGCGTTCGTGCAGGCCATGCGCCAGGCGCGGATGCGCGGAGAGGCGGACTCGTAGAGGTTGTAGTGACGGATGCGATCCACGGGATCGTCGACGCTCGGGTCGTCGCGGTCCGTGTACCAGAAGACGAAGTTGTCGAACTCGATCCAGTCGTGACCGGCGGCGAGGAGTTCGCCGACCTGCTCGTGGTAGGGCCGCGCGAGATCGGGGCCCTCGAGAATCTCGTCCTGATCCGGCCAGGAGAGCCAGTCGTAGCGGTCGCCGTACGTGCTGACGACATAGTCGGAGCAGACGCCGTAGATCTGCTCGAACGGCACCTCATCCCGATCCACGACCTGGTAGTCGATGATCCCGCGTCCGAGGTAGTCGAGGCAGACCTCGTGGGTCTCGTCCTCGCTGCCGTGATTCCAGACCACCAAGTCGTGGCGGTTCGTCACCAGATGCTCGATGACCGGCGCGAGCACGTCGGCGTCATTGTAGCAAAGGAGCACGCCGAGGAATCGGGTGGTGCCCGACTCGCGTGACGGCGGGCACGCCAGCAAGCGGCGGCGTCCCGGGAAGAGCTGCGAGCTCACGTCGCGAGCGCGTTGTCGCAGAGCACGGACCACAGCTTGCGTGCCGCGCGCGGCAGCTCGGGAGCCGCATCTTGATGGACGAGCGACGGGTCGAAGAAGCCGGCGTCGGCCGCTCCGCCCGGGAGGTCCAACGTGCCGACGACGCTCACGAGTTGCTGCGCGAGCGACTCCGGTGCCACGTCGAAGCGGAGGATCGGGAACGGATCGCGTCGATGCTCCTCGACGAGTCGCTCGTTGTAGGCGATCCAGAGCTTCACCGAGCGGCGCTCATCGAAGCGCGGGTTGCGCGCGTGGAGCGACCGGTGGACGGCGAGCGGATGGCGGAAGATGCCGACACAGCGGATGTCCGGCACGTGCCGCCGCCACTCGTCGAAGAGCAGGAGGGCCCGCGGGTCCTTGAAGCCCCAGACGGGGTACGCGTCGTTCATGCGTGCGACGAAGTCGGCGAGCGACGCGCGCTGCTCGTCGGACCATCGCGAGCGTCGCGGCGGCTTCTTCCAGGAGCCGTCGTTGGCGCGCAGGACGCCGTCGTGGAGCGCCATGAGTTCCGGGCTCTCGCGGTTCCCCTTGCGGTTGTGCGGGTCCTCGGTCGAGACCTCGCCGAGCGCGAGTCCCTGCTCCTCGAGGCTCCCGGCCAACCAGCTCGTGCCGCTGCGGTGCATCCCGAGGATGGCGTGGACACTCGGGGAGGGAGAGGACGTCACGCCGTCCGGTTTACCGGGGTGCGGGGCGGGGTTGGATCAAATCGCCGGGGAGCCAGCCCGGGAAGGCGGGCGCGTGTCGGCGACGGAGCGAGGCCCGCGCGGATGCAACGAAGCCCCGGACCGGTGGCCATGCGAGCCACGAGAGTCGCCCGCGGAGCGCCATCGGACCCGGATCGCCCGCGCCACCCCAGCGGGCGGGGCGGATCAGGAGATCCACCCGTACGACGGGATCCGTCTGGCCGACGGTGCCGTAGGGGTGGGTCCCCTGACCCACCCGCGCCGACAACGGATCGCGCGGGCGACGGTCGTGGCTGGCGCACGTCGGCGATGACGGTGATGCGCACGAAGAGTGGTCATGCGCGTTGCCGAGCCGTGACGTCGTCGACGGATGGCCGTCCGCCTGACGAGGGTCGTTCGCAGTGCGCCAGTGGACCCGCGGCGCGCGCGCCACCCCAGCGGGCGGGGCGGATCAGGAGATCCGCCCGTACGACCCCGTTGGGTGGTTCGAGCCCATGGGATCGGAGGAGACGGCTCCCGTCCGAATCACCACCCGGGGCGCGCTGGTTGCGCCCGAGCGCAAGCAGCGTGACGCGGGAGATGAGGCCACGCAAGGCTGTGACCGAGGGGCTGCGCTCTCGCCAGGTGGGTGGCCACAGCCGCGGAGCCGACCAGAAACATGGGAGGCGCGGCGATGGCCAGATGCCCCGATGCGCGTCACCAACCAACCGCCAGCAATCGACGTGACCCCGGGGCGCGCTGGTTGCGCCCGAGCGCAAGCAGCGTGACGCGGTAGATGAGGCCACGCAAGGCTGCGACCGAGGGGTCGGCGCTCGCGGGCGAGGGGACGCAGCCGCGGAGCCGACCAGGAATGGCGCCTAGGGGACGGCGTTTGCCACGCCGGCGACGGGCGGGCCCCCACGCCGCGCGCCGCCAGCGCCCGGC
>JAJFFG010000048.1 GCA_021776825.1 Planctomycetota bacterium
CGCGCCACGCCACCGGGCGGGGCGGATCAGGAGATCCGCCCGTACGACCCGATTGAGGTGGCGCTCGCCGGGAGGTGGATGCGCACGCGTAACGAGATGCGGCCACGAGCGGGTGCAAAACCGTCGACCGATGGCCGTCCGCATGACGCGAGTCGTCCGCCGAGCGCCAGAGGACCCGCCTGCATCGAGCGACCCCAGCGGGCGGGGCGGACCAGGGGGTCCGCCCCTACGGCGCCGTTGACACAGCGAGCACGTGGGGTTGGCGTGGGCGAGGTGGCGACGGACCCTCACCCGGGGCGCGGGGGTTGCGCGCCAGCGCAAGCGCCGTGACGCGGGAGATGTGTGCGCGGAGGTCCTCGACCGGCGCCGGTCGCTCTCGTCAGACGCGTGACGAGACCGAGCACACGCCAGACAGCAACGAGGGCGCGGCGATTGCCGCATGTACCCGACGCGCGCCCACCTGCGACGCGCCCGCAATCGCCGTGACCTAGCGGTCGTTGATGTCGCGCTCATCCGGTGTGATCTCGGACGCGTGACCCGCTGCGAACAGCGCGTCGGCCACTGCGGCCGGTCCGTTCAGGACGACGACCACGCGTCGGCCGTCGACGTCGACACCCGTGACGCCGCCACCCGACTTCTCGAAGCGCGCCGGGAGGTCCTGCGCCTCGGCCTTGCCGTTGATCTGCTTCGCGAGGAGCTTGGCGTAGAGCGAGCCGAACTCCGTGGCGTCGACGTCGCTGTCCCAGACCGAGGTCCAGACCACGCAGACGGAGCCGTCCGTGCGACGCGCAGCGGTGTAGCGATCGCCATCCCAGCCCTCGACCGCGGCCTTCACGGGCTTCTTGAACCCGACGCCCTGGGTGCGCATGTCCATCATGTTCCTGAGCGCTAGCGGGCCCTTCGGCCCCCACTGCAGGCCGGAGAGCATCAGGCCCGCGAACAGTTCGCCCATCGAGTCGTCGTCCAGGACCTCCCAGTCGGCGCCGAGAACGCCGTCGAGCGCCGGGGCGGCGATGGCGTGGGGGTAGTCCTTCCCGTACTTCTCGGGGTGCAGAATGATCTCGGTCGAGACCGGGGGGCCGCGGAACAGCGCGTCGATCTCTGCCGGCGTGTCGGCCTTGATACCGGTCAGCCACGCCGCGCCGTTCTTGTAGGGATAGAGCCCCATCGCAGCGATCAGGAACGCCGGAACCTGCTGGAGCATCTGTCCCTGCTTCGCCAGGAGCTCGGGGGTCATCTGCGCCTTCATGGAGGCGGCTGCGTGCTCGGGGTGCTCCTTGTTGTAGACATTCGTCCACGACTCGGCCGATCCCTCGACCAGCGCCTTGACGCCCATGCCGCCGTCTGAGTCCTCCTCGAACGCCTTCTGCAGCAGCGTGAGATCGAAGTGCTGGTCCTCCACGGCATGCACGAGCTCGTGGAAGATCGTCGGGCGGTCACCGTCCCCGAAGTTGCCTTCGATGAGATAGAACGTGCCCGTGTTCGGCTTGTAGAAGGCGGCGGCCCCGCCCTCGAGGAACTGCTCGAACATGTCGAACAGGTTCGCGCCCGGCTCGACGAGCCCGAACTCCGCCATGACGGCCATCATCTCCTCGGCGTCCTCTTCCGGAAGCTCGCGGCGCATGTCCCGGGCGAGGAAGTCGCGAACCTTGTCGCGCTTGATCAGGCGTCGCATGAACGGCCGCTTGAACTTCAGACCGCGCAGGCGCTCGACCTCGGCCGCCGCCTCGTCGGTCATCTCCTTGAGCTTCGCGAGCTTGGGGTCCTGCTTCTCCGCCAACGGCAGGAGCTCGTCGTTGATCCACTCGATGAGCTCGTCCCGATGCCCCGCGTACTCGTCACACTGTTTCTCGGCCGTCTCGATCTTGTCCTCCGCGCTGTCGGCCAACGCCTGGGCCTCGGAGAGCGCGCCCTGCGACGTCGCGAGATCGGAGCGAGCGGTATCCAGCTGCTGCGAGAGTTTGGTCCGCTGCGTCTCGAAGTCGTACTCCAGCGACGTCTTCTCGAGTTCGACGCGCGCCACGTCCGCCTTGGCGGCTGCCTGGGCGTCCGCGACCTCCTGATCCTTGGCGACGTTGGACGCCCGTAGGGACTCCAGCTCGGCTCCGTTGCAGCCCGCGAGAAGCGGGAGCGTGACGGCGGTCAGCGTGAGGGCGAGAGTCTTCGTGGATCGGCGCATCGTCTAGTCTCCGTCGGGGTCGCTCGGTCGCGAGATCTTGCCCGTCCCGTACGCCGCGGCGAAGAAGCGCTCAGTCGCCGTCGCCTTCGGCGAGCGAACGTTCCCACCGCTCGCGCCAGGCCAGGACGCGTCGCACGTACGTTCGGGTCTCCCCGAATCGAACCCAGGTGAGGAACGCCTTCGGATCCGATGGCGCCGGCCGTTCCTTCATCCAGCTCCGAACCTTCGCCGGTCCGGCGTTGTAGGCCGCGAGCGCGAGATCGGTCCGGCCGTCGAAACGCTCGATCTGCTCGGCGAGGTAGCGCGTGCCAAGGGCTACGGACGTCTTCGCGTCGTACCGATCAGGACGCTCGGGACCTTCGCGCTTCGCCATGTCGGACGCGGTCCCCGGCATGAGCTGCATCAGCCCCACCGCGCCCTGCGGAGAGACCGCGTTGGCACGCCCTCCGCTCTCCTGACTGATCACCGCGAGGATCAGTGCGATGGGGAGCTGGTGCTCTGCAGCCGCCTCCTCGACGAGGGGCAGCCACGTGCGGACGCGGTGCTCGACGCTCGGCGTCGCCGAGACGCGGCCCATCGCCCGCAGACCGACGGCCAGTGCCACGAGAAGGAGCGGGCCCAAGCCGAAGAGGATCACGGCCATGGCCCCCCCCGCACGAGGAGGCTCCAGCGGAGCGATCGGCGCTGCCGGCCCGGAGTGGTGGGTGCCGTCAGATGTCATCGCGCGTCGACCGCCTCAGCTCGCGCCCGTTCGAGCGCCGCCAGAACGGCCCCGTTCGCCGACCTAGAAGCCGAGGATCTCGGCCCACGCCTTCTCCCAGGCTGCCGCCATGCGCTCGGCGTCGCCCGGAGTGGTCCACGCCTCCTGATCGCCGACCTTGCGGCCGAGGAGATCGCGTAGCGACAGATCGCACGCGCGGCGAATCGCCCATCGCTCGCTGCGAAGCCCCTTGAGGAGCGTGGGGACGGCCTCTCGAGCAGCACGCCCGTCGATCCAGTCGTCGAGGATCGGATCTTCGATGTTCTCGTTCCGCAGTGCGTCAACGAGCCAGCCGCGCGGGCCGCGGTCGCCCGCCAGCTCCCACCAGCCGCCGTAGAGCGCTGCGAGCATGGCGGTGTCGCTCTGTCCGAAGCGCTCGAGGGAGATCGACTCGAGCGCGCGTCGCGCCTCGGACACGCTGCGCTCCGCCTCGAGCATGGCCACCAGCCGCTCCACCGCACCGGGATCGCGCCAGCGGGCCAGAGCCAGCGCGGCCTCGTCACCGACCTCCTCGGAGGGGTCCCTGACGAGCCGCCGAAGATCCGCCGCCGACTCCTTGCCACGCAGAGCCGCATACGCGGCGAGAGCGCGGGCGCGCGGGCCGGACGGCTGGGCCGGGTCCACGGCCATCTTGCGGAGCGCATCGCCGGCGCGACGCGACCCGATCCGGGTGATCGCCGAGTGCGCGACCTCGCGGACGAGGGGTGACGGGTCCCCCCCCATCGACGCCACGATCGCGGAGAGCCCCTCAGGCTCGCCGGAGTCGGCGAACGCCTGGATCGCGGCCACGCGCAGACGAGGATCGTCGTTCGCGAACGCGGCCATGATGACGGCGAGCGAACTCTTGCCGCCGAGGAGTCCCAGTGCCTCGATGGCCGGGACGCGCATCTCTCCGGGTTGGCGCGCGAGCTCCTCGAGTTGCAGACGAGAGTCCTCCTGGCGGAGTCGCCCGAGCGTGCGCACCGCTTCGGCGCGCACGGCGACAGAGTCATCTTCCATGGCCCGCGCGGCCGCGCGGGCGGGCTCGCCTCCGAGAGACTCCGTCGTGAGCGCCGACAGCGCGGCCACCCGCACCTCGGAGCGCTCGTTCTTGAGTGCCGCTTGGAGATCCTCGTCGGTCGCACCCTCGAAGAGACCGGTCAGCAACTCACGTCGGCGCGCATTGCTGAGCGGGCGCGTGGTGATGAAGTCCAGCACGAGCGGCTGTGCCTCGGTGCGGCGCGAGCGCACCAGAGCGCGCAGCAGCGCCTCCGAGACGGCATTCAGATCGCTCTGCTCACCGAGCAGCGTCAGCAACCGGTCCACGTGCCGATCGTCGAGGAGCGAACCCAGGTCGGGAAGAGCCGTCAGCTCCTCCAGAGCGAGCACCATCCAGTCCTCTCCGCGCGCAGGATCGAGCGCGTCGATGATCAAGGTCGTCAGCGCACCATCGCGCTCGGGCTGCGTGCGCTTGACTGCGAACAACTCGCCCATGGAGCCGACGAACGCCGCAGCGTCCACGGCCACGGGCCGATAACGCTGCCAGCCGTGCGTGCCGCGGAGCAGGGCGACCGTGGTGAGCAGTTCGCGCGCCGTGCCGTCGAGATCATCCGGACCGACGTCGACACGACGCTCGCGGTTGCCGACGCGAACGGTGACGTGCACACCGGTCACCCGCTCGCGGCCGCTGGTCGAACCGTCGCGCACGGCGAGGAGACCCGAGTCGTTCAGCAGACCGGCCACGTGCGCCGCCTCGTCCGCGGTCACCAGGATGGCCAGCTCACCGGCCAACGCCGAGCCGAGCGAGCGCGAACCGGCACCGAGGATCGTGGTCTCTTCGCCGGGGGCCTCGTCACCCTCGATGCGGACGACCATGGTGCCGGTCGACTCGGGAGCGACGCGGGCCAGAACGCGGTGCGCCGTGAACGACACCCGGTTCTCGGTCCACCACGACTTCCACTCGCGAGGGTCGCGGAGATCGAAGTGGCCCGTCACGCGCCGCAAGCGGCGCAACACGAGCGGACGCACGATCTTCATGTCGTTCCAGAACTCCGGATTGATCCACGCATCGAGCAATGCCGGGACCACGCGGGGTTCGAACTGCGACTCGAGCACGTCGATCTCGTGGAAGTACCCGGCGTCGCCCAGGGCCACGGCAGCGGCCGCGCGGTTCAGCGGCTCCAGATGGTCGAGTCCGCGCCCACCAAGCAGCGCGCGAATGTCGGCGACCTCGAGGAGGCGCTCACCCGTCCGTTCGCTGCGCGTCGCCAGACCGATGTACGCGTACGCCATCTGGCGATCGAGCGGCGATCGCGCCGCGCGTCGCAGATGCTGCAGCGCCTCGTCCGAGGGGTCGGCGGCCAAGCCGGTCGCCGCCGCGAAACAGACCCGCGGACTCTTGTCGCGCAGCGCGACGGCGAGATCAGCGCGAGCGGACTCGGCGTCCGCGGCCTGCAAGAGTTCGACACAACGCAGCCGCGCGGTGGTGCCACCGACCTCGTAGACCTCGCGCAGGGTCTCGACATCGGTGGCCGAGATCCGTCGCTCGAGTCGGGAGGCTGCCTCGTCCACGACGGACGACGCGGGGTGGAGCAGGTGCGCGATGAGACGTCGCTTCGCGCCGACCAAGTCGATCCGCGCGAGTGCGTCGAGCAGGTCGCCAGAGTGCTGGAACAGCCCGCGGTCCTGCAGCTTGGCCTCGATCAGCTCGAGTGCGCGCAGGTCGCCGATCCGACCGAGGGTCGCGGCCGCGCCGCAGACGACGCGCCAGTCCTGATCGGCCTCGAGCATCTTCTTCTCGAGCAGCGGATACGCGATGCGCGGCTGGGCCGAGAGTCGGATCGATGCCTGCTTGGCGTCGGCGGCCGGCCACTCGGCGAGCGCCTCGATGAGGAGCTCCGGCTCGCTCTTCTTCGACGTCTCGGGCTCGTCGGCCGCCTTGGGCTTCGAGCTCGGGGCGTCGCCCATGCGGATGCGCGGCTTCCCGGACTCCGACTTGCCAGGCTCGTCGGGGCGCGTCTTCGGCGGCTTGTCCTGCGAGAACGCAGGCGTAGCCAGCCCCAAGACGGCGAGCGACGCAGCAATCAGCAACGGACGCGACATGCGGAGACTCCGGGACCCTGGAGCAAGCGAACCGCACACTCTACCCGCCGCCATCGGGCGGCGAGTGGATCGCGTGCGGGCCGCGCAGGTGAGCCTCCGCGGGTCACGCCGCCGTCACGACCGGCGAGCCTGGATCGCTCTATCGGGGAGTGTTCAGACGCTTGAACTCGGCGTCGTCCATGACGCAACGGAAGCCGACGTGAGGCTGGCCCTCGCGAGCGTCCACCACCCAGCGGAAGCGCGTCTGGCACTCCCCGGGCCGCGAACGGAAGCTGCCGCCGCGAGTGGCCACGCGGGCATCCTTCGCGAGCTTGCCGCGGCCGACGTTCTTGCGATCTGCCAGGGTCGCGACGAGCTCGGCGACGTTTCCAGCGAGCCCGAGCACGCCCTCGGGGGTGACGTCCTCGGGGTGCGCGTCGACGGCCGCTGTCCCGCCGTCGGGTGTCGCATGCGCCCACGAGCGTCCCGCGACGGTCGGTCCCCACGGGAAGAGACGTTTCTCGTCACCGGCCGCGGCGATCCGCTCCCACTCGTCCTCGGTCGGGATCCGCTTGCCGGCCGCGGAGGCGTACGCCTGGGCCTGGACGAACGAGACGCCCGTGACGGGGTGGCTCCCTCGGCCCTCTGGAACCAGTGGGGTGCCCGCATCATCGACCTTCCAGCCGACCGGCAGCAGCCCCGCGCGCTTCTCCGGGGGCTGGGCGGCCAGGAACGCGAGGTACTGGGCACCGGTGACCTCGTGCGCGTCGACGTGCAGCACCTTCACGGACGCCTTCGTGCGACGGTTCTGTCGATCGGTCAGGTCGTTGAGCCAGCCCTCCCAGGGGCCGACGTCGACACGCAGTTTGGGCAGTGAGATGAGCGGCGTCTCGGCGGCGGGCTGCGTCGCGGAGGGATCGTCGCCGCCTCCGTGGGCGGCGCGCCATGCGACCACGACCGGCTCGCCGAGGAAGTGGTTGTCCCACACCTCGTCCGGCGGCACGCCAGCGTGGAACAGACTGGAGACGGCCTCGAGGAACTGATCGGCACCGCTGCCGTCGCTCTCACGCTTCCCTTGCCCACGGCGTCCATCGAGCGTCTTCAGCACGACCCGCAGCGCGATGCCGCGCAGCGGCTGCCCCGCGGAGCGAGTGTCGGCGATGGCAGCGTCGACGCGCTCACGGAGGTCCGTGTCCTGGGCTGCGGTCGCGAACTGCTCCAGCCAGGCGGCGACCGTGGAGGACCGGATGGATTCTTCGAAGCCGGCTGCGTTCACAGCCGCGTGTCCGGCCTGAACGTCGACGTACGCGGACTCCATCGCACTCCGCAGCGCGTCGACGTCGCCGTCGGTCTCCTGCGCCCACCCGACGATGGGGACAGCGAGGACCAGCAAGGCGCTCACAACGAGCCGGACGAGTTCACGCATGGCGTCACTCCGGGGACTCACTGACAACGGACCGAGCGGTCCCGTCGGCAGCGTCCGCTATCGTACCCACCCGACCCGGCGGGCGCTTCCCCGGGATTCCAGTCTCCTCGGACACCCCGTGAGCGCGACGCCCGAACTCGGCCCGGATACCCCCGTCCAGTACCTGAAGGGCGTCGGTCCCCGGCGCGCGCGGCCGCTGGCGAAGCTCGGGGTACTGACCGTGGGCGATCTCGTGCGGCACCTGCCGCGCGAGCACCAAGACCGCCGCGAGCTGATCACCATCCGCGATCTCCGGCCGGAGACGCACGCCACGGTGCGAGGTCGCGTCGCCGCCTCGCGGACGCGGCGGGTCGGTGGACGGCGACATCCCCGCTCGGTCGTGACGGTGACGCTGGACGACGGCACAGGGCTCCTCGTGGCCGAGTTCTGGCAGCAGCGCTGGCGGGGCGACCAGCTCGCCGTCGGCACGGACGCGTTCCTCTCGGGCCGCGTGACGTGGGAGCACGGCGCGCGCATGTCGTCGCCGGAGGTCGAGGTCGTCGACGAGGACGCCGAGGACGATCCCGTCGGAGCGTCGCGCATCGTGCCCATCCATCCGCTGACTCAGGGGCTGCATCCCGCTCAGGTCCGCCGCTTCGTCGCTCGCGCGCTCGAGGCTGTCGTCGACCAACTCGAGGACCCGATCCCCGCGCCGCTGCGCGAGGCGCGTGAGCTGCTCCCTCTCGCCGACGCACTCCGTCAGATCCACTTCCCCGACGACGACGATGCCCTCGCGGCTGCACGACATCGTCTCGAGTACGAGGAGCTCTTCCTCCTGCAACTCGGGCTCGCGCTGCGGCGTCGTCGCCACCGGGAGGAGCTGAAGCCCCATCGCATCGAGATCGATGCCCGGCTCGACCGGCGCATTCGCGCGCGGTTCCCGTTCACGCTGACGGGCGCGCAGGAGCGCTGCGTCAGTGAGATCGCCGCCGACCTCGCGGCACCAACCCCGATGAACCGGCTCCTCCAGGGAGACGTCGGGGCCGGGAAGACGGTCGTGGCCGGATACGCCATGCTGGCGGCAGTCGCACGCCGCTTGCAGGCGGCGCTCCTCGCACCAACCGAGATCCTGGCCGTGCAGCATCACGCGACGTTTGCGCGCTTCCTCGCGGGTTCGCAGGTACGGATCGCCACGCTCTCCGGCAGTGCCCGTTCGAAGAAGCGCCGGGAGACCCTGGCCGCCGTGGCAGCGGGCGACGTGGACATCGTGGTCGGCACGCACGCCATCATTCAGCAGGACGTCCGGTTTGCGTCCCTGGGTCTCGTGATCGTGGATGAGCAGCACAAGTTCGGAGTGCTGCAGCGAGCGGCGCTGCGGAGTAAGGGTCTCGCGCCGGACATGCTGGTGATGAGCGCCACACCGATCCCGCGCACGCTGACGATGACCCTGTTCGGCGACCTGGATGTCAGCGTGCTCGACGAGTTGCCGCCGGGGCGGCAGCCGATCGACACGGTCTTGTGCGAGGAGACCGACCGTCCGCAGGCGTACGACTGGGTGCGACGCGAGATCCGCCGAGGACGCCGGGCGTACCACGTCGCTCCGCTCGTGGAGGAGAACGACGAGCTCCCACTCAAAGCCGCCGTGCAGCTCGCCGACGAGCTCCGCGAGGGGCCGTTCGCCGGCATCCCGGTCGGACTCCTCCACGGGCGGATGAAGGGTCCGGACAAGGAACTCGCGATGGAGGCGTTCCGCGACGGGGCCACGCCCGTCCTCGTCTGCACCTCGGTCGTCGAAGTCGGTGTGGATGTCTCCGAGGCCACCGTGCTGATCGTCGAACACGCAGAGCGGTTCGGACTCGCGCAGCTCCACCAGCTCCGCGGCCGCATCGGGCGCGGTCGCGATCGTTCACGCATGATCTTGTTCCACGACGCGAAGACGCGCGACGCCCGCGCGCGCTTGGATGCGTTGGCGGGAACCACCGACGGGTTCAAGATCGCCGAGGCCGACCTGCGCATCCGCGGACCTGGCGAGTTCCTCGGCACGCGTCAGAGCGGGGTGCCCGAACTCCGCGTGGCGAGTCTGCTGGGCGATCCGGCCTTGCTGCTCGCGGCCCGTGAGGATGCCTTCGCGCTGGCAGAGCGCGACCCCGATCTGTCGGACGAAGGCGCCGTGGCGGCGACTGCGTTGCGGCAGTTCCTCTCTCGTCGCCCCGGTTGACGGACGGCCGGTCCGGTTGACGGACGGCCGGTCCGGTTGGCGGACGGTCTGCGCGGCCGGCCGGCCGGGGAGGAGGGGGCGGGTCGCTCAGCGCCCCGGCTTGGAACCGGTGGGCTTCGGGGGCGGAACGACCACGATCACGATCTCGACCGTGGTGACACGCGCTGCGGCACTGCTGAGGGAGCCCGCGCCGGCGGCCGCCCCCGCGCCCACTCCCACGACGCCGCCCCCGCCTCCGACGCCGCCACGCTCACTCTCGACCTCCGGCTCGTCGGCCGTGTCGGCGTCCGCGGTCTCGCGGCGACGACGATCCTCGACGTCCTTCCGCTCCTCGGCCGCACGTGCCAGGAGTTCCCGCACCTCTGGCGGCGCGGCTGCCGCCCACTGGCCGTCCGACAGCGGCACATCCAGCAGCGCACGGACGGACGGACGAGCACTCGGGATCGTGAGTCGAGCCACGATCCGCGCGGAGGATGCGGCGAGGCCCCTGCCCGACGAAGCGGCCGGATCTGCGGCCGGCCTCTCGGAACCCCCACCGGTCGCGGGACCAGCACCCCCGGGACCAGCACCGCCGGGATCCGCACTGCCCCGGTCGGGGCTGTCCGGATCAGTATCGTCCGGATCAGTATCGTCCAGATCAGGCCCGCCCGGATCGGGCTTGCGACGCTCGGCCGTCACCTCGCTCTTGCCCTTCGCGTCTCGGGCGACCGCTGCGCTCAGCGATGCCGCAAAGCGTTCCGCTGCGGCCACGTCGTGGAAGACGACGTAGCGAATCGGCATTCTCCGCTTCGCATCACGCGACGCGCCGCGCTTCCGGGTGGCGTCCCGGTCGTCGTCGAGCACCTTCTCGAAGTCCGGCGTGCTCGCGGTGTCGTCTCCCTCGGCCAGCGGCGTAGAGGGCTCGCCCGCTGCGGGGGATGTGTCGGCGGGAGCTGTACCGGGAGGGGATGTGCGCTCGGGAGCACCGGGCGACTTCGCCGTGACGGGCTTCCGGGCGGGGGTCGGTCGGGGCGTCGGCCGAGGCGGGGCGGAGTTCGACTCCGGCGGGGCGGCTGCAGTCGCGGGCGGCGCCGGGGCGTCCTTCGCGCCGACCTTCTTGCGAGGGGCGGGCATTCTAGGGGCGGGCATTCGAGGGGCGGGCGTCGCGGCCCGCTGCGGTGCGGCATCGGCGGTCGCCTCGCTCGGACGCTCCTTGTCCTGCTCGGCGACGCGGCGACGGAAGCGGAGTTCGCTCCCGGCCTCGAAGCCCTCTTCCAACGCGTCGGCGAGACCCGCGTCGACCGCCTTCGCCCGGTCCTTCACATCGGCAGAGTCCCCACGCGCGGATCGGTCGACGGCGGCCGTCTCGGTCGTGCCCGGACTCTGGAAGCGCTCGTCAGGGCGCGTGGCGAAGGCGACCGCAATCAGCAGTCCGGCCGCGAGCGCCATCCACGGTGCCGCACGGACGAGGCGGAAACGCGGGGCCGCATTGCTTCGGCCCGCCACGTCTCCCTCTGCAACGCCTCCGTCCGCAGAGTCGGCCATCACGGCGGCCCCCATCACCGAGTCCGCGAAGCCCGCCGGTGCCGCGACGGGCGGGACCGCCCGCAGGATCGTCCCCAGCTGGCGATACGCACGCGCCTCCTCGGCGAGGCCGGGATCGGCATCGATCAGCGACGCGAGACGGGCACGCTCGTCCGGCGTGATCTCGCCGTCGAGCTCCGCGTGGATCAGCCGTTCGAACTCGTCCGTCATGATCAGAGCACCCGCCCGCTCAGCCGCTCGCGCAGCTCGCCACGGGCTCGATGGAGACGCGAACGGACCGTGCCGACCGGCACTTCCAGGATGGCCGAGATCTCCTCGTAGGAGAGGTCCTGGAACTCCCGTAGCACGATCACCTCCTTGTGGTCCGGGTCGAGCGTCTCGACCTCTGCGAGCAGCAGCGCACAGTCCTCCTGCGTCGCCACCTTCTCGACGGCACCCGGCCCCGCATCCGCGGGGTCGAAGGCTCTCTCGTCATCGGCACCTCGCAGCGCTTCGAGAGAGACCGGCGCGCCATACTTCTTCGCGGACCGCTTCCTCATCTCACTTCGAACCTGGTTGACGGCGATGGAGTACAGCCACGTCCCGAAGGCGGCTCCGCCCTGGAACGAGGCCAACTTGCTCCACGCCTTCAGGAACGTCTCCTGGGCCAGATCCCGGGTCAACTCGGGGTCCCGCACCATGCGGAAGATGGCCCCGTAGATCCGGTCCTGCCACCGTTCGACGAGCCCCGCAAACGCCTCGCGGTCGCCCGCCAGGCAGCGTTGCACGGCCTCGAGATCAGCGTGTCGCGAGCTCTCCAGCTTGCTGCTCCCTTGGATGCGGGCGGTGGCAACCGGTTCCGGCAATTCCGTTCCTTCGGGTCGATCCCAGCCGCTGCGACCGGGATTCCACCCTACGCAACCGGGATTCCACCCTACGCAACAGCGATCCCACCCCCACACAGCAGACGCACGATGCCGGGCGAGCGTGAAGGTCTCAATCGAAGTCCCGGGCCGTGAAGACCAACGGACGGTGCGCCTTTGCGTTCAGCGCCAGCCCAAGCAGCAGCCAGGACGTGAGCATCGACGAGCCTCCGTACGACAGGAACGGCAACGGTAGGCCGGTGATCGGAGCAAGCCCGACCGTCATCGCGAGGTTCACGCACGTCTGTGTGCCGAGAATGACGAGCGCTCCGATCGCCAGGAGCCGACCGGCCGGCTCCTTCACCTCGAACGCGACCGATCCCAGTCCGATCAGCAGGAGACCCTCGGCTAGCAACAGGATCAGCACCCCGAGGAAGCCCCACTCCTCGGCGAAGACCGAGAAGATGAAGTCCGTCCACGACTCGGGCACGCGGTCCGTGCGGTTCTGGAAGCCCTCGCGGAAGCCCTGCCCCGTGATCCCGCCGCCGGCGATCGCCGCCAGAGACTCCGTAACGTGGTGGCGATCGGGTGCACCCGCTGCTGCACGCGATGTCGCTGCTCGTGCGGAGTTCGTGGCGCCTGCCGCGGCGGCGTCGGTGCTGGCCTCGTCTGCGCCACTCCGAAGATCGGCGACGAGCACCACCGCCGGCTCGACGAAACTCCGGACACGAGCCTGCTGGTAGGGCTGCAGAACGGAGTAGACAAGCGGCAGGCTCAGGACGCCGAGAACGACCACCGTCATCAGGTGACGCCGTTGCGCGCCGGCGGCCCAGAGCAGGACGAAGAGCACTGGTACGAGCATGAGCGCGGTCCCGAGATCCGGCTGCTTCACGATGAGCGCCAGCGGGATCAGCGTCAGCAGGAACGGGACGACGAGGCCCTTGAACGTGCGGTGATCGCGACGGAAGCGGATGTAGCGCGCCAGCACCATGACGACGGCGACCTTCGCCAGTTCGCTCGGCTGGAATCCGATCGGTCCCAGCTGGAGCCACCGGGTGGCGTGGTTCGCGGTGCGTCCGAGGCCGGGCACGAGCAGCGCGCCCAGGCAGAGCAGCGAGACGGCGTAGAACGGGTACGCGAGCGCGAGTAGCTTGCGGTACGGAACGACGATCGCGGCCAGCATCACCGCCAGGCCGACAACACACCACCGGGCCTGCGAGAGCATGGCGACCGGCTTGTCGGCGGCCAACGAGATCAGTCCGATCGCCACGAGTACGAGAGCCGGAGCCAGGACCCGGGGGTCCAGGGCGCGCAGCGTCAGGTACCAGCGCGCGGGAGCGGCCGCGAGCGGAGGACGGATCGCGTCAGCGCTCACTGAGCGCCTCGATGAGTAGGCGGCCGACCGGATCGCCGGCCTCGGTCGCCCCGTGAGCGCCGGGCTTCATGCGCTCGAAGACCACCACCGCCGCGAAGCGCGGCGCATCGTGGGGGGCGTAGCCGACGAACCACGTGTTGTTCACGTACTTGGCCTGCCCGTAGGACGGTGGATCCACTCCGTCCCGGCGCAGGACCTCCGCGGTGCCGGACTTCCCCGCGGCGTCGGCGTTGCCCAGCTCCACCTGTGCCTGCCCCGTGCCCGACACCACCACCGCGCGTGCTGCAGCCTGCAGCAGCGGAGCATGGCGCACGAGAGCCGGGTCGCGCCGCACGGCCGTCGGGTCAGGACGGAGCGGCTCGACGAGCCATGGAGTGACTGCCGTCCCGCCGGCAGCGAGCCGCGCGTATGCGGTGACGATCTGCAACGGAGTCGACGTGGCGCGTCCCTGACCGATCCCGATCATCATCAGGTCCCAACGTTCCCAGTCCTCGGGTCCCGATCGCGCGAGGCCCGCCTCACCGAGGTGCATGTCGCCGAGGCCCAGGTCGAAGCGCCGCTCGAGGCCGAAGCTCCGGAACGACGCGGCGAGCGGCTCGGCGCCCAGTCGCGCAGCCTGCTGAGCAAAGTAGCCGTTGCACGAGCGCTCGAACGCCTCGACCAGTGCGATCGGTCCGTGCGCGTGCATGCACACGTACTTTCCGCGACCCCGCATGACACCGCTCTTGTTGCAGACGACCTCTTCCTCGGGATCGAGTCCCGTCTCGAGGATCGCGAGAGCCGTGATGAGCTTGAACACCGAACCCGGCTGCACGTGGACGTGCGCGTGATTGAGCCCGTCGCTCGACGCCGACGCCATCGCGAGAATGGCACCGGTGCGCACGTCCATCACGATCGCCGCCCCCGCTCCGTGAGCCGGCGCGCGAGCGACGATCTCCTCGGCCGCGCGCTGCAGTCGCGGCACGATCGACGTCTGGAGCGGCGCACCGTCCATGACCTCGCGGCGGATCTCGGTCCGGTACGGCTCCACGCCGTCGTGTTCGCGCACGCGCACCGACCTGCCCGGCACGCCGCGCAGGTGGTCGTCGAACTGCGCTTCGAGCCCCCACGCGCCGACGAGCGCTGGATAGACCTCGGCCTCGGAGTAGATGTGCAGGCCGTCCGCCTCCCGCGCCGGATCGGTCAGGCGCTCCATGTCCGCGGCCGTGGGCAGACGCGTCCGCCCGACCAGTTGCGCGGCGAGGTCGTCGCGGATCCGCGCCGCGCGTGGGACGGCATCGAGGCCTGCGAAACGCCAGGGCTTGAGGGCGATCTCCTCGGCGGCGTGGGGCTCGATGCGCACCATGAGCGCGTGCAGCCGATACGCCGGTCGTCGGGCGCGCCGCAGCAGCGCGCGAGCGAGGGACGCGTCCACCGTCGCCCGTTCCTCGTCAAGGAGGTCGGCGAGTTCCTGAACGTCGAACGGTGGGAGGACCTCGAACCGACCAGGAGTTCCGCACTCGCGGCAGGACCGCGTCGGAGGATCGATCGAGCGCACGGTGTGTCCGCATACGGCGCAGGCCCGGCGCACGGCGAGACCGTCGCGCACGTAGCGCTCGTAGGCTTCGGGATACGTGCTGAGCAGTTCGTTACGCCGCGTGTCGCCGGCGGCGCGTCGTGCCGCGAGGCGGCGCTCCAGCACGGCGCGGTCCCGCGCCGTCGTCGTCGCGGCGACCTCGGCCGCATCGAGCTCGGTCCGCTGAGCCGTCCACTCGCCGAGGGAGCGCGCCAGCTGCTCCGGCTCGGGCAGCACACGATCGTCGAGTTCTCGGAACGCTACCTCTAGGCCGAACCCTGGCACGTTCGCCGCCATCGGAGTGCCGTTCGCGTAGAGGATCTCGCCGCGACGCGGGAGGACCGAGAGGGTGCGCCGGCAGCGTGTCTCGAGCTGACCGACATGATCGCCGACCTCGACCACCTGCAAGGCGAAGGCACGCGCACCGATCACGCAGAGGATCAGGACGTACGCGACGACGAGCAGCCGCAGCCGCCGCTCATACACCGGCCGGCCTCCATCGCGCCGGGCCCCGCACGAGGCGCAGACCGGCGAGCGCAGCCATGACCGGAGGTGCGGAGATGGCGGTGGCGGCGACGGCCAAGAGGATCGGGCGGGCGTCGGCGAGGAGCGAACCGCCCGCGAGGAGCGTCCCCGCGCTGCGCAGCACCAACGCGGTCACCGCCACCGTGGCGACGCGTACCGAGGCCCGGTCGAGTTCGAGTGTGCGCCGCAGGCTCCCGATCACGAACCCCGTCGCTCCGAGCAGGAACGCCGCCTGGCCCAGCGGTTCGATCGTCCACGGAGTCGCCGCGAGACCGATGACGATGCCGACACGGGTTGCCGGCTCCGGGCCGGCGGCGAACGCGACGAAGACGACCAGCAGGAGCGCCAGGTCCGGGAATGCGCCGCCATGCAGCCAGGCGGCCGGGGCGAGAAGCGGCAGCAGCGCGAGCGTGACCGCTGTGGCGACCGTACGGGACCACCTCACCGCGCGTCGTCCCGCGGGCGAACCACGCGATCGAGCTGGGGACGGACGTAGATGATCACGGAACGCAGCGTCTCGAGATCCCGCAGGGGGCGCACCTGCGCTTCCCACACACCATCGCGGTCGTCGTCGTCGAACCGCACGACCTCACCGAGCACCAGTCCCGCCGGCACACCGATCCGCGTCGCTCCGGTGACGACGAGGTCGCCGACCTTGGCCGCGCCCTCGCCGAGATGCGTGACGACGACGTGCCCGTCACCGGTCCCTCGCGCAACGCCTTGACGGAGCGTGCGGTCCCCGAGATCGAGCCCGTCGCCGAGCGCATCGCCGGCCCCGACGGGGCGGATCTCCGCCGGGAACACGTTGTCGCGCGCCGGGTCGTCGACCCGCACGACACGACACGCATCGTCTGCAACGGCCTGCACCACACCGACGAGGGAGTTGCCGTGCACGACAGCGAGCCCGCGGTAGATGTCCGCGTTGCTGCCGACGTCAACGACGAACGAGAGGCGCGACCGGGAGACGTCGCGATGGAGCACCCTCGCGGCGACGGCCGTCAGCGCCTGGGCCGGCGCCCCAACGAACTCGGTGGCCGCCAACGCCGCCGAGAGCTCGCTCGGGAGCGCCTCGAGACGGTCGTGGACGTGGTGGAGCTCCTGAGCGAGGCGCGCGTTCGCCTCCAGTAGCTCGGCCTCGCGGGCATTTCGCTCGTCGGCCGCCGTCAGGGGAGCGGTGGCCGGCAGTAGGACGCCGAATCCGACGCGGGAGTCCGCACAGGCGCGTGGGAACACGAGTGCCGTTACGAGGCACCCGAGGAGCAAGAGGAGGGCCCGGCGGGAGGAGTCGAGGCGCATGCGTCCAAACCGGGAGAACGCAGGTCCGAGGGGGGCACTGATCCTGACGGATCAGTCGGGATGCAGAGACACCTTTCGTGGCGGGCTCCCGGATGCGGGCAGATCGATGCAGATTCGGGGCGGAAAGGCGGCAATACGGCGGCACGGGAGCACGGAGTCGCGACGACACGGGCGCGCGGGGCGAGAGCGTCCGACGGAATCGAACCGACCCGACGACGACCGACCCGACGACGACCGATGCGCGACGGCCGATGCGCGGCGACCATCAGCGCACCGCGACCGCCCCCCAGGACCCGTGGGACGACAGCGCCACCGACCGATGTCCGCCCGAGTCCGCGGGATCGCCCGCAGAGCGCCATCGAACCCGACACGCGCGAGCGACCCCAGCGGGCGGGGCGGATCAGGAGATCCGCCCGTACGACCCAATTGGCCTCACGCGATCCCTGGGATCGGAGCCGGACCCGGGGCGCGGCGGTTGCGCGTCAGCGCAAGCGCCGTGACGCGGGAGATGAGGCCACGCAAGGCTGCGGCCGAGGGGGTGGCCCTCGCGTGCGAGGTGTCGCGGCCGCGGAGCCGACCAGAGACAACGGAGGCGCGGCGATTGCCGC
>JAJFFG010000049.1 GCA_021776825.1 Planctomycetota bacterium
GGGAGTTCAGGATCCGCCTGGGTGCGGAAGCCACGGCACGCTCAGAGAGGCCCGTCCTGAGCGAGGACAGACCGTAGAGATCAAGGCGCGCCGACAACTGCGACGCCGTTCCGTCTCGGAGGAGGCGCAACGCGGAGATCGGCGGTCTGGACCGCTCAGGTGCGTGAGTCGTCATGAATAGTCCGGGCTAGCCGCCCGGGCGCATCCATCTACGAGGTCTGGATCGGACACGATCGGCCGTCGTCGCTCCCTGCTCGGCGATGCGTCAGAACCCGACTGTGAACTCCACCGAGACGCGTTTGGACTCGGTGCCGCCGGAGCCCGATTCGCGGATCAGCTGAACGAGCAGAGCCACTTCGGAGTCGTCGCTCGTCCGATAGCCGAAGCGCGCACCGTGACTCAGCGTCCAGGTCGACGATCCGGTCCTCCGTTGCGTGTGCAGATCCAGTTGTGCTGACCAGGGGCCGATGGGATCCCACACCGTAGCCAGGTCGAGGGAGGTGATCTTCTGCAACCCGTCCCCAGCGGCAGCGTAGAGATCCCGATACAGATCGGCGCGCACCAACGTCAACGGCGAGGCGACCCACGACACGATCAGCCGGCCGGCCGACGACGACGTGCCTCGCGTCGCACCGGTCGGGTCCTCGCGTATGTTCCCGACCTCGAGGTCAACGGTGAGACTTGGACTCGACTTCCACACGATCCCGGCCGCAACACGGTCTCCCCGTGTGTCGGCCGCACCCGCCTCCCGATCTCGTCTCAACACCGAGGCTTCGAGCGACGTGCTGAGCTTGGCGTCGATCTCGTAGCCGACTCGCAGGCTCCACTCGTCGAGGCGGGAATCGAGATTGGTCGACCCGCTGTACGCGTCGCGCGTGCTCCGAAACGCGGCTGCGAGCCGCGTCTTCGTCCACGTGTACTCCGCACCCACGTCGAACCCGATCGAGGAGCGACGGCGTCTCTCTCGCGCGCTCAGCAGCACGCCTTGGCGGCCATCGGTATCGGCGGTGCGTGCGCCAATCTCCGAGAGGCGTAGGTAGCGCGCTGCGATCGAGAATCGCGTGGGACCGCTGCCGTACCAGACGCTGACGGAACCCTGGCGATCGAGCGAGTTCAGCTTCGGCGATCGACGAAAGGCGACGCCGGTGAGCGACGCGCTGGCGGACACACTCAGCTCGGACGCGTCTCGCCCGAGCCGCACCCCCCCCGTGGTGCGGGACAACACATCCGAACGCGGGTTCGTGGAGTCTCCCCGCACGTTGTCGCCGTACTCCATGGTCTCGCTGGCGAACAGGCCGACCTCCCACAGGTCGAACGTCCGCGGAGCGAACCTGGGGACCACGTGACGACCGACCGTGACGAACGACGGCACGACGGCGCGCGCCTCGAGGTCCGCGGCCTCCATGATCTCCGCCGTCGCCCCGCCGAGGTCACCGCGTAGGAACTCCCGCGCCTCCTCTGCGCCACGGTCCTGAGCGGCCGCAACGGACGCGACGAGGAAGAGCGCAAGCCCGGCACCCAGCGACCGCAGCGCCGGCCGTGGTCGATGTCCATTCGGTTCGACGTCGGCACGGCTTCGCGTGCGCCGAGTGAGCACACGCCGCAGGAGATCGCGGCCGATCAGCGCGCCTCGCGAGCCTGAGCGAGCTGGTCTGACAACCCGGCACGCGCGTTGCGACTGGACGTTCAGCGCGAACAAATCCCCCCCTCGGCGCAATTCGATCCTGGAGACAGGAGCGACGGTCCTTGACGGGGCTACGTGGTCGGCGAGTTGCCGGCTCCGTCGGGGGGGCACACCATCTCTGCGCTCTTCGATGCGCACGGCGGCCTACGCGATCGCGCCCGGACTGACGGCGCACGGCCCGGCGACTCGCGGAAGGCGCGCGGCCTCAGACGGGTTCGACATCGACCTCGTCCAAGTCCACGGAGATCCCCTGCCCGAGCAGTGGCACCTCGACGACGAAGCGACTCTGGCGGCCGTTGCGCACGACGGTCCCGCGGAGCCCCTCGAGCGGTCCCCGCAGGACTTCGACGGGCGAGCCCGGCGTCAAGCGTGGCTCGGGCGAGAGGACGTGTTCCGACGCGAGAGCACGTCGGAGCGCCAGGACCTCCGCGTCCGGCACGACAGCCGAGTCCGCGGCACCGCCGAGCACGCGGACCACGCCACGTGTCCGGCTGACGACTCTGCGCACGTCCGGGTCGCCGCGGAAGAACAGGTACCCGGGGAACGCGGGAACGGCGATACGCCGGATGCGATCGCTCCAGCGATGCCAGACGTGGAGGAGCGGAAGGAAGTGATCCACGCCGCGGCGTGCGAGCCGCTCGGCGACGGCCCTCTCGTGGCGACCGCGTGTGACCGCGACCTGCCAAGCAGCGGCCTGTGACCCAGCGACGTGCGGCGGCGATGCGTGGCTCTCGCGTGCATGAGCGCGAGGCGGTCGTGAGCGCGCGCGCGTAGGGAGCCCGCGCGAGGGCACACCATCCGACTCAGAGGGAAGATGGTCCACTCTGATCTATGGGCGCGCCCCACCTCCACTTTGTGGGACATCGCTCCGCCGATCGCTGGACGTCGCTTCGCGCGATCCCGCCCTCCACGCCCGTATGAGGGTTGACACCGCTCCACGGGGTCGCGACGATCGCCGAGCGGCCGTCGGGCCGCGCCCCGTCAAGGCACCGTCTCCGGTGGAGTCCTCGGACCCGGAACGTTCGGTGCTGTCGTTGCGTGCCCTCACGCGACGGTACGGCGGCGACCGCAGCCATGCTGCGGCGCTCGCACCGCACTCCGGATCTCGGACGTCACCGCGTGCTCCTGAAGCAAGTTCCTCGGTGTGACCGAGAGGGCGGAGCTATGCCCGGAGCCATCGAACGGCTGCTGGACCTGACGCGTCGGCTGCTGGAGCAGCCGGCGGCGGCGGCGTTCGTCGCGGCGTGCGTCACGGCGCTCCTGCTGACACCGCCGCTGCAGCGCCTCGTTCGTCGCATCGGGCTCTCCGATGCGCCTGGCGGACGGCATCTCCATGCCCAGCCGGTGCCGCGGCTCGGCGGAGTCGCGATCTTCGCCGGCCTCCTCGTGGGACTCTGGGTCGCTGGATTGGGCCCGGGGGACGGCTCCCGCCACGGGCCGCTCCTGCTCGCCGCCGCGCTTGTGTTCCTCGTCGGCGCCGTGGACGATGTGCGCGGTCTCGGCCCGGCTCCCCGCGTCTTCGCGGAAGTGATCGCCGCGTCGCTCCTCGTTCAGAGCGGCTATCTCATCGACGTGATCGCCACGCCCTGGACGGAGCCGCTCCACCTCGGTGTGCTGGCGGTCCCGATCACCATCGCGTGGTTCGTTGGCGTCACCAACGCGTTCAACCTCATCGACGGGCTCGACGGGCTGATGTCCTCCATCGGTCTCGCCGCGTTGCTCGGGTGTGCTCTCGTCGCCGACTCGTTCGGGGTGGCCGGCACGGGGACCGTTGCGTTGGCCCTGGCGGGTGCGCTCGTCGGGTTCCTGCGCTGGAACTGGGCGCCGGCTCAGATCTTCCCCGGCGACTCCGGCAGTCTGCTGGTCGGCTTCGTCGTCGCCGCATTGGCGATCGACGGTGCGCGTACGGATGCCGGTGTGATGCACGTCCACGTGCCACTGCTGATCTGCGCGGTGCCGCTGATCGAGACCGCGCTCACCCTTGCCCGGCGCTACGCCGCGGGGCAGCCGTACTTCTCCGGTGATCAGAGCCACATCCACCACGTGCTCTTGAAGAGCGGACTCTCAGTCCGTCGCGCGGTCCTGCTCCTGTGGTCGTCGTCGCTCGTTCTCGCCGCCATCGGCGTGCTCTCGAAGTCCTGGCGCAGTGCGGAGTCGCTGATCGCCATGGCGCTCCTGCTCTGCACGGTCGTGATCGCGCTCGCGCACGTCGGGTACGTCGAAGTTCGCGTCGCATGGCAGCGGTTCCAGCGTCGCGTCTTGGTGCGACCGCGACGCAGTCTCGCCTCCGTCGTCGCACTCGCGCGCGCCGGCGAGTCGGTGCGGCAGTCTCGTTCCGTGAGTGAGTTTCGCGACCGACTTCGAGCTGCTGTCGTCGAGTCAGGCCTGACGTACCTCGCGCTCGAGTTCACACCAGTGGCACTTACGGCTCTCGATCACGCGAGTCCGGTCCAGGAGTGCCGCAGCCCGGCCGCGACGCGCTTCTTCCGGCAGCCGGCGTCGGGAGTGCGTTGGATCTTCTCGACAGAGCCGACGCCGTCGTCCGACGGGCTGTCCGAGAACGTGACCGTCCAGGTGACCATCCCGCTCCCAGCAGACGGTCGCTACGGGAGTCTGATCTGCGAAGCGCAGCACTCACGCGTCGCGGAGTCCACACCGATCGAAGCGATCGAGCAGTATCTCGCGGTCCCGGTGGCCGAGACGCTGCGCGCTCTAGAGACTGTCGTCCAAGAGCGCAAGCGAGCGCGCGAGGCCGGGCTGGAGATCGGGAGCGTCTCGCTACGGGCGGTTGCAGGATCCCAAAAACGCGCGGAACCCGACGCCGCGTGAGGGTCCTGCATCTCGGCAAGTACTACCCACCTGCCCGCGGTGGGATCGAGTCTCACGTCCAAACCCTGGCGCACGCGCAGGCTGCGCTTGGCGCGGAGGTGGAGGTGCTGTGCGTGAACCACGCGGCACCGGACGGGCGCGACGTCTCGTGGCGCACGCTAGCGCGCTCCGACACAGCCGTGGAGCACGACGGCGCCGTGCGCGTCCGTCGCTCTGGGCGCGTTGGAAGCATCGCGCGCCTCGACGTCAGCGTCGACCTGTGCAAGACACTCTGCGCGCTGCTTCCCGGTGAGTACGACGTCATTCACCTGCACGTTCCCAACCCCGCGGTGCTGCTCCCGCTCGCCGTCATCGACATCAGCGCACCTCTCATCGTCTCGTTCCACGCAGACTCCGTACGGCAACGCGTCCTTCGACAGTTGGTCCGACCGTTCGAACACGTCGTTCTCCGACGCGCCGCTGCGATCGTCTGCGCGTCACCGACGATGAAGTCGGCCACGCGCGTTCTGCGCAACGTTCGAGACCGAGCTTGCGTGATTCCGATGGGCATCGATCTCGCGCCATACCAGCAGCCGAGCGACGCCGCCATCCGAGGGGCGGCGGAGCTTCGCCGCGAGCACGGGGAGACGCTCTGGGTCACGCTCTCACGGCTCGTTCGCTACAAGGGCCTCCACAACGCGATCGACGCGTTGGTCCGCGTGCGCGGGCGACTGCTGATCATCGGTTCAGGACCGCTCGAGGCCGAGCTGAGGGCGCGCGCCACCGCTCGGGGTGTGGCTCACCGCATCGTCTGGATGGGTGCGCGGGAGCCCGAAGAGGTCGTCTCGGCGCTCCTCGCCGCGACAGCGCTGTGGTTCCCCAGCAACACGGCGGCGGAGACCTGTGGACTGGCACAGATCGAGGCCATGGCCGCGGGTTGCCCCGTGATCAACTCCGCGATCCAGAACTCCGGAGTGTCATGGGTCAGCCCGCATGAGCTGTCCGGTCTCACGTGCAGCGTCGACGATCCGGTCGGCCTCGCGGCGGCAGCCACGCGGCTGCTCGACGAGCCCGGACTCCGGGAGGAGCTGGCTGCTGGCGGCAGGGCACGAGCGACACGACATTTCTCCGACCAGCGGATGGCCAGCCGCACGCTGGACCTCTACCAGTCCACCGCAACGGCCCCCTCGACGAACGCCTCGCCTGCACGGTCGAGGCCCGGCGTTCTACGCGGGCCGGAGCCGGGAGTTGTCTGACGTGCATGCGGTCGCCGCGTCGCGTCAGCTACGACGCGCGCCCCCTGCGACCGGCGCTGCTCCGTGGAGCGGCGGACCCGTCTTGGTGCTCGTCGTCGTGCTGTTGCTCTGCCTCCAGGTTGCCCCCCTCGTTGCCGAGTTCCGGCCGCTGCGCACGCACTTTCGAGTCGCCGCGTTCCTCTGTGGCGCCGCACCGCTGCTCCTCGTTCGGTCGCGCGCTCGCTCGCATCCGGCGGCCGGTCCTGCACTGTGCGTCGTCGCGGTGGTCCTCCTCTCGGCGATGCACCCCTGGGTGAACTCCCCTCTGGCTGCGCTGGCACAGGCCTGCCTCTACATCGCCGTGCTCGCCCCGCTGTTCTGGGTGCCGTGGCTGGACATCTCATCCACAGATCTGCGCCGCGCGGCGCGGGTGCTCTGGGGGTTTCACCTGGCTGCGGCGGCGCTCGGCATCGCTCAGGCCACGATCCCTGGTCTGCCGACGTTCGAGATCTCTCCGGTGGTCGCGGAGCAGGGTGCGGACTATGTCCGCTCGCTCCACATCACGCTGGCCGACGGTCGTCGTGTCCTGCGGCCGTCCGGTCTGTCGGACAGCCCCGGCGGGGCTGGGCTCTCCGGCCTCCTCTGCGCCTTGCTCGGCATCGCGTTCATCCTCACCGATCGGCAGCCGGTGCTCCGCGTGGTTGCCGGCGCCGGCGTTGCCGTCGGCTTGGCGGCCATCTACTTCTCGCAGGTCCGCTCGACGCTGATCGTCTTCGGTGTCAGCGTACTCGTGGTTTGCGCGGTGCTGGCGCTGCGCGGACGGTACGGCGCGACGCTGGGGATACTCGGCGTCATCGCGGTGGCGGCCGTCGGCAGCTTCCTGTGGAGCGCGCAGATCGGAGGTGACGCCATCACCGAGCGGTTCAGCACGCTGATTGCCGACGACCCTCTCGCCGTCTACCAGGCAAATCGCGGTACGGCCGTCTACGACTCGATCTCGGTCTGGCTCGCCGAGTACCCACTCGGAGCGGGACCGGGACGCTGGGGCATGATGTCGAGTCAGTTCGGTGACTCGTGGAATCGCGTGCATCCTCCGACGTTCACCGAGGTGCAATTCGGCTCGTGGGCACTCGACGGTGGCATCCCGCTCACGCTCGCCTACGTCACCGCCGTCGGCGTCGCTCTGTTCACGACGCTCAGGTGCGCACTCAGTCGTGCGCCGGGCGAAGCCTGGATCTGGTCGACCGTCATTCTCGGCTACGGGATCGGTGTCGCGGCCCTGACGGCGTCGTTCACGCCCTTCACCGCGACTGAGGGACAGCTCTTCTGGCTGCTCGTCGCGGCCGTGTTCACGGCCAGTCTCAGCGATCGCCGTGCCGCGCGAAGCCGTCCGGCCGGACTCACGGGGGCAGCGCGATGAAACGTCGAGTCGTCGTCGCGATCATGGAGCCGCCGGCGCCACTCGGAGGAGCGGCGGCGCGCTGGTACCACGTGCTGCTTCGCGGACTAGTCGCCCGCGGACATGACGTCACCGCGATCGCGGCCTGCACACGCCCGAACGACGCGCGACAACTCGACGGCCGGGCGCCCTCGACGGACTACGACCTACGCTGCTTCCCCCCCCGGCCGGAGACGGGGTTGCGCGCCAAGTTGCGCACGCTTCGTCGTCCGTTGTCGTACGTGTTCAGTGAGGATGCCGCGCGCGAGCTCCATGCCGCGAGCGCGCGGGGAGTCGACGTCGTGCATCTTGAGCAGACGTGGAGCGGCTGGCTTGGCGCAGGCCACGAAGAGCGCGCTCTCCTGAACGTCCACTACCTTCGCTCGGAAGACGGCAGCAGTGATGACCAAGGCGTCCAGGGGCGACTGCGTGAACGGCTCATGCTCCGCGCCGAGCGCGGGCTGCTGCGTCGCTACTCTCAGATCTCGGCGCTAACGCCCCGCCTCGCCAACGCAGTGCGACAGATCGCGCCGGATGCGAACGTCGAGGTGATCCCACTGGCTCTGGATCTCACACTCTATCCGCGGCGTCCGGCACAGTCTGACGCGACGGTTCCAACCGCCACGCTGATCGGGTCGTTCCGGTGGGGCCCCACTCGCACGGCCGCGATACGACTTCTCCGGGAGGTCTGGCCGCGGGTGATCGCGGCAGTCCCGAACGCTCGGCTGCGCCTGACCGGACACGACGCGACGTCGTTGCGCGACGAAGCCGCTGGATTGGCCTCGGTCGAGATTCGAAGCGACGTGCCGGACGCGCGACCGCACTTTCACGCGGCGGACGTTCTCGTGTATCCGGCGTTCGCTGCCAGCGGCATGAAGGTGAAGGTACTCGAGGCGATGGCCATGGACCTCCCGGTGGTGACCACGCGCGAGGGCGTCGAGGGCCTCGCGGTGGTGGACGGCGTGCATGCCGACGTCAGTGATGACCTCGCAGAGCTGGCACGCCGCACGATCAGGCTGCTCCAGGACGCCGAGCTGCGGACTCGACGGCGCCGTTCCGCGCGCGCTCTTGTCGAGAGAGTCTGCGATCCCGCTCCCTCGCTCGACCTGGTCGAGGCCGCCCATGCTCGCATCGCCACATCCCGGCGCGTCCTCGTTGCCGCAGGGGGCGTTCGATGAGTGTCGCCGCGCCCGGCCGAGTCTGTGCCGAGCTCACGCAGCACGATACCGGCGTCACGTGGGCGCTGATTACCGGCGAGTACCCACCGCAAGCGGGTGGCGTGGCGGACTACACACGTCTCCTCGCCACCGCACTCGCCGAGCGGGGCGAGAGGGTGCATGTCTTCGCGCCCGGGCCGACAGCCACCGCGGAGGCGAGCGCCGACCACCCGCACGTGCATCGCCTTCGCCACGGCTTCAGCACGCGCGGCCTGTGGGACCTGGATCGTGCGATCCGTCAACTGCCACAGCCACGTCGCCTCTTGCTGCAGTACGTGCCGCACGCGTTCGGGTACCGAGCGCTCAACGTCCCCCTCGCTCACTGGCTCGCGCACCGGCCGGACAGTGACCTCTGGACGATGTTCCACGAAGTGGCGTTCACACGGGTCCCGCGTCAGCGACTGCGACATCGACTGCTGGCGCGGACGCACGAGTACATGGCGTCGCGGGTCGTGCGCGCCTCGACCCGGACGTTCGTCTCAACGCTGGCGTGGTCGAACCTGCTTCGTCAACTCGCACCGGAGGCGCCGTCGCCAACGTGGCTCCCGGTTCCCAGCACGGTGGCCATTGACGTCTCGGCGGAAGAGACGGATGCGACGCGACGGCGTCTTGCCGGCCCGTCAGAGCGTCCACTCGTGGGTCACTTCGGGAGTGGGCACCCGGAGATCCTGCCGATCGTTCATGCGAGCATCCTCGAACTCGCGCAGCGAGTCCGGGGCGTCACGGCGGTCATCGTCGGGCGCGACACCGCCACGAGCAGCGATGGGCTCCGCTCCCGGCTGCAGGACCTCGACTGCCGGCTCGTCGAGCTCGGAGACAGCAGCCCTCACGAGGTTGCGACGACGTTGGCATCGTGCGACGTGCTGCTTCAGCCGTACCCCGATGGAGTCTCGTCCCGTCGGACCTCGCTCATGGCCGGTCTCGGTGTGGGCGCAGCCGTCGTGACGGCCGCGGGGCGCTCGACGGAACCTCGTTGGACGGACTCCGGCGCCGTGCGGATGGCGGAGTCGCCAGCACCCTCCGACCTCGCCGACGCTCTCGCAGCGATGCTCCAGGACGCCGACGCGCGCAGGCGTCTTCGTCGCGCCGCCTCACGCGAGTACGACACGCAGTTTGCAATGTGCCGAACAGTCCAGCGGCTTCTCGCCGCAGGGTCGGTCGCGACATGAGCCGTCCGCGACGTCTGGTGTCGATCTCGCACTCGTACAGCGTTGCGCTGAACCGGAGTCTGGCAGACGCCATGGCCGTCGAAGGACGCGGGTCGTGGGAGATCACTGCGGTCGCGCCGCGCTTCTTCCACGGCGACATGCGTCCCGTGCCGCTCGAGAGAGGCAAGGCAGAGCAGTGCGCGGTCATCCCGATCTCCGCGCGCCTCACGCGCTTCCCGCACCTGTTCACCTACTCCGGACAGGTCCGCGACGTCCTGCGTTCCGGGTGGGACCTCGTTCACTGCTGGGAGGAGCCGTTCGTCGCCGCCGGTGGTCAGGTAGCACTCGCCACACCGCGTGATACTCCGCTCGTGTTCTGGACCGCACAGAACCTCTCGAAGCGCTACCCGCCGCCGTTCTCGTGGATCGAGCGGTACGTGATCGGGCGAGCGGCCGGCTGGCTGGCCTGTGGACAGACGGTCGCCGAGACGCTGCTACCGCGCGGCTACAACCGACGCCCACACGAAATCGCACCGCTCGGAGTGGACGTCGGCCTGTTCCGCCCGGACGCCGATCAGCGCGCACACACTCTGACAGAGCTCGGCTGGTCGACGTCCGGTCCGCCCGTGGTCGGATACATGGGGCGGTTCGTCGAGGAGAAGGGCATTCGGCTGCTCCTCGACGCCCTCGACGCGACACAGTCATCGTGGCGCGCGATCCTCGTCGGAGCCGGCCCTCTCGAACCACTGGTGCGGCGGTTCGCGGAACGGCACGGCGATCGTGTGCGACTCGTGACCGGCGTCGTCCACGATGACGTCCCGCGCTACCTCACCACGATGGACTGTCTCGTCGCCCCGAGTCTGACCACACGCTCCTGGCGCGAGCAGTTCGGCCGAATGCTCATCGAGGCGTTCGCCTGCGGTGTGCCGGTGATCACGAGCGACTCCGGCGAGATCCCCTACGTCGTCGGCGACGCGGGCGTCGTCGTCCCCGAGAACGACACGGACGCGATCACCGAGGCGATCGGAGCGATGCTCGCCGACCCGCAACAGCGTCTCGACTACTCCCGCCGCGGCCTGGAGCGGGTCCACCGCGAGTACGCATGGCCAGTGATCGCTCGACGCACCTTGGCGTTCTTCGATCGACTTCTCGACGAGCCGGGGAACAGCGCCGCGTGACGACGGCGCTTCGCCTGGCGGTGCTACCCGACTTCGTGGAGGAGGGGTGGCCGAGCATGGACGGCACCGCGGATGGACTCATCCGCGGGCTGCGACGCAATCCCTCCCTCGGCGTCGTCGCCCGCGTTGTCCGACCACGGTGGCGAGCGCTCGCCGGAGGACTCGTCGGTGGCGCGGACTCGCGCACCGCGAAGAACCTCGATCGACTGTGGAATCGACACGTCTCGTTCCCCCGATGTGTACGCCGTCTGGCGATCGAGTTCGACGCGTTTCACATCGCCGATCACTCGTACGCCCATCTCGCACTGGCATTGCCGGCGGATCGAACCGGGGTGTACTGCCACGATCTCGACGCATTCCGCTGCCTGCTCGAGCCGCGGCGCGATCCGCGTCCGGCGTGGTACCGAGCGTTGGCTGCGCGCACGTTGCGCGGATTGCGTCGCGCCGCGGTCGTGTTCCATGCGACGGAGACGCTGCGCGACGAGATCCTGCGTCTCGGCGTGGTCAGGCCGGAGCGTCTGGTCGCCGCACCATACGGTCGACCTGTCGACCATCACGGCGCCGCGGGGGTCCGCCTTCCGGAGTGGGCGGCCGGCCGGCCGTTCCTGCTCCACGTGGGCAGTTGCGTTCCCCGCAAGGGGATCGACGTTCTCCTCGCCACGGTCGCACGCGCCCGCCGCACGCACCCGGATGTACGCCTGGTCCAGATCGGCGGTCGGTGGACGGACGACCACGAGCAACTCCTCGAACACCTCGATCTGGAGCAGCACGTCGTGCAGCGTCGCGGGCTCCCTCACGACGAACTGGCAGCCCTGTATCGACACGCCTCCGCCGTCCTCCTGCCTTCCACAGCGGAGGGGTTCGGACTGCCGCTCATCGAAGCGCTGGCCGCTGGAGCGATCCCGATCGTCAGCGATCTGCCCGTCTTCCGAGAGGTCGCTGCGGGGAACGCGCTCCTGGTCGAGCCCGGGGACCTCGACACCTGGGCTGCGTGCGTCACGAACGTTCTGACGTCCACAGCGATCGTCTCCCCGTGCGAGCAGCGCATCACCCGAGGACGCTCATTCGACTGGGAGACGCACGCGGAGACGGTGGCGGCGACCTACTCGCGCCTGACGCGGGGGCCGCTCCCGGAACCCCATCGGCCACTGGTAGGAGCGGGGTCGTGAGAACGCCGCACGCCGTGGCCGAACAAGGAAGTGCTCCATGTGCGGCATAGCCGGCGTCATCGGACTCCCGCGGCACATCGCAGAACCCGCCGCGCGACGAATGCAACGCGCGCTTCGACACCGAGGGCCCGACGGCGAGGGGCTGCAAATCATCGATGATCCGGCAGGCATCGGGTCGCCGATCGTGCTCGCGCACACGCGACTCGCCGTGATTGACCCGCGACCCGACGCGGCGCAGCCGATGTCGATCGCAACCGACAGGGAGTCGGGAGCTCGGCTTCATCTCACGTACAACGGCGAGGTCGTGAACTTCCGCGAGATCACCGCGGATCTCGGCGATACGGAGCTGCGAACTCGCTCGGATACGGAGGTGATCCTCGCCGCGTATCGCACGTGGGGCGAGGACGCCGTCGATCGCATGCGCGGCATGTTCGCGTGGGCTCTCGTGGACGAGAGGCGACGCAGCGTGTGGCTCTGTCGCGACCGACTCGGCGTGAAGCCGCTCCTCATGGCACGCACCGTCCAGGGCGGGCTCGTCTTTGCATCCGAAGTGCGCGCCCTGCTCGCGGTCGGCGACGGGTTGCTGCCGCGCTGCATCTCGCCGATGGCTCTGGAGTCCTACCTGGCGCAGGGCGCCGTGTGCGCGGCCCAGAGCTTCGTCGCCGGAGTCGAATTCGTCGAGCCGGGGTCTTGGCTTCGCGTCGACTGGAGCGGTGAGACCCTCGAGAGCCGACGCTACTGGAGCATCCCGAGTCCCGCTCGCGACGTCCCGCCGCCCAAGTCGCGGGCGGCGTACGTCGACGGCCTCGGCGCCGAGTTGCGCCGAGCCGTGGGACTGCACCTCGAGGCGGACGTTCCGATCGGTCTGTTCCTCTCCGGGGGAATCGACTCGGCCTCGCTGACGACGATCGCAACCGAGCTGATGCCTGGCAACGTACGCACGGTGACTGTCGGCTTCGACCAACCCGATGCCGACGAGTCCGACGCAGCCGCGCGGATCGCGAAGGAACTCGGCACCGAACACGTCACGCTGCGACTGACAGGCAACGACGTCCTTCGCCGCCTCGACGCTGCGCTCGACGCCCTCGACCAACCGACCATCGACGCGTTCAACACGTACTTCGTCTCGGCGGCCGCACGCGATGCGGGTCTCACGGTCGCGCTCAGTGGAGTGGGCGGCGACGAACTGTTCGGCGGCTACGCGACGTTTCGAGACGTTCCGCGTGCGCTCTCGCTGCGATCTCGACTCGCGTGGTCACGGCCGGTCTGTTCGACGGCCGCGCGCCTAGCGTCATCGTTCGGCGGGCGCCGCACAGCGAAGATCGCGGAGCTCTTCCGTCGTGCTTCGACGCCGTACGGGGTGTACCTGCTCCGACGCGAGCTGTTCCTCCCGGCGGAGCGGCGTGCGCTCCATGCGGCTCCGCCCGCGGCCGATCCCGACACCGGTCTTGCTGCGGCAGACATCGCGGCCGCATCAGACGACGCGCTCGGTCTGGACGTGGTGGATCAGGTCTCGCGCTTCGAGCTGCTCACATACATGAGGCACATGCTCCTGCGCGACGCCGACGTCTCGGGCATGGCGCACGGGTTGGAGATCCGCGTCCCGCTCCTGGATCACGTCCTGCTGGAGCACGTCGCACGAGCTCCAGCCGACTGGCGTCGACCGGGAGCCGTGTCGAAACAGCTCCTCGTCGATGCCGTCGGCCCCCGCCTGCCGCGCGGGGTCGCCGGGCGGCGCAAACAGGGCTTCGCGCTTCCATGGAGGGCGTGGTTGCGCGGCCCGCTACGCGAGCGCGCCGTCGCAGCCGCCTGCAACCGGGAGCTCTGGACGCGAGTCGGTGTTCATCCCGACGCCCCGGCGCAGATCGTCACCCGCTTCCTCGCCGGAGACCGTCGTATCGCGGCGTTACAGGTCCTGGCGTTCATCGTGCTGGAGCATCACACCACGCGGCACCATCTGAGGCGGTCGGCGTGAGGGTCGCCTTTCTCAGCCCGGTCGGCGAGCTCGGGGGCGGCGAGCGCAGCCTGATCGATGTCGTGGCCTCGCTTCGCGAGACCGATCGAGATGTCCACGCCGACGTGATCCTCGGCGCCGACGGGCCGCTCGCCGACCGCCTCCTGGCGCACGGGGCGACCGTCCGAGTTCTGCCGCTCCCCGACGTGCTACGGACGACTGGGGACAGCGCCCTCCGCGGCAGCGGACGCGCGCGCGCAGCCGTGCGGCTGGCTGCACGGGGCGTGGGGATACTCCGCGCGACGCGGCGCTACACGCACAGCCTTCGCGTGGCGATCGACGACCTCGAACCGGATGTCGTCTACTCGAATGCGATCAAGACCCACTTACTCGGTTCGGCGGCCGTCGGCACGCGACGCCCTGTGCTCTGGCACGTCCGCGACTTCCTCGGTGCTCGCCCGGTGGTCAGCAGGGCGCTGCGCGGAGTGCGTCGCCGAGTGAGCTCGGTCATCGCGGTGTCTGGGGCAGTCGCTGCTGACGTCGGGGTACTTCTCCCGGACGTGCATACCGACGTGATCCACAACGGCATCGATACGCAGCACTTCGCACCATCGATCACAGCGGCCGCGGATCTCGATGCGCTCAGCGGCCTTCCATCCGCTCCGATGAACACGGTGCGCGTCGGCTTGGTAGCCACGTACGCGCGGTGGAAGGGACACGACCTGTTCGTCGAAGCGATCGCTCGTGTGCGGTCCCGTCGCCCCGAGCTGCCGCTACGTGCGTACGTGATCGGCGGGCCGATCTACGCGACACCTGGTTCGCAGGTCTCGACGGCTGAACTCAAAGCCATGCTCGAATCCGCCGGAGTGACCGAGTGCGTGGGGTTGGTCCCCTTTGTCTCGGACCCGCGAGCGGTCTACGCCGCCCTGGATCTCGTCGTTCACTCCAGCACGCGCCCGGAGCCCTTCGGCCGCACGATCGTCGAGGCGATGGCGAGCGGTCGTGCCGTGATCGCCACGCTCGACGGTGGCGTTCCTGAGATCGTGCGGGACGACGTCGATGCTCTGGGTGTGCCGCCGCGCGATGCCAACGCGCTGTCCGACGCGATCGCACGTCTCGCGGCGTCGCCGGAGCTGCGGACGCGGCTCGGCGAGAGCGGACGCATCAGCGCGGCGTCACACTTCGGGCGACCTCGACTCGGACGCCAGGTCCGTGCCGCTCTCGAGCGATGCGCGACGAGCGCAACTCGAGGAGGCGCGGCCTGCCATCGCGGCACGCGATCGACTCTCGGGTGGCGCCGTGGAGCCTCCACCGCACACGACACGAAGGGGACGATGTGAGTACTTCCCACGCGCCGCCGGCCGAGCCGACGGCACACGTGCCCGGCACTCGGCATCTCGGAACCATCGGCGAGCGCCTGCGCGCTCAGCTGCGCAGCAGCGTGCGATGGCGATGGCTGCGAGAGTGTTCCCGCGAGGGATGGCGGAACGCGATCTATCGACATCGAATGCAGAGCCGCATCCTGGACACACCGCCGTTGCGGACAGCCAGCACTGGACCCATCGAGGTGAGAGCCCTCACCTGGCGCCGCGACTGGAAGAACCTGATCTGGGCCCTCAAGAGCTACTACCACTTCTCCGGCGTCGACTACCCGTTGACGATCCACGACGGCGGGCTCCTTCCCGGTCAGGCAGAAGTTCTCGCCCGGCACTTCCCGGACGCCACGATCGTCGGTGCTTCAGACGCCGACGCGGAGGTCGAGTCCCGTCTGCACCGCGCGGGCTGGGAGCGGTGCGCGGCCTATCGCCGCAAGAACCCGAGCACGCGCAAGCTCTTCGACTTCGTGCTCCTCTCGGATGCCAAGTACCAGGTCTCGATCGACTCTGACATCGTGTTCTTCCGACGGCCTGAGTTGCTCATCCTGCCGCCGGACGGCGTACCGGTGAACCGCTACAACCGCGACCTCGCGTACTGGTACAGCATGTCGCTCGATGATCTCGACAAGGCATTCGGCATCCGGCCACCACCACTCGTGAACAGCGGCCTGGCAATCTTCCAGCGGGAGTCGTTCAACTTCGATCAGGTCGAGGACTGGCTCCAGGACGAGCGGCTGTTCGCAGACACGTGGGTCACCGAGCAGACGATCCATGCACTCAGCTCGACGCTGCACGGGATCGAGTTGTTGCCGGACACGTACCAGGTCGACGACAAGCCAGGTCTCGTCGACGGGTCGATCTGTAAGCACTACCCGGGTTTCCTCCGGGTGTGGCTCTACCGCGAAGGGATGCGTCACCTCGTCGAGACCGGGTTCCTGAGTGCACTGCGAGGGCGGAGCGCGGAGTGAGGACGCGCCGGTCCCTCACGAACCTGGGCGCTGCGCTCGCGGCGACGGCGATCACGACGGTTGCGTCGCTCGTCTCGCTCCCGTACCTCGTCGCATGGCTCGGGGACGAGACGTTCGGCGCGATCCGCGTGGCTCGTGACTGGTTCGCGTACCTCGCGATCCTGGAGATCGGGATCTCTGGCGGCCTGCTGCCGGTTCTCGCACGCCGCGCCGCCACGAGCGATGCGTCTGCGACGCACGCGGCGGTGGCCAGCGGGGTCCACGCTTACAAGCGCATCACGCTCTGGACCATCGCGCTCGGAGTGATTCTCGTGTGGGCGCTGCCTCCGCTCGTGGGGGTCAGTCCGGAGGCCACGACGGATCTGCGCATCGGCGGAGGCATCGCCGTCGTGGGCCTGCTCGCGCTTCCGCTCACGCCACTTCGCTCGCTTCTGGACGCAATGCAGCGCAGTCACCTCGTCCACGTGGCGGTCCTGGCCCAGAGCATCACGACCATCGCCCTCTCGCTGCTGGCAGCGTGGTGGGCACTCGGCATCGCGGGGCAGTTCGGCGCTGTGCTACTCGGAAGTCTCCCGATGCTCGGACTCCTGGTGCTCTTCGCCAGCCGGCATTGCCCGGGCGTCGTGCGCGTCGCGATGGTCGCCCGGGCCGAGGAGGAGTCCACCGCCGAGATCACGAGGCTGAACCGCCCGACGCTCCTGTACATGCTCTTCGGGAGACTGGGCCTCGCAGCCGACAACGTCGTCGTGGCCCTGCTGCTCGGCCCCAAGGCCGTGGTGCCGCTGCTCATCACCGTGCGCCTCGCCCTCCTCGCACAGGGCGCGCTGCTCTCAGTCGGGAACGCCGCGTGGGCCGGTCTGGCCGAGCTGGAGGCGACCAATCAGATCGCGCGCTTCAACGAGCGAGTGATCGAACTGACGCGACTCGTCACGATGGCGGCGACAGCCGCACTCGTTCCGGTCGCTGTATTCACGGGTCCGTTCGTACGTGCGTGGATCGGTGAGACGCACTTCGGCGGCACAGGCATCGCGGTCGTCGCCAGCGTCAATGGACTCCTCATGGCGCTCTTCTCCCTCTGGGGCTGGTGTTTCGGCGGCACGGGGCGGCTCCCGATGCTGGTCCGGGCGCAGGGGGCGTTCGCTCTCGTGAACGTTGTGGTGAGCGTCGCGGCGACCCACGCCCTCGGTGCCATCGGGCCACTGGTCGGCACGCTCGCCGGCTTCGTCACGGTCAGCATCTGGTACCTCCCGTACAAACTGCACCGCACGTTCGGCACGTCGATCCCGGCTCTCGCGCGTGCCGTTGCGACGCCCCTCGTGGCGGGCATTCCGGTGGCTGTGCTCTGCGTGCTCTGGCTCGACCGTTTCCCGACCACGACGATTGTCGGCTGTGGGTTCTCGATGGCCGTGACGGGCAGTGCGTACGCCGTCGTTGCGTGGTCGTGCCTGTTCGACGTCGCGCAGCGACGGCTTTGGCAAGCGCGTGTCCACGATCTCCTTCTCGCCACGCGCACGGCAATGGGGAGGGCATCGGCGTGACCAGGTCGAGTCCCGGTGAGCACGCACGACACCCCCTCGGTGCGCAGCGTGACCCGATCCGCCACGCCGCCGCGGGCGTACACACAGATTCCGCGCCACGACCGCCAGCGACAACCGACACGCGCTCGGCTCTCCGCAAGCACGCACCGTTTCTCGCTCTGCTTCTTGTGGCCGCGGCGCTCTACACCGGCGTGCTCTTGACGTCGGAGCGTGCCGTGGACGCCGACGAAGCGGTGGTCGGCATCATGGCCCGGCACGTGCTGACGCGCGGCGCTCGACCGATCTTCTACTACGGTCAGGCGTACGGCGGAGGCGGTGCCATCGAGGCCTACCTCGCGGCGGTCGGTTTCTCGGCGTTCGGAGTCTCGGCGATTGCCCTCAAGGCCGTCGCGCTGCTCTGCTCACTCGTCGGCTTGGTCGGGACGTACGCGTTCTGCCTTCGATACGGTCGAGAGCGAGCCCTCCTCTGCACGGCGGTCCTCGCGCTGATGACACCGTTGGTCGCGTGGCACACCAAGATGCGGGGCGGCTACGCCGCGCTTCCGCTCTTCCAACTCGCACTGCTGTGGGTGTTCTGCCGCTGGTACGCGGAGACAGCGGCGAACGCGGTGCCACGTCGGTGGGCGATCGCGTTCGGCATTCTCGCCGGCGCGTCGATCTACAACCAACCGCTCGTCGTTCCATGCCTGCTCACGCTGGCGCTCGTCGCCGCGTGCACGCGGCCCATGGCATGCGTGCTGCGATCGCTGACGTGGGTGGCCAGCGGGGCTCTCATCGGGAGCACGCCGATTCTGGTGTACACGCTGCGCGAGGGCACGGGAGCACTGCGCTTCCTCACGGGCCTAGGCGACGGGCCGACGTTGTACCAGCGGCTGCGCGGCGCTGCTCTCCTACTCCCCTCGCACCTCCCGAGCCTGTTCGTGCAGCAGAATGTCGATGGCCACGCGCGGGACCTACCGCTCGAGGCCTGGCTCGAGTACGCGGTCGTCGTCGGTCTCACACTCACCCTCGTGCTGTACCGGCGCAACGAGCTGACAGCGACGGTGCGCCGCATGCTCTCTCGCCACGCCGCGACCACGTCGACGCCTCGCTCGTTCTCCTCCGAGACCATCATCCTCCTCATCATCGCCTCGCACCTGGCGGCGAGCAGCCTCTCGGCGGGTGCGGGGCTGAGCCCGCGCTACTTCATCGCGCTGTTCCCGTTCCTGGCGATCACCACGGGGTTGGGGGCTGCCGAACTGACGTTGTCCACGACCCGCTGGCGTCGCCGGCTGGGCGCCGCCGGAGCAGTCGCGGTTCTCGCGCTCGGTTCACTGAGCCACCTTCGGGGACTCGGGGACTGCACGGTCACCGATGTGGTTCTTGTCGAGCCGGGACGCTTCGAGTCGCAACGCACCGCGAGTGCGTCGATCACAGAGGTGGTCGCGGCCCTCGACGCCGCCGGCGTGCGCCACGTTCGTGCCCCCTACTTCATCAAGTGGCGGCTGCTCTTCGAGACCGAGGAGCGGATCCTCGCGAGTTGCGCAGAGCTCCAGCCCCAGCCGCCGACCGGACGGTTCCTCGAACACGACCGAGCCGTCGCCGCCGCACGCCGAGTGGGTATCGTGCTCAATCGCAGGGACCACCAGCTCCAGCGACTGGAGTCGACTCCGCCCACCGACTCGTACACGCGACGAGAGTGCGGAGACTTCGTCGTGCTGCTGCCTCCGGAGTCGAGAGAGTGATGCGCTCCCTCGGACACCAGGTGACGCAGCAACACAGCCGCGTGATCAGCAGTGCCGGACGGGTGAGCTCGTGATCGTCTGGCTCGCGTCGTACCCCCGCTCCGGGAACACCTTCTGTCGCGTCGCGCTGCACGCGCTCTACGGAGCTAGCACGTACACGGGCAGGTGCATGACCACCGAACTTGCCGACGACGCCGAGCACTGTCGGGCGTGCGGCGCGGTGACGTCGAGCGCAGCGACGTCCCGGCAACGGATCGCGCCGGTGGGGCAACGTGCGTGGGCTTGACGGCCGTCAGTGCGGCGCGGCCTCGCGCCAGGCGGCTCGCCGACGTGTTCGACTCATCTCGAGAGCCGTGCCCGACCGCGCGCCGGCCTCGCGTATCGCGCGCGACGGCGACGCCGCCGTTGCTGGACACGCACGCTACACCCGATCGGAGACTCGCATGCAGTTGACCCCGTTCATCAGTCCGGACGTGGACAGCATCCTCGACGTCGGATGCAACGAGGGGGCCTGGCTCGATGCGTGCACGCAGCGCTACCGCTCCGCGCGCCTGGCGGGCGTCGACATCAACGACCGCGCCATCGCCGTGGCACGCGGCAACGTGCCAGGCGTCGACATACGACGGGCCGGTGCGGAGGCGTTGCCGTTCGACGACGGCTCGTTCGCATGCGTCACGTGCTTCGAGGTTCTCGAGCATGTGCCGGCCGAGCTCCGCGTCACCGCCCTCCGTGAGATACGTCGAGTACTCCAGCCCGGCGGCCGGCTCGTCCTGACCGTTCCGCACGCAGGGTGGTTCGCGTGGCTCGACTCGAACAACGTCCGCCTGCGCATGCCACGCCTCTACGGGCGCACGCTCGGGCGCGGCCTCCGCGACGAGGCGTACGCGGCGATGGATCGCGAGGTCGAGTGGCACCACCACTTCGACGTGCACGAGCTCGAGCAGCTCGCCGGGGCCGGATGGCGACAGCTCGGCGTGCAGCACGGCGGGCTGCTGCTCTATCCGCTCATGGACTGGCTGAGCTGGCCGTTCTACCGGTTGGGGAAAAGCTCCCACTGGCTGCGACGACTGTTCGAGCGCATCGCCGGGTGGGAGAACCAGTTCGACTTCGGCTCGGCGTCGTACGGCGTGATGCTCGTCCTGGAGCGCGTCGACCACTCATCCGTGCAGCGCGCGTCCGCCAGCCGCCGCGACGCCATCGCCGCTCGGCGGTAGCCCGCACGCGTCGAGTTCCACAGTTCCGACTGCGTCCAGCAAACCGACGTCACGCGCGGGATCACACGAGAGTCGAGACAACGCCAAGCCACTCGCGTGACCCCGCTCACATCGTCGATCGAGGCGGCGATCTATCGTTCGACTCGTACCTCGATGAGCTGCTGAGGGTGAGCGATGCATCGACTCCGGAACGCGCCAGGAGAGTTGCTCTCGGTCCATCGAGTCGCAGGCGCTCGGTTCAGATTTCTTCTCTCTTGGAGGGTGTCAGCATGCTCCGCAACGCAATCGGTCTTGGACGGGTGACGCGCAAGACCGCAGCCTCTGTCGTCTTTTCTCTCGGGCTCCTCGGAGCGGCCGGCGTCGTCTGGTCGGCGGGGCTGTTCCAGCCGGGCGACTCGATCGCCGCCTACATCCACCGACCCGGTGCCGGGTCGCGCGTGGATGTCCGTGCGGACGGTACTCACGATGGTGCCGCATGGACGACCGTCTTCGAGCGCAGCCTGCTCACGGGCGACGCCGCTCACGACATCCAGTTCGTGCCGGGCGGCGACTACGCGTTCCAGGTGACGACGTGGGACAACTCGGGCGGCGACGTGCACGACACGTCCGAGGCCCAGAACGTGTATCTCATGTCGATCCCGCTGGCTCCCGGCCCGGTCGTCATCACCCCCAACGTGCCCGCCATCTTCACTGCACTCGACGGCGAGTACCTGGCGAGCGGAGAGATCCGGCTCCGGGCCTCGTGGAACGACGCGACGAAGAACGATCAGCGCAAGCGCTGGATTTTCGACGGCACGGACTGGACCCAGTCCTCGGAGAACGAGGATCGGGTCGCGTTCATCTGGGACACCCAGGGGGACGACTTCGTCACGACGGGCACGTGTGCCGGCATGTGCCACCCACCCGACAGGATGTACACCGCCGCCGGGATCGTGGACGTCTGGCATTGGAAGGCCACGCGCACCAATCCGGCGGGCTACGCCGACGACAAGTACTGGGACGACGGAGCCGCCGGCACGGCGTCCGGCCGCCACTCCGACTCGGGGCAGCCGCCCTTCTCCGACAATCCGGCGGGCAGCCCCCCTGCATCGATGGCGCTGGGTGACGCGGGCGTGAACGCGGCCTTCCTGTTCGACCGCCCGGTGGGCACGGCCGAGACCGTTCCGTACACCGCCGGCGCCTGGGCCGCGGGCGACACGCTCCCCGGCTACACGCACGCGCCCGGCTCCGGGTCCCGTGTGGACACCCGTTCGATCGGCACCCACGACGGGACCTCGTGGACCACGACGTTCCGGCGCAAGCTCGACACGGGTGACAGAGAATCCGACCTGCTGATGCTGGTGGGGAACACGTACTCGTTCCAGGTCGCGACGTTCGACAACGCCGGCGGGATCGGCCACGACGTCACGGAACAGGACAACATCTTCACGATGATGATTCCGGCCACGCCGGGACCGCTGGTCTTCTCGGCGACGCCGAGCATCCTGACCTCGCTCACGGGGAACCTGCTCTCCAGCGACGAGATCGAGATCACCGCGACGTGGCCTGACGCCACACGGAACGACGTGCGCAAGCAGTGGTCGTACGACGGCGGCGCGTGGACTCAGTCGTCGGAGAACGAGGACCGCATCTCGTTCATCTGGGACATGGAAGAGGACGGGTTCGCGTCGGCGGGGACCTGTGCACTCATGTGCCACCCGCCCAACATGTACACAGCCCCCGGCACGCTGGTCGATACGTGGCACTGGAAGGCGTCGCGGACCGGCCCAGCCGGGTTCACCGATGACAAGTTCTGGGACGACGGCAACCTCGGAACGGCGAGCGGTCGCCACTCCGATCCCGGCAGCAAGGTCTACACGGACAACCAGGGCCCGCTCTTGACCCCCCCGTTCATGTCCGCCGCCGGACCCGGGAACTCGGCGCGCTTCCTGTACAGCACCGCCGCGTCGGCCGGATGGAGCCGTGCGGTGGCCTTCGAGGACCCGATCCTCGAGTCGCCGTCCGAGGTCAAGAAACTCAAGATGAAGCTCGATTTCGACCGGGCGCTGAAGGACTCGATCTCCATCAGCGGGACCTTCGACACCGCGACGCCACCCGACCTGGCCGCGGGCCCCACCGGGACGCTGGAGGTTGGAGACTTCGCGCAGGGCTTCACGATGGCGGCCAACGGCAAGTCCGTGAAGAACGCGAACATCAAGGTCGTGATGAAGCTCAAGTCGGGCAAGTGGGCCGTCTCGGTCAAGAAGTCCGACATCCGCGCCGGGCTGATGGCAGCCACTGGTGGTCTCCCCCAGGATCTCAACTGGCGCCTCACGCTGGAGAACGGCTGGAGGATCAGCGGCACCGTCTCGCTCCTCGGAAGCGTGAACGTGGGATACGGCCCCAAGGGCAATCGGAAGATGCGCCTGAGGTACCGCCGCAAGCGCTGACCGACTCACCGCGTCATATCGAGGGGGCTCCGGGCGTTTCGCCCGGGGCCCCGTCTCATTGGACGGCGCTCGTGCTGCGGACGATCCGGTGGTTCGGCGAGATTGGGATCATCGTGTGCCTGGGGGCTGACTGTTGCGCCTTCTACGGAGTGACTTCCTGGAGCAGGCGGCACTCCGCCACCACGCGCTCGAAAATGCGTGCGACGGCTCCGTCGTCCAATGGCCCCTCCGCCACGCGCACGCGGAGCGCTTCGAGTAGCGACCGCTCACGCAGCCGATCCTCGACCGGCAACGCTGCGTCGCGTTTCGCGCGACCGACCTCGAGCACGTAGTCCGCGCGGCGATCCAGGTGCACGAGCAGATCAGCGTCCACCGCGTCGATGGCGCGGCGCAGGGACGCGATGCGGTCGCTCGGAGTGGCGTCGTCGCTGCGCGGGTCCGCGAGGAGTCGTCCCAGCGTGGCGTCGATCGCCGCCACGTAGCGGTCCTTGGTCGGGGCGTCGATCTCGATCCCCTCGGCCGCGAACGACGGACAGATCTGACACTTGCCGCAGCCCTCCCGGCATGGCGTGCGCTCGCTGGCGAAGTGCTCGAGGAGACCGTCGAAGCGGTGCGCGGGCGCACGGACGCGCAGGGCCGGCAGATCGGGGTGCCGAAGCGAGCGCTGTACGGCGGCCCACTGGGCACCCCAGATCAACTCCATCATGTCGCCCTGGTAGTCACGCGACAGATAGGCCTCCGCAACCTGCAGGAGCCAGCCGGTCGGTCGACCGCGGCCGGCGAGCTTCAGCACATCCACACCCGCGTCCTCGAAGAGGTGCGCGTCCTGCGGCCGGAACCACGACCCGCGCACGAACTCGGCGGGGTCCCGCAGCTTGTCGAGGTTGCAGCGCAGCAGCGAGAAGCACTCGTAGCCCCCGCCATCATGCGCGGACGCGTGGGCGACGGAGTTGTAGCAGTACGTCTCATAGGGGCAGTGCAGCAGGCACGGATGATTCGCCAGCGCCTCGATCTCCAGCTCCGGGAATCCGCGACGCACCGCGCGGATGAAGTGGAAGTCGCGCACCGTGTCCGGGTCGAGGACCAGCCGCCGGGCCCCCTGTCGCACGTGGTGCGCGACTTCCTTCAGCGACCGCGTGAATGCCACGCACGAGACGTGCACGCGGATCTCAGGCAGGCGATGCCGGAACAGGTCGGCCACGTAGGGCGACGCCACGACCACGGAGCGCACGCCGAGATCGCGCACCCACTCCATCTCGTCGAGCAGCAGGCCGCGATCACGGTCGGAGTACTCACGGTTGGCCGAGCAGCTACCGTTGAACACATAGTTCAAGTGGAACCCGCGTTCGCGGATGTCCTGCGCGTGGGCCGCGAACTCCCGCCTGCCGGTGTTCGGCAGACTGCGGGCGGGACGGCCGACGCCGAGGACGGTCCTTGGCAGCGAACCGAACAGCTCCGTAACGCGGATGCGGTTGCCGGCGTAGCGATCGTTCAACTCCTCGAGGCCGTCGAGGAGGAGTGGATCGAACGACGTCGGCATGGTGATGCGCAGCACGGTGACCTCCCGCGCCCCTCGGAGTGATGCTTGAGGCGCCTGCCCCGCAGAAGCGCAAGTGTGATGCCGCGCGAATGGCTACGTACTCGTGCATCAACCAGGCTCAACCGGCGGGCAGCACACTCCACCGTGCAGATACTGCGCGCTTCCACGCGCAACTCGTGCAGCCCTTGGAACGGCGTGCGGACCAACTCCAGCGAGTCCGCCCCCACTGGAGCCCACTCGAGGTGCGTTTCCGACCCGCACTGGCGTGAATCCCGCGCCGTTCCTCGATCTCGCCGGGATCCCGTGGCGCACTGAACGATCCGGGCTACGAGGCCGTCGAACTCGCGATCGCCTGACCGCCGCGGCGCTCGGGGCGGACGGCCTTCTCGAGCATGCGACGCAGCAGCCGCACGTCGCGCGTCAGTGCAGCGCGATCCAGCCCGAAGTCGCGCTGTACGGCGTGTTGCATGAGTTGGGTCAGCCACTGGCGCGGGGGCTGCTCCACGCGCAGGAAGTCCGGCCCCAGGCGTTCGGCCACGTTGGCGCCGTCGAAGCAGAGCCGACGGCGTAGGTACGGCAGCATGGCCGCGGCGGGCTCGAAGAGCGCACTCGACGGCCAAGGCAGCTCGTCGGCCGGCACGTCGCGAACCTCGGCGATGCGCATGTCCAAGGCCGCGTTGCCCGCCTCGACCAGGTCGCGGATGGTCGGGGGGGCAGGGTTGGTCAGGTGGAACGTGTGCCCGCTGACGTCGTCGCGCGCATGCAGCGCCAGCAGAGCGGCGATCACGCGATCCACTGGCACGAGGTCCAGCGTCACGTCCGGCGATCCCGGCAGGATGATCGGACCCACTTCGCGGGCCAGGTAGCAAAGCCGCACCACCAGATAGAACGCGCCGAACGTCTCGGCCCGTCCGTCGCGGGAGTCGCCGACCACGATGGACGGACGGTAGATGCTGGCAGCTAGCCCGCGGCGGGCTGCGGCGCGCACCAGCGCCTCCGCCCGGTACTTCGAACTCTCGTACGCGTTGTGGTGCATCACGGGGCCGACGCCCTCGTCCTCGAGCACCGGGCCGTTCGCGGCGCCGCACACGTATGCCGTGCTCACATGATGCAGACGCCCCACGCGGCCGCGCTCGCACAGGTCCAGCACAGCCGCGGTGCCGGCCACGTTGACCTCGTGCAGACGAACGGGACGCCGCCGCCCCAGGTCCAATCGCGCCGCCAGATGCCAAACATGATCGAGCGGTGCGCCTCGGAGCAATCGCTCCGCACCGAAGGAGCCCACCAGGTCACCCGCGACGACGCGCAGGTTGGCGACATCGACCCCGTCGCCCAGCACGGCCACGAGCCGGCTCAGCGCGGCCTGGTCGTCGTCTCCTCGTACCAGGGCGGAGACGCGCTGACCACGCGCGAGCAGCCCACGGACCAGGTGGCGGCCCAGGAAGCCGGTGGCGCCGGTGATGAGATGGTGTGGGGTCATTGCCGATGTCGATGCAAACACCTCGCCACTCGCACTCCGTGCGACGGAGCGCCACCGAGCGTGCAGGACTTGCACACCCCTGCGCAGCGCTGGGGTCTGATGTGCGGCGATCTGGGCGTGAGGCGGCGCGGCACGCAACTCGCGCCCGCCTGTGCGGTGGCCGGACGTTCGGCAACAGGCAGCCACCAGGAGCCCGCATGACGTCATCCATCACTGTTCCCTCGACGCACGGTCTGCGCTGCGTCGCCCGCAGCCAGTGGGCCGAGTACGCCCGCCCCGGATCCACGCGACCGGTCACCATCGGCTCGGTACGCGTGGGGGCTGGGCAGACGGTGATGATCGCCGGTCCGTGCACCGTGGAGAGCCGCGAGCAGACTCTCGAGATCGCGGGCGCCGTACAGCAGGCGGGCGCGGCCATCCTGCGCGGCGGAGCGTACAAGCCGCGCACCAGTCCGTACGCGTTCCAGGGACTGGGCGAGGCCGCGCTGGAGATCCTCGCCGAGGCCCGACGGGCCACCGGGCTGCCGTTCGTCACCGAGGTCATGGACCCGCGCCTCGTGGAGACAGTGGGCAGAGTGGCGGACGCGCTGCAGATCGGTTCCCGCAGCATGCAGAACTTCCCGCTGCTGCGGGAGGTCGGCCGTCTCGGGAAGCCGGTGCTGCTCAAGCGCGGCTTCGGCAACACGGTGCACGAGTGGCTGCACGCTGCGGAGTACATCGCCGCCGAAGGCAACCTGGACATCGTGCTCTGCGAGCGCGGTATCCGGACGTTCGCGGACGGACCCTACGCGCGCTCGACGCTGGATCTCGCGGCGATCCGAGCGGTCCGCGAACAGACGTTCCTGCCGGTCATCGTAGATCCCAGCCATGCCGCCGGACGCGCGGAGTTGGTGCCGGCGCTCGCCGCAGCGGCGCTCGCCGCCGGAGCGCAGGGCCTGCTCGTCGAAGTGGTGGCGCACGCCGCGGATCGGGAGACGGCCCGCTGTGACGGGCCGCAGGGCGTGCTGCCGGCGGACCTGGCCCAGATGGTCCGGACCGCTCGCGCCTTGCGATAGCGCGCCTCGTCATCGGCCGCTCCCACACGACTCACGCACCTGAGCGGTCCAGAGCGCCGATCTCGGCGTTGCGCCTCCTCCGAGACGGAACGACGTCGCAGTCGTCGTCGCGCCTTGATCTCGACACTCTGTCCTCGCTCAGGATGGGCCTCCCGGCGCGCGCCGTG
>JAJFFG010000050.1 GCA_021776825.1 Planctomycetota bacterium
TCCTGGCGGCTCCGAGTGCGTGAGATCTCGTTCCGGAGACGCGCATGCACCCTCTAGATGCGATTGGAAAGCGGCGCCGGGGCGGGAGATCGCGTGCTCGGGACCGCCAGGCGTGGCGTCCTCGTGAACGATGCGGGCTAGGCTCTCCCGCGTGAACCGACCGCACGACGTACACCCCGTATTGCTACGGCCCTGGGCCGCCGTCGGTGGCGGCATCGTCGCCGGGATCGTGGTCGCCGCCGTCGCGATGGTGGCCTGGTCGCTCTTCCTCGACGGAGAGCCTGGAGACCCTGGCGAGCCGCTCTCGGAGCCCGATCGTCGGGTCGCTCTCTTCCGGCTCGATCCGGACGCCGCCCACGGGATGATGGTGCTGCCGGCCGGTCCGGACGCGCTCGGCGAGCCGACTCTGGCCGAGCGCCTCTTCCCCGACGAGCAGCCGCGGCGACGTCTCGCTTCCGTCCTCCTGACCAACGTGACCGCGGCAGACGTCTGGGAGGTCGATCTCGCCAGCATGCCGCTGCGCGGCCGGATCGCGGGCGAGGAGTGGGGCTCCTTCACGCCTCTCGACGCGATCGTCGGCGCCGCGGACGACCTGTCGGCGACCGAGCGACTGCGTCTCCGCAGTCTCGGCGCCGAGCTCGTTCGGGTCCGAGTGGACCCGGGCACGTTGCGGCGCGTTCTTGTGGCACTGCCGAAGGGGCGCAAGCTGGGGGAGTTCACGGACGTCCAATGGGACGGACGGCAGTTGGCGCGCGACGAGCTGGATCTGGAGCGGCTGCACCGCTTCCGCGAGGATCCGGCCGGCGTCGTGCGCTAAGCGGCGTCCGGGAGACACGCTCGCCTCATGGACCACGAGATCCCGCCCCCCGACCCGGACTCCGACGACGAACGTGGTCCGTCCGATCTTGTGCCGATGTCCGGCGAGGAAGGGCTGGCAGAGCTCGGGCGTCAACACGCTGCGATCGCCCACTGGCTCGAGCAGTCCCATCGCGACGCTACCGCCAACCGTGCTCAGGCGCGCGAGCTCATCGACGCCCTCGACCGTGCTCGCGAGGGGCACGAGTACATGGGACGGTCGCTCCGTGACGAGAAGCGACGCAGCCGACTCCTCGTCCTGGGTCTGGCCTTCGCCCCTCTGCTGGCGGTCGTCGTCGTATGGGGAATCTGGAACCAGATGGACGCCGTGCGGACCGACGTCGGCGATCGCGTCGACGGGGTGCTCCGCGAGCAGGAGCGTCTTCGCCGTGAGCAGTCCGACCTGGCGCGCGCCGATCTCGAGACCGTGCAGCGCGAGCGCGTGGCGGGCCTCGACGCGGAGATCGACCGGCTCGCGAGCCAGCTGGACTCCACACGCGCGGGGCTCCTGGCGGCGCAGAGTGAGGGTTCGGATCGCGAGTCGGGCCTGCGCGCCCGACTGACGGAGCTCGAGACCGCGCACGGGGAACTGCTGGGTCTGCGCGCCGAGGTGCGAACGCTCCGCTCGCGTGCTGGCGCCGACGCAGCCCGGAACGACGCGCAGGAACGTGAGATCCGCGAGCTCGAGCGGGCCCTCGGCGATGCCCGAGCGCGAGCGGCGACCGCCCAGCCGACTGCACCGCCAATCGCGATGGCGCCACTGCCGATGCCCGCATCCCCACCGATCGCTCCGGACGCGGACCCGCCGGATGCTGCTCCCTGGGCCCCGGCGACCACGACGGATGCTGCGCCGCTGGTGCCCGACCCGCATCCGGCCGCATCCCGTCGCCCCGGGGACCTCGAGCGCATCCGTACGGAGTTGAATCGGCTCCTCGGCGCGACAGATGAGGCCGTCTCGTACCGCGTCGATCGGCTGGGCGGAGTGAGTGGCGAGGACCTGCTCGACGTGCGCGTCGTCGGGCTGGACGAGGCCGGCCAGACGATCCGCGCGCTCGAGGCCAAACGAGCCGAGGTCACCGTGCAGCGCGATCGCGGCCAGGTGCGCCTCTCCTTCCGCGACGGCCATCTCGAACTGGCGGGGCGACAGGCACCGTTCTTCGAGGGGCACTACGCACTCGAGCTCGCCTCCGATCCGGAGGCCTGGCGCATCAGCGGCCTCACCTGCGTCCGGTTCGAGTAGCGGCTGATCTGGCCGATGGCGTAGCCGCCGAGTACCTTGGCGTCAGCGCCTGGACGCGCCGCGCCCCGATCGGGGCCGCGGCGAGGGCCGGGCCGGTGAGCCGAATGAAACAGAGACTCGAGAGGGCCCTGCGCGCGGTGACCGGAGACGCGCTGGCCCGATACCAACCATCGACGACTCCGGTCGATCTCCCTCGGCAAAGGGAGGAGTCCGCCTCGACGGCGGCCTCTCGGGCCGCGCATTCTGCGCCGACCCGCTCCCGCCGCGCCCCACACGGGCGACCGTCCCTTGCGCCTCGAGCTCGAGCCCACCGGCCTCCGGAGCGCGCCCTGCGCGCACCGGCATCCCCCCGAACGAACGGAGGCACACGGTGGATATGGAGATGTGGATTGGAGCAGCGGCCGGCCTGGCGGTAGGCGCTGGAGCGGCGTTCGCGTTCTTCCGTCGCAAGACGGCAGCCGAGCAGGCCACGACGGAGCGTGAGGCGAGCGGCATCGTCGACCGCGCGAATCAAGAGGCCGAGCGCATCGTGCGCGACGCCGAACTGCGGGGGCGTGACGAAGCCCTCGGTATCCGCGAGAAGCAGGAGAAGAAGCTCGAGTCGCAGCGCGGTGAGCTGCGCGGTCGCGAGCGCGGGCATCAGAAGCGCGAGCAGGCGTTTGCCCAGCGTGAACTGGCGCTCGAGAAGCGTCAGGGCATGTTGCAGGACGTCGAGGATCGCGCCGCGAAGCGCCAGAGCGAGCTGCGCTCGAAGCAGACGGAGATCGACAGTCTGCTCGAGCAGCGTCGCGAGCAACTCGCCGAGACCGCGGCGATGACCGAGGAACAGGCGAAGCGAGCCCTGCTCGCGGACATCCGCGTCGAGATCGCCGACGAAGAGGAACGGCTGATCGCGAAGAGCGAGGAGCTGATCCGTCAGACCTCTGAGGAGCGCGCGCGCGACATCGTCGCGACGTCGATCCAGCGCATCGCTGCGAGCCACGCCTCCGAGATCACCGTCTCGTCGATCGACATCCCGAACGACGACGTCAAGGGCCGCATCATCGGGCGCGAAGGACGCAACATCCGCGCGTTCGAGAAGGCGGCCGGGGTCGACGTCATCGTCGACGACACGCCAGGCGTCGTGCTTGTTTCGGCGTTCGACGGCGTGCGCCGTGAGACCGCCCGTCGCTCGATGGTCAAACTCGTGAAAGACGGCCGCATCCATCCCGCGAAGATCGAGGAGGTCGTGCGCGCCACCTCGGCCGAGATGGAAGACAACATCAACGACGTCGGCAAGCGCGCCGTGCTCGACGCCAACATCGGTCGCCTGCATCCGAAGCTCGTGCACCTGCTCGGGCGTCTGAAGTACCGCACGTCGTACGGCCAGAACGTGTTGCAGCACTCACTCGAGGCCGCGCACGTCTGCGGCCTGATGGCTGCCGAGCTCGGTCTCGACGAGCGCCTGGCACGCCGCTGCGGTCTGTTGCACGACATCGGCAAGTCGATCGACCACGAGGTCGAGGGCGGCCACCCGGCCGTCGGTGCCGACGTCGCGCGTCGTTGCAGCGAGGATCAGATCGTGGTCAACGCGATCGCCGCGCATCACAACGACGTCCCGATGGAGACGGTGTACTCCGTGCTGACCGCGGGCGCGGATGCCGTGAGCGCGTCCCGGCCGGGAGCTCGCCGTGACACCCTCGAGCGCTACATCCAGCGTCTGCAGCGCCTCGAAGAGATCGCCGCGCGCTACGAGGGCGTGGACACGGCGTACGCCATCCAGGCCGGCCGCGAGATCCGCGTCATCGTCAACCCGAACAAGATCGGCGACCGCACGGCCCAGCGCCTGGCGCGCGAGATCGCGAAGACGGTCGAGGAAGAGCTGACGTATCCGGGCGAGGTGAAGGTCACGTTGCTGCGCGAAACGCGGGTGACGGACTACGCCCGGTAGCGGCGGCCCAAGCGAGACTCACGCGAGACAGGCCCAGCGCGAAGAGGGAATCGTGGAACCAGTCGTCACCGTCGGTCAGATCACGCATGCGATCGCCGGCATGCTCGGCGAGGCGTTCCCGCACGTCGTCGTGCGGGGACAGATCTCGAATCTGCGTCGACCGGGCTCGGGGCACGTCTACTTCTCGCTGAAGGACGACGATGCCCAGCTCGCGTGTGCGATGTGGCGTTCGAACGCCGGCCGGCTGCGGTTCCAACCGGAGCACGGTCAGGAGGTCGTGGCGACCGGTCACATCGACGTCTACCCGCCGCGCGGGAGCTATCAGCTGATCGTGCGCGACCTCGCTCCGCTCGGAGTGGGGGAACTGCATCTCCGGTTCGAGGCACTCAAGAAGCAGCTCCACGGCGAGGGGCTCTTCGCTCCGGAGCGAAAGCAGTCGCTCCCGCTCCTGCCGCGTCGCGTCGCGGTCGTGACGTCGCGCAGCACCGCCGCATTGCAGGATCTGCTGCGCATCGCACGACGGCGCATGCCGGCGTGCTGGGTCACGCTCTTCCCCGCGCGCGTGCAGGGCCAGGGCGCCGCCGATGAAGTGGCCGCGGCGCTGGACCTCCTGCCGTCGGTGGGGGAGTTCGATGTCGTGATCGTCACGCGTGGCGGTGGCAGTCTGGAAGATCTCTGGGCGTTCAACGAAGAGGTCGTCGCGCGGGCGATCGCCCGTTGTCCGGTGCCGGTCGTCTCTGCGGTTGGGCACGAGATCGACACGACGATCGCCGACCTGGTTGCCGATGCGCGCGCCGCCACGCCGAGCGAGGCGGCGGAACTGGTGTTCCCCGACACCGAAGAGCTCGTCGCGCGCGTGCAAGACGGCCGCGCTCGTCTCGGCCGCGCCGTGACGGATCGCATCCGTCGTGAGCGTGAACACCTGCACGCGCTCGAACGCACGCACGCGCTGGCGCGCCCGGCGGATCTTCTGCAGCGTGCCGCGCAGGACCTGGACGAGTGGGAACGTCGTGGCGCCGACGCGCTGTCACGGCGAGTGGCCACAGCGCGCGACCGACTCTCGCGCACGGCCGGGCACCTGTCGGCCGTTTCGCCGTTGGCGGTTCTGGACCGCGGCTACGCGATCGCCACTCGGGACGGCGCACGCGCTCCGTTGCGCGACGCGGCGAGCGTGACCGTTGGCGACTCCGTCGACGTTCGCCTCGCGCGCGGCCGACTTCGCGCCACCGTGACGGACACCGTTCTCGGCACCGAATCCGAGTCAGAAGGATCCCCCTCATGACCGACGAACCCATCCCGTTCGAGCAGCACTTGACTCGCGTCGAGGACGCCATCCGTCGTCTCGAGTCCGGCGACGTCCCGCTCGAGGACTCGATCGATCTCTACGCCGAAGCGATGCGCCACCTCCACGCCTGCCACGCCGTTCTGGAGACCGCCGAAGCGCGACTCGAGAGCGTGAAGAAGGGCGCCGGCGGGGCCTCAGAAGCAGTCGCGGACAACATCGTCGACTGAGGCGTCACGGCCACCGGTCGTGGTTAGAGTGATGGCGTCGTGATCAAGGACGTCCTGCTCCTACGCTCGGACCGCTTCTCGTTCGACCCTCCGGTCGTAAACGGAGTCTCGTACGACTGCCCGCTGGGCGACGACCTGCTGGAGCACCTTCGCCAGCGCATCGACTCCGCGGCGGCACCGTGGCACCTCGAGGGGCCGTACAGGGACGACTGCTGGTCATCGCTCAGCGCCGAGCAGGGCGAGACGCACATCTGGATCACCGTCACGTGGTATCCGCTCGTGTCCCCGGACGGCGGGGAAGACGATGTCTGGCACGTGCAGTTCGGCCAAGCCCATGGCTGCCTCGGTGTGCTCTGGCGTCGGAGCGACGACGCGGATGCGGTGGCAGCTGTGCGCCGTCTCGTCCACGACGCGGTGACCGCGGAGTCGGACGTGTTCACGCACGTCGAGTGGCTGTCAGAAGCCGAGTTCAACGAACAGACCGGCGTCCGGCACAAGCGCGACGTGCGGGGCGAGTCAACCTGATCGAGAGCACGCCGATCGCTCTACTTGACGGACATCGCGGCATCGGGACCCTTCGTCGGTCGCCGATCGAACAGCCAGACCGCGACGCCGAACAGCAGTCCGACCAGCACGAGGCAGACGATCGTGCACCACTGGTTCGGAGTCGTGGCGTCGTCCAGTTCCCACGGTCCGATCGTCGGGTACGCCGTGCTGATCGCCCCCGAGACGTACTCGACACCGTCGAGCCATGCCGCGTGCTCGGCATCGTTCGGCGGCACGTTCAAGGACGTGTGGACCGTCACCACGGATGGTGACTCGCGCACGACGACGTCGACGCGCACGCCCTTGCGCACGCACCTGAGGTAGAGCGTCTGCCGTCCCGGTCCTCCGTCGCGGACCGAGGGCGACCGCTCGATCTCCGTCGCTTTCTCGATCTCCGGATCCGCCTCCAGCACTGCGCGGATCTGGTCGGCCGTGACGCCGGGACACGACGCCTTGTTCGAGATGCCATACATGATCGTGCAGCCAATCAGACCCAGCAGCACCAGCGCGAGTGTGGCGAGCAGCGCGAGTCGTCGGTGAACGTCGTCGATCACAGGAAGTTCGATGCTCGGCGCGACGGGTCGGCAACGCACGTTGCAGATCTGGCCTTGCACGGAGCCCGGTCCGAGAGCGGAACCGTGCGTCGTGCTGCGCGCGTCTTCCCGCCGCGGACGTGGAGCGTCGGCGCGGTGGGGGACAGGTCGATGTCGGGCCAGCGCAGCGCGAGGCCTTCGCCCAGCCGGAGCCCTGTCTCCCCGAGCAGCGTGACGAGAGCGCGCTGGCCGGGCGTCACGGCTTCGTACAACGCGACAAGCTGCGCCGGCTCGACCCACGGCACGTCGCGCTCTGTGACGCGCGGGAGCTGGAGGCGGTGCCACGGGTTCTCGTCGACGAGGTCGCGGACCTCGGCGTCGCGCCACGCCTTGCGGATCGTCGTGACCATGCGGCGCAGGTAGGCGGGGCTGTACTCGCGCTCGATCATCCACGCGGCGAAGTCCTCGGCGTGGGCGCGCGTGACCTGGTCCATCGTCGGGTCCTCGGCCTCGTCGCGGAGGTACTCGCAGAGCCGCGTGAAGTGCGCGGCGGCGGACATCAGGCTGCTCTCCTGCAGCCGGCTCGCGAGGACGCGCAGGTACGTGTCGCGCAGCCAGTCCTCGAGACGGACGGGGGTCGCTCGCGGACCGGCCTCGACCGCATTCCGGCGCCGTCCGACACGCGCCGTCCGTCCCATCGACCGCGTGGATCCCAGTGAGCGGGGCGGATCAGGAGATCCGCCCGTACGGTGCCGCTGGTGGATGCGACCTGGGCCAGGGGCGGCCCGCCCTCGTCACCCGGGGCGCGGCGGTTGCGCGTCAGCGCAGGCGCCGTGACGCGGGTGATCGGAGGTCACGAGGTGGCGGCCGATGGCGGCGCTCTCGCGGTGGGGCAGTCCGCCACCGAGGCTCCGACCAGAAACATCAACCAGGCGCGGCAGGTGCCCTGCACCGAGGTAGACGGACCAGGGGCGGCCCGCCCTCGTCACCCGGGGCGCGGCGGTTGCGCGTCAGCGCAGGCGCCGTGACGCGGGGGATCGGAGGTCACGAGGTGGCGGCCGATGGCGGCGCTCTCGCGGTGGGGCAGTCCGCCACCGAGGCTCCGACCAGAAACATCAACCAGGCGCGACAGGTGCGTCAGCACCTGCCGTGCGTGGTTGCCGGACTAGGATTCGAACCTAGATAACGAGAACCAGAAACTCGTGTCCTGCCATTAGACGATCCGGCAACCGGTACGGCAGGCCGCGTCGGATCGACGCGGTGGCGCGAGGGTACGAAGCAGGCGGGCGAAGGCAAGTTCCCGCGCGCCGCGGGCCACCGGAAGCGTGGAGGCGGGTACGCTGTTTCCCGTACCCTTGCGCCCCGCGCCGGCCGACGGGCCGGGCAAACACGTTGCGTTCGCAGTGCGACGTGAGGTCGAGAAGAGAGAAGGAAACCACCCATGAAGGCACGAAACCTCCGGCTCGCGCTCCTTGCGCCCGCCGTGCTGGCAATGTCCAGCCTGGCGCTCGCCGATGCCACGATCGACGTCGGGAACGTGGAGGTGACCCTGAAGAAGGGGCAGACCTTCACCGTCGCGGTGCCGACCACGATGTCCAACAAGGGCACGGTCACGTTCGTCGGGACGATCGGCGGGCTTCCCGTCAACGTCACGAAGAAGTTCAAGACGAAGTCCGGCAAGGAGAAGACCAAGACGGTCAAGCTCACCATCGACGCCAAGCGCGCCGGCGTGGTTGACGCCACCGACGCGATCATCATGGCGGGCACGGTGACGGCCGCCGAAGAGGGTCAGGTCGGCGTCGCGAACCAGACGTTCGTGAGCGGCTACATCCCCGTGCCGCTTCTGATCGTGCCGGGCCTCGCCAACGAGCTCAGCCCGGGCGCGTACGACCCGTTCGCTGACGCGATCAACGACAACGCAGTCCTCGCAGGCGGCTTCGGCTGGGTGACGAAGGGCAAGCGCGCGACGATCGACGTCCAGTACTACCAGAGCCTGAGTTTCACGTTCGACGTGCTCGCCAAGGGCGTCGTCAAGCGCGCCGACAAGATGATCAAGAAGTCGCTCTTTGCGCGGATCGACATGATCGGTCACTCGACCGGCGGCATCCTGATCCGCACGGGCGGAGTGCCGAACGTGGATCCGGATGCCAAGAAGCCTCCTTCCAGGCTCACCGGCAAGGTCCGGAACGTGTTCTTCCTCGGCGTCCCGAACTCCGGCATCCCGCTCGCGTACCTGGCCGGAGTCGCGCTCGACACGGCCGCCGCGACCGGGCAGGACGCGATCGTCCTGGCCGGCCCGCTCCTCGCGGACTCGGAGAGTCCCTCGGTCCAGTCGCTGGCCTCGATCCTGCTGAACGATGAGTTCCGGCCGGTCGTCGACCAGTTCCTGCCGACGTTCCCGTTCGCGACCATCCCGAACCCGGCGGACCCGCTCCAACTGCCGCCGATCACCGTCGACCTGCCGACGCTGACATCCGTCCCCGGGCCGCCGCAGATCCCAGGTCTCGACATCCTTGCGGGTACGCCCCCCGAGGACGGCGTGCAGTACTTCGGCTGCTACTACAGCTCGGTCGCCACCGCGACGATGGGCTCGGGCCAGACGATCGGCATCGATCTCACGGTGTTCCTCGCGAACGGCGGCCTGGACTTGGGCGACGTGGTGTTCACGGAGGGTGCCGGTGACGGGATCACCTCGGAGCTCAGCACGCTGATGGAGGTCCACCCGGCCTGGAACTCGCAGATCATCCCGATCGACCTCGGGCCTGGCCTCCACTCGCCGGAGACCGTCGACAACCCCGACACCCCGGCTGACGACACGCTCCTCCCCGGGTATCTCAACGACCCAACGGTGTTCGGGCTCATCCTGAACAGCGTTCTCCCGCTGCCCTAACGCTCAAGAGCCCAATCGAAGCAACGCCGGGCGCGCTCGTCCTCCGGGACGGGTGCGCCCGCTCGCGTAGACTCTCGGGATGCCCGCCCGGACCCGATCTGCCCTGACTCCATTCGCCCTGATTCGACGCGGCCTGACTCGATGCGGCCTGCTCCTCCTGCTCGCTGTGCCGCTTGCCGTCGCGTGCAACCGCGAAGAGAAGCGCCTCCCGACCCCGGCCGAACTCGCCGAGACGACGTGGGATCAGTACCGCGAGGACCCCGGCCCCAACTCGTACGTCGGGTTCATCGCCGCCAATCGCAAGGCCGCGCTCGATCACGGGCATCCCCACGACTCGCTCGGCGTGCGCTACCGCGTGCGCGCGATCGAGGCCCAGTCCGAGCATGCGGTGCGGCAGGAGGACCTCGCGCTCGCACAGGATGTGATCGCCGAGGTCGATCACATCGACGCTGACGGGGTCATCGAGGTGTTCGAGGAGGTGTTCCCCCTCGCCACGGAGCGACTGCGTGCGGCGCGGGAACGCGTGCGCCCGCTGCTGGAACTGCCCACCGACGGCGCCGAGTAGCGCTGGCCGCGATCTGCACTCGAGGGAGTGCTGACCCCACTGTGATGAACCCACCGCGAGGGGGGACAGTGGCGGGACAGTGGAGGCACGGTGGCGGTCGACGCCAGCCGGCACGAGCCCGTCGACCTCCTGCAGTGCAGGAGATGACGGGGATACGCCACGTCCTCCCCCACCAGGAGCGGGCGAGCTCCAGTGGGCGCGACGCACCCCGTGCTTCCCCTTTTCTCTACCGGCACTCGGCTCAGCGAGTCCCGGTCGATGCCGGAAGTAGATCGGCAAAGGTTGCCGGTGTCAACCCTCATCGAGGTAAGAACGTTTTAATTCGAACGATTCCAAGGCCCTTGCAGTGCGTGCGACCGGGGGGATCAAAGGAAGTTCGATCGCTGGATGAAAGGAAGTTTGAACGCCGCGCCCCCCGAGCCCCCTGGGTGTCCTTCGTGCGGGCGATAGGATGCGCAGCGTGAATCGTGCACGAATCCCGCGCAACGCGGCATCCGCGCTGATCCAGGCTGCCCGATGGCCAGCCGAGGCTCGGCTCCTGCTGCGCCTGCTAACGGCCGGATTGGCGCTCTTCGCCCTCGCTCGTCTCGTCTTCGTGCTGTGGTTCGCCGATCGGCTCGGCGGCGTCGATGCAGCGACCGCGACCCGGGCCTTCGCCGTCGGCGCCTTGCGCGACGCGTCGTTCCTGGCCTGGTTCCTGCTCCCGGTATGGGCGCTCGTGTTCCTGCCGCGGGTCGATTGGGCCGATCGCCGTTGGGTGCGACGGGCGGTCTGCGCGTGGATCGGCGTGATCGCGTTCCTGCTGTTCGTCGGAGTCGCCTCGGATCTCGCGCACTACCGCGAGTTCGACATCCGGCTGAACGGCGCCTCCCTCGACTATCTGCGCCAGCCGCTCCACCTGCTCGCGGTGCTCTACCACGAGTTCGCCCTGCTGCCGGTCGTCGGACTGATGGCGCTGTCCGCCTGGCTCGTGTCACGGCGTGCTGGGCGCGTCCTACTGCGGCTGGCTCCGGTGCGAGCCCTGGGCAGGCGACGCGTGATCACCGGAGGCGCGCTCCTCGCCGGGCTGCTCCTCGCTGGGCCGGGCGCGGTGGCCGTGACGGCTGGCGACCACGCCGTCGTCAGTTCCTCCGGCGCGCACTTCCGCCACAGCTACGTCGCCAATCAGCTCGCCTCGAACGGTCCGCAGAACTTCATGGCTGCGTGGATCTCGGAACTCGGTGAGCTCGACTCGCTGTCCCGACGCGCCGAGGAGATGCCCGGCGAGCAGGCCGTGGCCGTCGTGCGACGTGAGCTGCGGCTCCCTCGCGTAGCTGACGAACCCGCGAACCCACTGTGGCGCCACGTCGATACCGGTGCGCCGGAGAGTCGACGAAACGTCGTCGTCATCCTCATGGAGAGCTTCTCCGCGCGCGGGATCGGAAGCCTCGACGGGACGTACGACGACGCACCCTGCTTCGATCGGCTCGCCGCGAAGGGGCAGCTCTTCACGCGGAACTTTGCGGTCGGTACGCGGACGAACCGCGGACTCGCCGGAGTGCTTTCGTCGTTGCCCGCACTGCCGGGACCGAGCCCCATCTGCACCCTTGACGACGGGCAGCGCCTGTTCACTGTGGCCGACGTTCTCGCGGGCCGTGGGTACGGTTCGGTCGCGCTGTACGGCGGAGAGCGTGACTACGACAATCTCGACCAGTACCTGGCTCAGGCCGGCTTCGAGAAGCGGCTTGGTCTCGACGACTTCGCGTCACCGCAGTTCCTCACGGAGTGGGGCGTGTCGGACGAAGAGCTCTTCGACAAGGCGCTCGTCGAGTTCCGGGAACTCGCGCAGCGCGACGAGCCCTTCCTCGGCTTCGTACTGACGCTCTCCAACCATCGGCCGTACCGGGTTCCGGGCTCTCGCGTCGCGCCGCCGGACCCAGCGGACCCCGAGGGACCGATGCGCCAGGCGTTCCGCTACGCCGACTGGGCACTCGGGCGCTTCTTCGAGCAGGCCGCCGGCGAGGAGTGGTTCGACGACACGCTCTTCGTGCTGGTTGCGGATCACGGGCGACACCTGCGAAGCACCGACGCACTCGACATCGAGAGCTTCCGGGTACCGTTCCTGCTCTACGCGCCGTCGTGGCTCCCTCCCGCGCGCTTCGATGGTGTCACGAGCCAGGTCGACGTCGCACCGACGGTGCTGGGCGTGCTCGGGGGCACGTACGACGGCTGCTTCCTGGGTAGCGACGCACGCACGTCGCCTCCGGACCGGGCGATGCTCGCGATCGGAGACTACGTCGCCTGGACCGACGGTCGGGTGCTCACGATGTGGCCCCCGGAGGGGCCGCTCGAGACCTTCCGCATCGCCGGTGGGAAGCGCGCCGTGCCGCTCGGCGAACGTGCGGGGCGCGGGATTCGGGCGCGTGCGTCTGCTGCGGCTGCGCGACTCCGAGCGCACGTTCGCGTCACGTTCGATCTGACGCGCGACGGACGCTATCGGGCGCCGCGACCCGGGACGCCCGCTCCGCTGGACGCCACACGCTGACGCGCTGCTACGATTCACGCGTGGACACGACGCTCATTCGCGACTACCTCCATGCGTGGACGCCGCGCGTCGACGCGCGTCTCGACGAACTGCTTCCGTCCGAGGACGACGAGCCGCGCAGTGTGCACGCAGCGATGCGCTACAGCGTGCAGGCCGGGGGCAAGCGACTGCGCCCCGCGCTCGTCTTGCTCGGTGCCCGCGCCGCCGGTGGCGATGAGGCGAGCGTGCTCGGCGTGGCCTGTGCGGTCGAACTCGTGCACACCTACAGCCTCATCCATGACGACCTGCCGGCAATGGACGACGACGACGTGCGCCGCGGTCGCGCGTCCTGTCATCGGCGCTTCGGCGAAGCGGTGGCGATCCTCGCGGGTGATGCGCTGAACACGTTTGCGTTCGAGGTCATCGCCGAGACGGCGCCACAGCCGGAGACGGTGGGTGCCCTCGTCCGCGAACTGTGCCGCGCGGCCGGAACCGCGGGGATGGTCGGTGGGCAAGTCGCTGATCTCGAAGCGGCGGAGGTTGCGGCGGCGCGCCCCGATGTGGCCACCGTGCGCGCGATCCACGAGCGAAAGACGGGCGCACTGCTGACGTCCTCGCTCCGCATCGGTGCGATTGCGAGTGGCGCGAACGAGACTACGCTCGAGGCGCTTGGCGCGGCGGGCGAACGCCTCGGCTTGGCGTTCCAGATCGTCGACGACGTGCTCGACGAGGAGGGGCTCGCCGACGAGCTGGGGAAGACCCCCGGCAAGGATCGACAACAGGGCAAGGCCACCTACCCGGCAGCCATCGGCATCGACGCGTCGCGCGCTGAGGCGCTGCGTCTCATCGCGGAGTCGCGGGAGATTCTCACGGGTCGTCCGGCGTCGGAACTGCTGGCAAGTCTCGGGGCGTTCGTCGTGGAGCGTCGCTCGTGAGTGAACTGTCCCGCCTCTGCATCGTCGGCGACGGCGGACGCGAGCGCGTCGCCCAGGCGTGTCGCAGGTTGCTCGGACTGTTGGACGGACGAGCCGACGTGCTTGCTGCCGATCTCGACGCGTCGCTCGATCTCTCCCAGCTCGAGGCCGATGTGGTGGTCGTGCTGGGGGGCGACGGGTCGATCCTAGCCGCGGCCCGTCGCCTCGCCGGGAACACGACTCCGGTGCTCGGGATCAACTTCGGACGCTTGGGCTTCCTCGCCGCTCTGCGACAGCGCGAGATGGAGATCGCCGTCGAGGAGGTCCTGATCGGCGGTCGGTATCGCGTCGAGCCGCGCATGATGCTGAGCGCCACGGTGCGTCGGTGCGACGGATCGGTGGACGGCCCGCATCTCGGCCTGAACGATGCCGTCGTCGAGCGCTGGGACGCCCGCTCCCTCGCGGTCGACTTCATCGTCGACGGGATCGGCGCAACGAGGTACCGAGGCGATGGCGTCATCGTCGCGACGCCGACTGGTAGCACGGCCCACAGCCTTGCCGCAGGTGGACCGATCGTCGAACCAGCCGTCGCCGCACTCGTTGTCTCTCCCATATGTGCGCACTCGATGTCCAACCGGCCGCTGGTGCTGTCGCCCGATCGCGCCATCACGTTGCGTGTCGGCTCGGGTTCCAGCCATCCCGGGCTGGCGGTCGACGGCCAGGTCCTGGTGGAACTGACGATGGGCGACGAGGTGGACATTCGCGCGGCGGACGAGCAGCTGCATCTAGCCGTGCCGGAGGGCCGTTCGTACTTCGACGTTCTCCGCAATCGGCTGCAGTGGACCGGTCAGCCGCCGTACGAGTCGGCGTGAGCCGTGCGCGCTGAGCTCGCGCTTCTGGCGGTGGTCGCACTCGCGGCCTGCAGCGAGCCGGGCGCTCCGTACGCGATCCCGTCGGACGAGAAGATGACGGTCGTGTTGGCGGCGGCCGAGACGGTCTCCATCACGGGGCGCTCGGCGGCCAAGCGTCTCGAGCTCACGTTGAGCGGTACGCCGAGTGGCGACACCTTCCCACTGACGATCATCAGCGCCACGTACGAGTATCGCAGCGCAGATGGGGACGTGACCGAACACATGACGCGGCGCGTGTCGCCGGACGACGCCTCTCCGATCGAGCGCGCGCGGACCGGACTCGTGAACGCGCTCGAGGGTTCGATCATCACGCTCAGCGTGGACCCGATGACCGGTCTCGTTGGCGTGGAGGGAGCGAACGCAGCACGGGAACATGCGCGGACGGTCCTTCGCGACGGCGACCTCGAGGAGTCGGTTCGCACGGTCACCGACGAGGCTGTGGATGGAGTCGTCACGCTCCTCGACGACGCTGTGTTGCTCCGCGGCCTGCAGTCCGCCGGGTTCACGGCGATCCCGGACACCGTGCTCGATCCGCTGCGCGACGCGCAACGCTCCGTCGACGTGCACATCGACGGGTTGGGACTGACGACTGTGGCGCTGCGAGGTCGCGCGGGAATCGACGTCGACGAGTCTCCGATCGTGCAGGTGGAGGGACGTTCGGGCGTCGACGCGTCGTTCCGCGGCGAGCCGGGGCCGTCGCCGCACGACGCCGTAGGCGCAGTGCTCCCCGACTCGATCGTCGTCGGTGCCGAGACCATGTACCGCCTGCCGGACCTGCGTCCGCTGCGGGGCAACGTCCGCATCAGTTACGCGCACACCAACGGCTGGCGTGTGGAGCGGCGCGTGTCCTTCACGTTGGTGACGGTCGAGTGAGCGAGACGCCTGTGTTCGACGACGCATTCCTCGCGAGCCTCTCGCGTCTGCGCTTCGCGGTGCGCCGGCTGCGCGCTGTCGAGGGCGAAGGCGAGGTCCGTCGCGATCGACGTGGTGGGCGCATCGAGTTCGCGGAGCACCGTCCGTACGTGCACGGTGACGATACGCGGCTCCTCGACTGGGGCGCGTACGCGCGCACCGGCCGCTTCTTCGTGAAGGAGTTCGAGCGCGAGGAGGACCTGTCGGTCCTGCTGGTCGTCGATGCGTCGGCGTCGATGGGTCTGCACGGCAAACTGCGCGCGGCGCAACGACTCGCGTACGCGCTGGCATACGTGGCGCTGGCGTCCGGCAGCCGCGTGCGTGTGATGGCCGCGACCGACGGAGAGTTGCGCTCGTCCGCTGAGGTCGCGGGAAGCGCGCGCATCCGCGAGCTCGGCGGGTTCCTGACCGGTCTCGTCGCCGACGGGCGAACGGATCTCGATGCGTCGCTGCTCGGCGTGCCCCGCGCTGCGCGTGGGTCGCGCATCGTGATCGTCCTCTCGGACCTGATGTCCGAGAACGATGGCCAGCGCACGGCCGGCGCGCTCGTGCGGCGCGGGGACGACGTGCACGTGCTGCATCTCCACGCAGCGGAGGACCGAGATCTCGCCGACGACCGACCGGTGGTGCTCGTCGACGCGGAGACGGGGGAGCGCGTCACGGTCGCTTCCGATGCGGGCCGGCGTGCGGATCTCGATGCCGCGGAACGCGAACGGCGCTGGCACGCGTTCGCGTCGCGCCACCGCGTTGGCTACGTGCCGCTCGACGCAGCGGTGTCGACGGAGGAACTCGTCATCCGATTCCTGCGCGGTGGGGGGGTGCTGTCGTGACGTTCGCCGCGCCGGCGTGGCTGGTCTTGCTCGCCGCCGTGCCGCTGCTCTGGTGGTTGCACCGCCGCCTTCGTCGTCCGCGCGAAGTCGTCGTGGCGAGCATCGCGCCGTTTCGCGGCGACGTCGAGGTGTCGTCGTCGGCAGCGCCGTCGCGTCCGTGGGACGTGGAGCTGTGGCTCGTGCTTGGTGCGGCGGCGTTGCTGGCGCTCGCGGCCGCGGCGCCGGAGCTTGGGGGGAGCGACACGCCCGAGCTGCGCGTCGTGGGTGACGTCTCATGGTCCATGAGAGTGCGCAACGGCACGTCGTCGACGGCGCGTGAGTTGGCGGCAGCGGTCAAGGCGCTCGATGCGTCGGCGACCCTCGTCGCGATCGATTTATTGGAGCCACATTCCGCCGGGACCGGCGTGGCGCGATGGTACGCGCCGGGCAGCAACGCGACTTACTTCGTGCCGGATAGCGGTATGGAACCGCCCAGGGGGCCCGCCCTCCGCGACGGACTCCCCGGCTCCCTGGTGCCGCACCTGACTCCGGACTCCGGGCCGATCGTGCTGCTCACGGATCGCGAACTGGACCTCGGTCCCGACGTCCTCGTCGTCCGACCGTCGGACGAACCGGACGGGGTCGTCGCGATCGTCGGAGTCGTCCTGGAGGACGACGAGCTCGTCGTGTCCCTGCGACGTGATGGCGACGTTCCGGCGAGCGGGAGGCGCGTCTCGATCTACGGTCGCGGTCGCTTGCTCAAGCGCGACGTCGACTTCGCCGGCGAGAGTGCGATCGTCCGTCTACCGATCACCCTTCCCGAGTCCGCTTCGTCGGTAGCGAACGCGGTCAGACTGACCCTGAGCGTCTCGAGCGGTCCGGCGGTGTTCCTGCAGGTGTGCCGTCCGGTCCGACGCATCCAGCTCGACGGCCCGACGACGCGCGACGTGCTCGGCGATGTGCTCGTCGCGGTCGGCGCCGAGCTCGTGACCTCTGAGCCGAGCGCTGTCGTCGCGTACGGTGTGGGCCCGAGGCACGACCGCCGGATCCCATCTCTGATCGTCGCAGCGAACCTCGATCTCCCGGCACGAGAGGTCGACGTCGCGTCGCTGCGCGGCGAGGGGTTGCTCGCGGACTTCCGACCGGCGGCGGACGCGGTGCTCTTCGCACGCGGCTCGCTGGACGGAGGACATCCCGTGCTTCTGCGGGATCGACACGGACCTCTCGTGGCTCACATGGGTTCGGATGTCGCGACGGCGCTCGATCCGGCAGCCCTCGGCTCGACCTGGACGGAGGACCCGTCGTACCCGGTGTTCTTCGCCGCAGCGCTCGAGACGCTCAGCGGTCGAACGGGGATCGTGACGGCCCTCGGGATCGTCCCCCCGGACGAGGTGCGTCTTCCCCGCGGCGGCGACCGCACGCTCGACTCCGCGAAACTGGCCGACATCCTGCGTCGATCTCGCGGCACCGGAACTGGGATCGCGCTCGCGACTCCCCTGAGCGTCATCGCCGCAGCGCTGCTCCTCGTGCTGGCGCTCCGGACGGGTCGACCTCGGTTTTCGATGCCTCGCAGGGGCCGTGTGGCGGCACGATAGTGCTCATGACGACGGCGCTCGCTGTGTTCCTCGCCATCGCACTGATGGTTCAGATCCTCCTCCTCGTGGGGTTGGTCCTGAACCTGAACAAACTCCTCCAGCGTGCGACGTCGATTCGCAAGCAGATCCGCGCCGCCGAGGACTCGGGTATGGGCGCCCAGCTCACCGAGGCGATCGCGCAGCTCGAGAGCATCGCGGTCTCGCTGGATCGCGTCGCCGAGCGGTGCGACGGCATCGACGAGCGCGTGACCGAGATGGCCTCGGGCGGCGGTGCGCGTGGCGGCCTGGCGCCCGAGGCACTCGAGGAGATGGTCAGCGCCATCGGCAAGCTGCACGAGCCGCTCGATGAGATCCGCGACCTGTTGGGCCGCACGAAGACGGAGCGCCTGTCGGACGAGATCAAGCGCACGCTCCACAACATGGGCTACGACCGGGTCACCATCAAGACCGACCTCGCCACGATGGACGAGGAGGACGGCAAGGTCGCAGTCGAGGTTGCACGGGACGGCGTGACGTCGAAGGGCTACGTCGTGGTCCGCGACGCGGGCGTCGTCGACCAGAAGATCTCGAAGCCTTACGAGATGTTTCCGTAGCACGCGTCACGGCGTGGGGTCACGTCGATTGCTCGCGGTTGGTTGGTGACGCGGATCGGGGCATACGGCAATCGCCGCGCCTCCGTTGTTGTCTGGTGTGTGCTCGGTCTCGTCACGCGTCTCGCTCGGGCCTGCTGTCTCGGTCGAGGACCTCCGCGCACACATTCCCGCGTCACGCTGCTTGCGCTCGGGCGCAACCAGCGCGCCCCGGGGTGGGGATCCGGGTGGGGGTCGTCTCCTCCCGCCCAACGGGTCCGCTTCGTTGCCGGCGCCGTAGGGGTCCGCCCCCTGGTCCGCCCCGCCCGCTGGGGTCACTCGCGCGAGGCGGGTCCACTGGCGCTCGGCGCACGACGCTCGTGATGCGGACGGCCATCGGACGACAGCCGTGTTCTCGGTCCGCGTCGCGCCCCGTGTTCGGATCCGATCCACAGGTCTCGCCACCTCAATCGGGTCGTACGGGCGATCGCGCCCGGACGTCGAGGCGTGACGAGATCGACCGATGGCCGTCCGCATGACCACGGTCGTTCGCCGAGCGCCAGCGGCTCCACATCGCGCGAGCAACTCCAGCGGGCGCGGCGGACCAGGGGGCCCGCCCCTACGGCGCCGTTGCCACAGCGAGGGCGAGGTTGGTCCGTATCCGACCCCGGGGCGGGGAGGTTGCGCGTCAGCGCAAGATCCGGGACGCGGAGGGGCGAGGCCACGCAAGGGTGCGGCCGACTTGGTGGCTCTCGAGTGAGAGCCCTCGCACCCGCAGAGCCGACCAGCAACAACAGTAGGCGCGGCGATTGCCGCATGCCCCGGACGACGTGAGCAACCTAGCGCTCGCAATCGCCGTGACTACTGCTTCTTCGCCTTCTTGTCCGACTTGTCGCCCTTGTACGCCTTCCCCCGGAACAGCGTCGACGCGATCTTCTCGTACTCGACGTACTGCTCGGCCGAGAGGAGCGACTGCATCGAGCGGCTCAGGTCACCGCGGATCTTCATGCGGGTCGGTCCGGCCTCTTGCCGGGTCATCTCGCCCTTGCGCACGGCCATTCCCAACTCGCGCTGAGCGTCGTACGCCTTCTTGAAGGCGGCACTGACGGCGTCGGCATCCGCGTCCGCCACACCGAGCGCGTCGATGACGCGCTGGCCGACGCGACGCTTCGCGCGGTCCGTCTGCTTCCCCTTCATGGGCTTGTCACTCGTCGCCCGGTCTTTGTCCGCTCGCTTCCGCGCTCCGTCTTCGATGCTCGCCGCGAGCTGATTCAGGAACTTGGCTGTGCCGCCCGCGCTGCCCTTGGCTGCGGCGCGTAGTCGCGGCGCTGCCGGGGGGCCGAGGGCGCGGATGGCGGCCGCCAGGCTGGCCTTCACCGCCGGGTCGCCGTCTGCCGCGTTGCGCGCCAGGCGGCCGATCAGAGAGTCGAGCCACTCGCCCGCGGCGGGGGAGAGCTTCCCGCGCCCGGGGCGCTTGCCCTTCACGGCGAGTCGGTCCTCCTTCGAGAGTCCGTCGCCCTTCTTCTTGCGCTTGCGCTTGGCGACGTCCTCTGCCGGCGTGTCGGCGACGGAATCGGCCGGGGCCCGCTCGCCCTTGGTCACGCCATCGACCTGCGACTTCGGGTACGCGCGTAGGACACCGTCCGAACGGACCGAGACGAAGCGGTCGTTCTCGGCGACGACCTCGCCCTCGATGCGCCGGCCGTCCTTCAGCACGACGACGTCCGGTCCGTTCTCAGCGGCGATAGCAGACGCGGTGGGTGCGATGAGGAGTCCGACGACGAGAGCCAGGGGAACAAGACGACGAGCGGTGACGCGCATGAGGGACCTCCGTGACGAGAACAGGCTACGTCCCCGGAACCCGCGCGAGGCTCCTGAGTTCCGCGTGGATGCATTCGGACTTCAAGTCGAGCCCGTGCGGTGCCGATACGGACGTACTTGGAGAGACGATGAAGGCAAGCATTCTCGTGGTTGACGACGAGCGCTATGTGCGCGATCTGCTCGAGCGAGTTCTCTCGCGGAAGGAGTACGTCGTCGAGACCGCCGAAGGCGGTGAAGCCGCCCTGGCGCGGCTCGAGACGCAGCGCTACGACCTCGTCCTCACCGACGTCGTGATGCCCGGGATCGATGGCTTCGAGCTGCTCCGGCGCGTGAAGAGCCTCTACCCGACCACGAAGGTGATCGTGCTCACGGGCTATGCCCGCAAGCAGAGCATCTCGGACTTCCTGCTCTACGGCGCCGACGAGTACCTGTCGAAGCCGTTCCAGGTCCAGGCGCTCCTCGAGGCCGTCGACCGCGCATTCGGCCTTCCGACGGACCCCACCCCCGCCCGCCGCACGCACTAGCGTGTGACCGTCGGGCTGTTCAGGACGGGCCATCGGGGCATCGTCCACCGTGGAACTGTCGTCGCGCGACCCTCGGTCGTGATGACCGGCTCGACGCGGTCCGTGGTGCCGCGCCCGTCCTCCTGAGCGATGCGGCCCGGACGCCGGCGCAGCGCCGCGCGGCGGCTTCAAGGTCGCGCCGGTGACGCTCTTGCGATGACAACCATGGTTGTCGGCTGGCAACGGTCGTTCCAGGCACGAGGCGTCCGAGCGAGCCGGTCAGGCTCGGATCGAGCCTGGACACCGAGGCACGTGTCTTGCGAGGAAGTTGCTGGGCAGCGGCATTTACTCTGCTTGACGCTTCCCAACCGGCATCTACAATCCGGTTCGAGCGGATCTTGTTCATCCTGGGAGACAGTCCATGAACCGCATTGCAGTTGCGGGCAGCGTGGCCCTTGCTTTTGCTGGCGCCCTGAGCGTCGGTCTGGCCCATGCGGAGGCCGGAAGCAAGAAGGTGCGTTTCCAGAACGAGAAGGACCTTGTTGTCACCCTCGTGACGCCGACCCTGAATCAGGAGGTCCTGCCGGATCTCTCGGATCCCGGGTTGAACGGCGTCGTGACGGTGCACTTCTCCGGCCCCGTCCGGAAGCGCGACATCATCGACAACCAGAACTCCTTCAACCGCTTGCGGTCGAAAGTCGAGTTCTTCGATTCCACGTTCAACCGACTGCCGGGTTTTCCGACGGTGCGCCGCAACCGGTTCATCTTCAACCCGCGCACGACGCAGAACCAGGGCGTGCTCGCACAGGGTCAGTACACGCTGAACCTGAAGCGCTCGCTGCGGAACCGGCGCGGTCGCCTCCTGAACCAAGGTCAGGAGCACTTCACGACCACGTTCTCGGTCGGCACCGACGTCTACGCGCCGGTGCTCCGCAAGATCTCTCCGATCGACGGGCAGACCAACATCGGCCTGCAGCAGCTCGTCATCGCCACGTTCAACGAGCCGATCGAGCCCAGCTCCGTCATCTCGAGCATCCGGGTGCAGGACGCGTCGACGAACCCCCCGACCGCCATTCCCGGCGCGGGTGGTGGCTCGGGCATCACGCTCGATCGCAAGGGCTTCGACGTCGTCTTCACTCCGGACCCGTGCTTCGGCTACCCGCCGCAGACCACCGTCCAGTTCCTGATGCAGGGCCAGAACGCGGCCGGCTCGGCCTCTCCGGTCACCGACGTGTTCGGCAACGACTTCGTTCGCGACGCCGGCCTGCAGTGGAGCTTCAACGCCGCCACGGGTGTCTGGGAATCTCCGAACGGCACGTTCGACGATGTCACCGGCGTCTTCCGCACGCAGTTCCAGACCAAGGGCGTCAGGCCACCGCCGCAGGCGCTCGCGCCTGGTAGCCCGCAGTTCGTCATTCAGCCCTTCGCCGCGCCTTGCAGCGTGCAGGCGTTCTTCGCCCCGTCGTGCTACGCCACGGGCCGCATCTTCATGTACGCCACGGGCACGGGCATCGGTGAGATCAACCTCACCGGGTTCATCACCCGCTTCAACCAGGGCATCACGGACTTCTCCCAGCTCAGCGTGATCGCCAACAGCCCCGTTCGCACCGGTCGCCCGAGCGGCCTGGACACCGACCCGCGTTGGGACCCCACCACGCTGCACACGTTCATCTATCTGGTGGACCAGCGCACGGCGACCATCCAGGTCCTCGACTCGCGCAACCTGCAGACTCTCGGTCGCTTTGCTGGCTTCTCCAGCCCTCGCGACGTGAGCGTCTCGACCGACACCGCCCGTGCCCGTACGACCCTGTTCGTGTCGGACTTCGCGGCAAACAACCTCGTTGGCATCGACCTGCAGGCCATCACGGTGAACTTCGCCGGCCAGCCGGGCGCGCCTTCGGTGTGTGACGCAATCAGGGACCGGACCAACCGTCGCACGATCATCCCCACGGGCCGCGGCCCGACGGGTGTCTCGGCGGACAGCTACCTGCTGAGCCGCGTCGTCACGGCCAACACGCTCGACTCCTCGATCACCGTGGTGAACGTGAGCGACAACAGCGTGCGCGGCACGTTCGAGGTTGGCAGCAACCCGGTCGATCTCGACTGGAGCATCATCGGCTTCGGCGCCATCCGCGCCGCGATGATCGCCAACCAGGGTGGTCTGAACGATCCGGACGGCTCGATCAGCCTGTACCTGCAGGCGCCGCCTCTCAGCGGTGGCTTCCTGGGTGCCGGTCAGAACCGTGACGGCATCGAGTCGACCTTCACGGACAACATCAAGAACCCGACCACGGTCTGGGGCAACCAGGAGTGGCTCAACCCGTTCTCCGGCAACTCGGTCCCGATCGTCTGGTTCGTCCCGAACACGGGTGGCGACGACATCGCCGAGCTGCGCCTGAACATCAGCGGTCTCTTCGGTGTGTCGGTTACCCCGAACGCCGTGCAGACGCGCGAGGTCGGCTTCAACCCGACCGGCGCCATGTACGACCCGTTCTACCCCAACGCGTTCCTGTTCGCTGCCGTGTCCGGCACGGGCCAGTTCGCGGGCATGGACCCGAACCGCCCGGTTCCCCCGACGCTCATCCGCGTCCCGGGTATCCGCAAGCTGTTCACCTGCTTCACGCACTAGACGGAAGCAAACGATCTACGAAGAGCGGGAGAGCTTCGGCTCTCCCGCTCTTTCGATTCCAGGGCTCCCCCGTTCGCTACGTGGGTCCGACACCGAGCGGTGCCGTAGCGAGCGGCCCAGCGCCGAGGATCGCGGGTCAGCCGTCTGTGTCAGCCGTCTGGGTCAGCAGGCTGGGCCCGCAGGCCGTGTGTGACGGGCGGCGACCACGGGCGGTTCGGCTACCTGGCACGCCGCGCCAGCACGACAGGCCCGCGCTACGACGGAGCGATGCTGCGACGGACGCCCGACCTATGCGGCGTCGAGCGACGGCAGGACCGTCGTGAGCACGTCGTCCGCGTCGACGCCGTCGGCCTCGGCCTCGAAGGAGAGGATCAGACGGTGCCGAAGTGTGGGGAGCGCGACGTCCCGGAGGTCACGCAACGCAGCGTGCGGCCGCCCGTCCATCAGCGCGAGTGACTTTGCGGCGAGGACCAGCGCGCGCGCCCCGCGGGGCGACGCTCCGTAGCGCACGTAGCGCCGTACGGCGTCGGGTGCGGCAGGGTCATCCGGGCGGGTCGCGGTGATCAGGCGTGCCGCACGCTCGAGTAACGCCGGGGGAGCAGCGATCTGCCGCACGAGCGTGCGAATGGCCGAGAGTCGCGCCCCGTCCAGCACCGCTGAGAGAGCCGCCGACGCTCCGGTGGTCGTGCGTTGCACGATGGCGACAAGTTCGGCGACGTTCGGGGGCGTCACCAGAGCCTTCAGCAGGAAGCGATCCAGCTGCGCCTCGGGCAGCGGGTAGGTCCCCTCCATCTCGATCGGGTTCTGCGTGGCCAACACGAGGAACGGGTCGGGCAGCGGGCGCGTGGCGCCACCGGCTGTGACGTGTCGCTCCTCCATCGCCTCGAGGAGTGCGGATTGCGTCTTCGGCGTCGCACGGTTGATCTCGTCGACCAGCAGAACGTTGGTGAAGACCGGGCCCTCGGAGAAGTCGAAGCGCGGACCCGAGCCGCTCTCGCTGAGAAGGACGGAGCCAGTGACGTCCGGCGGCATGAGGTCCGGAGTGCATTGCACGCGCCGGAACTGCATGTCGAGGGCCGCGGCCAGCGAGCGGACGAGCAGCGTCTTCCCCAGTCCCGGCGCTCCTTCGAGCAGGACGTGCCCGTCTGCGAGCAGGGCGACGAGCAGGAGTCGAACGACACCGTCTTGGCCGACGATGACGCGACCGAGCTCCTCGCGGACGCGTTGGAGATCACGCTGCGCAGCGGCGATCTGATCCGCCGCACCAGCGGCGTCGAGAGTTGGGGGCGAGCTCACGGCGCCATCGTGGCCGACGTGGCGTTCGCGGTCACGGATAGATGCGGTAGAGCGTGCGCGGGAACGCGATTGCCTCGCGGATGTGAGCGATGCCGGTGATCCAGAGAACGGTTCGTTCGATCCCGAGTCCGAAGCCGGAGTGGGGGACGGACCCGAACCGCCGGAGGTCGAGATACCAGCGGTAGTCGGTCGGATCGAGACCGTGTTCTTCGACCCGCTGGCGGAGAAGAGCCTCGTCGTGAATGCGTTGGCTGCCACCGATGATCTCGCCAAACCCCGGTGCGAGCAGATCGGCGCAGAGAGCCACCTCGGGCCGCTCCGGATCCGGCTGCATGTAGAACGCCTTGATCTTCGCGGGATAGCGCTCGATGAACACCGGCCGATCGAACAGCTCGGAGAGCAGCACCTCGTGCGGTGCGCCGAAGTCGTCCCCCCACTCGAGGTGGGGGATCGAACCGTCTTCGGGAGCCTTCTCACGGATGAGTTCGAGGGCCTCGTCGTACGTGATGCGCGGGAATGGCGGCTTCACACGCTCCAGTGCCTCGAGGTCCCGTCCGAGGATCTCGAGCTCGGGGCGGCGCCGCTCCAGTACACGCTGAACCACGTGCGAGAGCATGCGCTCCTGCAACTCGAGGTTGCCGTCGTGGTCGAGGAAGGCGACCTCGGGCTCGACCATCCAGAACTCGGTCAGATGGCGTCGCGTCTTGGACTTCTCGGCACGGAAGGTCGGGCCGAAGCAGTAGACCTTCCGCAGCGACATCATCGCGGCCTCGACGTAGAGCTGACCCGTCTGCGCCAGGTAGGCCTCGCCGAGGTCGAAGTACTCCGTGCTGAACAGCGTGCTTGTGCCCTCCGCTGCGCACGGTGTCAGGATGGGAGTGTCGACGCGGAAGAACCCATCGCCGTCGAGGAACTCGCAGACTCCCGCCTGGATCTCGTGCCGAATGCGGAGGATGGCGTGTTGACGCCGCGAGCGGAGCCAGAGCTCTCGGTGCTCCATGAGGAACGCCGTGCCGTGCTCCTTCGGTGTGATCGGATACTCGGGACTCGCTCCCACGATCTCGAGGCCGGAGACCCCGATCTCGACTCCGCCGGCGCTGCGAGCATCCTCCTTGACCTCACCGGTCACGATCACGCTCGCCTCGATCGTGAGCTCGGCGACGCGCGCGAAGACCTCCTCGTCGACGCGGTTCTTCACGACGACGCACTGGACCACGCCGGTGCCGTCACGCAGCACGACGAAGGCGATCTTGCCCTTGGACCGAAGGTGGGTGATCCACCCACCGACGCGGACGGTCTCTCCGACGTGGTCGGCAAGGTGATCGATGGTGATGAGGTCGCTCACGGGATGGCTCCTGGGTCGACGGCCAATCTACGCGCGTCGGGCGAGGCTGGCGGGTGAAACGCTGAGCGTGTGCGTTCTAGCTCGGATCGATCACGAGGGCGTCGCGAGAACGCGGCGAGGGCGAGGATCGGCACGGGGTTCACGCCGGTGCGTTTCGGGAACGCACGTCGCACGGTGTCCTGGCGGATCCGAGTGCGTGAGATCTTGTTCCCGAGACGCGCGTGCACCCCCTAGATGCGGTTGGAAAGCGGCGCGGGGGCGGGAGATCGCGTGCTCGGGACCGCCAGGCGTGGCGTCCTCGTGAACGATGTGGGCTTGATCAGGAGCGCGGCTACGCCTCGTACGAGCGCATGGACGCACGCGGCGAGATCAGAGCTTCCGCAGCGCGCGTCGGACGATCTCGCCCGGGTCCGCATCGTCGCCGCCGTCGTCGATCGCGTCGCGTACGGCCTTCTCCGCCGGCGCGCGCGCGAAGCCCAGCGCCTCGAGCGCGAGCACGGCGTCATGCGTGCGGCCCGCCGACCCGCCGACTGCGACCGTCGGCGAGAGATCGATGACGCGATCGCGCAACTCGACCACCAGGCGCTCCGACAGGCGTTTCCCGACTCCCTTGATGCGGCGGAGAGCCGCGGAGTCACCGGTCGAAACGGCGCTGGCGAACTCCTCGGCACGGAGCGAGGACACGATCCCCAGGGCGACCTGCGGTCCCACACCGGACACGCCACGGAGCAGTTGGAAGAACGAGCGCTCGGCCTCGGTCGCGAAGCCGAACAGCCGATGGGCATCCTCACGGACGACCAGAGTCGTCAGCACGCGGACTTCCTGGCCGACCTGGGGCAAGCGCTCGTACGTGCTGAGCGGAATCGTCACGCGATATCCCACTCCACCGACGTCGAGGATCGCCTCGGCCGGCGTCTTCCGATCCAGGACCCCGCGGAGATGGTGGTACACGGCGCTCTGCCGCGTCGCGCCCTTTACGTGCCCTGTGTCAGCGTGAGCCCGAGCTCCGCGAGCTTCTGCTTGACCTCGTTCAGGCTGGTCTGCCCGAAGTTCTTGATCGTCATCAGCTCCGGCTCGGAGCGCTGCATGAGGTCGCCGACGGACTTCAGCCCGAGCACGTTCATGCAATGACGACTGCGCACCGAGAGCTCCAGCTCGGAGAGCGGCTTCTCCATGATCTTGAGGCGATCGGCGTCGCCACCGATGCCCTCGAGGATCGAGCGAGCCTGCTCGTCGTCGGCCATCCCGTCGCGGCCCATCCCGAGGCGCAAGCCCTTCTGCGCGAGGATGTCCTTGATCTCCTGGAGACTGGTCTCGCCGAAGTTCTTGTACGAGAGCAGCTCCTGCTCGGAGCGCTGGATGAGGTCGCCGAGGCTGCGCACGCCCATCTTGGCGAGGCAGTTCCGGCTACGCACGGAGAGCTCGAAGTCGGTGACCGGCAGGCGCATGACCTGAGTGCGGCGGTCCGCGCGACGCTCGAAGTCCTCGTCGTAGAACATGTTCATCGACGCGCTGGCGTCGCGATGGAACATGCGCGCACGGACGTTCTCGGGGTCGCCGCTCACGACGGCCCCGTAGCACTCGCGCGCACGCGTGAACTCCCCGCGGTCCTCGTAGAGGTTACCGAGGTTGAGGTACGCGTTCACCGGAGGGCACGGCGTGTTGATGGAGCGGCGGTAGAGCTCGATGGTCTCCTCCTCCGTGCCATAGAGCGCCGCGCCGTACGCGAGGCGGAACAGCGCCGCACCGTGAGTGGCGTCGAGGTCGACCGCTTCGTTGTACGCGGTGACGGCGTCGTCCCGGTCACCGTCGAGATCCGCGATCCGTCCGCGCAGGTAGGCCGCGCTTGCGGGCTCCGCCTTGGCGTCGACGTTCTTCAGCTGCTCGCGCGCCGCGTCCGCGTCACCGAGGTTCGCGTGCGCCTCGGCCGCGAGGGCGGCTGCACCGGAACCGGCTGCGTCGCCCAGCACCTTCAGGGCCTCACCCGGCCGGCCGCACGCGACGAGGCTGCGAGCGAGGAACTCCTTGGCGACGTCCGACGCCGAGTGCTGGAGCCAGCCGATAGCGTGGCGCTCGCGACCGATGCTCCAGAGGGCCAGGCCCTTCTTCGCGGCCAGCTTCGCGTCGGCTGCTCCCGCGGCGTCGTCGGACGGCAACTGAGCGATGTAGTCGGCGACACGCTTGCGCGTACCGGCGTCCGCGCAGATCGCGTCGCGCAGCGCGACCAACTCGTCGCTGCTCGGCTGGCCCTTCTCGAGGACGGACTCAACGGCCACGGATTCGCTCATCAGATGCTCCCCTGGATGGGATCGCGCGCGGGGAACTCCGCGGGCGCAGGCCGGAACCTCGGCCAAGCCCGTGATTCTTGCCGCCCCTGCGGAGAGATCAAGGTTTCAGTGCACGTCCAGCGGAGAGGGAGGATCGCGATGTCAGACGCGGCGCGGTTCTCACCCATTCCTCGGCGGATCCAGATTCTTTTTTCGAGGCTGCCGCGAGCCTGCTCTCGTTGGGGGCGTGCACTTTCGCTCGCGCCGATCGGGGGCTGGACGCGGCCGATGCGACCACCCGGCGAGCCCGCCGTCGTCAGCGTGCGAGCGGTATCGCACGCCGCCACTCCACGCCGCTCGGCGTCCCACGAGCGACCGCACGGTCCGCCCCAGCACCCCTGAGCGGCTTTCGAGCCTGATCTCGGGGTCCGTTGACTGTGGAAAACGCGGCAGAGTGCCGTATAAGTAGATTGTTGGGTTGGACCGGGGCCACCGTTTTGGACGGAAATTGGTCGGGGTACAACTCTCAGGATTCGGGAATCCTACAGGCAGCGTAAGGAGTGGCGAACATGGCCAACTCGAACAGACTTTGGCGCGTTGTCGGCGGCACGGTCGCGGCAGGTCTCGTTCTCTTCGCGTTCGGCGACGTCGACGCGGAGGCAGCGAAGAATCGACGGAAGCGTGGCAAGGGCAAGTCCCTCACCGTGCAGCGGATCAACGTCGCGAACTCCTCCGGTGTCGCCGCGAACGCGGTCATCGAGGTGATCTTCAGCACGGACGTCGATCCGTCGACGATCAACCACGCGCAGTTCCGAGTCCGCGCTCAGAACGCGACGGGCACCGGCTTCACCATCGGTGTCTCCGGCACGTTCCAGGTGAACGGCAACATCGTGCGGTTCTTCCCGCGCCTGCCGACGCACCTGCGTGATCCGGCGAGTGCGACGGGCCGCTTCTATGCACAGGGCTCGGCGCTCGACAACGCCGCCGAGAACGCTGGTCTGCAGCCGAGCACGAACTACGAGGTCTCGCTCGCCGGTCGCGACGAACTCTCCGGCCTGAAATCGAAGCGCGGCCGCACGCTGCGCAAGACCGTCAACACGACGTTCTCGACGGCAGCGGCCGCGGATCTCTCCGACCTGTACACGACCACGACCTACGAGCAGTCGCCGCCTCCGGAGTTCGTCTTCTCGAACCCGCCGGACGCAACGCCGTCGGTCTCGGATCAGTACGCCACGCGCGGCGGTGTTCCGGGCGTGCGCAACGACCTGCTCGTGTCGATGTTCGCGACGAAGGTTCCGCTCTCGCCGGCCACCGTCCGGATCGCCGGCAACGTCGAGATGCAGTTGCTCTCCCGCAAGGGCGACAAGGCAGCGGCGCGCCCCGTCGCGGGCTCGGTGTTCCTCGAGCAGAACTTCGACACCACGTTGCTGGTCTTCCAGCCCCGCTTCCCGCTTGCTGATCTCGGCGTCTACGGCGTCCGGGTTGGTAAGGGCGTGGGCGACCTGACCGAGACGTTCGACATGCAGCCGAACCGTGAGCGCGACCGAGTTCGCGCCATGTACGACTGGCTCGCTCAGGCCCGCGCCGACAACCCGGGCACTCCGGCAGAGCAGCTCGACGCACCGCCGATCGACCTGATCCGGGACTGGCCGGCCGCCTCCGACACGGTGGCTCGCGGCATCCTTCAGGCGAACATCCTCGACCTTGGCGACAACGACTCGGAAGAGATCGACCCGCGCATGCAGTTGATCTTCTCGACGCGCGACGAAGACGTCAGCGATGGCTTCTTCGAGCTCGACTTCCTGAAGTTCGACGGCCTGTTCGACGGACAGATCTCCACGGCCGAGTGGGACGTGTCGACCCCGGGCGCAGCGTCCGCGATCATGACGATCGCCGGCGGCAACGCCTCGGACGGTGACTTCCTTCCGAACGCCGACCAGACACTGAACTTCGACACCTTCCCGGGTGGCGCTGCGAACTTCCGCGACGTCAACATCCCGGACGGTGTGACCGTGACGATCACCGGCTCGCAGCCGGCGAAGCTCTTCGCGATCAACTTCACGCTTGACGGGACGATCACTGTCAACGGCCAGGACGGCGACGACGCCCGTCGTGGCAGCCGTGACGACAACCTTCCGCCAGACACGCAGCGCAAGGGCGGCATCGGCGGCCCAGGCGGCGGTATCGGCGCCAGCTCCGGTCTGTACTACTACAAGAGCACGGGCGGGCTCCAGACGGGGACCAACACCGACGGCTCGAAGTACTCGTACGGCACCGACAAGACCAAGGCAGTCGGCGGCACGGGCGGCACGGGCATCGACTCGAACGGTGACCCGGCGACGATCGACACCGGCGGCCAAGGCGGCCTCGGTGGCACGCAGGCGACTGGCAGCACGGCGTATAAGTTCGGCGGGGCTGGTGGCGGCGGTGGCTCCCGCGTGGCCGGCGAAGACGGTCGTTCCAACACGCGCACCGGGACGCTGACGTCCTGGAACGGTACGGGCGGCAAGGGCGGCGCCGGCTCGACCAACGACGACCTCGATCCGCTCGTGGGCGGTGGTGGTGGCGGTTCCGGTGGCAACTCGACGTACACGACGTCGTTCGCCTGGACCAAGACCGGTGGCGCGGGCGGTGGCGGCGGCGGAGCACTTCAAGTGCAGACCGCTCGCTCCATCCAGATCGGCACCAGTGGCAGCATCGTCTCCCGCGGTGGCGACGGTGGTGGTGGCACGACCAGCAACAGCACGATCAACGCCGGTGGCGGTGGTGGTGGCGGCGGTGGTTCGCTGCTCCTTCGTTCCGGCTCTGACTTCTCGATCGCCAACGTAGGAACCTCGTTCGATGTCGTCGGCGGCGCCGGCGGCACGGACACTGGCGTCTACACCGCCCCCAAGGGCGGCGACGGCGGCGACGGGTACCTGCGGCTCGAGAGTCCCGCGGGTGGCCTGCTCGTTCCGGGCGGCTCCTCGGGCGTCTTCGATCCGATCGGTGGCGGACTGCCGTCGGTCGTCTACTCGAAGTTCGCCGACCTCGGTGTCGACGGGCCGCGTCTGCTCAATCCGGAGTTGGGCGACGTGCTCGACGCTCCTGAGAACGACGCGATCCTGATCGAGATCCAGCTGACGCGCGAGCACCCGACGATCTTCGGTGACCCGGATCTCTCGGCGGTCGGTCCTGGACAGGACACGCTCGATCCGGTGATCACCTCGGACTGGACCCCCTTCAAGGTCCACGACAAGACCGACAACCCGCTGGGCTCGTTCGTCGTGCCTGGTTGGAGCAAGGCTGCGAACGGCGACGAGTTCGCGTTCGACATCAGCCACCTCAACAACAAGGGCTATCGGTTCGTGCGCTTCCGCGTGACGTTCCAGCTCGACGACGCCCACACGCGGACGGACACGCTTCCGTCGGTGGACAAGGCGACGATGCGCTTCCAGTTCAACTTCTAGGAAGCAACGCTTCGATCTTCCGCGGGCGGGACCTCACGGTCCCGCCCGCTTCGATTCCGCCCGTGTTGATTCCGCCCAGGGTCAAGTCGGCAACGACCTCGACTCTCGCACCCGTGCGGTGCCGTGCGGTCCGGGTCGGCGAGCACCGCGTCTGTCGCGAGGGGCAACGGAACAGCGCTCCACGCTGACCGCGGATTCGGATCGCGCGACGGGGCGTGTACGATGGCCGTCCCCCAGTTTCGGACAGGTTCGATGCCCCCCAGTCGGTCGACGTAGCGTCGTCCCGGGAGTTGTGCGCGGTGGACAAACTGGTCATCCAGGGTGGTGTGGCGCTTCGCGGTGAAGTGGAAGCCGGCACGGCGAAGAACTCCGTCCTGCCGATCCTTGCGGCGACGCTCCTCACTCGAGAACCCTGTCGAATTCGCGATGCGCCCGCGCTCCGGGACGTCGCGACGATGCTGCGTATCCTCGAGGCGCTGGGCGTCCGCTGTGAGCGCCATGCGGACGGCACGATCGAGACGCGCGTCGAAGACGAGGGCTCGGTCGAGGCTCCCTATGAACTCGTTAAGACGATGCGGGCATCGGTGTGTGTCCTCGGTCCGCTCCTCGCCCGACGTCGGCGCGCGCGAGTCTCCTTCCCGGGCGGTTGCGTCTTCGGTCCGCGACCGATCGATCTGCACCTGAAGGGGCTGCGCGCGCTCGGAGTCGATCTCGACATCGAGGCCGGGTACATCGTCGCGCGCGCGGAGCGGCTGCGTGGTGCGGAGATGTACCTCGGCGGCTCGTTCGGTCCCACGGTCACAGGTACGGCGAACGTCCTGATGGCCTCCGTGCTGGCGGAGGGTGTGACGCGCATCGAGATGGCGGCGTGCGAGCCGGAGGTGCAGGACCTCGCGAACTTCCTGAACGCGATGGGCGCGGATGTCCGCGGTATCGGGACACCGATTCTGGAGATCCACGGAGTTGGCGAGCTTCACGGCGCCGAGTACCGGCCGGTTCCGGACCGCATTGAGGTCGGAACGTTCCTCGCCGCCGCTGCGATCACGGGGGGCGGTGTCAAGGTGACGCGCTGTCGCCCCGATCATCTGGGTGCGGTGGTGGAACGGCTGACTGCGCTCGGCTGTCGTGTCGAGAGCGGCGACGACTGGATCTCGTGCGCTCGCCGCGGGCGACTGGAGGCGGGGGACATCACCACGCTTCCCTATCCGGGGTTCCCGACGGACCTGCAGGCTCAGTTCATGGCGGTCGTCTCGCTCGCCGATGGCGTGTCCGTGGTGACGGAGAAGGTCTACCCGGAGCGCTTCATGCACGTGGCTGAGCTCGGTCGGATGCGGGCACGCATCCGGAAGGAGCACCACATGGCCATCGTGCTGGGCACGGACTACCTATCCGGCGCTCCGGTTCTAGCGTCCGATCTGCGTGCCTCGGCAGCTCTCGTCCTCGCCGGGCTCGTCGCGGAGGGGGAGACGCAAGTGCGCCGCGTCTACCACATCGATCGAGGCTACGAACGGATCGAGACGAAGCTGCAGGCACTCGGAGCCCGGATCGAGCGTGTCCGCGACGAGGACGGGCTCTGAGACGCGAACGGCCCCGCCTCAGTCACGCCTGACTTCGCCCGGTCTTCTCACCGCGTCGGCGCGGCCTGCGGCCGGAACCGAGGAGCTACAAGAGATGGCCGCCGTGAGGACCGGTGTTCGACCATCGACAGAGTGTCCTGACCGAGGGGGGGCCGCGAGATCAAGGCGGACGCAGCGTGGTCGGGGCTGATCCCCCCAACGAGCTGTGTCAACGCAGAGATCGTGGTTCCCGCGATGTGTCAGGCGTGGCGACGTGGTGAGAAGGTCGGGCTAGCTTCTCGGCCTGGCGCCCCGGAGACCTTGACCGTCTCCAGGCTCCGATCTACGCTCCGCGGTTCGCCCCGGACTCCCTGCCGGATTCCGCCAGTGGACCGTCTTCACGGCCCCTCGAACCATGTTCGACTCGCTCACCCAACGCCTTCAGTCTGCCTTCTCGAAGCTCGGCCGCAAGGGCGAGCTGAAGGACTCGGACGTTGACGACGCACTCCGGGGCATCCGCACGGCGCTGCTCACGGCGGACGTGCACCTGAGCGTCGTGAAGCAACTCGTCGCTGACATTCGCGAGCGCGCGATCGGCGAGAAGGTGCTCGAGTCCGTCCAACCCGAGCAGCAGGTCGTCAAGATCGTCCACGACGAGCTTGTGCGACTCATGGGCGGCGACGACGTCAAGCCGTCGATGCCTGGCGACGCGACCATCCCGATCCAGTTTGCGGCGCGCGGTCCGACCGTGATCCTGATGGCCGGCCTGCAGGGCGCGGGCAAGACGACGACGTGCGCGAAGCTCGCGAACTACCTGAAGTCGAAGGGGCGGCGCCCGCTCCTCGTCGCCGCCGACATGCAGCGCCCCGCTGCCGTCGAGCAGCTGAAGGTGCTCGGCGAGTCGCTCGACATCGCGGTGCACTCGGAGGCCTCGGGGCGCCCGCCGAAGATCTGCCAGCGCGCCGTGAAAGCAGCCGTCGCCGGCGGGCACGACGTCGTGATCCTCGATACCGCCGGCCGACTGCACGTGGACCGCGACCTCATGTATGAGGTCAAGGACATCGCCGCGAAGGTCGACCCGCACGAGATCTTCCTCGTCCTGGACAGCATGACCGGCCAGGACGCCGTCAACTCGGCCAAGGCGTTCGATGAGTCGCTCCCGCTGACCGGCGTCGTTCTGACGAAGCTGGACGGAGACACTCGCGGCGGCGCCGCACTCTCCGTTCGCGCCGTGACCGGCAAGCCGATCCGCTTCCTCGGGACCGGCGAGCGCACCGATCAGCTCGAGCCGTTTCATCCGGATCGGTTGGCGTCGCGCATCCTGGGCATGGGCGATGTTGTCTCGCTGGTCGAGCGTGCGCAGTCCGCGATGCAGGAGCAGGAGGTCGAGAAGGCCGCGGAGAAGATGTTCTCCGGCTCCTTCACGATGGAGGACATGCTCGCCCAGTTCGAGCAGGTCGAGCGCATGGGCCCGATGAAGGAGTGGATCGGTATGCTCCCTGGGGTCGGGTCCGCGCTCGGCGACATGGACATGGACGAGAAGCCGCTGGGTCGCGCGAAGGCCATCATCCTGAGCATGACCCCGGATGAACGAAGGCGACCAGACGTCCTCGACCCGAGCCGCCGCCGCCGGATTGCGCGCGGGAGCGGCTCGTCACTCGATGAGGTCAACCGTCTGCTGAAGAGCTACAAGCAGATGCGACAGATGATGAAGCAGATGGGGAGCGGCGGTGGCCTGATGGGCAAGATGATGAACCGCAAGTTCCAGAAGAGTAAAGAGAAGCAGCTTCGCGAGCTGCGCAAGCAGGGCGTCAATCTGGCGGACCTGGGCTTGAGCTCGCAGTAGTCGCGAAGGACACAGGAGAGAGCACCTTGGCAGTTCGACTCAGGCTGACCCGGATGGGTCGCAGGAACCGGCCGTTCTACCGCGTCGCAGCGTTCGACGCGCGCACGCGCCGCGACGGTCGCGCGATCGAGTATCTCGGTCATTACGATCCGCTCGTGAACGACTTCGCCACCGGCGTCGTCCTCAACATGGAGCGCGTCCAGCACTGGCTGGACCACGGAGCGAAGTGCTCCGAGACGGTCGCCTCGTTCATCAAGCGCAAGGGCCACGCCCTGCCGCGCAATGCGAAGACGAGCGGGCGTCGCACGAAGGGCAAGGGCGCGACGAAGGCGTCCTGACCCCATGCCCGCACGCAAGAACGCAAACAAGCTGACGGGGATGCTCGACCGCCTCGAGGCGGCGTACGGTCCCCTGATGCCGTCCGAAGACGCGGTGGAGGCCGGCGTGCTCACGCTGCTGGCGATCCATGCTCCGCGCCTGTCGACGGTGCAGACGCGCCAGTCGTTGCGCGAGTGGTTCGTCGACTGGAACGAGATGCGTGTCGCCGACCCGTGGGACATCACCCACGCCATGGCGGCAGGCGGAGACTCTGGCGCGCGCGCGTTCGCGACGGCGACGCTGCGGATGCTGCGGTCGCTGCACTCCGTGCTCAATCGCGCGGGCTTCGATCGGGCCGTAGCGGATCCTGACGCCGACGTCGATGCACTCATCGACAAGATGCGCGGTGTGCCGATGCCGGCTCGGGCCGTCATGCGTGCGGTGCTGGCCGGTGGCGACGCCTGGCGGCCGGACAAGGAGATGTCCAAGCTGGTGCAGAAGCTCGGGCTGTGCGCGAAGACCACGTCGTTGACGAAGGTCGGGCGTGCGTTGGCCGACCAGTCGTCGCCGGACGACCGTCTGCGCGGCCACTACCTGCTCGCTCGCTACGCCGTGCGCAAGGACGGTGACGAGGACCCGCTCGCGACGACTCGAGCGCGTCGGGCTCCCGCGAAGAAGTCGGCCGCGAAGGCGACCAAGCCGGCCAAGGCGACTGCCGCGAAGTCGACGAAGACGTCAACGAAGACGGCCAGCAAGAAGCCGGCGGCAAAGAAGCCGGCGGCAAAGAAGCCGGCGGCAAAGAAGTCGAAGAAGCCGGCTGCCAAGCGCTCTGGGTAGTCGCGGCGGGGGAGGTGCCCGTGCTCGTTCTGGCGTCAGCGTCACCTCGGAGGCGCTCGTTGCTGGAGGCGGCGGGGGTGCCGTTTCGCGTGGTGGCACCAGACGTCTGCGAGGACGTCACTCACGTCACCGAGCCAACCGAAGTGGCGCGCCTTCTCGCTGTGCGGAAGGCGCGCGCCGTCGCACGCCTCGAGCCGGATGAGCCGGTTCTCGCCGCCGATACGATCGTCGTCGCGGCGAACGGAGAACGGCTCGGGAAGCCGCGCGACGACTCCGACGCGACGCGGATGCTGCGACTCCACTCCGGGGCGACTCAGCGCGTGTTGACCGGCGTCTGTCTCGTCGTCGACGGCCGAGAGCACGTCGACTGCGACGAGACCCTCGTGACGATGCGCACGCTGGCCGATGACGAGATCGCTGCGTACGTCGCCTCGGGAGAGCCGTTCGGCAAAGCGGGCGGGTACGCCATCCAGGAGACGGGAGATCGATTTGTGACGAGCGTCGAGGGGAGCTGGTCGAACGTCGTGGGTCTTCCCATGGACACGGTGACGTCGCTCTTCGAGCGGGCCGGCCTCGCCTCGAACGGTGCGGCGTGATGCGACCCTGCGTGCTCCTCCTCATCGTGCTGATCGTCGGAGCCTGCGCTGACGTCCGGCAGTCGCCGCCGCCCGCGACGGACGCCGCCGTCCTTCTCGCGCCCGCCAACGCTGCCCCGCGGACGTCGGAGGTTCCCTTGATCTACGCCGAGGTCGTCTCGACGTCGGCGCTTCGGAGCCGCGGTCTCGGCGGACGGATGACGTTGGCCGCCGACAGCGGCATGCTCTTCGTCTATCCGCGTGCGCGCACACGCACGTTCTGGATGAAGGACTGCTTCATCGGTCTGGACATCGCGTTTCTCGACGCCGAGGCACGTGTGCGGATGATCGTCACGCTGCCCCCGGGAGCGGGCAAGCGGGGAGCGGACATCCCGTCCGTGGACTGTCCGTCTCCCTCTCGGTTCGTTCTCGAGACGAACGCAGGATGGATGGAGCGCAATGGACTGGAGGTCGGGGATCGCGTCGATCTCGCCGAGCTCGTTCGCGGCGTCGAAGCGGAGTGATCTGGACGATCTCGACTGAGCGTGTTCGGCGGCCCGGTCGATGAACCAGTCAGACGATCGACGTTCCCGGAGGATCGCGTGACATCCGGCTCCTTGCGCTCACTGGCAGTCCTCGGCGCTCTCGCTGTCGTGGCGATGACGATCATGTACCTCTTCATGGTGCAGCAGGTGACGGACTCCGGCTCGCCAGCCATCGCGGCGGCCATCCAGAAGTCCCTCCGCCGCAGTCTCGCGGACGAGCCGCCGGCCCAGATGACGATGATCCGGGGCGCGGACGGCGTTGACGCTCCCCGCCACTACGTGCTTCGTCTGACGCCCTCGCCCGCCGTTGCCACCGATGAGCGCGCGTCCAGTCGTATCTTGGCCCGCGCCGCGGAGCTCGCGTTGACGCAGATCGGCACGCGCAAGTCGATCGTCACGATCACGTGCGTCGCGACCCTCGCGAATGGGCGCGAAGTGCGACGCACCTTCGACGCCGAGCTCGAGGACATCGACGAACCGGGCGCGGTGAGCCGCGTCCCCGCGAAGAGGTGAACGTGCTCGCGCGACCAGCCGGACCCATCGTCGACCTCCATGCGGATCTGCTCTGGCGTACCGAGCGCACGGGCAAGGACCCATGGACGTCGTGTCCTGGTGAGATGCTCGACTTCCCCTCGATGCTCGAGCTGGGTCCATCGATCCAGTGCTTCACGCTCTACACGCCCGGTGAGCACACGGGCGAGGCGGCAACGGAGTACGCCGACGGGCTGTACGCGATCTGGCGAGACCTTCTCGGACGCTCCGGTGGCCGGCTCGGGTGGATTCGAACCCGCGATGAGCTCCTCGCTGCACCCGACGACGCCCTCTCGGGCGTGCTCACGATGGAGGGGGCGTCGCCGTTGCGCGGAGAGCTCGACCTGCTCGATCACTACTTCGAACTCGGGGTGCGCTCGCTCGGGCTGACGCACAATCCGCGCAACGAGGCGGGAGACGGCTGCTTGCTGCCCGACGGCGAGCGTGGGGGCCTGACGGCGTTCGGGCGCGCGCTCGTGCGCCGTTGCGCCGACCTCGGCATCCTGCTCGATGTCGCGCACCTGGCCCCCGAGGGATTCGCCGATCTCATGGACGAGGCGGGGCGGCTGCCGGTGACCCCTCCGATCGTCTCGACCCACACGGGAGCGAAGGCGCTGACGGACCACCCGCGCAACCTCACGGATGCCCAGCTCCGCGAACTCGCAGAGACCGGCGGACTCGCGGGGATCACGCTCTACCCACCGCATGTGCGCCGGACCGGGCACGCGGACCAGCTCGAGAACGCGCTGACCCATGCGGAGCACATCGCCGAAGTCTGTGGCATCGAGCACGTGGCGGTCGGCGCGGACCTCGACGGGTTCACGCGGCCAGGGTTCGCCGACGGAGGCGACACGCCCGCGTGCTATGCCCTGCTCGAGGCCGGCTTCGTGGCACGCGGGTGGACCGCGGACCAAGTGTCGCTCGCGCTCGGCGGCAACGCGATCCGCGTGCTCGCGGCCGTGCTCAGCTGAGCGAAATGGACTGAGCGTGATCGGCCGTCCTCGGGGCCGAAATCGCTTGGTGCGCGGAGCCGGGCTCGTACTCTCGGCGGCTTGTGCCCGCTAGGAGGCCGGGTTGCACTCCCGGTGCCCTCCGCTGGCCCCGCTTGGAGGTTCTCGTGAAGCCCGGAATCCACCCCGACTACCAAGAGTGCGCGGTCGCATGCGGCTGCGGGAACACGTTCGTCACCCGCTCGACGGCGAAGGTCATGAAGGTGGACATCTGCTCCGCCTGCCATCCCTTCTATACGGGCCGCCAGAAGTTCGTCGACACGGCCGGTCGCATCGACAAGTTCAACAAGAAGTTCGCCGGGTTCGACTCCTCGGGCGAGCGCGAGGCAGCCGCCGAGGCTGCCGCCGCGGTGGCGGAGGCGGCACCGGAAGCCACATCGGAGGCGGCGCCGGCTGAGACTGCCGACGCATAGCGACGCTTCGATCGAGCCCCGCCCCGGGATGCGTCCCGCGGCGGGGCTCGTGCGTTGAAGGGGCTGGAGGGACGCCATGATCGACCGCGACGTCTTGGCGCGTGCGCTCGGCGCAAAGGCCGGCCGTCATGCCGAGGTCTCCCGCCTGCTCGAGCAGCCCGAGGTCGTCTCGAACATCGCGCGGCTGACGTCGCTCTCGCGTGAGCTCGGACAGCTCGCCGCGCACGCTCGGCTCTTCAAGTCCATTGACGACGCGCACTCCGCCATCGCGGACGCGCAGGAGATCCTCGAGAGCGACGACGAGGAGATGCGCGAGCTCGCGGAGATGGAGCTCTCGACGAATCACGAAGCCCTCCTGGAGCTCTGGCCGAAGGTCGAGGATCTGCTCGCCGAGGACGACGAGATGGGCGCCCGCGACGCGATCCTCGAGATCCGCGCCGGCGTCGGCGGTGCCGAAGCGGCGCTCTTTGCCGGCGAGCTCTTCAACATGTACTCGCAGTTCTGCGCGACCCATCGCCTGAAGATCGACGTGATCGACTCGAACCCCGGCGAGATGGGCGGCTTCAAGGAGATCACGGCGGAGGTACGCGGTGCCGGCGCGTTCCGGAGCCTCGGCTTCGAGAGTGGCGGGCATCGAGTGCAGCGCGTGCCGAAGACCGAGAGTCAGGGGCGCATCCACACGTCGGCCGTGACGGTTGCGGTGCTCCCGAAAGCCGAAGAGGTCGATGTCGACATCGACTGGGTCAAGGACGTGCGCGAGGACAAGATGCGCGCGGGTGGTCCCGGCGGTCAGAAGGTGAACAAGACGGAGAGCGCGATCCGCCTCACGCACTTGGAGACCGGGCTGACCGTCCACATCCAGGACGAGAAGAGCCAGCACAAGAACCGTGCGCAGGCTCGGTCCATCCTGATTGCCCGCGTCTTCGATCACCATCGACAGATTGCCGACAAGGCGCGCGCGGCGCAGCGCAAGGGGATGATCGGGTCCGGAGACCGCAGCCAGCGGATCCGGACCTACAACTTCCCCCAGAGTCGCGTGACGGACCACCGCATCGAGTTCAGCCTGCACGATCTGCAGGGTGTGCTCATGGGGCGGCTGGACGACTTCCACGACCGACTTCGACAGGCGGAGAAGGAAGCGCGCCTGGAGCAGTTGGCTGACGATCTGACCCGAGATGCGGAGGAGAGCTCCGGCGGCGAGTGAACCGGGTCGGGTCGGCCTCGTTCACAGTGCCAGGGAGAGTCTGTGCGTCTGCACGGAAGCCGCCTGGTTCGACGCTGGCGGCTTCGCGAGCGAAGAAGATAGGATCGCGCGTTCCGGCCCAGTCGGGCGCGCAGGACGCCGAAGGACGAGGACCTCATGAGCGACGAAACCAGGATCGACGACGACGAGCTCGACGGTGACGACGCCCCCGCGATGGGCGACGGCGACGAGCAGGGAACGGACGACGCGCAGAGCGGCGGAGAGGTCGGCGCCCTCGGCGGCGGCGACGCACCGGACGACGCTTCGGAGCCGGCAGCCGACGACGGCACCGAGACGGAGCCCCTCGGTTCCGCCTACGTCGACCCCGCCGAGGCCGTCGCGACCGCGTTCCCGCAGCACTGGAACATGATGTTCTGCTGCGTCGCGATCTTCGTGGCGTGCATCTGGCTCCCGATCGAGGGCGGCCTGAACAACCTGTACGCGTCGCACTCGATCGCGGGTGGGTTCCTGACGGTCTTCGCCGCGTACGGGATGTACTCGCAGCACGCGAACATCAAGTACCGCCGCATGATCGTGTGGCCCGCGCTGTTCATGGCGATGGACGGTCTCTACGTGACGGTCAGCCGGATCATCCGCGCCGTCTCGGACTGGCCGGACACCATCGCGAACAACGAGATCCCACGCCACCTCGGTGGGCCGGGCACGTGGGTGATCCTGTTCTGCTCGCTGCTGGTCTTCTGGACGCTCGTCCGCGGCGCCATGCAGGGGGCGAAGAAGGAAGGCGAGCGCAAGGAAGCCGCGCGCGTCGCGCGCAAGGCCCGCTAACCCGGGCTATTCATGACGACTCACACACCTGACCGGTCCAGAGCGCCGATCTCGGCGTTGCGCCTCCTCCGAGACGGGACAGCGTCGCAGTCGTCGGCGCGCCTTGATCTCGACACTCTGTCCTCGCTCAGGACGCGCCAATCAGCGCGCCGTGGTCCTCGCAACCTGGCCGCTCCTGACCTCCCGGACGACGGTCGTCACGGAGTGCGCGAGCCTCATGAATAGGCCGGGCTAGCCCGCTTGTCCGACTCAAACGTAGGCGCGCTGCTGCATGACGCGGCAGCGCGCCTTCGGCTTGCGGGAGTTCACTCACCGGAACGCGATGCGCAGATCCTGCTCGCGGTCGTGCTCGGCGTCCCGCGCTTCCGTCTTGCGCTGGAGCGGGAGACGAGCGTCGCGACGGGGGATGCGCTGCGCTTCGCCGACCTCGTTGCCGAACGGGAGCGACGTCGGCCCGTCTCACATCTGGTGGGGGAGCACGAGTTCTGGTCGCTGACGTTCCACGTCACACCGGACGTGCTGACTCCGCGCCCGGAGACGGAGCGACTTGTCGAAGTGGCGGCCCAGCATCTCCAGGCGACCCAGCACCTCGCAGGTCGTGACGCTCCCGTTGCCGCCGACGTGGGAACGGGGAGTGGCTGTCTCGCCGTGTCGATTGCGCACGAGGCGCCCTCGGCGACCGTGCACGCCGTCGATCTCTCCGGCCGCGCGCTGGACGTCGCACGCCGCAACATCACGCGTCACGGGCTCACGGAGCGCGTGACGCTCCATCGAGGAGACCTGCTCGCTCCGTTGGCAGCGGCACTCGGCCCAGCCAGCTTGGACGTCGTCGTCTCCAACCCGCCGTACGTGCGCCGCTCAGAAGCCGGGGAGGTCGACCCCGAGGTCCTGTGGGAACCGGCGGCTGCGATCTTCTGCGAAGGCGAGCCCGCGCCGCTCTACGCCCGGATTGCGACGGACGCTTCTCCGCTGGTTCGCCTCGGTGGCCTGCTGCTGCTCGAGTTGCCGGGACAGCGCACGCAGCCCATTGTCGACGCTGTGGCGGCCGTCGAGGGTTGGGACAACGTCACCGTGCTGCCGGACCTCGCCGGACTGCCGCGCGTCCTCCGCGCAGTTCGCGTACGTTGACTGATCCCGCTTAGGCGTCGCCGCGAGCGACGCGGACCGCGCGGTCGAAGACCGCCAGCCCGGCGCCGGCGCCGGGGGCGCCGCGCGTCCAGAGCGGATGGTGCCAGGACTCGACGTTGCGTTCGGGATGCGGCATGAGGCCGAGCACGCGGCCCGTGCTGTCGCAGACGCCCGCGATGTTGTCGCGTGACCCGTTCGGGTTCCACGGGTACTCCGGCTCGCCACCGTTAGGGCCGGTGTAGCGAAGGGCCACCTGGCCCCGCTCGAGCAGCGTCTCGCGGAGCGCGGCGTCGGTGACGAAGCGGCCCTCGGCGTGCGCCACGGGGCACTCGATGATCTGACCCCGCTCGAGCATGACGCAACGATCGCTCACGACCTCGAGCCGGATCCAGCGACACTCGAAGCGACCCGAGACGTTCGGCTGCAGACTGGCCTGCTGGGTGCCGCCGCCGTCCGTGTCGGGCAGCAGTCCGGATCGCGTGAGGATCTGGAACCCGTTGCAGATCCCCAGGACGAGCGCGCCGTCCGCGATGCGGGTTCGGATTGCGGGCAGCACGCGTGACTTCATCTCCGCGGCGAAGACGGCGCCCGATGCGATGTCGTCGCCGTACGTGAAGCCGCCCGGGAACACGACGATCCCGTAGGCATCGAGCCGTTCGGGCTGCGTCATCAGCACGTGCAGGTGGACGAGGTCGACCTCGGCGCCTGCCCGCTGCAGGGCGTGGACGGTCTCAGAGTCGCAGTTCGTCCCGGCCGTGCGGATGACCGCGCTCTTGACGGCGCTCATGCCCCACCCCCGTGACGCAGCGGCGCGGTGAACGCCTCGCGCAGGTCTTCGATGTCTTCATCGACCACCAGGTCGTCGCGAGTGCCTCGCAGCTGCACGCGGCCCGTGTCGGTGACACGACCGATCGCCGCGAATGGAACGGCTCCGAGTAGCTCCTCGAAGCGTTGCGCATCGTCTGGGGGAACCTCGCAGACGAGTCGTCCCGGGCTCTCGGCGAAGAGCAGTACCTCGTCGCGCACGCCGCCGTCGTCCGTCTCCTCGAACGGCGTGTGCACGAGGTGTGCGTCGACACCGACGCAGCCGGCGAACGCCATTTCTGCGAGCGCGAGAGCGAGGCCACCTTCGCTGGCGTCGTGGCAAGCCCGCACGGTGCCGCCGGCGATCGCGGCGTGGACGCCGTCGAACACGGCGCCGCTCTCGTCCGGACGCACGACCGGAACTGTGCCCCCCTCGATCCCGTGGATGAGCGCGAAGTGGCTGCCGCCCATCTCCGCGCGGGTCACCCCGACCACGTACAGCCGGTTCCCGGGTTGCTTCGCATCCATCGTGATGCAAGTCCGCACGTCGGGCACGACGGCGAACGCGCTGACGAGCAGGGTCGGCGGGATCGCGATCGTCCGTCCGCCGGACTGGTACTCGTTGTTCAGCGAGTCCTTGCCGGATACGAAGGGCGTCCCGAACGCCAGCGCGGCGTCGTGCAGGCCCTCGGACGCGAGCACGATCGAGCCGAGGCGATCGGGCTTGTTGGTGTTGCCCCACGAGAAGTTGTCGAGCAGCGCCGCGCGGCGCGGGTCGGCCCCGACGGCGCACAGGTTGCGCAGCGCCTCGTCCACGGCGTTGGTGGCCATGTCGTACGGGGACAGGTCTCCGAGGCATGGGTTCAGCCCGCTGGCGACGGCTACACCGCGGGGGTTCCCCGGGAGCGGCGTTGCCACAGCGGCGTCCCCGGGCCCGTCGGCGCGGAGGCCGACGAGGGGCTTGATGGCGCTGCCGCCCTGCACCTCGTGGTCGTACTGCCGTATGACCCACTCCTTCGAGCAGACGTTCCACGAGCCGAGGATCGAACGCAGGTCGCTGCCCGCGCCGCCACTCGACTCGGGCCACGCGAACTCCGCGGTCGTGGGTCGCTTCCAGACGGCTCGGCGCGAGACGCGCGGCAGGCCGTCGTGGAGGAACGACATCGGCATGTCGCCGACGAGCGTGCCCGCGTAGTAGATGGTCAGGCGTCCGTCGTCGGAGAACGTGCCGAGCTCGGTGACCTCGACGTCCTCGGCCTCGAAGATCTCGCGCACGCGCGCGACGTTCTCCGGTGCGACCGCCAGGACCATGCGCTCCTGCGCTTCGCTGATCCAGATCTCTGAGTACGTCAGACCCTGGTACTTCAGCGGCGCCCGTTCCAGGTGCACCTCGGCGCCCGTCGCTTCGCCCATCTCGCCGACGGCCGAGGAGAACCCGCCCGCGCCGCAATCGGTGAGGGCGGTGAGGAGGTCCTCGTCGCGCGCCACGAGCAATGCGTCGAGGACGCGCTTCTCCTCGATCGGATTGCCGATCTGCACGGCCCCGGCGCTGACGGTCTCACTCTCCTCGTGGAGCTCGGCGGACGAGAACGTCGCTCCGTGGATCCCATCGCGTCCCGTTCGACCGCCCACGGCCACGATCACGTCTCCAGGACGCGCGGCCTTCTCGACGTGGCGACGCGGGATGAGCCCGACCGTGCCGGCGTAGACGAGCGGGTTGCCGACGTAGCGCTCGTCGAAGAACAGGCCGCCCGAGGAGGTCGGGATGCCCATGCGGTTGCCGTAGTCGCGCACGCCGCCGACGACTCCGTGCATCAGGCGACGCGGATGCAGACAGCCCTTCGGCAGGTCCTCGTCGGCGAGGTCGGGTGGCGCGAAGCAGAACACGTCGGTGTTCATGAATGGCCGCGCGCCGTTGCCCGTGCCGAGGATGTCACGGATCACGCCGCCGATCCCCGTGCCGGCGCCGCCGTACGGCTCGATCGCCGAGGGGTGATTGTGCGTCTCGACCTTCATGCAGACGCCGTACTCGTCGTCGAAGCTGATCACCCCGGCGTTGTCGACGAACACCGATAGGCAGTCCTCGCGATCGAGCGTGGTCGTGGCCGCGAAGACCGTCTCCTTCAGCAGGTTCTCGTAGCGGCGCGTCTCGCCGTCCGGACCCTCGAAGTCCACCGCGCCGGCCAGCGTCTTGTGCTTGCAGTGCTCGGACCACGTCTGGGCGAGCGTCTCGAGTTCGATGTCCGACGGTTCGCGCTCCTCGACCACGAAGAACGCCTGCACTGCCTGCATCTCGAGCAGCGTCAGCGAGAGGCACATGTCGCGTGAGATGCGCTCCAACTCGGCGTCGTCGACCGCACGGATCGCGACGTCGACGCGCTGGAACGACGCCGGCGCCGGGTGGGGGAGTTGAACGTCGAGCTCGACGCCCGTGCGGATCTCCTCGATGACCTCGTTGGCGAGGGCGCGGCGTGCCCCGTCGCGCAACTCGTCGTCACTCAGCTCGCCCGTCACGACATAGCGACGAACGGTGCGGACGCCACTCGCGTCGACGCCGATCGCCGCGAAGGCGCGGCGACAGCTGGCCTCGACCGGATCGGTCACTCCCGGCATGCGCATCACGGAGACGACGTGAGCGCCCGACTCGGCGTCGGCTGCCGCCGGGCCGGGCAGACTGCCGATCGCCCATTCCTGCGTGATCGGGTCGGCCAGCACCTCGGCGGCGCAGCGCGCCGCCTGCTCGGCGTCGACACCCTCGAGCACGTAGGCCATCACGAAGCGCACGGAGGCGAGTGGAGTGCCCGGGAGGACCGCTTGGAGCGACTCCTCCGCGTGGGCCGCGGTCGGATCGCGCAGCCCCTCCCGCACCGTGACCTGAACCAGTGTCGATGCGATCGAGTCAACTCTCATCGGCAGAGAATCGACCCGGCCCGCCGCGGCTCCAAATTCTGCGGGTGCGGGACGGTGGGATCGCTGCGTCGGCGACCGTTCCGCGCTATCGTGCGGCCCATGGCACGGTCGAAAGGCGGCTCCGGACTCCCGTTCGAGAAACCCATCCTGGCAGTTCTCGAGGAGGTGGCGTCACTCCGTAGGAACCACGACAGCGGCAAGGCCGATCTCACGATCGAGATCCGCGAGGCCGAGGAGCGGGCCGAGGCGCTGACGCGGGAGATCTTCGCGCGTCTGTCCCCGTGGGAGCGCGTCCAGCTCGCCCGCCATCCAAATCGGCCCTATGCGGCGGACTACCTCGAGCTCATGTGCGACGACGTGGTCGAGTTGCACGGCGATCGCGGGTTCGCGGACGATCCGGCGATCCTCACCGCGCTCGCTCGCATCAGCGGGTTCCGCGTCATGATCGTGGCGCACCGCAAGGGCCGCGACGTGAAGGAGAAGATGGCCTGTCGCTTCGGGATGCCGAACCCCGAGGGGTATCGGAAGGCGATGCTGAAGATGCGCATGGCCGAGCGCTTCGGCCTGCCGATCATCTGTCTCATCGACACGCCTGGCGCGTACCCCGGCATCGGAGCCGAGGAGCGTGGGCAGGCCTGGGCGATCGCCGAGAATATCCAAGACATGTCGACGCTCCGCGTGCCGATCGTCGTGGCCGTCATCGGCGAGGGCGGGTCCGGTGGTGCACTGGGCATCGGTGTCGGCGACCGCGTGCTCATGATGGAGAACGCGTACTACTCCGTCATCACGCCCGAGGGCTGCGCCGCCATCCTGTGGAAGAGCGCGGAGCAGGCCGCCGAGGCCGCCAAGCAGTTACGCATCACGGCGGGCGACCTGGTGGGGCTGGGCATCGTCGACGACGTGGTGACCGAGCCGTCCGGTGGCGCGCATCGCAATCCGGTCCACGCCGCGACGTCGCTGAAGCAGGCGCTCATGCGCGCTCTGCGCGAACTGACGGGCGTCCCGACGGACGTCCTACTCGAGCACCGCTACCGGAAGTTCCGGGAGATGGGCTCGCACCTCTACAGCTAGCAGCCTGTCGGAGTTTCGGCGTCGCCGTGCGGGAGACCGCCGGGGCGACAGGCTGCTAGTTAGACCCCCGCGGGGCACCAGAGCGTCGTCGCCGTGGACGATGATTTGGGCATGAGTGAGACGGTATGTCGTCGGTGGGAAGTGGATCAGGTCCAGCTCTTCCCGCCGTCGGTGAGGGACTTCGTCCCCGACGGCCACCTGTCGCACTCCGTGCGCCGCACGGTGCGCAACGACTCGAGACTGGCCGCCGCGAGGGCGTGAGCCGCCGTTTCGGGCCGGATTCGGCGAGGGATCCGGTCCACAACGCCCGCGTCGGCGCGGGACGCCGCACGAGGCCCGTCCGCGCCGCAATTCGCCGCAATTCGCCGCCGCTCGCCAGCCAGCGGCCTATAGCTAGCAGGCTGTCGCGCCCACCTGCGTGGCCCGTCGAGGCCGTAACTCCGACAGGCTGCTAGGCGGACTCGCGCTTGCGGCGCTTCTTCGGCTCGGCCGTCTTCGCTGACTTCGGCTTCGCGGTCTTCGGCTTCGCCTTGGACTTCGCGGGCGCGGCGGCCGGGACGGGGAGTACCTCGGCCTCGCCGCGCACCATCTCCGGGGAGATGACGTAGCGTCGGCCGGCGGCGCCCTCCTGCGGCAGCTCGTAGAGCACGTCCATCAGGAGGTTCTCGATGATGGAGCGCACGGCGCGGACACCGGTCTCCTTCTTCAGGCACTGGTCGGCCATCTCGAGCAGAGCCTCTTGGGAGAACTCGAGCTCGCAGTCCGCCATGCGGAAGAGCTTCTGGTACTGACGCGTGATCGCGTTGCGCGGCTCGGTCATCACGCGAGCCAGGTCCTCGCGGCCGAGCGCGCCCAGCGTCGCGAGCACGGGCAGACGACCGATGAACTCGGGGATCATCCCGAATTCGAACAGGTCGTGCGGCTCCACCTTCGCCAGCACCTCGGACTGCGTCTGCTCGTCGGTCTGACCCGCATCGGCGTCGAAGCCGATGACCTTGCGTCCGACGCGCCGGCGGATCAGCTCCTCGAGGCCGACGTACGTCCCGCCGCACACGAACAGGATGTTCGACGTGTCGAGCTGGATGTACTGCTGCTCCGGGTGCTTGCGGCCGCCCTGGGGTGGCACGTTCGCGACCGTGCCTTCGAGGATCTTCAGCAGCGCCTGCTGGACGCCCTCGCCGGACACGTCGCGCGTGATCGAGACGTTGTTCTGCGTGCGCGCCAGTTTGTCGATCTCGTCGATGAAGACGATCCCGCGCTCGGCCTGTTCGACATCCCAGTCGGCCGCCTGCAGGAGCTTCAGCAGGAGGTTCTCGACGTCCTCACCGACGTATCCGGCCTCGGTCAACGTCGTCGCATCGCCGATCGCGAACGGCACCTCGAGCACGCGGGCGAGCGTGCGCGCGAGCAGCGTCTTGCCGGAACCGGTCGGACCGATCAGCAGGATGTTGGACTTGTCGAGCTCGACGCCGTCGTCGTCGGCCGCCTCGCCGCGCTCCTGGCACCAGAGCAGGCGCTTGTAGTGATTGTGAACAGCGACGGAGAGCACCTTCTTGGTGCGGTCCTGTGAGATCACGTACTCGTCGAGCAGGGCGTGGATCTCGCGTGGCGTCGGCAGCGTCTCGAGGCGCAGCGGACCGCGTGGCGCACCGAGCTCACCGGCAGTCGACTCGGGCGGTTCGGCCTTGTGGAGCTCCTCGATCAGGATCGAGTTGCAGAGCTCCACGCACTCGTTGCAGATGTAGATGTGCGGAGGCCCTGCGATCAGGCTCTCCACCATGTGCCGGCTCTTGCCGCAGAACGTGCACTTCTCGACGGGCGGCGGGGTGGTCCGGTTGCGCGACATCTGAGTAGTCCGGGCTAGTTGCCCGGGCTGTCTTCCTTGAGCGTCTCGACGACCTCGTCCACGAGCCCGTACTCCTTCGCCTGATGCGAGGAGAGGAACTTGTCGCGATCCGTGTCGGTGGCGATGTCCTCGACGGACCGACCGGAGTGCTTGGAGAGGATGGTGTTCAGGCTTGTGCGCAACTTCAGGATCTCCTCGGCGTGGATCTCGATGTCCGCCGCCGTGCCTCGGGCACCGCCCCAGGGCTGATGGATCATGATACGGGAGTGAGGCAGCGCGTAGCGCTTGCCCTTCGTTCCCGCCGCCAGGAGCACCGCGCCCATCGAGGCCGCCTGGCCGATGCAGTACGTCGCCACGTCGCACTGGACGAACTGCATGGTGTCGTAGATGGCGAGGCCCGCCGTGACGAGGCCGCCCGGCGAGTTCACGTACAGGTTGATGTCCTGGTGCTTGTTCTCTTTCTGGAGGAACAGCATCTGCGCGATCACCACGTTCGCGACGTGGTCGTCGATCGGCGCACCGAGGAACACGATCCGATCCTCGAGCAGACGGGAGTAGATGTCGTAGGCACGCTCACCGCGCCCCGTCTTCTCGATCACCATCGGGATCACGTAACTGTGGGCGCTCACGCGTCGACCTCCTGCTCGGTTTCGGTCTGGCTCTCGGATTCGGTCAGGGTCACCAGCGAACGCAACTCCGTCACGGTCTTCCGCTCCCGGATCGAGACGCGCAGCGCGGCGACCATTCCCTGACGCTGCATGTACTCCTCCATCTCCGCCGGTGACCGATCATAGCTGGAGGCCATGCGCGCAATCTCCTGGCGCACCTCGTTCTCGGTGGCGAACACCTTCTTGTCGCTCGCAATGCGATCCAGGATGAAGCTCGAGCGGAGGTCGCGCTGGACGCGCGTCTCGGCCTCGGCCTGCGCCTTGGCAAGTTCCTCGCGGATCGTGTCCTCCGGCGTGCCGTCCTGCTGGAGCTGCGTCTGGAAGCGCGCCAGCATGCGACCGGTCTCACGTCGGACGAGCGAGGGCGGCAGGTCGAACTCGATCGTCGTGAGCAGGCTCTCGATGATCGCGTTGTCCAGGGCGCGCTCGCTGTGGGTCTCGAGTTCGCGCTCGAGCTGCTTCTGGACGTCCCCACGCAGCTCGTCGACGTCGTCGTAGTCGAGCTCCGCGGCGAACTCGTCGTCGAGGGCGGGAACGTTCACGCGCTGGACGCCCGTCACCGTCAGGAGCACGCTCGCGTCCTTCCCGCGCAGCTCGTCGACACGGAAGTTGTCCGGCAGCGGGACCGTGAACTCGCCCGTCTCGTCCTTCTTCTTCCCGAGGAGCCCGGCCGCCATGCCCTCGATGAGCATGCCGCCCAGGACGTCCGACGGATGCGTCCACTCGACGTCGCTCTCGTCGACGATCGTCTCGCCCTCGCACTCGATCTTGACGTCCAGGGTGGCGATCCCGGCCTCGGCGAGCGGATCGTCACCGGCGTCCTCGGACGTGGCGCGCTGCATCCGCAGCTTCTCGATCTCGGCGTCCACGTCGGTGTCATCGATCGTCAGCACCGGCTTGGTGACCGAGACCGTGGACAGATCGGGGACGTCGAAGTCGGGGCGCACGTCGACGGTCACTTCGAACGCGAGTGCTTCGCCTCGTGTGACCGTGATGCCTTCCCAATCAGCCTCGGCCTCGCCGAGCGTCTCGAGCTTCTCGCCCTCGATCGCCTCCTGCGTGGCGGTCTGGATCAGGCGTTCCTTCACGTCGTCGAGTACGCGTTCGCCCATGCGAGCCTCGACGAGGCGGCGCGGAGCCTTGCCCGGACGGAAGCCCCGGAAATGGACGGCCTTCTGCACGTTGTTGAACGTGTCCTCGATCTCCCGATCCACACGCTCGGACGGCACGGTGATCCGTACCTTCTTCGAGCAGGGACCGACGTCCTCGACCTCGACGGTCAGGGTGCTCTCGTCAGACATCCGGGTTCTCTCCGCGAAGGGGGTCAGCGAACGGCGCCGGGACGCACCTGGGCGGCCTTCTGGGCGCGAAGACGGCGATCCTACTCGTGGCCCAACGGGTGGGGGAGCTTCGCCGGGGCTGCGCGAGCCCGAATCGACTCGGTCAGAAGACCTCCTCGAGGAACTCCTCGAAGTCGGGGTCGAGCTCGGGCTTGCGGTTCTTCCCGAGGAACTCGGCGCCGACCTCGTCCCCGAGGATGTTCTTGACGCGTTTCTCGAGCCGTGCCTCGTGGGTGAACAGCTTGCCCATGTTGGCGAAGGCGCGCGTCATCGTGCGCTGGAGCAGCTCGGCCTGGGCATCCGGGTCGTCCTTGACGGCGCGGATCTCGTCCTTGACGTCCTCGAGCGGACGCTCGCCGAAGAGGATGTTCACGAGGTCCTGCTCCGACTCACGCAGGATCACGCTGAGGGTGGCCTCCTGCTGCGTCGTCAGGCCCATTTCGTCGGCAATCTCGCTGAGTGTCTTGGCCGGCTCGGGTTCGAATGCCTCGGTGTTGAACAGGGCACCGGGCCCGCCCTTCTCGGTCCAGAACGCCTCGATAGCCGCATCCATCTCGGCCTTCGAGACGAGAGCGCTGCCGTCCGGCGCGACCAGACGACCGTCCTCGCCGACGACCGCGGCGTCCGTCCCCTCCGCCGCAGTTCGCATGGCGGCCCCGAGGGCTCGCTTCTCGGCCTGCCGCAGGTCGCCGCGCATGCGGTCGACGCGCTCGAGCGCCACCGAGACCTGATCCTCCGAGTCGAGGATGCGCTTCTCGAGGAGCCGCTCGCGCTCGAGGCGCTCTCGGGCCTCGTCCCCGCTCAACGCGAGCACGATCAATGCCGTGATCACGCTCGCGACGATCGCGGAGATCAGAGCTGTGAAGATGGTCTTGCCCATGAGTCCTCCGTCGAGCCTGGACGGTGCAACCGGCAGCCTGCCGGTGGGTTCGTGGAGTCGGTGTCCCCGTCGCGCTCAGTCTAGCCCGGCCTATTCATGAGGCTCGCGCACTCCGTGACGATCGTCGTCCGGGAGTCGAGGAGCAGCCTGGATGCGGGGGCCACGGCACGCGCCCAGAGGCCCGCCCTGAGCGAGGACAGAGCGTTGAGATCAAGGCGCGCCGACGACGGCGACGTCGTTCCCGTCTCGGAGGAGGCGCAACGCCGAGATCGGCGGTCTGGACCGCTCAGGTGTGTGAGTCGTCATGAATGGGCCGGGCTTGAGGGCTCATGAGCGACACCGGGCGCTACCATCGAGCGTGCCCAGCCGCACGGGAGAGTGGCGGAATGGCAGACGCGCGGGCCTTAGGAGTCCGTGGGGTAACCCGTGCGGGTTCGAGTCCCGCCTCTCCCACCACCTGGCCCCTTCATTGGCCTCCTCCATGGGGCCCCTCGACATGCACACGAATCGCATCCGTCTCGTCCTCCTCGTGGTCCTTCTGGGGCTCGGAATCGTCGCCGGCCAGGCGTTGAGCCGGGCGCGGACCACCGACGACCGGCGCGAGGCGGATCTCCAGGCGCGCTTCGCCGACGCGCAGCAGGTCCTCGATCCGACGACGCCACTGGTCAGCCTCGTGCAGACCAAGAGCGAGTTCTGGGAGCGCTGGTGGGATCGTGTGGAGCCCGAGGACCGTCCGTTCTGTGACGAACTGCGAGCACGGCTCGAGCTCTACCTGGACCTGATGCAGGCCGAGTACGCCGACGCGGCCGAGATCTACACGTCCGGTCGGCTCCCCGAGGGGCTCTCTGAGACCGCCCGCGCGCTGCGCGTCCAGGCTCGGCAGAGGCTCGGGCCGGAGATCGAGGAAACACTGGCTGGTTTCGACACGTTGCGGAACACCGCCTATCGCGTCTCGCCAGAGCACGGTGGGCTCGATCCGGACCTCCGCGACCTGACGCTCGAGAACCACCAGCTCCGCACCTGGCTCCCGGAGGCGCGCAGCCTCGTCATCCGCTTGACGGAACCGCCCGATTCGCAGACCGAGCGGTGACGCGCGCGGGATAGGCTGCGCGGCCGTGCTGATCTCGGTGGTTGTGCCGATGAAGGACGAGGAGGGCTCGCTGCCGCTCCTCGAGAACGAGCTCTCCGCACTTGCGGGGTCCCTCGCAGGGCGTGGGGACCGTCTCGAGGTCATCCTCGTCGATGACGGCTCGACCGACGGTACGGCTGCGGTCGCCGAGCCGATCTGCGCGCGGCACGAGGACTGGCAGCTCGTGCAACACTCGAAGAACCGCGGGTTCGGCGCGGGACTGCGCACCGGGGTCGCGGCCGCTAGCGGCGACGTGCTCGTCTCGTACGACGCCGACTGCGCCTACCCAGCCGCCGACGTGCTGACACTCCTCGCAGCCCTCGACGCCGGCGCCGACGTGGCGAGCGCCACGCCGTTTGCCGACGGTGGCGCGGCCGACGCCGGTGCGTTGCGACTCTTGGTGTCGCGGACGTGCTCGACGCTGTACCGACTCGTACTGCGCGGTCGTGCGCGCGGCATCCGCACCTTCACGTGCGCGTTCCGCGCGTATCGGGCCGATCGGCTCCGGCGCACCGGATGGCGCGCCGACGGCTTCCTCGCGGCGGCGGAGATCGTCTCGCGGCTCCTCCTCGACGGCGCGCGCGTCGTCGAGGTGCCGTCGACGCTCCGCCCGCGAGTGGCCGGCGTCTCCAAGATGCGCGTTGTGCGCGTGGCGTGGGCACATCTCGGGCTGCTTGCTCGTCTTGCCGTGACTCCGGCCGGCTCCGGCAGCGCCACGGCGCCCGCCCGGGGCGTGGGCTAGCCCGAACCATGTGCGGCATTGCAGGCGTGTGGGATCCCGCCGCGTCCGGCCCTCCGCCGGAGGCGTGGTCGCACGACGTCCGCACCATGCTCTCCGCACTGCGACACCGCGGGCCCGACGGCGAGGGCGTCGCCGTGGGGCGCGGCGCCGTGATCGGTGCGTGTCGCCTCGCGATCCTCGATCCCGCGCGTGGTCAGCAGCCGATGTCGACGGCCGACGGGCGCTGGTCCCTGGCATTCAACGGTGCCGTCGTCAACCACGTCGAGCTGCGCGCGGAGCTCGCCGCGAACGGCGTGGCGTTCCGCACCACCTGCGATACCGAGGTGCTGCTCGAGCTCCTCGCCCGCGAGGGCGCCGAGGGCCTGGCCCGCGTGAACGGAATGTTCGCCGGTGCCTTGCTCGACACGGAGTCCGGCGAGCTGCTGCTGTTCCGCGATCCGTACGGGATCAAGCCGCTCTACGTGCATCGCTCCGGGTTGCGCGTCCTGTTCGCGAGCGAACCGAAGGCGCTGTGCTCGGTGCTCGCCGATCGTCCGGGTCTCTGCGAGTCGGCACTCCTCGACTACCTGGCGTTTCAGCTCCACCTCGACGGACGCACGTTCTTCGAGGGGATCGAGCGGCTGGCACCCGGCACGCTGCTGCGCCTTCGTCCCGGTCACGAGCCCGAGACGCGGCCGCTCCCGACGTGGCACGCGCCGCCCGAGATCCCGACGGATCCCGCCGCTGCTGCCGACGTGCTGGGCGCTCTCCTCGTCGATGCTGTCCGCGATCATCTCCGCGCCGACGTATCGATCGGCGCGCATCTCTCGGGCGGAATGGACTCGTCGCTCGTGGCTGCCCACGCAGCGCGATCCGTCGATCGACTGCACGTCTTCACCGGAGCGTTCGACGTCCCGGGGTTCGATGAGCGTGCGCATGCCCGCGCCGTGGCGGAGGAGATCGGCGCGCACGGACACGAGATCGTGCCCACTCCGGATGATCTCGCCAGGGCGCTCCCGGTGGCCGCGCGAGCGATGGACGAGCCCGTCGCAGGACCCGGACTCCTGCCGCAGTGGTGCGTCGCGGAACTGGCGTCGCGCCATGTGAAGGTCGCGCTCGGCGGACAGGGCGGGGACGAACTGTTCTCCGGCTATGTGCGACACCTCGTGCTGCGCCTCGAGGACGCCCTCCGCTCGGCCGTGCACGGCGGCGACACACGTTCGCTGCGCTCACTCGCGCCGCATCTCGGCGCGCTCGATGGTTACGAGCCGCTCCTGCGTCGGCACTTCGGTGACGGACTGTTCCAGCCCGTGGTGGAGCGACACTTCCGACTCCTCTACCGCGGAAGCGGTTTGGAGACGGTTCTGACGGGCGACGTGCGCGAGGCGTTTTCGAACCACGCATCGGAGGAGCGATTCACCGCCGCGTTCGAGGCGGCATCGGGTGGTGGTCACGGCGTGGGAGGCGCGGTGCGCTTCGATCGTCGTCACGTCCTTCCCGCTTTGCTGCAGGTCGAAGATCGGACGAGCATGGCGTGGTCGCTCGAGAGCCGGGTCCCGCTGCTCGATCGCCGCATCCTCTCGTTCGTCGAGCGAGCGCCGGACACCCTGGTCTTCGGCGACCGTGGACTCAAGGGGTTGCTACGTCGTGCCGCGGGCAACGCTCTTCCTCGAGCGGCTCGCGAGCGCCAGGACAAGATGGGCTTCCCCGTGCCGCTCTCGGCGTGGGCCCGCGGACCGCTGCGGCCGTTCCTGCGCGATCTGCTCCTCGACGGCAGCGCGCGGGCGCGAGGTCTCTTCGATCCCGCTGCCGTCGAGCGCATCCTCGACGGAGAGAGTGTGGCGGCGCGTCATCTATGGGCGTTGGTGAACGTTGAGCTGTGGCATCGGGAGCACGCGGCGTGAGTGACGAGAATCGTTGGGCCACCTGGCGGGCGCCGCTCGCGGCCGCCGGCGTGGCGCTGCTTGTGTATGTCGTCATCCCGGCGCTCGCCGGTCCGTGGGGACTCGTCAACTACGACGACCCGTACCTCGTCTCGGCGACGAATCCCTCGATCGGTCAGGGACTGTTCAGCGGGCTGGGCGAGTTGCTCAACCCGTTCCGCGACGAGCAGTTCATGCACGCCTGGCTGCCGCTCTACTACTGGAGCCTGGGCCTCGACCACGCGCTGTTCGGCGACAGCTACCTGCTCTGGCACGCGCACTCGGGCGTGCTGCATGCACTGTGCGCCGCGCTCGTGGTGCTGATTGCTCGCGGCATCGGTCTCCGCGGCGCAGCGCCGGCGGCGGCGGGCATCGTGTTCGCTGCGCACCCGATCGCGACGGAGAGCGTCGCGTGGATCGCGAGCCGGAAGGACCAGCTGTCGTTCCTGTGGATGGCCGTCGCGACGATTGCGTACCTGCAGGGGCTCCGTCGGAGACGCCCTGGCTGGCACGCGCTCGGTGCGCTGGCACTGGCGATCTCGATGACGGCGAAGGGCACGACGCTCGTCCTGCCGCTGCTGCTCGTGCTGCACGCGTGGCACCTCCGGCAGGATCGTGAGACGCCGCTGCGACAGCGACTCGCGCCGATCATCCCGTATGCGGTCGTGGCGCTCCTGTTCACCGTGCTGCACCTCGTCGTCGCCCGACGCGAGGGGACGGCCGGCGCGGGGACCGGAGCGACGATCGGTGAACTCGTCGTCGCGAATCTCGAGGTCGTCTGGCTCTACATCCGTTCGTTCACGCTGCCGTGGACGGGCTGGCTCAGCGTCGACCACGACGTCGACCCGTTCGCCGTCGACGCGATGCGCGCTGTGCTCGGTGGGACGTTGCTCTGCGTCTGGATCGCCGCCGCCGCACTGGCTTGGCGTCGTCGCCCGCCCCTCGCGGCCGCGCTGATCGCGATCGCACTGGCCCTCGCGCCGTTCAACAACCTCCTGCCGAGGACGAGCGTGCTGTTCGCTGAGCGCTACGCCTACGTCGCGCTGCTTCCGTTTGCGCTCGGAGTCGCGGTGTTGGTCACCGCGCGGATCGGTCGCCTGGCGCCGTACCTCTTGGCGGCAGCGCTCGCGGTGCTCGCGGTGCCACGTCTCGGCGTCTGGCACGACTCCGTCTCCCTCTGGACGAACGCCGCTCGGCAGCGCCCCGCGAGTGCGGTGATCCAGATGCAACTCGCGGATGCCTACGCCGCGTCGATCGAGCGCCACCCCGAGGAGGCTCTCGCGCGACTCCAGTCGGCCGAGACATCGTGGCGTGCAGCGCGGAACCAGGCCCGTGACGAGATCGACCGACTGCGCAGCACGCGGGGCGACGTGCCCTTCGTCTGGCCGCTCCGTCAGGTTCAGGCAGAGACCGGGCTGGCGACGCAGCTCCTCGTGACGGCGAGCGTCGCCGCGGACAGCACCGCGCAGATGCGTGAGGCGATCGCGCTCTTTGACTCGGCCGAGAAACTGATGGAGCAGCTGCCGAACGTCGCCGGCCGCGACGAGCGCCGCTACCTGCTGCTCTCGAATCGAGGCGCGGCGCGCGAGGCACTCGGCGAGCGCGACCTCGCCCTGGTCGACTGGAGGGGCGCCGGCCTGGTGGACCCGACCAAGGCGCAACCGCTGAACGCCATGGCCCGCATCCACCTCCAGGAGGGGCGCACGCAGGACGCCGCCAAAGCGCTCGAGCAGTCCGCTCGGGTGGCCCCGACCGAGCCGATCGCGGCGCGCGAACGTTCGGAACTGCGACTCGCGATGGGGGACGCCGCCGGCGCGAAGGCCGATTTGGCCGACGCGCTCGCGGAGCACGCTGACGACGTCGAGCTCATCGCCGCCGCCGGACGCCTGGACATGCTGCTCATGCGTCCTGTCGACGCCGAAGCGCGCTTCCGCCGGGCGCTGGAACTGCGTCCGGGCGACGCCGCCATCCAGGCCGGGTTGGCGTCGGCGCTCATCCAGCAGGCCCAGGCATTCGCGGCACGCGATGACGTCGCGGGCGCGCAAGAGGCGGCTCGCAAGGCGGCGGCCGTGGCGCCGGACTCCTCGGCGCCGGAGCAGATCCTCGGCATCGTCGCGCGCCGCAGCGGAGATGTGGATGGCGCTGTCCTGCACTTCCGTCGCGCCTACGAGCGGCATCCCGAGGGCGTGCGCATTCGCGAAGCGCTCGCGTCGGTCCTGGTCGAGCGAGCCGGCGAACTGCTCGACGTCGAGCGGGACGCACTCGCGCTGATCCATCTCGAGGAGGCCGTGGGTGTCGGGCCCGAGGTCTTGGCGACGCCGTCGGGACGCATCACCACGGGCGTCGCCGGCTGGCCGGCCCTGACCCCCGACGTCGACGATCGCACTCTCGTCGCACGACAGTCGGCGCTGCGCGGACTGGCCCAACTCGCCGCCGGGCGCCCGGGCGACGCTCTCGTCGAACTCCAGATTGCCGCGGCGGGGACACGCGAGGGACCGCCGGAACTCCGCCGCGTTGCGCTTGAATTGATGGTGCGCGCCGCGTTCGGAGCCCGCGAGGTTGACATGGCGGTCCAGACGGCCGGTGATCTGGCGGGCCTCTCCGACGCGGTCGATACCTACGCGCAGGACCAGGCACTGCGGGCCCTCGCGTCGTCTTGGACCGAGGCGGGCATCGCGTGGCGAGGACGCGGCCGCGACACGCGAGCAGAGGACGCGTTCAAGAAGGCGCGCGCGACGCTCGTCCGCGCGAAGGAGGCGGGTCTCGATTCCGCACACCTGCATCAGCTGACGGGCGAGATCCTGTTCGCCGAGGAGGACTTCCTCGGCGCGACGCGCGAGTTCGATCGCGCGGCCGAGCTGGCGCCGGAGAACCCCGAGCCGCTCCTGGATCGTGCGGCTGTCTGGAGGAGTCAGTTCCTGATCCACGAGGACGCCGCGTTCCTGCGCGGTGCCGAGGAGGACCTGCGCAAGGCGATCGTCGCCGCGCCATCGGACTCGCGTGTGATGGCCGCGCTCGGTGAGGTGCTGCTGCTCTCACGCAAGCCGAGCGAGGCGTTCCCCTGGTTGCAGCGCGCCGTGCTGGCCGACCCGTCGCAGATTGGAGCTCGGGCGTTGCTCGCAGAGCTACTCGTCCGCGCCGGGCGTCAACACCTCGAGCAGCATGCCGAGACTCGCGACGAAGCGCGCCTCGACGAGGCGGCGGCCGCGGCTGCCCGCGCGCTCGCTCTCGATCCGCCCGGCCCGAGCGCTCTGATCTTCGCAGGCGACGTGCTCCGCACGGAGGGCGACTGGCTGAGGGCTCTCGAGCGCTTCGAGACGGCGCGAGAGCAGTTCCCCGGGAAGACCGAACCGCTGGATGCGCTCGCTGGGTACTACCGCGATCTCGGCCATGCCTTTCTCTACAAGAGCGACGAGAAGCAGGCCGTGGAGGCCTTCCGCCGCGCCCTGGAGGTGGAGGGGGCGACCGTGGATCTCACCAAGGTCGACGAGCGCCTCCGCGGCATCGCGATGGGCGCGTTCAAGGACGGTGTGATCGCACGTCGCGAGGGCCGGCTCGTCGAGGCGGCGGCGAAGTTCCGGGTCTCTGTGCGCGCGGAGCCCACGGCCAAGGGATGGTTCCAGCTCGGGGCTGCGCTCGGAGCTGCTGAGGACGTCGAGAGCCTGGACGCCGCTGCCGACGCGTACGCCGAGGCGTTGGCGTTGGACGCTGCGCTCCTTGCTGCGCGCCTCAACCGCGCCGAGGTGCTCCTCCGCGTGGGGCGGCCCGCTGCGGCAGCCGATACGTACGTACGCTGGCTCGCCGACGCCGAGGCCGACGATCCGCACCGCCGCGCCGTCGAGCGCAGCCTGGCTCGCGCCCGCGAGATCGCCGCATCGCTCGAGGGGTTGGAGGACGCCGAGTGAGGCGCTTCCATCGGCCGGGACTCCCGCGCTCCGGAGACGTCCTGCTCGATGGCGATGAAGGGCGACACCTGGCGCGGGTCCTGCGCGCGAAGCCCGGCGATGCCGTCCTGCTCTTCGATGGTGCCGGCCGCGAGGTTCGGGCGGAGGTCGCCGGCGTGGAGCGCGACGTGGTGCGCCTGACGATCGGCGAGGAGACCGTGCCGCCCCGGCCGGGTCGTCACGTGACGCTCTGCACCGCGATGCCGAAGGGCCAGCGCATCGAGTGGCTGGTCGAGAAGGTCACAGAAGCCGGAGTGAGTCGTCTCGTGCCCGTCGTGTTCGAGCGCAGCGCGCGGCGCACTGCGAGCGCCGGACGGCTGAGCCGCTGGAGGCGTGCCGCGCTGGAGGCGTCGAAGCAGTGCGGGCGAGCGGACGTCCCCTCCGTCGAGGCGCCGATCCCGCTCTCGGAGGCATTGTCCCTCGCAGCGCCGGCGACGCTCTTCGTCGCCGTTCCGGGTGCCGCAGCGGCCGCCGCTGAGCACCTGGCCGGTCCCGCGGCGCTCTTCGTCGGGCCCGAGGGCGGCTTCAGCTCGGAGGAGTTGGCGCTCTTGGATGCGGCCGGCGCACGGCCAGTCGGGCTGGGACCCCTCGTCCTGCGCATCGAGACGGCTGCGGCGTTCGGAGTGCACGTGCTGGCGAACACCGGCTCGCAAACGCCGGGTCCCGGCACCTCTGACACCACCCGTTGACGCGGGCGCCTATGCCGGTCACCCGCACCTATGATGGGTGAAATGCTGGCACTCTCGATCGAGAACGGCGCGGGCACGCGGCGCCACGACCTCTCTGAGGACGCGCGTCTCGTGCTCGGTCGAGCTCCACACTGTGACTTGGTGGTCGACTCCGAATCCGACACCGATACGGACACCGATACGGACACCGTGCAGCCCGAGCACGCCTGCATCGAGCGGATCGGCGATCGCCTCCGGCTCGTCGCACTGTCGTCGGAGCATCCCGTTCGTCTGAACGATCAGCTCGTCACCGAGGCCGACCTCGCGGCGGGAGACCGCGTGGACCTGGGAGACACGGCGGTACACGTCCTCCCGAATGGGACGGGCTCACGCCTCGCCGGGCTCGCTCGCTTTGCCGAGAGCGCGGCCGACGACGCGGAGGAGATCGCGGGCGCCATCCGGTCGGGTGGGGACGGGCGACGCATCGCCTTCGACGGGGACGGCCCGGACGAACTCCCCGACCTGGACCACCTCTCTCGCTCGTTGCGACGCATCCTCGAGGCGTCGCGACGTCTGACCCGCGCGGCCGACGAGAGCGAACTGAGGGAACGTGTCCTCGACACGGCCCTCTTGCTGCTCGGAGGAGACGTGGCGGCACTCGTCGCGGTCGAGGGCGCTGAGCCCCTCGAGGTGCTCTGTGCGCGCGACGCAGCTGGTGAGACCGAGCCCGCTTCCGGCGTGGGGGGGCTCGCGCTCCTGGCTGGGGAGGCCACGGCCGGTCCGCTGGCCGTGGAGGACCTGGCTCTCGACGGCGCCGGCGATCGAGCCGCGGTGGCCGCCGCACTCCCCGGAGGCGGCGAAGTGCTGGTGGTCGCGAGCCGCAGCGAGACGGGTCTGTACGGCGCGACCGACGCCCGGTTGCTGATCCTCCTCGGTGAACAGACGATCCAGGCGCGCGAGCACATCGGGCTCCGCGGTCGTGTCGCCAAGCAGGAGGCCGAGCTCACGCAGGCCGGCCAGCGAGCCGAACGCCTCAATCGGCGACTGTCCGAGCTCCTCGAGCGGCGCACGCTCGAACTCCGCGAGACGCGGGAGCGTCTGGCCCGCGTCGACGCGGCCGAGGGGTTCGCGAACCGCTACTCGGAGATCGTCGGCCGCGGCCCGGCCATGTTGACGCTCCTGCGACAGGTCGACCGCGTCGCCGCCACCTCCGTCCCGGTGCTCTTCGAGGGAGAGAGCGGCACCGGCAAGGAGCTCATGGCGCGCGCTCTCCACCACTCCAGCGACCGGGCGTCGGCGCCATTCGTGGCCGAGAACTGCGCGGCGCTGCCCGACACGTTGCTCGAGAACGAGCTCTTCGGACACGAGCGCGGTGCGTACACGGGCGCCGAGTCCGTCGCGACGGGCCTGTTCGAGCGCGCCGACGGCGGGACTCTGTTCCTCGACGAGGTCGGGGACATGAGCCCCAGCCTCCAGACGCGTCTCCTGCGCGTACTCCAGGAAGGCGAGGTGCGGCGTGTCGGTGGCAGCACGGTCCACAAGGTCGACGTCCGCGTGGTCGCGGCGACCAATCGGGATCTGCTCGCCATGGTCCAGGAAAGCAGATTCCGCGAGGACCTCTACTACCGGCTCGCGGTGGTGAAGATCCGCGTGCCGCCGCTGCGCGAGCGTCGCGAGGACGTTCCGGCGCTCGTGGGGCACTTCCTCGAGACGTTCTCCGAGACTGGACTTCCGATCCGTTGCACCGACGAGGCCTTGGACGCGCTCCTCCAGCACAGCTGGCCCGGCAACATCCGGGAGCTCCAGAACGAGATCCGACGCTCGTCGGCTCTCTCGCGGGGCATGATCGACGTGGACTCGCTCTCTCCGGAGGTCCGGGAGGCACGCCCCGCGGTGCCCGAGATGGTCTCCGACCCCATGTCGCACCTTCGTGGCCGGGACCTCCGATCGCTCGTCGCGGAGGTGGAGATCCGCGTGCTGCGCTCGGTGCTGGACGACCAGAACGGCAACATCACTCGCACGGCGCGCGCTGTGGGGCTGTCGCGGCTCGGGCTGCGCAAGAAGATGCAGCGGTACGGCCTTCAGCGAGACGGCCAGTCCGAGGGACGCGAGGGGCGATCGCAAGTCCGTAGCTAGGAACCGTTTGCAGTCTCGGCGGACCGCGGGGACGGCCCTCTCCAGTATCCATTTTGTGCTGTCCGGCTCGCGCTGACCTTCCCTATACTCCGCGCGCCGAGAGGACGCTTTCCAGGGGTGGGACCACGCCTGCGCACAGGGCATGTGCGCATGGGCGTGAGCGATCGTCCGACGTCATGCTGTTCGAGCGAACGGCGGTCGTGTTCTATCCCCAGGCTGGCGCCCGCGTGCGCGGGAGGACCGAGGGATGCCGAAACTGACGTACACGATCGACGGCAACGAGAAGATCGTCGAGGTGACCGAATCGTGCTCGATCGGCAAGGCCGACGGCAACACGATCGTGCTCGCCGATGAGCCGGCAGCGTCGCGTCGTCACTGCCAGATCATGAAGTTGTCGAAGAGCTTCGAGATCTCTGATCTGGGCAGCACGAACGGCACCAAGGTCAACGGCAAGACGGTGAAACGACACTCACTGCGCCACGGTGACCGCATCGAGATCGGCGAGACGGCTCTGCGTTGGGCCGAGCGCGAGGAGGATGGGAAGAGCGCCGCCGCCGAGGCTGGCGGCTGCTATCTGGTCCTCGCTGGCGGCGCTCGCGATGGCGAGCGCGTGAAGATCGGGAGTCGCGTCACCTTCGGTCGCAAGCCGTCCAACGACATCTCGTTCGACAGCTCCGCCGTCTCCGGCTTCCACTGCGAGATCTCGAAGGAGGGCGGCGCGTACGTCCTGCGCGACCTCGGTTCGACCAACGGCACGATGGTCGACGGCGAGCCGATCACCGAGATCGCGCTCCAGCACGGCCAGCGGCTCCGCGTCGGCGATCAGCGCATCGTCTTCGTCGATCCGTCCGTCTCCGACTTCGAAGAGGCGATGGCGGCGGTGGACGACCTCGGCTCGGAGTGGGGCATGCTCCGCGCCGAGATGGACATGTCCCGCGCGCAGTCCGCGCGGCGCAGTCAGGTCGTCGGCTTCGTCGCCCTCGCGGTCGTGGTCGGCATCGGAGGCTGGGTCCTGTCGAACCCCGACATGTTCGGCGAGCAGGTCGCTGGGCTCGAGGTCGACCCCGACAACCTCCTGAAGGACAACGACTTCTCCTTCGAGGACCTGGCCTCGGGCTGGGACGTCAAGGCCGGCTCGCCGGCGCAGGCCGGCTTCGAAGAGGGCGAGGGCAAGCAGGGCACGTCGTTCTACGCGGTCGATCGCAAGGGACCGGCGGGTGCTCCCGCGGTGGCCGAGTACACCGGCAAAGAGTTCACGGTCCGTCCCGGTCAGGCGTACGAGTTCGGTGGCTGGATGAAGGCCACCGGCGGTGGCCAGGCCGCCATGCGCGTGCTGTGGATCGGTGCCGGCGAGGGCGTGGCGACGCGCCACAGCTCAACGCCGCTCGTCTCGGCGGGCAGTTGGACCGAGTCCAAGGCCGTCGCGATGCCGCCCCCGAACACAAGCGCCGCGCGGCTCGAGCTGATCAACGTCGGCGGCGGGCGCGCGTACTTCGACGACATCTGGGCGAAGCGTTCCGACGGTGGCCCGACCTCGGCCGACGACGGACCGATCAAGGTGCAGGCGAACCCGGACGGGTCATTCGGCATCTGGCGCGAGTCCGATGCGCTCATCGAGGACCTCGCCGTCGTCGGCGGGCTGTTCGGCGATGGCGCCGGCACGGGCGCCCGCCCGGCGCGGGCCGGCACGGCGAGCGTCTCGTCGGTCTCGAAGAGTGACGGCGGCGTCACGATCAGCGGCAGCGTGCTCGATCCGTACTCTGGTGAGTCTGGCGACTTCAGCGTCGCCGTGACGCTGGCGGGCGGCCGCAACGTCAACATCAAGGCGACGCTCCCCAAGGGCGCCGGACTCCTCGGCATCGTGGCGCCCGACTTCGTCAAGGAGGGCGTCGGCGTCTGGACCGCCTCGGGCTCGTTCCGTGAGACCCAGACGCGCTACGTGACCAACGTGGCACGCATCAGCGTCGGCAGCCTGAAGCGCTACGAGTCCTCGGCGAGCGGCTTCAGCCTCGCGATCCTCTCGGACGACGGCGGCACGGCCCTCGGGTTCGGTGGGGACGGGGCGCTCGAACTCTCGATCGATACGGACACGAAGGCCCTGGACGACAAGCGCGACGCGCTGCGCGTCAAGGCGGAGACGGCGAAGGCTCAGGCCCAGATGGGTCAGGCCATGAAGCTCTACGAGGCGTACGCCGCCGAGTTCCCGGAGGGCGATCGCCGTCGCGTCGCCGCGCTGACCGAGGCCGAGGCGTTGCAGGCCGCGGGGGGCGAGCGCGACGACATCCTGCGGGACAACATCGTGGGAGCCGTCGCGTACGGCGACCTCGAGGCGCTCCGTGCGTTGGAAAAAGAGGCCCAGAACCTGATCGACAGTTATGGGTCGCCCGTTGCGAACGCGGCGCTCACGACCATCCAGGAAGCCATCGCGACCCGTCGCAAGACGGAGTCCGCCAAGCATGCCACCCCGTTGCTCGGGAAGGCTGCCGACTACCGAAAGGGCGGCATGAAGTCCATGGCCGCCGCGATCTATCGCGACATCGTGCTCCGCTTCACGGGCACGGACGCCGCAACCAAAGCGCAGGCCGAGTTGGCCTCGCTGGGACAGTAGGAGGAGTCATGGCCGCTGTCGGCACCGGCGTCTCGATCGGGTCCCGAACCGTCCGGGTCCTTTCGGTCAAGCAAGGTAAGGACGGATCGTGGTTGGTCACCAAGGCGTTGACCGCACCGCTGTCCAGCGCGGATCTCTCGCCGGCGCGTCGCGCCGCGGAGGCCCGTGCAGCGATCCAAACCACGGGCGCCAAGGGGCAGGCTCTCGCCAGCCTCTCGGGGCGCGATCTCATCGTGCGCTACACGCAGGTGCCTCCGGTCCCGGACTGGCGCCTCGAGATGCTCATGAACTTCGAGATCCAGGAGGTTGCGGAGCAGTCGGGCGGTGACGTGTCGGCGGCCTACGCGCTGCTGGACGTGGACGACACCACGAGCGGCGACAACGTCGTGCTCGTGGCGCTCGCCAAGAACGGCTACCTCAAGCCTCACATCGAGGCGCTGAAGGGCTCGAACCTGGACGTCCTTGGTGGCTGCCCCCGCGCCGTCGGCGCGTTCTGGGCCTACAAGGAGAACGGTCACCTCCGCCACGACGAGACTGTCGTGATCATGCACATCGGCAACGAGAACACCGACGTCGCCATCGCACGCGCCGGCGTGCTGCTCTTCGCTCGTAACGTGACGGGCGGCAGCAAGCTGTTCACCGACGCCCTCGTCGAGAACATGCGCGTCAACCCCGCGACGGCCGAGAAGCTGAAGATCACGAAGGGCAACCTCACGCCTCGCGGCCAGGCGCGCTATCGCGATTCGGGTGAGGAAAAGGTCGCCAACAACCTGATGGGCGTCGGCGGACACTTCGTGTCGGCCTTCAACTCGTCAGTGATGTTCGCGAAGGCGCAGACGAAGGTGCCGGATTGCCAGCCCGACCGCATGGTCGTGATGGGCGCCGGTGCGATGCTGCGCGGCCTGCCGGAGTACCTCGAGTCGAACCTCGGCGTTCCCGTCGAGGTCTTCGATCCGCTCGACTCCATCGACCTCTCCGAGCTCTCGTCCGAGGCGCAGAATGCACTGCGTCAGGAACAGGGAGCCATCGCGTCGACGCTCGGACTCGCGCAGCTCGCCGCTGACGCGGATGCGCCGCAAGTGCACATCCTTCCGGAGGCCGAGAAGAAGCGCCGGGAGTTCGCGCAGCAGACGATGCCGATGCTCATCGGTGCCGCCATCCTCGCGATCGCGATGGTGCTCGCGTTCATCATGGCCGGCAGCGCGTACGACGAAGCAGTCGCCGAGAAGGGGCAGCTCGACCAGCTTGCGCGCGAGTTCAACGAGAACCGCGGTCTCGCCAAGGCGGCCTCCGATCGGGTGGCCAAGGTCAACGACGAGAAGTTCCGTCTGCGCCGCATGGTGGCGCTCGGTCCCGCAACGCAGCGCATCCTCGACCTCATTGAGAACGTCATCAATGAGGGGAACTTCGAGGAGATCCACATCACCAACGTCAAGGCGTCGATGAACGAGATCACCGTCAACGGGGAGCGCGAGCTGGTGCCGGAGGTGGTGATCGACGCGATGGTTCAGTCCGTCGGGTCGCGTCCGCCGGCCGAGGCCCAGACGGCGTTCAGCGTCGGCGCCAAGAGTTCGGTGCAGACCAAGTTCGGTCTGGAGTACGCCGAGATCGGCGCACCGCAGTCGAGCGGCGCTGGCAGCGTCGAGTTCAAGTTCCGCATTCGCCAGATGGACTTCCCCGAACGGGAACCCGCTGCGGACGCCGGCAACGGCGAAGGGAGCTAGTCCCCATGGATGAGATGTGGCAACGGCACAAGGCCTTCATTCTGAAGTGCGTCATCGGGGGCATCGTCTTCCTGATCGCCTGGGGCGTGAAGTCGAACATGTACTCGGAGACCGAGCAGATCCAGGGGGCGAACGAGCGCAAGAAGCGCGAGCTCGAGTCCCAGGTCTCCGACGGGAAGGCGCCCTCGAAGGCGTTCATCCGAGAGCAGGAGCAACTGGCCGAGGCCGGTGAGGCGCAGATCCGCGATCTCGCCAACTTGGTCGCCTCCACGGCATCGCCGAAGGACCAGAAGATCGCCTACGTTCGTGAGAACGTGAGCCTGCTCCTGGGCACCATCGGCAAGCAGGCGGAGACCGACACCTACGTCGGCCTCTACCAGCAGGTCGCGCAAGGTTGCCTGTTCAAGCTCCGCGAGGCGGCGCGCAGCGAGCTCGTCGGTCGCGCAGCTCAGTCGGGTAAACAGGTCGACGAGTCGCTCGGCGTCACGCAGGCGTTCCAGGACGATCAGGTCCCGCTGGGCATCCACGGGCTCTCGATCGTCACCGATGTCGTCTCACGCTGCCTGGCCTCGGAGGTCGGCGACGGCATCGACGGCATCTCCGATATCAGAATCTCTCCGCGGGGGCGTTCGCGTCGTCGCGCACAGGACGACACGCAATCTGTGCAGTCGTTCACCGTGCGCATGACGATCGAGGGTGATCCCGACGATGTGATGGCGGTGCTCCGCTCGTTCAACAACACCTCGAATCCGGCCAACCGGCTGATGGTGCTGGACGAGATCACGTCTCTCACGCGGGATAACCCGGAGAAGGACCCGGTGAAGGCCTCGATCAGTTTGCTCGGCCTACACCACATCGGGGTCGCGACGGGAGGCGAGTGATGAAGAAGGAACAGACACTTCTGATCGTGTGCGTCGTCATCGGACTGCTGTTTGTCTGGATGAACACGGGGCTCTATGCAGCCGTGAATCCGAGCAGCGTGAAGACGAAGGACGGCGGCGACTACAAGAAGAACGTCGCCGTCGACGTGCTCTCCGGAGTGGAGAGCCCCAAGGACGGACTGCGCAGCCTCGTGCAGCCCATCCGCCCTGAGGAGCGCGCCGAGCTGCCGATCATTCCGCGGCCCGGCAACCTGGCCCCCGAGTGGGTCAAGCCGCTGCCGCACCCGGCGCCGCCGGCCGACACGTGGCATGGTCTGCGTGAGTCGATCGCCGAGGTCGCCGCACCGGCCGATAACCCGGCCGGCAACGGTCCGCCGCCCGCCGACCCCAATGACCCCTTGGACAACCCCCTCGACAAGCCCCCCGGCGTCGACCTTTCGATGGAGGCGCAGCTCGTCAAGAGGGACGGGACGAAGCTCCCGTGCGTGCTTCGGCCGACGGGCGCGTTCGCCGGACAGCCGATCTGGAAGCTGCTCGAAGCGTGGCCGAACGTGACGTTCAACGCCGAGCAGTGGAACAAGAAGGGCACCGGTCCGGTGGGGACGTACCCCGTCGACGCCACCGAGATCGAGGCGACCTACTCGACGATCCACCTGCGGAAGACCTGCCGCAACGAGTACGAGGAAGAGCGCATTCGTCGCGGCGTCGGCGCCGGCGACCGCAACGCGCTCATCGACCTGGCCGACTGGGCGCGCGAGGATCTCGCGAAGCGCACCGGGGTTGAGGACGCTTTCCCGTACGGCACCAAGGCGGTCAAGCTCGGGATCGGTGCGCTGGAGCTGGCCAAGGCCATCAAGAACGACCTCGCACTGGTGCGCAAGCTCGGCTCCTTCTACCGCTCGGCGTACAACGCCGAGGGCGAGCTCAACACGTACATGGCGTTCCTGAACGATGGCAACGCCGAGAACCCCGTGGTCCATCGCATCGTCGGCGACGCGCTCTTCCGCGCGAAGGCCTTCGGTCCGGCCATGGAGCACTTCGGCAAGGCCGCGGACTCCGGCGACATCGACGGACACATCGGCATGGCCGAGTGCCTGCTCGCGACGGGCGACCTCGAGGGCGCGCTCGCGCGCTTCTCGAAGGCGCACGGCTCGGCCGACCGCGATCAGCTCGCGCACGCCTACGAGGGCTCGGCGCGCACGGCGATCGTGACCGGCGACTTCCAGGGCGCCGTTGTATTCGCGCAGCGGGCCAAGACGGCTCGCGAGGGCGATGCTTGGGTGCTGACGACGCTCGGTGCGGCGGAGTACCTCTCCGGCAACGCGAGTGCGGCTGCCGCGACGTTCCGCTCGGCGAACGCCGTTGCGCCGGCGACCGAGTCCCGTGGCCGTACGGGCCTCGGCTTCGCGCTCGCAGTGCAGGGTCAGCTCGATGGAGCGAAGACGCAGTACGACACGGCGATTGCGACGGACCCGCTCAACTTCTTCGACCCGCTCGTCGGCCTCGGTGACTTCCACCAACGCCGCGGCAACTTGACGCAGTCGAACGACTACTTCGAGACCGCACGCAAGCGCGATCCCTCGAACCCGTGGATCCTGCTGCGTCTCGCCACGGCGAAGATGCGCGACGGTGTCCCGGCGACCGCGCTCGAGCTCGCCCGCGAGCTCGTGCAGACCTCTCCTGGCTGCGTCGACGGGCTACGCGTGGCCGGGCTCGCCGCCTCCGCGACGTCACGCTCCGCCGGATCCGTCGCGGAGCGCGACAAGCTGCTGGGCGAGGCCGTGCGCCACGTCGAGCGTGCGCTCCAGAAGGAGCCCGCCAACCCGGCGATCATCTACGAGTACATCTCCGTGCTGCTGGACTCGGGCCGCACGGTCGATGCGCTGCGCGTCGCCGAGAAGGCGACGAAGGTCGGCAGTGGCGTCGCGCGCCGCGATGCGCGCGTCCTGACGATGCTGGCGTACTGCCGCTTCCAGAACCAGTCGGACATCGATCTGGTGCGCGAGGCGATCGATCGGGCCAACCGTGCCGAGATCGACGCGGAGACCAAGGCCTACCTGGACCAGGTCCGTACGGCGATCGAGGACTGGGACAGCAAGCGCATCTGGCGCGACACCTTCAACCGTGGCGGCAACTCGAAGTTGTTCGGCCGGTGGAAGGAGGACGATCAGCGTCTGGGCGTCAAGATCGGCGTGGGTAACGAGGGCTCGGCTCAGTTCGGCGGACGTCCGTCAGCCGGCGCCGAGAACCGCAAGGGCACCGCGATGACGGTGACCAACGACCTGAAGGGCTTCATCGAGCTCGAGGCGCGGTTCCGCATCAACAGCACCGACACGGAGATCGTCTTCTCGATCTACCGCGGTTCGCTCCAGGTGCCCGGTGCCCAGGGTGGTCGACGGGGCAGCTCGTCCGAGATCGCGCTCGCGGTCGACCGTGACGACAACCTGCTCGTCTACTCGAGCGCGTCGGGCAAGAAGCGCGGCAAGGTCACGCTGCAGAAGATCGAGATCAAGGACGAGTCGGGCAACGCCGTCAAGTACCCGCGCGACGGCGAGTTCCACACGGTTCGCTTCGAGCGGACTGACGGGCCGCTCGGCAAGTACCAGGTCTACTTCGACGGCGCGCCGGTCGGCGGCGAGCAAGAGATCAACGGTCTCAGCGCGCAGCGCAATCAGGAATACACCTTCGGCATCATCGTGGATGCCGATCGCGGCACGCTAGTTGCCGTAGATATCGACGAGGTGGAGCTGACGCGGAAGGTCAACTGACCGCGGAGGTTCCTCCAGACAGGCGCGGCACAGTGTTGCGGCACAGTGTTGCGTCACAGTGTTGCGTCACAGTCTTGCGTCACGGGGGCGCGGCACACTGGCAACGCACACTGGCAACGCACACTGGGCACTGCATACTGGCGCGCCCCGTTCCGGGGGTGGGAGAACGGCTATGAAGAGGACGCAGCAGGGCTTCTCGCTCATCGAGATTCTCGTCGTGATCACGATTCTCGGTGCGCTGGCAGCCGGCACGGCCGTGTTCCTGCAGATCACGAAGAGGAAGAAGGCGCAGTTCATCACGCAGCAGCGCCTGACGTCGATCTCCGTGGAGCTCGAGAAAGTGAAGGGCGCCACCGGCCGCTACCCGCCGACCTCCACGAGCTCCCTGAAGGACGCCGCTGGCGTCAAGATCGGACAGAAGGTCGGGGAGCCGAACGAGACCAACATCGGCATCGAGACGGTCTACATCGCCCTGAACATGACGGGCATGAACACCGACTGGGCCGGCCTCGGCGAGGACTCGCTCGGGAACGTCGACGAGGACGAAGTCGGCGAGATGATCGGCGAGTTGAAGACGAACTTCCTGTTCGAGTTCATCGACGCCTACGGCAACCCGTTCGTCTACTTCAAGAACAACGACTACAAGGAGCCGGGGAAGGTCGAGGGCTACGTCAACTACAAGCTCGAGACCGTCAAGGCCGCGCCCATCACCGAAGAGAAGACCCAGAACTTCTTCCGGCGCAACAGCTACCAGTTGTTCAGCATGGGACCGGACGGCCAGCCGAACACTGAAGACGACATCGTCTTCGGCCGGTTCTAGCCCGGACTATTCATGACGACTCACGCCCCTGAGCGGTCCAGAGCGCCGATCTCGGCGTTGCGCCTCCTCCGAGACGGAACGACGTCGCAGTCGTCGGCGCGCCTTGATCTCGACGATCTGTCCTCGCTCAGGACGGCCCACTCGGCGCGAGCCGTTCCCTCCCGCATCCAGGCAGTTCCTGTACTCCCGGACGACGGTCGTCACGGAGTGCGCGAGCCTCATGAACACTCCGGGCTAGGGTCCGGGGAGGCGACAGCATGACCTTCCAGATGAAGCGCTCCGGCGGCTACACGCTGATGGAGATGATGGTCACGCTCACGCTGGCCGCCGTGCTCATGGGCATGGGAGCGGGAGCGTTCATGGGCCTGGGCAAGAACACGGCCTACCGCCAGGTGCTCTCCGACGCTGCGGGCCTCGTGAACAAGGCGCGGAACGCCTCCATCCGCTTCCCGGCGGCGATCGTCGCGGACCCCGCCGAGCGACTGCTCTACGGTCGCACGGAGCAGATGCTCCAGGAACTGCACTTCGAGCCGAAGCCGGCCGGCGAGGACGACGAGGGTGAGCTCGATGTGGCCGACGGCATCGGCGGCCTCGAGGTCCAGTACCTGGGCGGCGAACTGATCCCGGGCGGTGGCCGAGTCGGCGGAGGCATGAAGTTCGCCGGAGGCGGGATCGACTGCGGCGACTACGTCGCGTACGACGTCGAGGACGGCCTCTCGCTCGAGGTCTGGGTTCAGCTCGAGAACGCCGCGAGCGTGACGCTGTTCGAGAAGGGCAAGGCGTTCACCGTGCGGCTCATCGCCGCCAACTCCGGGCCCGGTCGGATCAAGGTGACGCTCGGCGTCTCCGACGAGGGCAACCGTGAGGAGGTCGGTACGACCGTCGAGATCCCGCGTGTGAAGCTCGGGAAGTGGATCGGCGTTCTCGTCTCGTACGATCGCAACAAGCTCACGGTCAGCACCGACAACGGGTTTGGGCCGGTCGTCCGCGGAGAGCCTCTTGCCGAGACGCGACCACTGCTGCCCGACACCGACGCGCCGCTGCGGGTCGCGTCCGACCTCGTGGGCATGATTGACGACGTCCGCTTCGGCGGCGTCATCGTCGAGGACCCGATCACGATGCCGAGCGGCGTCGAGCTCGACGGCCCGGCGCGCACGATCTACTTCCGTGCGGGGAAGCTCGACGGCCGGATGCACGCCGGTATCGAGGAGCTTCGGCTGCGGGGCGAGGGCAAGGTCACCGTGCTCCAGATCGGCCGCAGCGGCACGGTCCAGGATCTGTTCGAGGAAGCGATCGGGGCCGACGACGTCCTCAACGAGGCCGTGCCCGACGATGGCAGCGGCGGCGGCGAGAAGGAAGAGTAGGTCTTGGCGAACTCGCCGGGCCCGGCATTTGAGAATGTCAGGACGGCGACCGCCGGGATCGCGCGATATGCGCAGACCGATGAACCTCTCGAAGGGTCGCGGAGGCAGATGATGGTAACGAAGTTGCCGGTGAGTGGAAAGTTAGTTGCCAGTTCGGGGCGCGCGCGGCGGGGCATGGCCCTCGTCTCCGTGGTGGCCGTTCTGGTTCTTCTTGCCATCGTCACCACGCCGTTCCTCGTGACCATGCGCGACAGCGCAGCACGTGGTGAGCGCTTCCTGTACTCGGCACGTGCGGACTGGGAGGCCGAGAGCCTCTTCGAGATGGTCCGCTCGCACTTGACCACGTCGATCGAGCACATCGAGCGACGCCGTCTCGACGACGCGCAGGACGGCGCGAACAGCCGCCCGGGCGCCGGCGCCACGCCGACGAGCGACACGATGGGGGAGCTGCAGCTGCCGCAGGCCCTCCTCGACCGGCTGAACACCCAGTCGTCGCGGGAGCACCGCGTCTGGGACGTCGACATCATCGACCTCCAGGGCAAGCTCAACCTGAACTCCTGCTCGATCGGTGCCCTGGGGAACATCCTCGGCACCTCCGAGCTCGCCGACGTGCTCGGCGCCGACGACAACCGGATCCCGGTCACCGATGCCGGAGCATTCCCGAAGGACGGCGGAGTCGTCCGGATCGGCACCGAGGTCATCAAGTACGACGAGGTCGGCGGCAACGAGCTCCTCGGCTGTGAGCGCGGCTTCAAGTCGGACCTGTCCGAGAACAGCTCGCCCCAGGAGTGGGAGCCGGGCGACATCGTCGTGCTCGAGGCTGCGTTCCAGATCGCGACCCGCCCGTTCCGCATCCGTCCGGGCGCGTACGTCCGGTACACGAACGTCTACCAGGCGCGCACGATCAGCCGCATGGGCGTCGCGGCGCTCTCGCCGGACCTGTTCGACGTGATGCGACCGTTCGTGACCGCCTGGAACGGCGACATCGTCGGCGACGGTTGGTCGAACCCGCAGCCCGTCCGCAATGCGATCACGTCGGCCGACGCCTCACAGCGCTACGCGGACATCAAGAACAACCGCTACTTCGGTCGCGGCACGATCGTGCGCATCACCGATGGCGTGAACAACGACTACGCCGTGGTCACGAAGGTGCGGGGCAGTAACCAGATTCTTCTGTCCGGCAACATCACGCACGACTACTCCGCCGATCTCACGCGCATCTACGCGCGGAGTCGCGCTCCGCTGAACGTCAACACGGCCGATGCCGAGACGCTCGCGATCGTGTTCCGCAACCTGCGCATCCGCGGTCGCTCGAGCTCCATCTCCGCGGCGAAGGCCGTGAACCTCGCGAACTTCCTGAAGGAGTTCACGGTCGGCGACGAGACCGAGCCCGGGATCTATCGCAACTGGGAGGACTTCATCACCGCGATGGAGTTCGCCCGCGACGAAGCCGGGGTCGTCTCTGGCGACGAGTACAACGCCGTCGTCCTGAACGCCATGAACGCCAACGACTCGTTGCTCGCGTTCTCGACGGTGCCGTTCGTCTTCCGCTCGTTCGACACCTACGAGGTCCGCGCGACGGCCGCCATCATGGACGCCACCGGTCGCGAACTCTCACGACGCGACCTGCGCCGCGTGATGATCGCGTCGAGCACGCGCTCGGGCACGTTCGAGATCGAGACGCAGGACGACTTCCAGCGTCAGATCATGAAGTCGCGCGACGGCAAGTGGTTCGCGACGTTCCCGAACAACATCAACGCCTACTACGACGGCCTGAACATTCCGGCGTCGGAGTACTTCGCGTTCTCCCAGAAGAGCCGCTTCCCCTCGACGGACCGCTCGCCGGGCGTCGGGGACGTGCGCCTCATTCCCGCGGCGTATCGGTTCTCGCAACGCGACACGCCCGACCGCGTCTACCACTTCGACGGCTCGGACCTGCCGGATGGGCTCGACCTCGAAGAGCAGACGCTGACGATGAGCCTCGACGGCCCGTACTCCGTCAACGACAACAACGCCGACCTCGTCGACTTCGCGGACATCCCGAACCTCGCGAACGACGTCGAGCTCGGCCTGAAGGAGTTCGCGTTCTCGCTGTGGTACCGGCCGGGCTGGTCGCGGGGCGAGGGCGACCAGGTCATCTTCGACGTCGGCGCCGACTCCGACACGATGAACCGCTGCGGGCTGATCTACGACAACCAGCGCGATGTGCTGGCGTTGCAGGTTGCCGACGCGACGCGCGAGCAGCGCGTCTCCGAGGTCTTCTACGACTTCGACCACACCACGTGGCTGGCGGACGAGTGGTACCACATCGGCGTGCACGTGGGCGGCGGACGCTCCACGCAGATGGAGCTCTTCATCGACGGTGAGAAGCAAGGTCAGGCCAACGGCATCACGCGCTTGACTGCGAGCGTCGCGAGCACCGGACCGATCCTCGAGATCCAGGTCGAGGATGCGTCCACGTTCCCCGACGAGGGCGTGCTCCTACTCCGTGCGCCGGAGGGCGCCGAGCTGATGGAATACAGCTCGCGGACCGAGGGCAGCTTCCAGATCTCGCGCCGCAAGGCGCGCACGATCGAGACCATCGACGACGACACCGAGCCACGGACCCACGTCGAGGGACAGGTCGTTGAGCTCTACGGCTTCAGCGGCGTCCTGTTCAGCGACCTGAAGACGGGCGGCGGCACGACGGGCAACGCCTTCGGGCCGTTCCGCGTGTACCGCTACACGGTCGATGGCCCGGACCCGATGGACCCGAACGAAGTCGGCAGGATGATCGACCTGGCCGGCGGCGCCTTGGCGACTGTCGGGATCGGATCGACGGCGGTGCTCCCGATCACGATCCAGATCGAGGAGTGGACGACCGCCAACGACTCCACGGATATCGCGGACGATCTCGGGGCGATCGGCACCGAGGGCATCGCGATGCTCGTCTCGAACCGTCGTGTCTTGCCGACCGGCGTGACGTTCGTCAACCAGGAAGACGGCACCCAGCAGTCCGTCGACGTGGGCGGGGCCGAGCTCGTCCAGTACCGAATCGTCGCCTCGGGCGAGGTCGAGATCACCGCTCGCGGGCTCAGCAGCCGTCACTGGGACTTCGAACCGAACGGTTCTGACGGCTTGCCGCGGTTCCATCCCTGCTACTCGTTCTCCACCACGGCCACGGGGCCCACGCCTCTCACCGGGATGCAGCTGCAGGGCCAGAACGCTCCTGAATGGGGCCACCAGAGCGCGTTCATCCCGGTCGGCATTGTCATGCAGGGCACCGGACTGGAGTACCTAGACCCGGCCGACGAGGAGCCGCAGGTCGGCGGCATCGCCTACGTGCAGATCGAGGGCGAGTGGTTCAAATACGACACGATCGACGACCAGATCGTGCCTGGGCGTACGGTCATCTACCGCGACACGCGCTGGGACGAGATTGCCGGTGAGTTCGGCGTCGCGGGCGACCTGACCGCAACGCAGGTCACACAGCAGCAGTCGGCCGCGCAGGGGCAGTCCGGTGGCACCGGCGGCAACGCCTCGCCGGACTACACGCCGCCTCGGGCCGCGGCTGTGAACGACGAGAACGCCCTGCCGAGCGAGCCGTCTGACAGCAACAACGCCGCGCAGTACATGGAGGAGACTCCGACGATCCTGCTGACCGACATCGTCGACAGCGCCGACTGGCGCGGGATGATCGTCGACAACGAGGACATCGACTTCCGCATCGCCAACACGATCCCGGCTGACCACGCATCGGGTGAGGACGTGCTGCCGACGTTCCAGGTGCGGGCGGCGCAGGACCTCTCGGGCGGCGACATCCAGCGCGATGCCGCCCCCGGGTTCAACGACCTGATCACGCTCCGCGATTCCCGTCTGAACGACGAGCACGTGCGCGTCCAGTGGGGCTATCTCGGCTGGGTCGGTCTCGACGACTTCACCACGCAGACGTGGCAGTGGGATCGCCTGCAGAACAACATCGACATGCGGCGCTTCGACGCCCGCGCCTTTACGCGAGCCATGAAGTTCCCGAGCGGCGAACTCCCGGACGCCGGCCTCACGTCGAGTTCGGACTCGTTCTCGATCGGCGTCGGATACGACGGTGGCAACGGCGTCTCGCCGGCGGTCATCGACGAGCTCTACTTCGCGGACTTCAACTCGCCCGCGGACGATCGCCCGAGCTATGTGTTCGTCGGCGAGGTTCCTCAGCAGATCTCGAACCCGCAGTTCAGCGCTCCGGCCGCCGGCACCGCCCCCGCGGGAAGCGCGGCGAACAACGATCCGCGCTTCGACGGGATCGACGACGCCGACGACGACATCACGGTTCACATGCCGTTCTACGATCCGCCGTCGGGCACGACGATCCTGGCGGGCCTGCCCATCGACGAGGACCTGTTCCCCGACGATGGCGGCGTCATCCGTATCGAGGACGAACTGATCCTCTACTCCGAGTTCGACCCCGACGCGGGCACGTTCTCGGGCTGCCTGCGCGGCGCGTTCGGCACGGAGCCGACCTCGCACGAGTTCGGCGCGATCCTGATCCCCGTGCATACGTTCGCGGCGACCACGCTCGTCTCGGATATGGACGAGTCCGCCGGTTCGGCGCAACTCTCCGACACGCGCGACTTCCCGGACGACGGCTACGTTCGCATCAACGACGGGGCCGAGCTCATCGGCTACACCGAGCGCGACGGAAACCAGATCTCGATGCCCCTCGGGCGCATCGATCCGACCACCGAGCGCGATGCCGGCACGGACGACGCCCGGATCAGCGGCGGCATCTTCCGCGGGCGCTTCGGAACCACCGCGGAGGGCTACGCAGTCGACGACGTGGTGATCGCCATGCCGTTCCGCCACTACGACCGCTACTCCGAGCGCTCCGACGATCCGGAGAACTCCTATGTGCAGCTCTCCTGGACCAAGCCCGGTGCCGTGTGGAAGCGCATCACGTGGGGTGAGGTGCCCCGCAACTTCGTCGAAGTGATCGCGCTGGTGCGCTTCCGCGGCGGTCCCGCCTGGGACTCCGCCGACGTGATCCGCGTCGGACAGGACATGATCCCGGCCGAAGATCGTCGCAAGTATCTCTACGAGATCTCCGACCCGACCGCCGAGAACCTGATCAACGTGGAGGCGGACCGCATCGAGGTGCGGCTCCAGGTCCGGTTCGCGCAGGGGGCGTACGACCGCTTCGCCGAGGTGGCCCCCGACAACTGGAAGCAGTCGCCCTGGATCCAGGACGTCACGGTGGAGTACGTCGCTCCGCCGTTCGTGCTCTACGAGGACAAGTAGTCATGCGCACGACACGACACTTCCGGCGGAGCGCCGGTTACACGCTGACCGAACTGCTGCTCGCCATGGGCCTGTTCTCGATCGTCGGCATGGGGCTGGTCACGCTGCTCTCGCGAGCCACGGACTTCCTCACGATGGGTGCGTCGAGCGCCGAGACGATGGACGCCTTGCAGGCGTTCTCCGAGACGTTCGGCGAGGACGTGTCCACGCTCTACTGCGTCCCCGACACGGTCGTCGGCGCGCCGTGGGTCCGGCTCTACTCCGACCACGTCGACAGCGACATCGACGTCGAGCTCGATGACCAGGCAGATGCGCGCATCCAGCGGCTGTTCTTCACCCGCCTGATCCCGCGTGAGGCGACCTCGCCGATGACGAGGACGGCCGGCACGAAGGTGGAAGGCACGGCCTACATGGATCAGTCGGCCGATCTCTCGGAGTCCGAGAACGGCGAGCTGCTCGCGACCGGCGGACTGCAGGAGATCTTCTGGGCGGCGGTTCCCGAGGACAAGAGCGACCTCGCGGTCACCCGTCTGTATCGCGGCTATCGAAGCCCGATCGGCGGCGACGCGACCCTCTTCCCGAGATCCGCTGCCGGCGATCCCGGCACGCTGCCCGAAGAACTCGGGCCGATCCACCGCAACCAGATCGTCTCCGTCGCGCGTCCCGTGCTGTCCGGCGTCCTCTACTTCGGCGTGCAGTTCTGGTCGCGCAAGACCACCACCTGGGACTCCGACACGGCGGCGCGCAACGGCGGGCCGGTCGACACGTGGGACTCGACGCGCGGCATCATGCCGCTGCTCTCCAACCGCGCGCGCTACGACGGCTTTCTCTTCGCCAAGGGCAGCGGGTCGCTGGACGACCCGACCGACGACACGTTCCCGCGGCGGATGCGCGTGACGCTGGTGGTGGAGGAGATCGGGGCGAAGGCCAAGATCGGGTACCTGAACGAGGACCTGCCGGCCGACGCGCGCTATGTCTCACTCGAGGACGCCCGGTTCATCCCGCCGTCCGACACGACGCGTCGCTTCGTCAAGATCGGCAGCGAGTGGATCGAGTTCGTTCAGACGGACGGCAACACGCTGACGAACTGCAAGCGCGGCGCCCGCGGCACGGTCCCGCAACTCCATGCGGCAGACTCTCGTGTCCACCATGGCCGGACGATCGTGCGCGAGTTCAACATCCCCACCTTCCGCGACACCTATGCCGATGACCTGCCGGCCGTCGGCGGACGGATGCGGTGAGCCGGATGCGAGTGTCCAACGTGCTGGGGATGGCCGTGATGACGTGGAACGCTACACTTCAGGGCGAGGACTCATGATGCGCAGAATGATCCCCCGTCGAGGCTCTCGGAGCGGCTTCACGCTCCTCGAGGTACTGATGGCCACCTCCCTCATGGCGGTGGGCTCCGTCTCCATCCTGATCGTGTTGGCCTCGGCAGCGGGCTACGCGAACGAGCGGCAGGGGCGACAGCGTCTGACGCAGGTGCTCGACGAGGCCCGGAATGACGCCCGCGCGTCGGTGAACGTCTTCAGGCCCCGAGAGGGCCGGAAGGTGCCGGGCGACGAAGAGGGCCAGCTCGATGAGAAGGTGAGCGCTCTGTTCCCGGGGTACCGCTACGAACTGGCGTTCGCGCTGGTCGACACGAGCGTGCCCGAGTCCGGGTACGACGTGCTCGTCACGGTCCGGTACGGGGACGAGCAGTCGCACCAAGAGCGTGTGATCGTGGGCTCCGACACAGTGCCCGACGAAGAGTTCGAGCGCTCGCTCACGTACGAGCAAGAGCGCAAGGGCGGATCCAACGAGGGGGGTCGCGAGACCCGATAGAGGCGCTCCGAAGCTCGGGGTGGAGGAGAGATGACCATGATGCGACGGCTTCTGACGCTCGCGTTCGGCCTGGGGGCCCTGGCGATCACGCCGGCCACGGCGAACGCCGACATGATCGAACTGGCGGACGGTCGCAGCCTGCACGGCGAGATCCTCGGCGGTCAGAGCACCGACGACGGTCTCGCGGTTCGCGTGTTCGACACCGGCGGTATCGTCGTCGTCGACTGGGAGCACATCGTCCCGCGGCGCGCGTACGAGCTGAAGGTCGACCTCGGGATCATCGTCCCGGAGGACGAGCAGGTGACCGTCACGGGTCACGTGGTCAGGTTCATCACGAACAAGCAGATCCGTGGTGTCGCCGAGAACCCGACTGGCGGCGGGCCGTTGCGCCTGAAGACGCAGAACGGCGTCCAGGAGTACGACCGATCGACGATCGGCGGCATCGAGACGGTGAGCAACATCCCGGCGCTCGAGGCCTACACCAGGCCCGAGCTGTATCAGATGAAGCTGGACGAGATCGCGCCGGAAACGGCTGCCGCCCACTTCGCCCTCGCCGACTACTGCACGCGCATCAAGGACTTCGTGCACGCGAAGGAACACCTCGACGCCGCCGCCGCGGACCCCGACTTCGGCGAGACCCCTGACGGAAAGTCGATTGGGGCCCGCCAGCGTCGCGTGGGGATCCTGATCGAGGCCGAGGGCGCAGCGGATCTCGCACGCGAGATCGAGCGGGCGATGGTTCAGAAGAAGTGGAACCAGGCGCTCGAGAAGCTGACCTCGCTCGACGAGCAGTACTCCGACGAGCAGATCCGCAACGCCATCGGCTACGACCGTCTCGAGAACCGCGTCGTGAAGGGCCGCGACAAGTACTTCCGCAAGCGCGTGAAGAAGGTCGTCTACGACACGATGGAGAAGATGCTGAAGTCGAAGGTGCGGGAGCGCAAGCCCCTGCGTCGCGACGAAGAGGACCCGCGCGCGGCAATGGCCGGCTCGCTCTCCGGAGCACGCCAGTGGGCCGCTCGCGAGCTGCCGGACGAACTCTGGACGAAGGTCGCCGAGAGCACCGGCCTCGAGGCCGAAGAGTTGAACAAGTACTGGGGCGAGCGCAGCTCCGAGCGCGGTGGCAAGCGCACCCGCACGGCGCACTACGGCACCGGCTCGTTCATCGTGATCAAGGCCGCGACGGTCCCGAACTCGAAGAAGAAGCGTCGTCGTCCGCCGGGTGCGAAGCGCGGCAAGAGCGGTGGTGGTCCTCAGAAGGAGATCAAGCCGAAGACCGACGAAGAGTGGTGGGATGCCATGAAAGGCAAGAACGACCGCTGGCGCTTCATGGAGGCGTACTTCGTCGAGAACAGCGGCATCTTCGAGATCATCCGCACCGACGAGACCGAGCTCTGTGACAACTGCGCTGGCAAGGGCTTTACGTCGACGCAGTCGAGTGACGGCGGCGAGAACCAGCAGTACTGCTTCAAGTGCAACGGCGGTGGCAAGTTCCGCAAGGTGATCTACCGATGAAGGCGGCCCTCTTCGCGGCCGCGCTGCTCACCGGGTTGACGTTCACGTCACCGGCCGGCGCGGCAGACGCGACCGATCTCCCCACGCTCGAGGACATCCACACCGCGGCCGTCAAGGCCAAGGCAGACGCCGTCGAGCGGGTGAAGGCGGCGAATCGAGATCCCCGCAAGGAGGCCCTCGCGGCGTACCGCAGCGGTGCGACTCCACTCGATCAGTTCCAGCCGCTGGCGGAGATGATCAACAACTCGAAGGACGCGGCGATGAGCCCGTACCGCCAAGCGGCGGCGCAGGCGTTGCTCGCACGCTTCAAGGTCGAGGACGCCAACGACCCGTTCGTGCGCAAGTCGCGTGCGGGCGCCGGCCTGGCGATCTTGGACCTGATGAAGGCGTCGTCGAGCGACACCGTCGGGCTCTCGATCGTCGGGGAGGTCCTGAACGCCTGGTGGCGCTCGAAGGTCCTCTCGGACGTGAAGTTCAAGCCGACCGACAAGTTCAAGAACCGGATGAAGGCGTACCGCAAGATGCGGTCGTACCTGCAGAGCGGCGAGAAGGAATAGCCGCCTCTCGTACCCTCGCGTCCGCGGCGCGGTATCGACTCGCGCGGTATCGACTCGCACGGTATCGACTCGCACGGGGTCTTCTCGCACCGGGTCTTCTGGCGCGGGGTCTTCTCGCGCTGTGCGTCGCGGGCGCGTGCTCGTCCGCACCGGATGGTGATGTCTGGCGCCCGCCGGCGCCGACGCTGTCCGACACCACTGAGGACAGCGGCAGAGATGAGGTCTCGGCGGCCCGTCGTCGCTCGGTCGTCGACTCGCTGCCGGTGACTCTCGTCGCGCCCGTATCGTCGGCGAGCGGCCTCGCCAGTCCCGATCCTGCACCCGACGGCATCCTGTACGTCGTCGGCGGACGCTCGATCACCGAGGCGGACCTGGGCGACTTCCAGCTGCGGTACTTCCCGGATCAAGCGCGCGAAGCACTCGGTCAGCTCGTCGACGAGGCACTGGTCGAGGTCGAGGCGGCCAGGACCGGGGTCGAGGTCGGGCCGGAGACGGTCCGACGCCGTGCTGCAGCCTACGTCGACGAGCGCCGTCGACAGATCCGCGTGCAACACGGAGCGGACGCCGAGCTCGAGACGCTGCTGGCTGAGCGGTTTGGGCGAAGTCTCGCGGAGTTCCTGACGGACGCCGAGCGTCTGGCGCGCATCTCGCTCCTGCGGGACCGACTGGTCCGCGTCGATCAGTTGAGGGAGGAGCGGGTCGAGATCCGGGCGCTCACGCTCTCGGGAGATCGAGCAGCGGCGGACGCTGTGCTCGCGGCGCTGCGAGCCGGTGCCGATCCGACGCTCCTGGCGGAGACGAATGGGCTGCGCCCGCCCGCTGCGCCACCTCCTCTATCGCGCGGCGAGTTCCGATCTGCCCTGCTCCGCGATGCCGTGTTCGCGGCTGCCCCCGGCGACGTGCTCGGTCCGTTCGAGGTGCGTACGCCCGACGGCGAGGCACGACTGCAGATCGTGAAGCTCGTCCGCCGCACGGCGGCGTCCGACGGCGCTTGGTTCGAGATCCGCGAGGAGGTCGAACGCGGCATCGCCGAGAAGCCGGTCGGAGTCGACGAGTATCTTCAGTGGCGTGCGCGCGTGATCGCGCGTGAGTCCGTTGAGGTGCGCCGCGGAGCCCGCGGCCTCGTGCCGTGGCTCGGTGTCGGCGACTGAGCTGTGTGCGGACGACTGGGCTCTGTGCGGACGACTGGGCTCCGTGCGGACGACTGGACACGACGGGGAGAGAGACCGTGGACGAGATCGCCGACACCGTTCCCGAGCCGGAGCCGGCGCGACCGAGCATTGCACCGAGTGCGATGCAGGCCGCCACGGCGATCCGCGACGGCACCCATCACGACGTTGCGGTCGAGTCTGAGGCCGTCGAAGAGCCGGACGGCACCGCGGAGTTGGGCTCGCAGCCCGAGCCCGATGCAGGCCCCGAGGACGCGCCCCCTGCGGAGAGCGTCGCGGAGTCGATCGCGGAACCCGTCGCGGAGCCGGTCGCTGTCGAGCCGACTGAGCCGCCTGAGCCGCTGACCGAGGAGCAGGAGGCGTGGCGCGCGCTGCCGCTCCAGACTCGCGTCGAGGCGCTGCTCTTCGGTGCGACGGAGCCGCTCAGCCTCCGGCGACTCCAGACGTTGGCCGGAGACGTGCTCGCGTCGGACGTGCGCGAGGCGCTCGACGCGCTGCGCGGTGCGTACTCGGACGGGGATCGTGCGTTCGGCGTCGAGGAACTCGGCGGCGGCTTCCAGCTTCGAACACGGCCGGAGGTGGCCGACCTGATGGCGCGCCTCGGGCGTCGCACGGAGAACGAGAGACTCAGCCGTGCCGCGCTGGAGACGCTGGCCATCGTGGCCTATCGGCAGCCGGTCCTGCGTGTGGATGTGGAGAAGATCCGGGGTGTTGCGAGCGGGGAGGTCCTGCGTGCTCTGGTGGAGCGAGGCCTGGTCCGCATCGCCGGACGCGCCGATCTCCCGGGCTCACCACTCCTCTACGGAACGACCGCGGTCTTCCTGGAGCTGTTCGGCCTGAAGGGCCTGGGCGAGCTCCCGAGCGATCGCGAGATGCTGTCCCGTCCCATCTAGTGTCCTGCTGGGCTCGGTCAAGACGCGGCCCAGCGTGCCCTGCCTGGAGACGAAGCGCGCAAAACCCCCCTCCACGGCTTCGCGGGTTCTGGCAGGCACGGGTAGCATGAGCGGCTTCGCGGTCGGAGAGCACACAGGACATGGAAGAGAACCCCCTCGATCTCGAACAGCATGAGGAGGAGACCCTCTGGGACGTCTGGAAACGGCGTCTCATGTTCGCCTTGCTGATCGCCCTCTGCATCGCCTTCGCGGCGCCGACCTTCGGGAGCTGCACGGGCGCTCTCGGCGGCGGGAGCTCCGAGCCGATCGCGACGTACCGGATGGGTGGGAACGAGACGATCGTCACCTCCGCGACGTACCAGGCGCTCAATCAGCGTCTCTCGCGCACGTTCGGCGTGATGTTCAACAACCGCGTCCAGATCGAGTCCGAGGACCAGGTCTGGCAGCACCTGCTTCTCGACGCCGCGGCGCGTGAGGCAGGCATCCACGTCTCCGACGACGCGGTGCTCGCGACGATCGCGGACATGCCGGACTTCCAGAAGCGTGACGGCACGTTCGACGAGCAGCTCTATCGCGACGAACTCTCGCGTCGCAGCGCGCGCTCGCTGACGCACAAGGCGTTCACGCACACGCTCAAGGAACGGCTCCGCATCCAGGAGTACATCCGCATCTACCAGACGGCCTTCGCGATCATGCCGTCCGCCGATGCGTTCGAGAGCTGGCGCGAGAGCAACATGAAGCTGAGCATCGACTACGTCGTTCAGCCATTCGATCCGCTCCGTGCCGAGGTCGAGTCGCGCGAGCCGACCGACGAGGAACTTCGTGCGTTCGCGCGGCTTCCGCAGATCGAGATCCGCCTGCGCCAGAGTTCCCGGAAGACGCTCGAGGTCGCCTATGCACGCGTCGCGGACCTCGGCACAGATGACCGTGCGCAGCTCGAGACGCTGCTGCGAGAGAACGAGATTCTGGCACCAGACGCCGATCTGCGTCGCATGGGCGCCATCGCCTGTCAGTCCGAGAGCGACGCTGTCTTCACTCGCGCCAACTGGCTCCTGGACGCACGCGCGAAGTGGACGATCGTGCACGGCCTCTGGAAGCCGAAGGCCGACGCGTACAAGGTCTGGGTAGACGGCGGCAAGGTGGGCGACGGGCCAGGCGAGCCGGGCACTGAGCCGCCCCTTCCGGACGCCGAGGAGTGGCCGACCGACTTCCTCGAGCAGTACGACCGCTTCTGGGAGGACCGCGTCGTCAAGGAGATCCTGGCGCGCGGCCTGATGCAGCTCGTCATCCGGCGTTCCGAGGCGGAGGGCAAGTCCTTCAGCGACCTGATGGCCGACTACGAGGCGTACGGACTGCGCGTGGCGCAGAACGAGACCCCGCTGGAAGACAAGGATCTCGGTGCGGAGTTCCCCCATGCCCTCGGCCAGAACAGCGAGCTCGGCACGGTCGCCCGTTCGAGCCTCCGCGGCCCGGAGCCGGGAACCACGTTCGTGCCGGTGGTGCACCCCGAGCCGGTTCCCACGACACAGCTTGCCAGCGCACTCGACGACCGCGGCTACATGGCGTTGCGTCTCGCTGCCTTCGAACCCAGCCGCGTGCGTGAACTCGACGAGGCTCGCGAAGAGATCGTCGCGATGTGGCGCGAGCACCAGGTCCGCGAGGACGCCAAGGCGAACCTCGACGCCGTACTCGCCGCGGCCAAGGCGGGCGCGTCTCTGAAGGATGCTGCCGCCGAAGCCGGACTGCCGGTGAGCACGCTTCGTCGGTTCAATCGGCAGACCGCCGAGAGGTCACCGCCCATCCCGCCGGCAGAGGGTGAGATGGACGCAGCGACCAAGGCGGTCTCCGACGCCATCCGCCATCGCAACCGCATGCTGCGTGACTACGCGATCCTCCGCGGCAGTGACGTCGGCTCGTTCCGCGAGCCGGTGCTGCTCGATAATCGCTCCGGGGCTGCGTACCTCATCCAGGTGACCGAGAAGCACGATCCGTCGCCCCTCGAGATGACGGACACCGATCTTCAGACGGAGCGGATCTCCCGCATGACGACCGAGGCGCAGAAGCAGGGTGAACTGTTCGAGCTCGAGGCTCTGAAGCGACGCTTCCAGTACACCGAGATCGAGCGCGCGCGCCGAGGCGACGACGAAGACGGCGAGAGCGACCTCTAGCCCCACCCGAAGCCTCACCGCGTGCGGCGCCCCTAGCTCGGATGGACACGACCGGGTCGTCACGACCGGAACGGCCCCGTGGGGACGATGTTGGTGGGCATGACGTCGGTGCGGCCCGGAGCAGGCCGCCGGCCACCCGTCCTGGTGATCGGTGCCGACTACGTCTCAGGAGGGAGCGGCACGGCTGCCTCTGGGGGAGACGGCACGGCTGCCTCAGGCGGGAACGGCACGGCTGCCTCTGGGGGGAACGGCACGGGGTCGTACCCGCCCGGCACTCCCGGTCGGCAGCGCAGGATGCGCCGAAGCGTCAGCCAGGTTCCTCGGCATGCGCCGAACCGAGCGAGAGCCTCCACCGCGAAGCGTGAGCAGGATGGCTCGAAGCGGCACGCCGCGGGGAGGAGCGGCGAGAGGAGCCACTGATACGCGCGGACCACAGCCACCAGAAGGATGGCCAGTCCGCGCGGTCGCTCCGTCTCGGTCATCGTCGGCGACGTCGTCCGGGGCGTGGCGTTCCGGGACCCTCGCGACGGAAGCGCCGAGCCGCGCGATGGGCCGCAGCGACCAGATCCTCGCGCACGTCCTGCATGCGCCGCTTCTCGAACGGATCGCGCGGCAGCAGCACGAGATCGAACCCAGTGGGCAACTCGGCCCGCGCCGTTCGGAACGACTCGCGCAAGAGTCGTCGGATGCGGTTGCGCGTCACGGCGCCACCCCAGCGACGGCCGACGACCAGGGCCAGGCGCGGTGGGGCTCCGTCGTCCCGATCGAACGCGTACACCACCACCGGGCCCGATCCCGACGGTCGACCGTGATCGAACGTGCGGCGGACCTCGCGGCCGTGCCGAATACGCGCACCGGAGGGGAGCCGGAGAGAGGGGACGATGGGGTCTTCGCTCGCCACAAGGGGATCGTATCCGGCGGTGACACCGGACACGACCCGGGGAGAAGGGGCTTGACGCACGCGGAGGCTCCCGTTAGGTTCCTGTTGGCAACGGGAGATCTAACATGCTGCGCTTGATCGTCTGTGAACTGCCGGTGTTTTTCTGCCTCGTCGGGGTCGTCGCCGGAGCACTTCTGCTGTGAAGCCGTACACGCGTCGTCAGCGCGAGATTCTCTGCTTCATTCGGGACTACCTGAGTGAACGGGGTCTTTCGCCGACCCTCGAGGAGATCGGAACGGAGTTCGGTGTCCATCGCGTGACGATCTTCCAGCACGTGAACGCGCTGGAGCGACGGGGAGCGCTGCGTCGCGAGCCGCACCTCTCTCGGTCGATCGAGATCCTCGATCCGGACTTCCTCCCGACCCGTGGCTTGCCCATTCTCGGCAACATCGCGGCGGGGGCGCCGATCGAGGCGATCGAGGCCCCGGAATCGCTCGAGGCGTCGGACGTCTTGCCGGATGACGGCGAGCACTACGCGCTGCGGGTTCGGGGCGACTCGATGATCGAGGATGCCATCTGCGATGGCGACATGGTCGTCGTGCGCCGCGCGACGTCCGCGCGGAACGGTCAGGTCGTCGTGGCCGTACTCCCCGACAACGAGGCGACGCTGAAGCGCTTCTATCGCGAGGCCGACGGCCGCGTGCGCCTGCAGCCGGCCAATGCCTCGATGGACCCCATCTTCGTCGACGACGTCGAGATCCGAGGCGTGGTGTCGGCGGTCATCCGGCGGCTGTGATGTACGGCCGTGAGGTACGGCTGTGAGGTCAGGCCTGTGAGATCAGGCCAGTGAGGTGGAGTTGACGAGGCGGAACTGATGAGGTGGAGCTGGTGCGTGATGACGAGCGCGTGATGCTCCGCGGCTGACGTCGTCTTGCGGGTCCGGGTGAACGAGCACCGCTCGTATCCGCTCCTCAATCGTCCTTTCCGACCGAGTCGGGCCCCACACCCGACCCGATCACGGGGCCGTCGCTCGATCCTGCGCGGTCCCCATGGCAGAGCCGCCTCCGGGCGGCTCTGCTCCCCCACACAAGTTCCCTCCGTTCCGCAGGCTTGTTCGTCAGTGAGGGGGGGGCTGGCCGACGGGGTGGTATGGTCCCGCGCATGCGCCTTCGAGTCCTTCTGCCGCTTGTTCTCGGAGCAGGGCTCATGGGCTGTGCGACGAGTGAGCGAGCGCCGGTAGCGGCATCGCATTGGGCGGCGTATGCGCCGGACGCAAGCCTCGAGGCGGAGCTCGCTCGCGCCCGTGGATTGGCCGGCCGCGGTCACGTCGCGGCGGCCGCCGGCGAACTGTGGGACCTGACGGCACGAGAGCCTCGCTTCCTCGAGGCACACCGGCTTCTGCAGGACCTGCTGGTCGTCTCGCCGGCCGACTGGTCGTTGCGTCGGGCGTACGCCGAGCGTCTCGCTGCCAACCCCGACGACCCCGACTCCCTCTATCTCGCGGCACGCATCGCGCCGCTACGTGAGCGGCAGGTCGATCTGTTCGAGGCCGTGCTGGCGCGTGCGCCCACCCACGCCCACGCGCGAGTCGGCCAGGCGCTCGCGCTGCAACGCGCCGGCGATATCGAGGGAGCTCTGGACGTTGCAGAACGGGCTGGACGGGACGCTCCGTGGTTGCCGACTCCCTGGCTCTTCATGGGCTACCTGACGCTCGGACGCGCCAACTGGGAGGTCGCGGCACGCTGCTTCAGCGAGGCCGGACATCGCGATCCGGCGGATGCCCGCGCGCCGCTCGGTCAGATGGCTGCAGCGGAGAACGGTGGTCAGATGCGCGCCGCGGGCACGGCAGCTGTGCGGGCGCTCCGTCTGGCCCCTGGGGACGAGGGAGTTCTCGCGGGAGCTGTTGGCGTGCTGATGCGGGCGGGCGTCCCCTCGCTGCTGCGTGAGGCGGTCGAGGTGCTCGAGAGCGAGCGCCAGCACGTGGCCCATCCCGCGTTCGTGGAGGCCGAGCTCGGCAGGCTGCATCTCGCGCTCGGCAACGGAGAGGCGGCGCGTCGTCTGCTCGTCCGGGCAAACGAGCAGCGGATCGTGGCGGGTGAACTGGCACTCCCACTGCGGCGCGCGCACACGTTGGCGGGTGACTACGTCGCGGCTGTCGAGGCCGGACTCGCGGCGATTCCCCGCGGTGGCATGGACGAGTCCAGCGTCTACCGCGATCGCTGGCGAGCTCTCTTCGACGCCGCACACGCGGCATCGACCGAGACGCCGGACAGTCGTCAGCTCCTGCGGCTCGCCGAGGCGATGCTCGCCGTCGGTTGGCGGCGCGAGGCACAGGTCGTGCTGGCGCGTGCTGCGGCCACGGCGCCGGCTGACAAGGAGGTTCGCGATCGCGCTGTAGAGGAACGTGCGTTCGACCGGTTCCTCGAGGACGTGGCCGTCATCGGACGGCGCATCCGAGACGACGTGCGCGCGGATCGCGGCTCCCCGAGCGTGCGCGAGGTGCTCCATGAGATCGGGCTGGCTTCCGCCGCGCGGCTCGGCGTGAACCTCACCGCGGGAGCCACGGTGCGGACGTATCCGTTCCTCGGAGAGTTCTCGGCGTCGCAGGTTTCGGATGGCGCGTTCGCGCACGAATTCGATCGCCGCGGTCTCCTGCTCCTCGTGGGGGAGAGGCGTGGCGAGGGACTCCAGGTCATGGCCGGTCGCATCGTTGCCGTGCGCCCCGGCATCGAGGAGACGGTTCGGGGTGACGAACTCTCGCTCGACGAGGTGTGGCTCGAGACGCAGGACCTCCCTGAGGGTCTCGGCGGCCTTCGTCTGGGCCTCGCCGGGCTGACACTGGATCGTCTGGTGCTGCTGCAGCTCGACGCGATCCTGCGTTCGCCGCGTCGCATCGACGCAGGGCTCGAGGTCGAACCGCGCCCGGCGTTCGACACTCGCGAACGGCGAGCGTTGGACACTCCGTCGGCGGTGGCCTGGCGCATCGAGCAGCAGCTCGCCGCCGAGGGGCTGCTCACGGATGCGTTCTTCGACACAGTGCGTCGGCATGAACTCGGTCACGTCCGGGACGCGCGGCGCATGCTCCCCGTTCAGCGCCATCCTCTGCGCTCGCTCGGCCTGCTGCTGGAGCACGGGTTCGACGGCAGAGCGATCGAGCAGACCCTCGAGGCGCGTGCTCAGCTGACCTCGTTGGTCGACTCGGCGGAACCGAGAGCCGCACTCTCTGCGCTGCTCGCGTTCCTACCGGAGACAGATGGCCGCACGGCGCATGCCGCGGGCTACGTCCGGGCCGTGCGAGAGGCGATCCGGATCGTGGACGAGGATCCGGTCGCGTTCCCGTCGCTCGATCGCAACTACAACCTGCTGCAGCAGATGGATCGACTCACTGACGACGAGATCCGCGAGCTCGGACATCGCTTACTCGATCAGTTCTGACCTCTGTCCGGCGTGGGCAGACCGCTCAGCGCGGCGGCGCGATCTCGATCGGAGCATCCTCCGCCATCAGCGCCTCGATCGCCTCGCGCGTCTTCGGCGCCCCCGCGGAGAGGATCGTGCACCCGTCCTCGGTCACGACGACCGTGTCCTCGATCCGCACGCCGAGGGCTTGTTCGGCGATGTACGCACCGGGCTCGACGGTCAGGATCGATCCGACCTCGAGCTTGCGTTGCCGGCCGAACGGATCGTGCACGTTCAGTCCGACCGAGTGGGACGTTCCGTGGAGGAAGTACTGATTGAGTTCGGCCTCGACGAGCACCGCCTTCGCGGCCGCGTGCACGTCTCTCAACGTCACGCCGGGCCGGACCGCGGCGAGCGCAGCCTCCTGGGCGGCCAGGACCGCGTCGTAAACGCGCGCCTGTTCGTCGGTGAACTTCCCCGAGACCGGGAAGGTGCGAGTGACGTCGGCGGCGTAGCCGTCGAACTCTCCGCCGACGTCCATGACCACGATGTCGCCGTCCTGCATGATCCGGTCGTTCGCTGAGTAGTGCAGGATGCAGGAGTTCGGGCCGGAGCCGATGATCGAGTCGAACGCCTGCTCGTGACAACCATCGAGTTGGCAACGGAGTTCCACGAGCGACTGGATCTGGTACTCCGCAAGTCCCGGGCGCGCCGTGCGTAGCGCGTCGTTGATGCCCGTGACCGTCGCCTCGACAGCGCGGCGAACATGCTCGATTTCGGATGCCGACTTCACCGCGCGCAACGACGTGATGGCCGCGCTCGCGCTGCGAACCGATCGGATCATCTCCGGGGCCGGGCCGGAGCCGCCCTCGGCGATCGCAGGTGCGCCCCGCCGATCGAGACGCTCCAGCGCGAGACCCTCCGTCAACAGCGGCTGCACCTTGGCGAGCAGCGCATCGAGACGATCGGCTCCGTCGGCGGGGGAGGTGGCGGAAACGTGGAGCGACCTCCGATCAGCCAGCAGGTCCGCGACATCACGCGGGAGGGCCTGCAACGCGCGCGCTTCTTCGAACTCATACTGTGCGGCCGTCTCCTCGCCAGGGCCGACAGTTGGGCCATTCCACCGCTCGAACGCGGGGTTGCGGGGAGTCAGGTAGATGCGGTGCTGCACGCTGTCTCCGTCGAGGTAGACGAGCAGTGCCGCGTCGCGGGCCACGAACGGGGAGAGGTATCGAAACTCGTCGCTGCGCCGCTTGCCGGTGAATCCACTCGCACGACCCTCGGCGAGCACGAGGAGCAACCCGTTGTCCCCGAGAGCACGGACTGCGCGGTCCCGTCGCTCACGCCTCTCAGCGGCATCTGGGTGCGCGGGCGCCACGGGGGCTGCCGGTTCCGCTGTGGTTTCCGACGCGACGGGCACGGTCGGTTGGTCGTCCTGAGCAACGGCGGCCTGCCACGAGAGCCCGAGAACCACGAGTAGAGCGGCGAGTGCGAACGAGCGAGCGGGCATGGTCGTCTCCCTGGACTCGGCGCAGAGTACCGGACGGGCGCCTGGCCCGGATCGTTCACGAGGGCGTCGCGGGACCGCGTCGAGATGAAGGAACGGCGCGAGTGAATTGCGTGACGTTCGGTGTTCGCCCGTCGCACGGTGTCCTGGCGGCTCCGAGTGCGTGAGATCTCGTGCCGGAGACGCGCATGCACCCTCTAGATGCGGTTGTGAAGCGCCGCCCTAGTCTTGAGATTCCCGCGGGGCGGGAGACCGCGTGCTCGGGACCGCCAGGCGCGGCGTCCTCGTGAACGATGCGGGCTGGGGCTCAGACCGCCGTGGGACCGGTCCCCGGGGGGACGTGCCTCGAGACCCGCGCCTCAGGATCCGCCCCTCAGGATCCGAGCAGCGTGCGCGTCATCGCGGCGACGTCAGGCGCCTGCTCCAGGGCCAGTCGCAGCTCGGGCTTCTTGAGCTCGAGCATCACGGACGCCAGCAACTGGAGATAGCGATGCTGCCGATCCGCCGGACCGGCGATCAGCACGACGTGGTGCACCGCGCGTGCATCGACCGAGCCCCACTCGATGCCCTCTCGCGAACGGCCGTAGGCGATCACGAAGTCGGTGACCTGTGGGATCTTGGCGTGCGGCACCGCGACGCCCACACCGATGCCGGTGGAACCGATGTCCTCGCGTTCGATGAGGGCCTCGAGGAGCCGCTCCTTGTCCTCGATCTCCGGCGCTTCTCTCAGGGACTCGACGATCTCGAGCAGCGCCGCGTCCCGCGTGCGACTGGTGAGATCGAGCACGCGCTCCTCGACGAGATGGTCCTCCAGTCGGATCATCGGATCTCCTCGACGGGCAGGAAGCGTACGGCGATGGGGTTGCCGCCGGCGTCGAGATCGACCGCGGCGCCGAGTAGTTCCCGGGGCGCGTCGGCGAGGCCGCGGCGCTGCAGGACGTGGTCGGCCGCGCGCGCCACGCGCCGCAGTTTGGTCGGCGTCAGCGCGCCGTCGGCAGCACCGGTGCTCCCGTTGGGGCGTCGCGCCTTCACCTCGATGAACGAGTACACACCGCGCCGCTGCGCGACGATGTCGAGTTCACCGACCGGCGTGCGCACGTTGCGAAGCAAGACGCGGTATCCCGCTCGCCTCAGCGCGCGCGCGGCGAACTCCTCGGCCGCGGCTCCGCGGGCGAGGTGTCCGGACATCACCTCTTCTTGGACTTCTTCGCGCTGGCGACGATGCGCTCGCGCAGGCGAGCCGACTTGCCGGAGCGCTCACGCAGGTAGTAGAGCTTCGCGCGACGAACGCGAGCCTTGCGCTTGATCTTCACGGCCGCGATCTTTGGCGAGTGCGCGGGAAAGACGCGCTCGACGCCCTCTCCCGCCACGATGCGACGGACCGTGAACGACTCGTTGATGCCGGCACCACCGCGCGCGATGACGACGCCCGTGAAGGTCTGGACGCGCTCCTTCTCTTCGAGCTTGCCCCGCTTCTCCACGGTCTCGGTGATGATCACGCCCACATCCACCGTGTCGCCGACCTCGAAAACGAGGGGCTCCGCGCGCAGATAAGGGGTCTCGACGTCGCTCATCTTCCTCATGTCGTCTCTCCGGCTCGCGTCCGCCCATCACCGTCTGGGTGAGGGGGCTGGTTCCGTGTTCGGGTCCGCTCCCGCGACTTCTCTTCCCGCCAACGTTCGATCCGGGCGTGATCGCCCGACTGCAGCACGTCCGGGACGCGCCGCTCACGAAACTCTGGTGGACGCGTGTACTGAGGTCCCTCGAGCAGGTCGCCCTCGCTGAACGACTCGCTCTCGGCGCTGTCCGCTGCGCCCAGCGCGCCGGGCTGCAGTCGAACGACGGCATCGACGAGAACCATCGCCGGAAGCTCGCCGCCCGTGAGGACGTAGCTGCCGATCGAGATCTCCTCTGGCTGGAGGATCTCGCGGATGCGTTCGTCGAAGCCCTCGTAGCGGCCACAGACGAGCACGAGATGCTCCTCGTCAGCGAGCTCGCGCACGAGTTCCTGCGTGAGGGTGCGACCTTGCGGTGAGAGCAGGATCACACGCCCTGCGCCACGCTCCCGGAGGATGCGTTCGACACAGAGCACCACGGGCGCGGGGCGCAGGAGCATGCCTGGCCCACCACCGTATGGTTTTGCGTCCACCGACCGATGTCGGTCGGAGGAGAAGTCCCGGATGTCATAGAGCCCGACGTCCACCCGCCCAGCTTCCCGAGCCCGCTTGAGGATGCTCGTTCCGAGCACCTCCCGGAACATGCCGGGGAACAGTGTGGCGACGTCGATCTTCACGGTACGCGCAGACTTGCGGCCTGCGAGGCCGTCCAACCCGGGATGATCCCCGATGCCTGGGAGCCCGGGGCGGAAAAAGCGGCGACTCGCCGCCCCGAAAACTTCGCCCGCGTCCGGGGTATCCCGGCTCGAATCCGGGGCATGTTCACTGGAATCGTAGTCGGGCGTGGCGAGGTCGTCTCGCTCGCGGAGATCGCTGGGGCCGCGCTGCGCATGGTGCTCGACGTTAGCGTCCTGCCTCGCGAGCCAGGACACGGCGCTTCGGTGAGCGTGTCTGGGGTCTGTCTCACGGTGGTCGACTGCGCCGACGGCCGCGCCTCGTTCGACGTGGTGGGCGAGACGGTGCGCTGCAGCACGCTCGGCGAAGTCCGCGTCGGGGATCGCCCGAACCTGGAGCCTCCGCTCCGCATGGGAGACGAACTCGGCGGCCACCAGGTCCAGGGCCACGTCGACGGTGTCGGACAGATCTTGGCCATCGAGCGCCGCACGGACGAGACGTGGATGACGATCCAGGCTCCGCCCGAGGTGATGAACACCCTGGTGCCGAAGGGGTGGGTCACCGTCGACGGGGCGAGTCTCACCGTCGCCGACCTCACCGAGCGGTCGTTCTCGGTGGCGCTCATCCCGACGACGCTGCAACTGACGACGCTGGGCGACGCCCGCGTCGGCACGCGCGTGAACCTCGAGGGCGACCCCCTCGGCAAGCACGTCGCCCACTGGATGGCGACGCGGCGCGAGCCGGCCAGCCTTCTTGGCTGACACGCGTCGCTCGGGCCGGGCGGGTGATTGGCGCTCAGCGGACGACGCCGGTCGATAGGACGGCCACGGGCGAGCGACGTTGCGGGCGGCGAGTGCAATCGATCGGGTCCAACGCCCTCGACCGATGGCCGTCCGCCTGACGCGAGTCGTTCGCGGTGCGCCGTCGGGCTGGCATCGACCGCGCGCACGCTAGCGGGCGGGGCGGATCAGGAGATCCGCCCGTACGGCGGGATCCGCTTGGCCAACGGCGTCGTAGGGGTGGGTCTCCTGACCCACCCGCGCCGACGACGGATCGCGCGGGCGAGGGCGGTGGCTGGCGAACGTCTGCGATGGCGGTGATGCGCACGAACGACGGCGATGACGGTTGCGGAGCCCTGACGCCCTCGACCGATGGCCGATCGCATGACGAGAGTCGTCCGCCGAGCGCCATCGGATCCGCATCGCGCGAGCCACCCCAGCGGGCGGGGCGGACCAGGGGGTCCGCCCGTACGGCGTCGTTGATGAATCGATCGCGTGAGGTTGGCGGGGGCGAGTTGGGACCGTATCCCCACCCGGGGCGCGGAGGTTGCGCGTCAGCGCAAGCAGCGTGACGCGGGGAATGGAGGCCACGCAAGGCTGCGACCGAGGGGGTTGCGCTCGCGTGAGAGGTGACGCAGCCGCGGAGCCGACCAGACAACGATCTAGGGCACGGCGATTGCCACCCCCTCGACGCGCGTCCACCAACGACGCACGTAGGGTTGCGTGCATCGATGAGGACCCACCCCTCACCCGGGGCGCGCTGGTTGCGCGCAAGCGCAGGCAGCGTGACGCGGGCAATGAGGCCACGCAAGGCTGCGACCGAGGGGGTTGCGCTCGCGTGAGAGGTGACGCAGCCGCGGAGCCGACCAGACAACGATCTAGGGCACGGCGATTGCCACCCCCTCGACGCGCGTCCACCAACGACGCACCAGCAATCGCCGTGACCTAGAAGCCGCCGAACAGGAAGCTCGCGAAGGTCAGGATCGGGGCGTTCTCACGGGCGTCGCCGGCCCCGGATGTCAGGGCCTTCAGCGAGTCCCGCAGCTCGAGGTACAGATCCTCGTCCTGGATCAGTTTGCCCAGCGTGCCCTCGCCCTTGCGCAGCTTGCGCGTCACCTGCGCCACGTCCTTCGAGATGTCGTCGATCCGCTGCCCGACCTCCTCGTTGTAGATCAGCATCCCGAGCGCTCCCTTGCCGGAGCGGGCGTGCGCCGTCATGTCCTTGAGGTCGCCGACTGTCGCGGTCAGATCGTTGTAGAGCGTGGGGTCGTTGATCAGCCTGCCGAGCGTGCCCTCACCACCGTCGATCTTGTCCGAGATCGACCGCGCGTTCGCCACGGTCGACTTCAGGTCGTCGGCGAGTTGCGGGTCGTGGAGAAGCACGTCGAGCGCACCCCCGCCACCGTTCGCGTCGTCGGCCAACTTCTGCAGCGACTGAACGGCGGCCTGCAGATCGGTGTACAGCGTCTCGTCCTGCAACAGCTTGCCGAGGGTGCCCTTCCCGGCGCGCAGGTCGCCGCTGATGGCACGGGCGTCCTCCATGAAGCCATCGACGTTCGCCACGATCTCGTCGCTCCGCTCGGCGAGGTCAGCCGAGACCTTGCGGATGTTCTCGATCGCCTCGTCGAGGGGCTCTTCGAGCTCGGAGATGACGCGGTTCACCTCGCCGAAGAGACCGCCGCCGACGGAGCCATCGACGATCGCAGCGGTCATCGGCTCGTGGTCCGGCGTCCCCGGATGGATCTCGACCACGGCACCACCCAGCGCCGACGACGATCCGATCGAGATGCTCGCGTTCTCGCGCAGCTCGGGGTCGTAGTCGAGGGCCAGCGACACGACGACGTGGCCGGTGCCGTCGGGCTTGATCGACATCACGCGCCCCGCGTCGGTCCCGTAGATCCAGACCTTGTCGCCGGCGCGCAGTCCGGAGACCTCTTTGAACCGCGTGTCCAAGACGTGCGCGGGCTCCTCGCCGAAGCTCGGGTCGTTCACCCAGAGCGTGATGCCGAGGAGGCCGGCGAGCAACGCGAAGAACACGATTCCAACGGTGACGTCGCGGGTCATGGAGCCCTCCTGCCCGAGCCGTCGTCGGCCGGGTCCAAGTCGAGGAAACTGCGGATGACGGGGTGGTCGCTCGCGACGAACTCGTCGGGAGTGAGGAACGCCGCCACGCGTCCCTCGTAGAGCAGTGCGATGCGATCGGCGACGCGCAACGCTGACTTCACGTCGTGACTCACCACGACGCCTGTGGCGCCATAGCGGTCGCGCCCGGCCACGATCAATTCGTCGATCGTTCGCGTGGTCATCGGGTCGAGGCCGGTGGTGGGCTCGTCGTAGAGCACGAGGTCGGGACCCGTCGCCACGGCGCGCGCGAAGCCCACTCGCTTGCGCATCCCGCCCGACAGCTCGCCGGGGAACTTGTCGCCGATGTCGGAGAGTCCGACCTCGTCCAGGCGCTGATCCACGATCTCGTCGACCTCTCGCGCCTTCAGCCCCTGCTCGCGCAACGGCAACGCTACGTTCTCGCGGGCTGAGAGCCAGTTGATGAGCGCGGCGCCCTGGAAGACGAAGCCCATCTTGCTGCGCACGCGGCGCAGGTCCTTGCGGGACGCGCCGTTCACCTGGACGCCGTCGACCGACACCGTGCCGGCATCCGGGTTCAGCATCCCGCACATGCACTTGAGCGTGACGCTCTTGCCGGTGCCGGAGAGCCCCATGATGACGACGTTGGCGCCGCGCGGGATCGCGAGGTCGAGACCGTCGAGAACGACCTTCTCACCGAAGCGCTTGCTCACGCCGGTGAGACGAACGAGCACGTCATCGGTGCCCTTCGGGACGTTTGCGTCGCTCACCGGAGCAGCACCCAGAAGACCCACGTGATGAGGTAGCCGACGATCAGCGTGATGACGACCGACGCGACGACCGACTGCCGGACGGCCCGGCCCACGCCGAGGGCTCCGCCATGCGCGCGTAGGCCCGAAGCGCACGCCAGCGCACCGATCATCAGCCCGAAGACCAGGGACTTCACGAGCCCCGAGTAGAGGTCCTTCGAGAGCGAGCCGAAGATCACGGGCTCGGAGAGCGAGGCGCGCGCCCCTTCGAGGAAGTCGGCCAGGGGAATGCCGAACTGCGCCTGCGCGACGACTCCGCCGCCGAGTACGCCGATCACATTCACCAGCACCGTCAGCAGCACGGCACTCACGCCGAGAGCGAGGATGCGCGGCGAGACCAGGAACGTGACCGGATCGATGTTCATGAGCTCGAGGGCGTCGATCTCCTCGCTGACGCGCATCGTGCCGAGCTCGGCCGCGATCGCGGCGCCGACGGTCGCCGCCAGGATGATGGCCGTGATGAACGGTCCCATCTCCCGCGCCATGCTGGCCGCGACGATGGCGGCGAGCTGTTCCTCAGCGCCGTAGTTGCGCAGCTCCTCGCCCGTCTGCAGCGCCAGGATCATGCCCATGAAGGCCCCGACGATGATGACGACGAGCAGGCTCTTCACCAACTGGCTGTACAGCTGGTCGATGAAGCGTCGCAGCGCGCGCAGCGGCTGACGCGGCACGAATCCACGCACGATGGAGTCGGCGAGCAGGAGCGCGGTGTGACCGGCGTGCTCGCAGCCCGAGCCCAGCCCGGAGCAGAACGAACCCAGCGCGGAGAAGAAGGCTCTCATTCCCCCCCTCCAAGCGGGATACGCAACCACCAGAGCAGTGTCAGGGCGGCGTCGCCCGTCTCGTCGCGTCGATAACGAACGAGCCCCAGCGGAGCATCCCACGCACAACGACCCTCATCGTCGCTCCGTCGTCGGTACAGGCTCAGGAAGTCCGAGTACGTGCGTTCGCCGGCGGCCCACCCGGCGAGCGGGAGCGGCGCGGGCACACGCACCGTCTCCAGGCCTGACTCCTCGCGTCGCCACGAGAAGAACGGCCACGAGCGGAGCGACTCCTCGCGCGGCGGTCCGTCTGCGGTGCCGATCTCGCTGCGCATCCAGAAGGGCACCACGTAGTTGCGAGTGTGAATCTCGCGACCGTGGCGTGACTCGATGTTCCAGACGAACGGCCAGGCGTGGAACGACGAGGTCTCGTCCTCACTCTCGAACTTGCCCCAGAACGGCCACCACCACTCGGACTCGCTCACACCCGGACGCACGATCTTCTTGTGGAACGGCCAGAGCACGCCGCGATACGAGTCGCCCGTCTTCTCGTCCTCGGCGAACTGGAAGAAGGGGTAGAGGAACGTCCACTGCTTCGAGGTGCCGTCGGTCGATTCACGGTGACCGACAAACGGGAAGACGAACCACCCGTCCATGGTGCGGTCGCCGCGCTCGACGGTGTTCCAGTGGATGAATGGCCAGGCCACGCTGCGCCGGCGCACGCCGGGCCGGTCGGTCTGGGACCAGAACGGCAGGACGCGCCAGTGCAGGCGGTCGAGTCCGCGCCGTCGTGCGATCAGCGGCCACAGCGCGAGCTGCGTCTGGACGTCTCCTGAATCGGCCTCCATGTAGAGCGGGAAGCCGTAGATGCGGATCTCGTCGGTGAAGAGCTTGCCCTTCAGCACGCCGCCAAACGGCAGGAACATGAAGTACTTGCCCTCGCCGGGCTCCTCGCCCCAGGCGAGGAAGGGGAAGAGCCAGACGTCGTCGTCACTCTGCTCCTGCTCGCGCTGGTCGGCCGTGCCGTAGGAACTCCCGAAGTAGACCGGGGCGACGATGCGCTCCTCGATCGTCGGGGTCTGGCGATGCAGGTAGAACGGCGGGAGGACGTGTTCGGCGTGGATGCCGTTGGCGTCGTCGCGCTCGAACGTCCCGAGAAGGTGAAGCGTCGTGGCCTGCACGCCCGACTCGGCGCTGGAGCGTTCCCAGAGCCCGAAGAAGCGACGTTCTTCCGTGATACCGCCGGGGAGGCCGGTCTCCGTCTCCCAGAGCGGTGGCAGACCACCCCGCGCGGCACAGCCCGCCAGGCTCGTCGCCGCCAGGACTGTCGCTACAGCCATCCGCCACGCCACCGAACCCACGTGCCGTCGTCCCTCCTCGAGGCGCAGCGGCGCCTTCGCGGGCTCAGGCTATCGCGTTCCGCCGACGGTTAGAGTGGAAGGGTGAGCCGCGTTGCGAGCCTGCTGTTGATCGTGCTCCTCGGCGTGTCCGTTCCCGGTGCCGCGGCCGATGCCTCGTTGCGGCGCGAGATCACATCCGCGCTGAAGGAGAAGGACGACGACGCGCGCGCCCTGGCTCTCGAGCGGGCACTCAGTGGCGCGGACGGCGTGGCGGCCGCGACGCTCATCCTGGACCGGGTCGTCGCCAAGCCGAAGAGCGAGCTCGAGCGATCGATCGGCGCCCGCGCGCTCGCGAACATGGCAGAACCCGAAGCGGTCGCCTTGATCGGTCGCGTGGCCGTGGAAACCGGTGACCTGGCGGTCCGGGCAGCAGCGATCGAGGTGCTGGGGGACCAGCGGACAGCCGGCACGGTGGGGGCCCTCCAGACCGCGGCTCGAGATCCGGACGCTCGAGTCCGCGCCGCGGCGCTCACGGCGCTCGGCCGGCGCGACGACGAGGATCACGATCTCGTGCTGGCCGAAGGGCTCCTCGATGCGGACTGGCGCGTGCGCTCTGCGGCGATCTGGGGCTTGGTCGACGGGGGACGTCTCTCGGCGGTCCCGCTCCTGACCAACCGAATGCGCCACGAAGGCGGACGGCTCATCGACGACCTGACCGCCGCGCTCACTGACCTGACCGGAGAGCGATTCGGCCCGTCCCCGCTCCGGTACGAGACCTGGTGGCGTGAGCAGCAGGAGAACGGCACCGAACGTGGCCCCCCGACGACCGACGCGGGGTGGGACCCTCCGGCACCCACGATCGACGCGCCGCTCCTGACCTCGCGCTCCGAGCGAGTTCTATTCGTGCTCTCGACGGGCGACAGCATGAAGGAGGAGGTGCGGGTGCCGACGCTCTCGGACGGGCAGAGGCTCAAGCTGATGGCGGCGGGAGAGGATCTGGCAGCGGACTACGACGAGGCCGAGACGAAGCTCGAACTGGCCCGTGTGCATCTCCGGGCCATGCTGCGCTCGTTGCGGGACGGTGTGCAGTTCGACGTCGCGACGTACGCGGCCTCGCCCGCGTTCGCATTCGGAAAGCCCACCAAGGCGGGGACCGCCACGCGAAAGAAGGCCGAGGCGCGGATCGCCCGTCTTTCGCCGGGTGGGGGGAGCAATCTCTCTGGCCTGCTCACGCGCGCGTTCGATCCAAAGGCGAAGGACCCCATAGGCGCCGCACCGACCTACGACACCATCGTGCTGCTGTCGGATGGCCGGCTTGCGGCTCCCGGGTCGACGAGCCGGCCGGAGGTCATCGCCCGGGTTCGACGCTGGAGTCGCGTTCGGCAGGTGCGCTTCATCGTCATCCCGGTCGGGATCTCCGACGATGCCGTCCTCGGTCCACTTGCTAGCGGACCGCCGCGCGGCGTCGTCCGCAGCATTCCGTGATCTCGTGCCCTGGGAACCGACGACCTGGGAACCGATGGATCGAGAACGGACGACCCAGGAACAGACGTAGCGGGTTGCGCCGACCCCGGTTGCGTCACAGACTTCGGGTCACACGGTCGAAGAGGACCGTACGGGGGTGTGTCGCATGAGGATGATCCGACGATCGAACTGGTCTGTCTCGAAGCCCGGCGGTCTGCTGCGCAGCTCGCTGGTCCTGGCATCGCTGGCGCTCGTTGCCACCGCGTGCGGATCCACGGGGGCGAGCACGTCGAACGGCAACCTGCACCCGCTCACCGGCGGTGATCCCATCGGACGTAGCGGGCCGTCGAAGACGGAGGACGCACCGGCCGAGAACCGGACGGTGATCATCGACGAGGGCACCATGCAGGAGCTCTCAGAGTTCCTGCGACGCCCGACCACCATTCTGGGTGACGTGCTCGAGGTGGACGTCTCGCGGAAGCCATTCCTCTCGGCGAGCGCGTTCCGGCGCGCCAACTCCGGAATCGACGGCCAAGGCGTGCACGACTTCGAGCGCGGGCTCATCACCATCACGATCGAGAACAACTCGGGCACGCGCACGGAGCTCAGCCAGCTCCCGCAGCTGCAGTTCGAGAACCTGCTCCTCGTGGGCGTCGATCGCCTGGTGATCCGTTACTGGACCAAACAGACGGTTGAGACCCCGATCCGCTTCCGCGCGACCGCGATCGGCAACGCCCGCTATCTGGTCGAGGAGCCGCGGCGCGTGGAGCGCGGTGACCGCCTGACGCTCTCGGCGAACGTCGTGCAGCGCGGGAGCGCCTACGACTTCGTCGAGCAGCTGGAGACGGGTCGATAGCGCGTCCGGCTTTCAGCCTGCTGGCCGGCGCTCTGGGCGGAGTCTGTGCGGCGGTCCTCGCGGTCTGGCTTCTCGGAGGTCATCCGGGCCGGGCCGACGCCGATCTCTCGGAGCTCCGCACGGATCTCGGTGCCGTTGCCGGGCGCGTCGGTGACCTCGAGGGGCAGTTCCCCAATCGGCTGAACGATCTCGATGCCCGCGTGAGCGCACTGGCCGCGCAGGGCACAGCGGCCGACGTCCGTCCCGCGCTGGAGGCTCTCGCGCGAGATCTCGAGCTCCTGCGCGATTCCGTCCGCTTCGAACTGGTGGCCGTCGACGAGGAGCTCACCCGCATCCGCGCCGCACTGCAAATGGTCTCCGGTGCGCTCGGAGAAGGCGATGCCACCGGGCCCCTCTCGGCCGACGAGGAACCGCGCTGGGTGATCCGCGCCGCAGATCCGGACCCCGGCGTCCGCTTCTCGGCGCTCGTCCGGCTGGGCCGCAAGCGCACCGATCGCAGCGTCCGCGCAAGTCGCGATCGACTCTCCGACGTGGATGCGATGGTCGTCTGGCAGGCGATCCGCAACCTGTCGGTGTTCCGCGAGCGCAGCGCTGCGCCCGAGATCGCCCAAGGCCTGGATCACGACAAGGCCATCGTCCGCGAGATCGCGTTCGAGGCACTGCTCCGTCTCGGTGCGCCGACGGACATCGAGTTCGAGTCGGTGGCGCCCCCGGCCGAGCGCGTGGACGCGGTTCGCCGCCTGCGAGAGTGGGCCGACGGCCTGCGCTGACAGGGACTTCGCTGACAGGGACTTCGCTGACAGGGGGCGCTCGGACAGGGCTTGCACGGACAGGGCCTGCACTAGCTCGGGCTCGGCGGATCCTCGCGCGCCACCTCTGCGCACGATCTGACGGTCTGCAGACGCCTCGGCGGCGGCTTCCTGCGACTCCCCTCCGGCCTCGTGTAAGGTCCGGCGATTCGCACCGGAATCCCCCGGGAGGACCCATGAAGATCCACGAGTACCAGGCCAAACAGGTGCTCTCGGCCTTCGGTGTCGCGACGCTCGAGAACCGAGTTTGTCGCACTCCTGAAGAGGCCGAGGCAGCGGCTCGCGAGCTCGGCGGCGGCACGGTCGTCGTCAAGGCCCAGGTCCATGCTGGCGGCCGCGGCAAGGGGGGCGGCGTGAAGCTCGCCCACTCGCCGGAGGAGGCGCGCGAGGTCGCTGATGCGATCCTCGGGATGGACCTCATCACGCACCAGACCGGCCCCGAGGGCGTGAAGGTCCGGCTCGTCATGGTCGAACAGGGTTGCCGGATCGCTCGCGAGCTGTACGCGGGCATCGCGCTCGACCGTGCCAGCGGCATGCCGGTGATGATGGCGAGTTCCGAGGGCGGCGTGGAGATCGAGGAGGTCGCCGCGCGCGACCCCGACGCCATCCTGAAGGAGCCGTTCGCCCCCGACGTCGGGCTGCAGGCCTTCCAGGCGCGGCGGCTCGCGTTCCGCCTGGGGCTCGAGGGCAAGCAGGTACGCGGTGCGGCAAAGATGTTCCAGCAGCTCGCCCGCGCGTACGTGGCCCGCGATGCCTCGCTGGCCGAGATCAACCCGCTGGTGGTGACCGAGGACGGCGACATCATCGCCCTCGACGCCAAGATGGACTTCGACGACAACGCGCTCTACCGCCAGAAGGACCTGGCCGGGATGCGCGACACCTCGGAAGAGGACCCGCTCGAGGCACGCGCGAGCGCCGCCGACCTGGCCTACATCGCGCTCGACGGCGATATCGGCTGCATGGTGAACGGCGCCGGATTGGCGATGTCGACGATGGACGTGATCCAGCACCACGGCGGCATGCCGGCCAACTTCCTCGATGTCGGCGGGGGGGCAACCCTCGAGCGCGTCACCGAGGCGTTCACGATCATCCTCGAAGACCCCAAGGTGAAGGCCATCCTGGTCAACATCTTCGGCGGGATCATGAAGTGCGACGTCATCGCTGACGGCGTCGTCGCCGCGGCCCGCCAGATCGGTCTGTCGGTGCCGCTCGTCGTGCGCCTCGAAGGCACCAACGTGGAGCGCGGTCGGGAGATCCTCGCAGAGAGCGGGATCGAGCTGACCGTCGCAGGTGACATGACGGACGCGGCCTCGAAGGTCGTCGCCGCAGCAGCGAGCAGGAGCTAGCGCGATGGCCATCCTCGTCAACAGCGAGTCCCGGGTGCTCGTCCAGGGTCTGACCGGCAGTGCCGGCTCGTTCCACGCCGGACAGTGCGCGGAGTACGGAACGCAGATCGTCGCGGGTGTGGTGCCGGGCAAGGGCGGCACGATCCACGCGGGCACACCCGTGTTCAACACGGTCGCCGAGGCGGTCGCCGAGACCGGCGCCGACGTCTCGCTCATCTTCGTCCCGCCCCCGTTCGCCGCCGACGCGGTGCTCGAGTGCGGTGACGCCGGCGTCCCCCTGGCCGTCTGCATCACCGAGGGCATCCCGGCGATGGACGAGGTCCGGATCAAGCTCGCACTCGAGGGCTCCGGGACGCGCCTGCTCGGGCCGAACTGCCCCGGCGTCATCACACCGGGCCAGTGCAAGGTCGGCATCATGCCGGGCTACATCCACATGCCGGGTCGCGTCGGCGTCGTCTCGCGGAGCGGCACGCTGACCTACGAGGCCGTCTGGCAGCTCACGTCGCGCGGCATCGGACAGAGCACGTGCATCGGCATCGGCGGCGACCCGGTCATCGGGACGACATTCGTCGACGCGCTGGAGCTCTACCTCGCCGACGACGACACCGACGCCATCGTCCTGATCGGCGAAATCGGCGGCACCGCCGAGGAAGAGGCGGCAGCCTTCTACGCGGCGAGTGGCAGCACGAAGCCCATTGCCTCGTTCGTCGCCGGCGCCACGGCCCCTCCCGGAAAGCGCATGGGCCACGCGGGCGCGATTATCGCGGGCGGCAAGGGCACCGCCGCCGAGAAGAAGGCAGCGCTCAGCGCGGCGGGCATCGCCGTCGCCGACTCGCCGGCCGACATGGGGATCACGATGGCGAAGATGCTCGTCGAGCGTGGGCTCGCCGCGGCCTCCGTCCTCGACTAGGACTGGTACTGGCTCGTGCGCGACACCGTCGGACGGCTGCTGCAACTCGTTGGGCTCCTCCTGCTCCCGTTGGCGGTCATTCACGGGTTGCAGGGCGGGTCGATCTACGACGAGCTCCTCCTCGCGGGTGCCGGCGTGGGGCTGCTGATGATGGGCCGCGGGTTGCGCGGCCCTGGCACGGCGTAACTGGCGCGTCGTAATCGTCAGGGAGCAGCGCCGGGCGTCACGCCCCGGCGGTAGCATCGCGTCCGATGGAACGCGAGGACCTGACGGCGACACGCTTCCTCACGAGTCGGCTATTCGCTGGCTTCGTGGGCGTGATCGGCGTTTGGTTCTTCCTCCGCTCCGACACGTTGGGTTTCTCGGCGGTCGCGGAGATGGTGGGGGGCGAGTCGCGTCTCGTCGCGGCCGGGGTCGGTCTTGCGCTGCTGATCCTGGCGGCGCTGGCGTTCGAGAAGGACCGTCTGCGCGTGCGCACGGCCGAGGTCATGGAGGGGCTGCATCAGCTGCTCTACGGACGCGACTACCAACGCGAACGCGAGGCGATCGAGATCCTCGTGACCGCGATGGAGAGCGGAGACGCCGAGCGGCTGCAGTCCTCGCACGAGCACTTGTCTCGACTCACCGGCCAGAACTTCGCCGCGGACGCCCGTGTCTGGCGCTCCTGGTGGGATGCCAACTGCGCACGCTGGAGCCGGGCCGTGGCCGCGAGCGATGGAGTGCCCCCCCGTCCGCAGGAGGACGAGGAGGCGGTGTGAGCCGGGCGCGCGGGCTGGGCGCGTCGGCCACGACAACCTGCACAAAGTCCGTGCCGCGCTACCGTTGAGGGAACGATGAGCCTGACGCCCGTCCTCTGTCACCGATCGCGATCAAACAGCGGCAACGTGCTGATCAGGATCGTTGCGCTCGTGCTCGTCCTCGCTGCGGTCACCTACTTCCTCACGTGGGTCTTCCGCTCCGACGCCCAGCGCGTGAAGGAGCGCGTGGACGCGGCTCGCGACGCACTGGTGGAGGGCCGAGACGAGGAGTTCCTCGAGGTCTTCCGTGACGACCTCACGTACCAGGGCGGCAAGGGCATCGCCGACCTGCGTCGCGACCTGCGTCGCTGGCGCGAGATGAGCCTCGTGAAGGTCTTCATCGTGACGAACGACGTCGAGATTGTGGATGGCGTGGCCTCGGTCACGCTCCTTGTCGCCGTCGGCCAGGGCCTGCTCGAACTCGGTCAGGTCGACGTCTCGATCGAGGCGATCCCGTCGGAAGACGGCGAGTGGCGAGTGCGTTCCTTCTCGTGGACCAATCGCCGGTGACCCGCCCCGACGGGCGTTCGTTCTGCGGGGATGCTCGGCGCGAGTAGACTCCGCCCTCGGTCCGGCCGCCCGCGCGCAGCGCGGGGCTCGGGCGCGGATGGGTGAGAGCGGGAGAGCAGTTCGTTTGGAACAGCACGACACCGCCGTCTCCCTGTCTCAGACGCCGCAGCCGATCGATGATCGGGCCGCGTTACAGGCGTTGCTCGAGACGGTGCGCCCGGATCTCGATGCCGTGCAGGCGGCGCTCGCGGACATCACGTCGTCGCAGGCGCCGTACGTTCAGCGCCTGGTCCAGCACGTCCGCGGCTTCGGCGGCAAGCGGCTGCGCCCCGCGCTCGTGATCCTGAGCGGTCGCGCGGTCGACGATGCCGCGGTCGGAGAGGTCCATGCGCGCGTCGGTGCCGTCGTGGAACTCATCCACACGGCCACGCTGGTGCACGACGACATCCTCGACGGCGCGCTGATCCGACGCATGCGTCCGACGCTGCACAGCCTGGAGGGCACGGAGATCTCCGTGCTGCTCGGGGACTTTCTGCTCGCCAGCGCGTACGCCGAGGCCGCCTCGCTCGAGGATCGGCTCGCGTCGCGCTACCTCTCGAAGATCACGCGGCTCGTCTGTCAGGGCGAGATGTTGCAGATCCACAACCGCGGCAATCTCGATCTCGAGCTCGACGCCTATCTCGAGATCATCGAGAAGAAGACCGCCGTGCTCTACGCCGCCTCGTGCGAGGTCGGCGCACGATACGCCGGTGGCTCCGACGAGGTCGTGCAGGCGCTGCACGACTACGGCATGCACCTCGGCATCGCGTTCCAGATCGTGGATGACGTGCTCGATCTCACCGGTGACGAGGAAGTCGTCGGGAAGAGCCTCGGCACTGATCTCGAGCGCTGCAAACTCACGCTGCCGCTGATCCACTTCCTGCGGTCCGCACCCGCCGCCGACGTCGCGCCCGTGCGCCGCGCTCTGGAGGCCGGTCGCGGAGCCGAGGAGGCCGGCGCGATCCGCGCGGCCGTCGTCGCGTCCGGCTCGGTCGACCACGCGATGGCCGAGGCACGTCGTCGGCTCAGCGAGGCCGAGCAACTCCTCGACGCCGTCCCGCCGAGCCCGGCCCGCGAGACCCTCGCCGCCGTCGCCCGGTACGTGCTCTCCCGCCGCCGCTGAGGCGGGGTGACTTCAGAGTGTCCCGCCTTCGGTGGGGGTCCACTCCCGCGTCCTGCGGCGAACGGAGCGACCATCATCTCTGCGGCGCGCGATAGACTGGCGTGAGGAGCACGCAGACTATGTCCGAGATCATCTTCCAGGTCGAGGAGGCGCCCGAGGGCGGCTTCGTCGCGAACGCGCTGGGCCACGCGATCCACACGGAGGCGGACACCATGGAGGACTTGCGTTCGATGGTGCTCGATGCTGTGCGCTGCCACTTCGACGAAGACGAGCGCCCCAAACTTGTGCGTCTCCACGTCGTCCGTGACGAGGTCCTGCCGGTGTGAAGTTGCCGGTGTGAAGTTGCCGCGTGACGTCTCCGGTGCGCAGCTCGCGCGGGCGTTGCGCTCGTACGGCTACGAAACCACGCGACAGACCGGCAGCCACTTGCGCCTGACGAGCAGCCTGCGCGGTGAGGACCACCACGTCACCATCCCGGCGCACCGGACGCTCGTGGTCGGGACGCTGGCGGCGATCCTGCGCGACGTCGCAGCCTACGTCGGCGTCGACCGCGACGAACTCGTGCGCGAATTGTTCGGCCGCTGACGACGCCAGACGTCCGCGCGAGTGCCGAGATCCGTGAGCTGCATCACCGCGCGTAAACCCTCACGCCGGCTCTCACAGGGCGAATGCGGTGGTCAGCCCGTTGCTAGCTCGTCAGGCCGGACGAATGGCCTCGTTGGAGTTGCGCCGCGAAGACGGTGTTGCGCAGGAGCATGCCGACCGTGACCGGGCCGACGCCGCCGGGAACGGGAGTGAGTAGGCCCGCGTCGGCGGCGACGTCCGCTGAGACGTCGCCGACGACGCGGGAGCCGCCGTCTTCGGTCTTGACCACGTTGATGCCGATGTCCACGACCGCGGCGCCGGGCTGGATCATGTCGGCTCGCACCAGATCGGGCTTCCCGACGGCGACGCACAGCACGTCCGCGCGACGCGTGTGAGCAGCCAGGTCGCGGGTCGCGATGTGGCAGACGGTGACGGTTGCGAGTCGGTCCAGCAGGAGCAGCGCGAGCGGCTTGCCGACGATCTCGCTGTGTCCGACGACGACAGCCTCGGCGCCCTCCAGCGGGACGTTCTCGGACTCGAGGACGTGGATGGCGGCCTGTGCCGTGCACGGCGCCAGCACCGCAGTGCCGCGAGTCAACTTGCCGAGGTTGGCGTGGTGGACACCCTCGATGTCCTTCCGCGGATCCAGCTTCGCCTGGGCCGCACGCGCGTCGAGGTGAGCGGGCAGCGGCATCTGCAGGATGATGCCCGTCACGCGCGGATCTGCCGCGAGCGCATGCAGGTGTGCGGTCAGAGCCTCCTGCGTGCTGCTCTCGGGGAGCCGGTCGTGGCGGAACCGGATGCCGACGCGCTGGCACGCGCGACTCTGGTTGCGCAGGTACACGTCCGAAGCCCCGGCGGAGCCGACCGAGACGGCGATGAGTCGCACGGGCCCTTCGCGTGAGAGCTGTTCCACCTCGTGCGCCACGCGCGCCTCGAGGGCGCCCCGCAGGGCGCGTCCGTCCACGATCTTGGCCGTCATTCGGGCACTCTAAGCCGCCGCCCAGAATCTCTCACCGCGGATCCAGGCGGCGCAGACTGGATGCAGACTAGAATGCCTCCATGTACGGCGACGTTGCGGAGATCCTCTACAGCCGCGAACAGATCGACGAGCGCGTGAAGGAACTCGCGGCGCAGATCACGGGCGTCTACCAGGATCGCGATCTCACCGTCGCCGTGACGCTCACTGGGGCGTTCATCTTCGCTGCCGATCTCGTGCGCCACCTGCCGAACAGCGTGCGGATCACGTTCGTCCGGGCGTCGTCGTATCGCGACGCGGAGGAGCCTCAGCAGGTGCCGCAGCTTGACATCCCCGAGCTCGGGTTCGATGGACGGCACGTGCTGATCGTCGAGGACATCGTCGACACCGGACGGACCGCCGTGGCGCTGATCGACGCGTTCCGCGAGCGCGGTGCTGCGTCGGTTCGCGTCTGCTCGTTCCTCGACAAGACCTCGCGACGAGAGGTCGACGTCGACGTCGAATTCATCGGCTTCACTCTGACCGGCTCGCCGTTCGTGGTCGGGTACGGACTCGACCGCGCGAATCGCTACCGCAACCTGCCCTTCGTCGGCGTGCTCAAGCCGGAGGTCATCAACGGCTGAAGGGGCGCGCGGCCCGTGTTGGGCCGTCCAACAGACCATGGCCATCGCCGATCGTGACTACATGCGCGCTCCTCCAAGGGGTCCGGGTTGGCTTCCGGACTCGTGGGCGGTCCGCGTCATCGTCCTCATCGGCGCGACCACGCTCGCGCAGCAGCTCGCCGCGGGCTGGTGGGGCGCCGACCTCGTCAGACCGCTCGGCGTGTCCGGCGACGCCGTTCTCTCCGGACGCATCTGGACCCTGGCGACGCACGCCTTGCTGCATGGCAGCTTCTCGCACGTGCTCTGGAATCTCATCGGCCTCTGGTTCTTCGGGCGCCTGTGCGAGAACGCGCTCCCCGGTCGTGTGTTCGGCGCGTTCGCTCTCTGGGCGGCGGTGGCGGGCGGGCTGGGGCACGTGCTCGGAGAGGCCGCGTCGGTTCCGGCGATCGGTGCATCGGGCATCGTCTCGGCGTGCGTCGCGTTCGCGGCGCTGCGCTACCCGCAGACGCCGGTGTCGCTCTTCCTGATCCCGATTCGCTTCCCACTCTGGCTGCTTGCCGTCGTGTGGATCGGCGCCGACCTGTTCGGCGTGGGGCGCGGCGGTGGCTCGATCGCCCATTGGGCGCACCTGGGCGGAGCCGCGTACGGACTGCTGACCCACGTGTTCGGTGTACTGCCCTGGGCTCCGGGGGCGCGTCAGCGCCGCCGCCGACCGGCGACCACGCACTCCGGCCCCGAGCGCCGTGATCCTGATCGACTCGACGAGCGTGCTCGCGTGGACAACCTGCTCGCGAAAATCGGTCGCGAAGGCATCGGAGCCCTGACCGACGAGGAACGCAAATTCCTCAACGAGGCGTCACAGCGCTATCGCTAGCAGCCTGTCGGAGTGCGGGCGCCGCCGTGCGAGAGACCGCCGGCGCGACAGGCTGCTAGTTAGACGCCCGCGGGGCACCAGAGCGTGGCCGCCGTGGACAATGATCTGGGCATGAGTGCGAAGGTGTTTCGTCCTTGGGGAATGAGCCATGCTCTGCACGGCGTAAGAACCGCCGAAACTGGCCTCGCCGCTGTGAGGGCGTGAGCCGCCGTTTCGAGCCGGGTTCGGCGACGGCCCCGCCCCAACACGCGCGCATCGGCGCGTGGCGCCGCCGGAGGCCCGGCCACGCCGCTACGCGCTGCCGCTCGGCACCCAATCCGCCTATCGCTAGCAGGCTGTCGCGGCAACCCGCGTGGCCCGTCGATGCCGAACCGTCGACAGCCGGCTAGCGCTTCTGGAGCGTGAGCGTCACTTCGATCTCGTCCTGGCCCTCGAACGTCACCTGTTCCGACGTCCGGTGGTGCCCGGGCAGGGCGGCGCCGACGACGTGGACGTTCTCGCCGTACAGGTGCCGACGTCGATCCTCCGTCGTCTGGAAGAACGAGGCGATCATCCACACGGGAAATCCGACGATCGTGCCCACGGTGCCCCAACTCTCGCGGAGCCGAACGCCCTGGTTCGTCTGCCGTTTCCAGAGCTGCTCGACGTGGTGGTACACAACCGGCATCCGCAGCGGAGCGCGATCGAGCTCGCGCTCGTCGAACGTGATGGCCGCCCCGGTCGGCTCGCTGCGAACGAGCATCACGGTCGTCACCTTGTTCGGTCGTTCCTTCTCCAGATACCACTGCGACTGGCACCCGCCGAGGAAGACGACGAGGCTCAGGACCGACGCGGTCAGTGTGATGCGCTGCATCGCGACTCCCCTCAGGAACTCTTCCGCGCGGCGGCGCGGCGGCGCGCCTGCAGGACGGTGATGGCGGTGATGTTCACGATCTCCTCGACCGAGGAGTGGTGGTTCAACACGTTGGCGGGCTGCTTCAGGCCGAACAGGACCGGCCCGATGACGTCGGCGTCGCCGAGATGCTGGACCAGCTTGTAGGCGATGTTCCCGGCCTGGAGATCCGGGAAGATGAAGACGTTCGCATCGCCCTTGATCGCGCTCATCGGGAAGGCCTTCTTGGCGATCTCCGGGACGAGCGCCGTATCCGCCTGCATCTCACCGTCGATCACCAGCGACGGATCGGCCGCCTGCGCCAGGCGCACGGCCTCCGCCATCCGACGGCTCTGTGGATGGTCCACCGACCCGAAGTTCGAGAACGAGAGCATGGCGATGCGCGGCTCGGTGGCGAAGTACTCGCGGACAGCGCGCCCAACCGTGACGGCGATGTCGGCGAGCGTCTCGGCGTCCGGCTGGATGTTCACGGTGGCGTCGGCGAAGAACAACGCGCGGCGCTCCAGAGCGAGCATGTACATGCCGCACACCCTCTTCACACCGTCCCGCAACCCGATGAGGCGCAGCGCCGGGCGGATCGTCTCGGGGTAGCTCCGATTGAGCCCGCACACGAGTCCCTCGGCCGCGCCGGTGCGGACCATCATGCAGCCGTGGATCAACGGGTTCTGTACGTCGCGCTCCGCCTTGCGCGGCGTGACTCCGCGACGACGTCGGATGCGCCAGAGCTCAAACGCGTACTCCTCGAGCTTCTCGCTCGACGCGCAGTCGACGATGTCGGCGCCGGTCAGGTCGAGGTCGAGCTCGGCGATGCGTGCCCCGATGGCCTCGGCGTTGCCGACGAGCACCGGCACGGCGATGTTGTCGGCGAGCAGGATCTCGCAGGCACGGAGGACCTTCTCCTCCTCGGCCTCGGGGAACACGACGCGGACCGACTTTCGGCGGGCCTTCTGGATCACGGTGCGCATGGCCTCGCGCCCGCGGCTGATGCGGCCGGCGAGCTGGTCCGCGTAGCCGTCCCAGTCGGTGATCGGCTCCTTCGCGACGCCGGTCTCACACGCGGCCTTCGCCACCGCCGGGGCCACCCACGTCAGCACACGCGGGTCGAACGGCTTCGGGATGATGTACTCGGGCCCAAACTCGATGTCCTGTCCGCCGTAGGCGCGCCGCACCGACTGCGGCACGTCTTCCTTGGCGAGCGCCGCGAGCGCGCGCGCCGCAGCCATCTTCATCTCTTCGTTGATCACGCGGGCGCGGACGTCGAGCGCACCGCGGAAGATGAAGGGGAACCCGAGCACGTTGTTGACCTGGTTCGGGTAGTCGCTGCGGCCCGAGCCCATGATCACGTCGTCGCGCGCCGCGGTGGCATCTTCGAAGGAGATCTCGGGGTCCGGGTTGGCCATCGCGAGGACGACCGGCTGGGCATTCATCGAACGCAGCATGTCCTGCGAGACGGTGCGCGCCTTCGAGAGTCCCAGGAAGACGTCGGCGCCGACGAGCGCGTCCGCGAGCGTGCGCTTGTCAGTCTCCTGCGCGAAGCGCTGCTTCCACTCGTTCAGACCCTCGCGCGCCGTGGTGATGACGCCCTTCGAGTCCGTCATGAACACGTTCGAGCGCTGCACGCCCGCCGCGATCATCATCTCGGCGCAAGCGATCCCGGCGGCTCCGGCGCCCGCGACGACGAGGACCAGATCCTCCATCTTCTTCCCGTTGATCTCGACGGCATTCAACAGCGCCGCCGTCGAGATGATGGCCGTCCCGTGCTGGTCGTCGTGGAAGACGGGGATGTCCATCTCGCGCTTCAGACGCGCTTCGATCTCGAAACACTGCGGGGCCTTGATGTCCTCGAGGTTGATCCCCCCGAACGTCGGCTCCAGACGCTTCACGGTCTCGCAGAACAGATCGATGTCCTCCTCGTCGACCTCGATGTCGAAGACGTCGATGTCGGCGAACTTCTTGAAGAGGACCGCCTTGCCCTCCATCACCGGCTTGCTGGCGAGGGGGCCGATGTTGCCGAGCCCGAGCACCGCTGTGCCGTTCGTGATGACGCCGACGAGGTTGCCGCGCGCCGTGTACCGGAAGGCGTCTTGCGGGTTCTCCGCGATCTTCAAGCAGGGAACGGCGACGCCCGGCGAGTAGGCGAGCGAGAGGTCACGCTGCGTGACGCACGGCTTGGTGGAGCGGATCTCCAGCTTCCCGGGCCGGTGTCCCTCGTGATAGTCGAGCGCGTCGCGCTCCATGCTGCGGGCCATGAACGGAGTCTCCGATACCTGGGTCGTTGCCGTGAACCGAACCGGAGATGGTAACGCTGGCGGCGACGCGCGCTGCCTTGAGGTCCGGCCGGAAACCCCCGTGGATGCCGGACGTGTCCGGGTGGGTCGGATGTCGTGGCTCACAGGCGAGTCGACTCTGATCGAGTCTCCGAGCCTGGCAGCTGCGACAGACGGCCCACCCGGGCGCGGTGGCCGCTTGCACGGAGACCCCCACTCACCCCGCTCACCGGCGCCGCGGGGGTTTTCGGCCGGGCCTCTAGCTCCGGGGCTGGGATGCGATCAGCGACGGAGGGTCGAGGAGAGCCGCTGGAAGTCGCGCAGCGCGGCGCGTCGTTTGACGCGATCGGGCGAGAAGCCCGTGCGGCTCGCTGGGTCCTCTTTCAGGATCGCGTCCTTGGCGATCTCGGCCAGTTCGAGCCACTCGGACTCGCGGCCGTTCAGCTCGAAGCCGTACAGGAACTGCAGGTTGTAGAAGTAGGCGTCCTGGTAGGCGCCGCCGGTCAGCTCGAAGGCACGGAGGTAGTGCTTCTCGGCCTCGGCGAAATCCTGAAGATCCACGAAGTAGTGGAGCATCAGCCCGGTGTCGTTGAAGACGCCGGCGTAGACCCAGCGCTCCTCGAACGGGAGATCCTCGACGTCGTCCGGCACGAGCGCCAACGCCTCGCGGTACGTGCGCAGACAGGTGTCGAGGATGCGCCGTGCGTCGTCCGGCGCCCCGTCGGGGAACGTGTGCATCCGCGCCGCACCGCGACTCGTGAAACTGGCGGCGACCTCGCGGAGGAGGAACGCCAGGTTGTTGCGAGCGAGGCACTGGAAGCGTCGGTCGTCCGAGTTCGCCTTCAGGAACAGGTCGTAGTCAGCGACGAGCGCGTCGACGGCTTCGAACCCGTCGAGTTCGCGCCCACGGATGTAGGCCTCGAACTCGGCGACCAGTCCCCGGAACCCGGGGTCGAGGGCGAGCGCGACGGTGTAGGCACCGACGGCTTCGTCGCGCTCCCCGCGGCGCGCGTGCACCTGCGCGAGGTAGACGTGCGGCCCGGCGCTGGCGGTCTCCTCGACCTCGATGCGTCGGCGCAAGGCCGTCTCGGCATCGTCGAGCCGACCCTGCTGCAGTCGCTCGTAGCCGAGGTGGTAGAGCAGAGCCGGGGAGTCCGGACGTGCGGTGGCGAGTTGTTCGAGCTCGGTCCGATAGGCGTCGAGGTCGGCCGACATCAGGCTGCGCAGTCCGGAGAGCGCGCGCTCGGCGACCGACTCGGCCTGAGCGGCGTCGGCGTACGCGGCGCGGGCGGCGGCGATCTCCCCGGGGTAGTGCCGTGCGTAGGCGCGGAACAGGCGACTGTCGTCGCAGAGCGTCGCGCCCTCGGCGGAGAGGGCATCGAGGAGCTCGGCCGCACGGCGCATGTCGGCCGGGCCCTGTTCGCCAGGAGTCCCGTCCACGTAGAGTCGCCACCCGCGTCGATAGACGTGGCCGGCGAGTGCCTCGCGCACGTTCGCGGGAGCGCCCGGCTCCGCAGAGCGAGTCTCCAGGATCTCGACCGCGAGGTCCTTGCGTCCGCGCGTCTCCGTCCACTGCGCTTCCAGCAGCAGAGCCTCGTCCCGCGTCCCGCGATCCCCGTCCGCAGCGACGCGCGCGCGACGCCACGCGAGGATCGCGTCCTCGGCTCGCGCCACGGCCATGGCGTCTTCGTGCCGCGTCAGCGCCGCGGAGACTTCGCCGAGCAGGATCAGGTGGCGGGCGACCGTCGCGTCGCCGTCGCGCTCGTGATCCGGTGAGAGCGCCCGGACGCGAGTGCGCAGCCGGGCCTCGGCGTCGTGGAGCACAGGCGCTCGGTCGAGGGCCAGGCCGACGCGGGCGAGCACGTCGATCAACGCGTCGTTCGCCGGCTCGTCAGTGAGTTGGCGCTCGGCGATTGCCAAGGCCTCCTCCGGGCGTCCCGCCGCGAGCGCCTTCTCGCACTCGTCGAGCCGCGGAATCGCGCTGGACGTCAGCGACTCCAGGAACGCGACGAGGTCGGTGCGGTCCTCCTCGTCGAGCTCCAAGGGCCGGATGAGCGGCGACAGGTTCGCGTTCTCGCCGCCACCGTCGACGTAGAAGTCCACGACCTCCGGCAGCGTTGCGAGCGAGCCGTCGTGCATGAACGGTCCGGTCAGCGTGACGTTCCGGAGCGTCGGTGTCCGGAACGCTCCCTGATCCTCCGCGGCGCCACTGATCTTCCCGCGCCCGGGGTCGGTCTTGCCGTCGCCCTTGCCCGCGCCGGTGTTGTGGAAGCGCCCGTCCGAGAACGTCGCGTAGCTCTGCCGGATGGAATGGCACTGCACGCAGCCGCCCGGGCCGATGAACACGCGGTAGCCGCGTTGCTGCGACTCCGTCAGCGCCTCGTCGTTCCCGTTCCACCAGCGGTCGAACGGCGCATCGCCGCCGACGAGTGTGCGCTCGAACGCGGCGAGAGCGCGCACGGTGCGTTGCAGCGTGACGGTGCGGTCGCCGAAGGCCGCCTCGAAGAGCGGCCCGTACTCCTCGATCGCGCCGACGTGCGTCGCGAACTCCGCGGCGTCGGGCCACCCGAGCTCGTCCGGATTGAGCAGCACCGCGCGCGCTTGCTCCTCGAGCGACGGGGCTCGTCCGTCGTGGAACAGATCGCGGACCAGGCCGACGTTCATCAGCGTGGGGGCGTTGCGCCCCAGGCGCTTGCCGCCGCGACCGACGGCCAGCGCCTTGCCGTCGGTGAAGGCGAGCGACGCCAGATGGCACGTGGCGCAGGCCATGTCGCCATCGACCGACAGACGCTGATCCGTGAACAGCTTCTCACCGAGTTCGATCTTCGCGTCGGTGGTGCGGTTCGTGGCAGGCGCCAGCGGGTCGACGACGCCGCGGCGGACCTCGTCCTCGGCGGCCCACGCCAGCCCCACGCCAAGTGAGACCACGACGGCGAGGGCGACCGTGCTAGCGCCAGCGGATCGGGACACGGCGGAAGCGCTCCGTCAACTCGGGTGTGAGGACGATTCGGACGTCGCGACGCAACGCTCCGGCACGAAGGTCGGTCGCACGTTCCTCGGCGTCGGCTGCCGCAGCGACGAGGCCGTCTGCACGGAGCCGTTCGGCCTGCGAGAGCAACTCGTTCGGCGTCGGGACTCCGGGAGCGGCGCCCTCGGCGGGCTCGTCGGCGGAGCGTGCGAACCGGGCGTCGTAGAGGATCAGCGGCCGGACCTCGACCCAGAGCTCCGTCCCGTCGTCTGGGTCGCGCGTCGGCCCGCCGCGGGCGATCTGCGGCCGATTGGTCCAGTTGGTCGTGATGAGCTCGCCGGCCTCCGACTCGATCCACTCCCACTCGCAGCCATCCCCGAGCGCCGTCACCGTGAGGTCGAACGTGTGCTCATCGCCCGACGGGCGCCCGGTGTCGGGGCCGGTCCAGGGGCCGTACGCGACGAGCACGGTCGTCTCGTCAGTGACCGTGACCTCCACGTCCAGCTCGAGGCCCGTGCCGTAGGCGGCGTCGGGATCCGGCGGCGGCGTGCGACGGAAGGCCAGGAAGCGATCGGCGTACGCCATCGGCTGCTCGGCGAACGCGTCGCCCGGAAGAACGAAGAGCTGCGCGTTGTCCGTGATCGTGTAGCCGTCCGGCTGGTCGCGGTAGTGGATGCGGAACGTGCCGTCGCCGCGTTCCGGCGGAACCAGGCGCAGGATGCCGAACCCGAGCAAACTCGTACCAGAGTAGTCGATCCACGGGCGCTTCTGGATGGCTGTCGACGCCGCGGCCGGCTTTGGCGGCGTGAGCGTGTCCTCTAGCGGCAGCGTGTCCTCTAGCGGCAGGGTCGCCGGGTCGGATTCCGGACCGCAGGCTGTGCTTGTGAGGACCAGGAGGAGGAGAGCAGCCGATCGGCGCATGCAGGGAGTGTCCGGGGTCGTGGGGGACGGGTCAACGAGGGCTGCCGCGTGCGCCGCCGCCGATGCGCCCAGATCTGCAGATTTCGTTCCGTGAGCACCGCGGGCCGGACGCACCATGCACGGCATGAGCACAGACGGCGAGCACCGCATCCTCGAGGTCGATCTGGTGCGCTTCGAACGAGGCGACGCCACCGCCCGTCGAGCGGTGGTCGATGGGGTCCTGCGGAGCCTGGGAACGGGCTTCGTCTACCTGAAGCACGACGTTCCCGAGGGACTGATCGACGACGCCTACGGGATGCTCGCCGAGTTCTTCCACCTCCCTGGGGAGCAGAAGGACCGCTACATCGCCGAGGGCTCGATGGGGCAGACCGGTTACACGGGTCTCCTCGTGGAAACGGCCGCCGACCGCGATCAGCCCGACTGGAAAGAGATGCTCAACTGGGGTCGGGAGCTGCCGGCGGGTCACCCGCTGCGTCGTAAGTTTCCGCATCGCTACATGGAGCGTGTGTTCCCGGAGAGCGATGTCCCGGGCATCAGTGCGACATTGACGCTGCTGTGGGAGCGCTTCGAGGATGTGCAGCGCCGGTTCCTGCGGGTGATCGCCGCGGGCGTCGGCGCCGGGTCAGGCTACTTCGACGGCATGCTCGCCGACGGTCCGACGCTCTGTCGGGCCATCCGCTATCCGCCGATGCCGGAGGCGCCGGGCGAGGGCTTCATCTGGGCCGATGAGCACGAGGACATCAATCTCGTCACCGCATTGCCGCGGGCGACGGCCCCCGGGCTGCAGGTCCTCATCGAGGGCGACTGGGTCGACGCGATGGCCCCGGCCGGCTACGCCATCCTGAACACGGGCATGATGATCGAGCGCGTGACCAACGGTCGCATCGCTGCGGGCCCGCACCGAGTCGTCGCGCCGCCGGATACGACGGAAGAGCGCTTCTCGGTCGTGCAGTTCTGCCATCCGTCACCGTGGACGATCCTGGCTCCGCTCGCGTGCTGCATCGACGCCGATCGACCACAGCAGGCGCACCCGATCCTCGCGGGTGACTGGCTGGATCAGGTGCTGTACGACATCAACCTGCTCGAGGACGCTAGCCCGGACCATTCATGACGACTCACACACCTGAGCGGTCCAGTCCGCCGATCTCGGCGTTGCGCCTCCTCCGAGACGGAACGACGTCGCAGTCGTCGGCGCGCCTTGATCTCGACGCCCCGTCCTCGCTCAGGACGGACCTCTCCGCGCGTGCCGTGGCCCCCGCATCCAGGCGCCTCGTGACCTTCCGGACGACGGTCGACACGGAGTGCGCGAGCCTCATGAATAGGCCGGGCCAGGCGCGTCCCCGCGAGCGACTGATCATCAGCGCGCGCCGGCCGTCTCGAGCCGCGGCTTCTCCGCACCCTGCGTCACGGTGACGAAGCGATCGGCCGGGAGGTCGTCGAACCGACTCACGCTCTTCTTGCCGTCCGGCCAGCGCACGACGAGCCGCGTCACGCTCTCGTTCGCGCCGAGTCCGAAGCAGGCCTCCGGCGGGTCCTGATGGTTCGCCAGTCCGGAGCCGCAGCGGATCTCGCGCGTCTGCGTCACGCCGCCCGCCGTCATCTCGATGCGGGCACCGATTCCGTCGCGATTGGCGCCGCCGGCACCGGACCCGACCAGTCGTACGTTCAGCCAGTGGTTGCCGTTGCGGTTCGCCACGTCGTTGCGCAGCAGTCCGACCTGGTTGATCTTGATCCCGCCCATGTGCTCGTCGCGATGCGCCTGCGACAGTCGCATGAACGAGCGCCCGATCAGGATGTCGACGTCGCCATCGCGATCGAAGTCGCCCAATGACAGGCTTCCGCAGCCTTCCCAGCCGAGTTGAGCGGCGTCGGTCGCATCCTCGAACGTGTGGTCGGGAAGCTGACGGTAGATGCGCAGGAACTGCCCGTCGGGATAGTCCCCCGATGCGATCAGCAGGTCCTGGAGTCCGTCGTTGTCGAGGTCGGCCCAGCCGGTGTGCAGATCGCCGTTGTTCCAGTTCTTGTCGTCGCGCCGTGGCCTCGGGGGCAGGAACTCGGCAACCGTCGCGCGCCGGAAGCCCCAGCGCTCGTTGATCAGCAGGGCCGACAGGTCGGACGCCTCTCCGGCCCACCCATGCGTGATCTCGGCGAGGAAACAGTCGAGATCGCCGTCGTTGTCGTAGTCCGCGACGGCACAGTCGAACGTGTTGCCGTTGCTGCGGAACGGAGCCTCGTCCTTCCGCCCGCGTTTGCGAACCCACTCGGGGTAGCGTCCGTGCTGGATGCTGTCGCCGGCGAACATCGTCTCGCGGCCGACGTCCGTGAAGCGGCCGTTGCCATCGTTGCGCCACTGACGATTCCACTGGCGGCCGTACGAGAGCGCGAGGAGGTCTTGGTCGCCGTCGTTGTCGAGATCCGCGTGGGTCACGCCGTACGACGGACGGGACGACCCGTCCAGCGCTGGCTCGGGCACGGTCATCAATCCGGCGGCCTCGGTGCCATCGACGAACCCGCCGCCGCCGTCGCCCTTCCAGAGGCGATCGACGCCGCACCCGTAGAGCACGCCGTAGCGTCGGTACTCGCGCCCCTCGAAGAGGTCGAGCGCGCCGTCGGCATCGACGTCGACGATCGCCAACGCCATCGACGCTCCAGCGCTGTCCGGGGCGGCGAACGGAGATGCAGGCGCCGCAGTGAACCGCGCGCGGCCGTCGTTCAGAAACACCTTCGATCGATGTCCATGATCGGCCTTCGGGACGGTCACGAACTTCGAGCCGTCGAAGTGCTCCCAGTGGACCTTGATGCCGTAGAGCGCGTCCTGATCACCGTCGTTGTCGACATCAGCGAAGTAGAGGTACTGCGGCACGAGATCGCGCTTCTTCGTCTTCTCCTTGTCGGGCTTCCCGTTCGCGTTGAGCGGCACGAACTTGATCTCGGGATACGGGATGCCGGTGTCCTCGAGCTCCTTGAACTTCGTGCCGCCCTTGCGCGAGCGGAAGAAGCGGCGACGCGCGAGAACGAGGTCCCAGTACCCGTCGCCGTCAAGGTCCGTGAAGATGCAGTCCTTCCCGCGCACGTCGGTCAAGCCGACGTCGTCGGCGACGTCGGTGAACCACGGTGCAGGAGTCGTGAGCTCCTGACCGGTCGCGTCCGGCATCAGCAGGAACGCGGCGACAACAGCGGCGACGATGGGTCGGAGGTGCATCGCGGCAGGATAGGCGTTGAGCTAGCAGCCTGTCGGCGTTTCGGCGTCGCCGTGCGGGAGACCGCCGGCGCGACAGGCTGCTAGCGCGCGAACACGGAGTCGCTCCACGTGGCCGTCCCGCCGAGGTGCGAGGTCACGACGAGCAGTGCGATCGTCGCGAACAGCGCGAACCGGTAGGCACGCGTGGGGGCCGAGGCGGCTGGGAGCTCTCGCACCTGCACTGCAAGTCGGCACGCGGCCAACGCGAACAGCGTCGTCGCGATCCCCAGCCAACGGTGGGAGGTCAGCGCGTACTCGAGGTCGGATGCGAAGAACCAGCCCGAGATCGTCGCGGCGCACGATCCGAGTGTCCCCAGGAGCAGACAGAACTCGGCCGCCGGGCGGAAGCGCTGCTGACCGCGCAGGATGAACGCGAGCTCAGCGAGGGCGGCGGCGACGAGCAGGCCGATGGGGAAGTGCAGCACGATCGGGTGGAGCTGGCCGACGTAGTGGGCGGTCGCGGAGACCTCCGCGGTCGCCGGCAACTCGGCGAGCGTCGACGGGTCGACCGGTCCGGGCGGCGCGCCGTCGTCGATCCACGCGCGCACCGCCTCGCGCTCGGCCTCGGTCAGCGCCGGATGGTCGCTCCGCGGTGGCGGCATCGTGCCGTCGACGATCGTGCGCCACAGAGCCGAGTCGGCGGATCGTCCTCGCGAGATGTACTCACCCGCGCGGGAGAGCTGCCGCAGATCGAGGACGAAACCGAAGCCGCCCTTCGGTCGCCGCAGCCGATCGCTGTGACACGGCGAACAGCTCCGGGCGAACACCTCGTACGCCGGCTGGGCCGTCCCCTGGACCTCGGCCTCGACTGTGTTCGCCGCCGACACCGGGTCTTGCGCGGACGCCGGCAGTGCAGCGGCCAGTGCGAGCAGGACGGTGGCGATGAGCGGGCGGAGCATGCGGAAGGCCTCTCACCCTGGCATGCCGCCCTGCCTGGCGCGCGGGGCGAGCGGGCTACGGGCGCACATACGGCGGCAATGTGGAACCTGAGTCACTCCTGGGGCCCACAGGCGCGCCGTGCGCGCTGTTCGCGTCCGGCGCGCGCCCGGTGCCCTGCGAGGATCGAGATTGGCCGTGGCCGGGCTCGCGCGTCTGTTCGTGCGACCGGGCCCCTCACCAGGGGAGCAGCGTCGGGCGATCGTCACCGTGAGTCGCGGAGTTCTCCTGTTCATCGCCGCAGTGGTCGCGGTCGGCGCTGTCGCGCTGGTCGGTCGCAGTCGCGGCGTGACGTCGGAGAACGCTCCGGGGGACGGTGCCGGAGGCCTCGCAACGTCTCCGCCGCCTGCGGCTGGCGCCGAGTCCTGTCGGAGTTGTCACGCCGCGATCTTCGAGCAGTGGGAGGCGTCGCCCCACGGTCAGACGTCGGTGGCGTTGGCCGAGCCGCCGGGCGGAGCGGAACTCGCGATCGGGTCGCGGTGGATGCAGGCGTTCCTGCGCCGGGACGCCGCGGGGACGCATCGCATCGGAGCCGACTGCTGGGACGTACGTCGCGGCCGGTGGCGCGGCGTCGACGAGGTGATGGACGCGATCCAGGGCGAGATGATGCCCGAGGAGCGTGGCGCACGTCCGCCCCGCCACACGGCCGAGCGCAGCTTCGAACGAGACTGTTCCGGTTGTCACGTCAGTGGGGCGCGGCTCCGCGGAGACCCGGAGCACGGGCGCATCCGCGGTGATTGGCGATCGCCGTCCATCGACTGCGAGGCATGCCATGGTCCGGCGCTGGCCCACGTCGAGGCGTGGAAGGAGATGGACGACCGGGCGCCGCTGATGGAACTCGAACGGCTCGATGCGCGCACGGCCACCGCCGTGTGCGTGCGGTGTCACGGCGCGACCGCCGTTGGGTCGGGCTTCACGCCGGCAGACGCCGAGTACCTGATCGCGCCACCGCGCACGACGGACGGCATCTACTCCCACGGCGCCGCCGCCGGGCAGATCTACCAAGGGGATGCGTTCCTCCGCAGCGCGTGCCATGTCGAGGGCGGACTGACGTGCACCGGCTGCCACGACCCGCACGGCCCCGGTCTCCTGCACACCGACCGACCCGACGCCCTCTGTACGCGCTGCCACTCGAGTGACTTTGGGAGCGACCACACGCACCATGCGGCCGACGGCGCCGGAGCACGGTGCGTCGCCTGTCACATGCCGACCCTGCTCACCGGGCTGATGGCGCACCAGCGAGATCACCGCATCTCGTCGCCCGTTCCGGCCGCGACCGAGGCGCCGAACGCCTGCACGGGATGCCACCTCGACGAGGGCGCCTCGTGGGCCGCGGAGTGGACGGCGACGTGGTGGGGGCCGCCGTCTCGTGAGACGCTGGCAGCGGTGCGCGGGGTGCATCTCGCGCGCGGCGGAGATCTCGAGACCGCGCGTCCGCTGTTACGCCAGGCCCTGAGGCATCGTGAACCGTTCTTCCGTTGGGCGGCGGCGCGTTGGCTCGGGGACCCGGCGACGCTTGTGACCGAGACCCTGCCGGAGGGCCGGCTGCTCGGTCTCGAGATCGCGGCACGACATCCGGATGGCGACGAGGTTCTCGCGCGCGGGCTCCGTGATCAGTCGCCGGTGTTGCGCGCCGTCGCGTACGTGTTCCGCCTGCACCGGGGCGCGGCCCTCGTTGATCCGCCGGTGGCCGATCTCGCACTCGCGGCACGACTGTCGCGCGAGTCGGCCGAGATCCGCGTCGTGCTCGCCCGCATCTACATCGCGCGTGGGCGAGTGCCGGAGGCTCTCGATCTGTTGGAGGAGACGGTCGTGTATCGTGATCGCGATGCCGATGCGTGGCTCCTGCTCGCGGCCACGTACGCGCTTGTGGATCGCGATGCTGCGGCCGCCGCCTCGATCCGACGCTGGAGCGAGTTGACGGATGCGTTGCCGCACCTCGAGGAACTCGTCACGACCGTCACGCGATCCGGCGAGGTGCCGCTCGCGCGGGCGATCCTCGGCGCTGCGGCCGATCACCTTCCCGATCCACGACGGCGCGACGCGGCCGTGCGCCGTCGTGCCGCGTTCGAGGCATTGCTCGAGGAGGCCCCCCGTTGACCAGATCAGCTCTCGTTCTCATGGTGCTCGGCGTCGGTGCGGTGGCGCTCGCGATCGTCGGGGCCGGAGAGGATGCACTCCTGACCGGCGAAGCGGCGGTTGCGGCGGCGTCGGACGCCCCCCGGTCCACCAGCCAGCCGGAGACGCCCAAGAGCTGCGCCGGGTGTCATCGCACCCGGCAGCCGGGTCTTCTCGCCCAATGGGACGAGAGCGCCCACGCCGAGGAGGGAGTGCGCTGCGAGGAGTGCCACGGCGACGATCACGACGAGATCTTCGCGGCCGCCGGCCGCGTTCCGGCCGAGCGTTGTCGGCCGTGCCACGAGGACCAGACCGAGCAGTTCCTGGCGAGCGTGCACGCCGCGGCCTCCGGACATGCTCAGGCGAACGGCCGGCTGCTCGCACAGATTCCCGCCATGCAGCGACTGGGTTGCATGGGATGCCACGACATGGGCGGAGGCGAGGAGGGGGCGTGCAACGGGTGCCACAGTGCCCACACCGCGTCCGCTGCCGAGGCGCGCCGTCCGGAGGCTTGCGGCACGTGTCACATGGGCCCCGATCATCCGCACATCGAGGCGTGGGAGGCGTCGCCGCACGGCATCGCGTATCGCGCTAGTGGAGGCGATGAACGACAGGCGCCGAACTGCGTCACCTGTCACATGCCGCGAGGGACGCACGACGTCTCGTCGGGAATCACGATCGGCCGATCCGGCTCGGGTGCGGTCTTCGAGGACGAGACACCGCCCATCCCGATGCACACGATCACCAGGGAGCACGCGGAGACCGAGCGCGCGCGGATGCTCGAACGCTGCACGCGCTGCCACACGCCGCGCGTGGCGCGAACGGCACTCGAGGACGCCGACGCGATCAAGCGCGAAGCCGATCGCCTCCTGGGCCACGCGGCCGACATCGTGCGCGGTCTGTACGACGATGAGCTACTGGACCCGATGCCGGCGGACCGAGCGGCGCACCCGACACGCGGGCATCGCCTGGTCCTCGGTGGGCCGCAGCTCTACGAGAACCAGTCCGACGCCGAGCGCATCTTCTTCGACCTCATGAAGTTCGCCCACTCGATCACGTTCAAGAGTGCGTACCACCAAGCCGCCGACCACACGCACTGGCTCGGGATGGCGCGTCTGAAGGCCGACATCGTGGAACTCGAGGCCGAGGCCCGTCGCCTCCGCAAGGCCCGCTGAGAGCTCAGCCCTACTCGCGCCGGATCTGTTCGCGAAGACGCTCGACCTGACGTCGCACGGAGTGCGCGAAGGGGTCGAGTGCGAGCATGCGCTCGTACGCCGCGAGGGCTCCGCGCCGATCGCCGGCGAGCGAGCGCGCCGCGCCGAGTCGGAACCAGCGCAGGTTGTCGTCGGGCAGGACGACCGCCTCGGACTCGAGCACCGGGAGAATCGCCGCAAGGAGGGCTCGGTTCTCGCGGACACGCGTCCAGCCGGAGAGCGACGCACGCGCCGCGGCGAAGCGGACGGTGGGAGCGTCGTCGTTCAGCGCGCGGAGGAGGACGGCGTCAGCGCGTCCAGCCGGCAACGACGCCAGCGCGGTCACGGCGTTGCGACGAACGAGTAGGTCCGGGTCGTCGACGGCGGCGAGGATCGCGTCGCCACCCTCCTCCGGGAAGCGAGCGAGCAGGCGCACCGCCGATGCGCGCACCTCCCGGGGCACGGCGTCGTCGCGGAGCACGCTCACCAGGGCTTGCGGGGCACCCGGTTCACCGAGACGACCCGAGGCGATCGCATCCATCCACGGTTCGGCGGCGAGAGGGTTCGGCCACCACGTGGCGTAGGCGTCGCGGACACGCTCCGGAGAGAGCGGCGACGCGCCCGGCGGTGCGTTGATCCCGCCCGAGTGGCACCATGTGCAGGCGTCCTGCGCGACGCGGTCGCCACGTGCTTCGGGACGCGGCACGCTGATGCTGTGGTCGGCGACGGCGCCGTGTCCGCGTTCGATGGCGAGGAACGGCATGTGGCACGCCACGCACGTTGCACCAGATCCCTCGGCGAGGTGGTGAGTGTGGGCGGGCACGTCCGCGGCGACGTCACGGTGACAGCGAACGCAGAGGTCGCCTGAAGACGGCTCCGCGCGCAGTTGCGACCGCACGGCTCCGCCATGGGGTTCGTGGCAGTCGCGACAGGTCAGCCCGCCTTCGTTCGCGCAGCGACTGACGGCGAACGGGAGACCGTCGTAGATCAGTTCCAGTGGCCGTCCGGCCGGGTCGACGCGTTCGGGATCGAGCAGGAGCGTCGGGTCGAGGTGTTCGTAGAGGTCGCGATCCGGTTCGAACGTGGCACTCACCACCTCACCTTCCATGTGGCAGCGCGCACAGACGGCAGTCGCTGCCGCACGCGGGAGCTTCTCGAGACGCGGGAGTGCGGCGTCCTGCGCATCGGGATCCAGGTCGCGCCAGGCGATGGTGTGGGCGAGCCCAGGTCCGTGGCACTCTTCGCAGTCGATGGCCAAGGCCCGCCAGGACGAACGGCGCCCGTGCTCTGTGGAGTCGCGCTCGACGGACTGCCACCCCGACGTGTGACAGCGGCTGCAGCGCGCGTCCCACGACCGGACAGCGCCCGTCCAGAACGACGCCTCGCCGGGCGCGACTGCCGGAGGCGTGTCCCAGTCCCCGTTCGCGTTTCCGAACAGGAGGTGCGTGTAGTCGAACCAACGGTTCGTCGGCGCCTCGAGCATCGCCGGCAGTACCTGCATCCGTCCGTCAGGCAAGGTGGCGACGAACATGCGGATCCGCATGCGACCGACGACGTGCGTCAGGTCGTAGTCGGTCGGCATGCCGTCCGGCCCGACCGTCTCGGCGACGTAGCCAGCACCGTCCCGCCGGAACGTCGTCGAGCTGGGAGCGTGCGCGACCGTTGCTCCCTGAACGACCTCGGCGGGCATGTTGGCGTCCGTCGCGCGTTCGAACGAGCGCGCATGCGACGAACTCGACCAGGCGTCGAACTCCTTGCGGTGACACTCCGCGCACGCGGCGGTACCGACGAATGGGGCGCGGACGGCGGTCTGCGGCGGGCCATCGCGATCTTGACCGTATGCGACGGCAGACAGCACGATCGCAGCGGCCAGGCCGGCGACACCGAAGGTCAGACCGATGGCCGTGCGCGAGCGTGCCACGGGTCGATCCGCGAGCGTCATCGGACTCACGGTAGGGGACCGGGAGTTGGGTCGCCGTGACAGATGTCGCACGCGCAGTGGGTCGTCCGCATGGAACCGGATACGCTCGTCCGTCGGAGGTGCGCGATGGTCGAGATCACGGGAGCCTACGAGGGCGGGCTGCGTTGTCGCGCGCGGCACGGACCGTCCGGCGCGGAACAGATCACGGATGCGCCGGTCGACAACCACGGGCAGGGCCGCAGCTTCTCTCCGACGGACCTGGTCGCGACAGCGCTCGGGACATGCGTCGTAACGGTGATGGGCATCGTGGCCGAGCGCCACGGTGTCGACATCGTGGGCACCACGTTCTGTGTGACGAAGGAGATGGTGGCCGATCCCAAGCGCCGCATTGGACGACTCGCGCTCACCGTGTCGCTCCCGGCGCACGTTCGGGAGGAGAAGCGCCCGTTGCTGGAGCGCGCGGCGCACACGTGCCCCGTGCATCAGAGCCTCGGCGAGCGCGTCGACGCACCGATCGAGTTCATCTACGGGTGAGCGAGCGCGGCGTTCTGGCGACCTGCGCGGCGCTCGTGCTCGCGATCGGGATCGCGTGTGGAGTCGGATCGGCGGTGGAGCAGTCGTTGCCCGGTCCGTGGCTGATCATCGCGAACGATCATCCGCGGGAGACCTGCGTCTCCGGGTTCATCGACGCGACGGTGTACTCCGCCGGCTGGAACGACGACCACGTCCTGGTGAAGCGGCACGCTCCGATCGAGCGATTTCTGCTGGTCGTGGAGTCCGAGGAGGTCCTCGGTCCGTTCACGGCCGAGGAGTTCGCCGCGATCCGCACAGAACGAGGCGTCGATCCGGACCTCGACTACACGTGGCATCTACCAATGGTGGCGGCTGCGGATGACGTGGAGTTCCTGCACTCGATGCACGCGCGAGTGCACGCGATGGGAATTGAGATCGAGCAACTCGATACGCAGATGGAAGCCGCGGACGAGGACGGTCGTCGCGAAGTTCGGTACCGCATCGCGCGGATTCACGAGGAACTCAACGACATCAAGGCATTCGTCGCACGCGCCACAGAGTCGGTCGGCGACGAGTAGCCTCTCAGCGCAGCTCCCGAAGACGTTCGGTCGCGACCGGGAACAGGTCGACGCCCCCGCGCACGATGAGTTTCTCGGCTGCGTCGCGGACCCACGGGCTCTCGTGCGTGAGATCCGCGGCGAGCGCTGTGTCGTCGGGCACGCCAGCCTTCCACGGCAGCGATGCGTCGTGCAGCATCTTCACCGCGAGTTTCTCCAGTGCGGCGTCGTCTCCCACGTCGTTCGCACGAAACATCAGGAACGGTGAGAGCGGGAACACATTCACGTTCGCGAAGCTCTCATCGGTGGACGGATCGTAGGCCGCGTAGATCTCGAGAAGTCCGGGGCTCGAACCATACTCGACGAGGATGAGCCCGGCTGGCGACACGCACAGCCCAGTCGGAGACCGCGGCGACGACCCGGCAGGAACCAGTAGGCGTACAAACTGACGTGGTGAGCCGAATCGCGCGGCGGACACCACGTCGAGTTCGAGCGACCACGCGCTGTCGTCGACGACGCGGCAGAGGCGCAGCGTCTTGCCCTGCATGAACGAGTAGATGGCGAGCCGGTAGCGTCCGCCGTCGGCGACCGTCAACTCGGGCCGCACGGTCTCCGCGCCCTCGCCGAACACGATCCACGTGCCCCCGCAACACATGGCGACGCAGGCGAACGCCGGTCCGCATGCGAGCACGAAGAGCCGACCGAACGATCCCCGGTGACGCAGGAACCCGATGAACCAGACGACGAGTGCTGCCCCGACGCCGCTCCACGCCAACGCGCGAGGAAGCCAGCCGTAGATGACGATTCGGTCGTCGGTGATGGTCCTGCTCAGCGCTCCGAGCAGAGTCCAGACGGACAGCGGAGTCAGCACGGCGGATGTGGCGAGGATCAGCCAGCCCCGGAGCTCTGTGCGTTGGGCCGCGGACTCGTCGGGGAGATCGGCCGGTGTGCTCAGCGTGCCGTCCTGAGTCGAGCTCACTTCGTCACCACGTCCCCGGGTCCCAGGTCCACGTCGACGCGTTCGCCAGCGCGGACCGTGACACGGCGCACCATCTCCGCATCGGGGCCGATGTAGCCGATCTCGAGCGGTCCCGTCGGGAGACCGTCGAGGACGACGACGCGATCGAACGGTTCCGAGTCGGCCTGCTCCGCTGTCGACGGCTCCCAGACATGGCCGCCCGCTACCGTGCGCACGGCGACGCGTCCGTCGAAGTCGTCGACGCCGTCGAAGTCGATCCGCAGACGCACCGACCCGGCGACGCCCAACTCGACGTGGTGTGCCCGGCCGAGACTCGCTCGATCGACGCGCCGGATCGCCGCGCCGTACCCGTTCCGTCGCGCAAGGAGCCACCCCGAGAAATCGCTCGGAACGTCGGCTGCGAAGGACCCGTCGGGATGGGACACGGAGCCGCCCGCGATGTCGGTGTCCGCGAAGAGCTGAATGCGCACCCCGCCGATGGGCCGGCCGGCACCATCACTCACGCTCCCGCGAAGCGTCGCATCGGGAGGGAGTTCGATGCGCCCGAGGTCGTGGTCCACGACGGCCGGGAGGACGACCCGCCTCTCCACGGCTCGTCGACCGCGCACATACACACGCAGGGTCGCGGGTCCCGCGGCGAGGGTGCGCTCGACGACGAAGCGACCGTCGGGCCGGACGCGTCGGGTCGTCCACCCGCGTGAGGCAGGTGGCGTGTCGGAACGCACCCAAACCTGCACGCCGTCGAGCTCCTTGGTGCCGCCGACGATCCGACCGTGCACGCCGACGCTCGGATGAAGCGCGATCGTCAACGTGTCAGCGCGCTCGCGATCGAGCCGGACGGTCGCCCGGGCGTAGCCTGATGCAGCCGCGTCGATCTCCGCTCGGCGACTGCGGTCGACGTAGACGTGATGGGTGTGGTTCCCGTCCGAGCCGTCTCGCCGTGACGTCCTCTGTCCTCGTCCTCTGACCGAGCTTTCCACGCCCTCCGGCAGCGGCTGACCGTCCGGCCCGACGAGATGAACCGTCAGAAGCGACGGGCGGGGCAGTGCAACAGCGTGGACGGTCACACCAGCTTCGGAGTCCGTGACGAACGTGCCGCGCACGAGGACCCGCGCTCCGTCCACGTGCGCGGCGGCGCTGAGGTCAGTCTCGGTACCGGGCGCAGCCAGGAGCTCGACGTCGAGCCTGTCTCCCGCTTCGCCGACCTCGTCGTCGTTCAGCAGAAGCCGACCGTACGCCCGCAGGTTCGAGAGCTCGGTGTCGTCCGGAGCGCGAAGCCGCAGCGAGATCCACGAGCGTGGAGACTTCGCCAGAGTGATTTCCACGTCTTCGTGCGACGCCCCCTCGGCGACATCGAGCGTGACCGCGCCGGTGTACGCGTCGCTGGCCATGGGTTGCGATGGTGGGGGACCCGAGTACCGCGCGGGGCGCTCCGGGATCCACGCGACGAGTTGGTACCGACCGGGTAGGACGTCCTCGAAGTCGAACGTGCCGCCGTGGACGACGCGCAAGCGATCGCCGTCGCGGCGCAGCACGATGGAGGCCTCGAACGCGTCTTCGCCGTCGGCATGCGTGACCCGCCCGGCGATACGCGCGCCACGCCCAAGACGGACCACGACGTCGCGATCGCCACCGCGTGCGCTGCCCGTCCACACTGGGAACCCAGCCGCGCTCACCTGGAGCGTCTTGACGCCGTGCTCGCGTACCGGATGCAATCGGAAGCGGCCCTTGTCGTCGGTTCTCTGCACGGGGACGAGACGCTGATTTGAATCGACGCGCGCGGCAGCGACCGGCTGCCCGGCTCCGTCGACCACGCGTCCGGAGATCGCGTAGGACGGGACGAGCCTCACGCGTTGTGCGTCGACTGGCGGAACCTCCGGAACGACCTGCAGTCCCGTCACGACGTTCGGCGCGAACCCGGGCGCTCTGAAGAGGAGGTGGTCGCCCGCGCCGACCCGAACGCGAATGTGCCCATCCGCGTCGGCGGACTTCGTGAGCCACGGCGGACCCTCCAGGTCCTCCTCGTACACGAGGACCTCGCCGCCCCCGATCTCGCGGCCCCACTCGTCAACCACGGCGAACTCGCGTTCGGGTCGCTGCCAGACGGCCAGCTCGACGTCCGCGAGCCCCCCGACGGCGACCTCGATCGGTTCCACGTCGCCCGCGCACCCCTCGGCCGCCGTCATGGCCCAGTACGCGCCCGGCGCGACCGGCGCGGTCTCAAAGCGTCCTTCGCTGTCCGTCTGCGCCCAGACCACGGGAGGCGAGGCGACTGCGAGCACCTCGGACTCGTCGTCCTCCGCGATCGTGCGGACGTGCAGCGACACGCGGGCACCGGCTCGTGGCTCGACGCTCTCCGCCTCCTCGACGATGCCGCTCACCGGACCCCACTCGGCGCGGCCGACCACCGACTCGGTCGGCGGCGCGTGCCGACGCGGCGCGACGCGCGGATCGTCGATCGAGCCCGCGTCGAGCACCTCGGCAGCAGCGCTTCGATCGTGGGGCGAAACGTCGGGCGGCTCCGCGCCGGGCCACGCCAGCCAGACTGCGAACGCGAGGAGGGCGATCGTTGGCGGGAGGAGCAGACGCAGGCGCACCGGCCCATCATCACCGATCACGGTCGCTGCTGCGCGGCACCGCCTTGCTCTCGTGTCATCGCAGCTCGACCTCGGTGGCTTCGCTCGGAGCGCCGTCTCGGTAGACTGGGCGGGCTGGTTCTTGTGCGCTCGTGCGAAGCAGGAGGTGTCGATGCGCTTGCAACGTGTGTGGTCTCTGGCTGTGGTCGGTGCGGCGTTCCTGGGGGCGTGTGGCGAGTCTCCGGCGCCGGCTCCCGCGGAAGACGACGTCGAGGAGGCGGCGGGGCCCTCGGCCCGTGACGATGCGTTCGCGCGCATCAGCGCAGCGATCACCGCGCGCGGGGCCGCCGGCGCGGCCGCCGCTCGGGAGGCCGGTCAGCCGGCGCTGCTCCTCTTTGCCGCCAGTTGGTGAGGCGCCACGCGAGCCAAGGTCGGTGCGACCTTGAACGACGGGACCGCGCTGGCGGCCATCGAGCCTCACTTCACTCCCGTGTTCGTGGAGAAGGACGACGAGGCCGACCTCATCGCCCAGTACGGCATCGACTACTACCCCGCGTTCGTCTGGACGGATGGCGACGGGGAGGAACTGCTCCGCACGGTGCAGCCGGAGACGCCGCAGGAGCTGATCGATGCGCTCGAGTCCGCGCAAGAGGAGCTGATCGCCGCCGCGTCGGATGAGTGATAGGGCGCCGCGCGCAACGTCGAGCCGAGCCGGCCTGATCGTCTGCGCGGGCGCGCTGCTCTGGCTGGGCGTCGCAGCGTTGGGCGTGCGGTCCTTCCTGACGTTCGACATCGACCTTGGCGGTGATGGGCACCGAGTCGTCAGTCAGCTTCCGGTTCCCGACGATCTCGCGCGCGCGGCGCTCGCAGCAGGCCACGAAGGAAGCTGGATCGCCGTGAAGGACGCCGGAGCGGGGCTGCTGTTCACGACGCACGCTGAGACGGGGACCTCGTCCGCCACCGTTCTCGAGTCCACCCAGCGACTGAAGCTCGGCCAGGACTGGTACGTGCGTGCGCAGCGCTTCATTCCCAGGGGCCATCGCGTCCATGCGGTCGTCCAACTGGAGGCCGAGGTCGGTGAGTGGACTCTCTTCCGGGTGCACGCCGTCCGGTCTACGTCGTATCGCCGCGACGCAGCGCCCGTCCTGACACGGTTCCCGCGTCGAGGGCGCGTCGAGTCCGTCGGCTCGGGTGCCGCCGACGGCGGCCGACACGGCGGTCTTCTCATTGCGCGGACATTGAGTGGGATTGTGGCGGGGCGAGACGACGTTGAGTCCTCCGAGGGCTGGCTCCTGATCTGGGACTCCGTCGGACGGCGCGCCCTCTGGTCGGATGCGACGGACCCGACGACGCGCGTCTCGTTCTTGGCCCTCCTGGGCGACGACGGCGAGGTCGATCCGGACGACTTGGACTGTCTCGCCGATCGAGTGCGCGGGGCGCCCGTGCGCAATGCTGCCGAACGGCGGATGCTCCCCGCCGAGAGCGAGCTCCTGGCAGCGCTGGACGACCCACGCAAGTCCGTCCGAGCGGCCGCGGCACGCGTGATCGAGGCTGGAGGCGAGGCGTTCTACCCGTTGGGCGTCCGCGAGCTGGCGCGACGCGCCGAAGCCCGCTGAGCCGCGGCGCACTTCAGGTCCACCGTCCGGCGGTCTCGTCCCTGGTCGATTCGATCGAATTCGATGCAACCCGACCAGCCTCTCAGTGCGTCCACCACGACGGATCGGTACGTCGATCTGTCCTAGGACGCGGGAAGACCTGCCTCTTCCGCGACGGTGCCGCGGTGATCGTCAACGCCCTCGCGATACTTGCCCTCTTCGTGGCCGCGGTCGAGTTGATCGGCGGCGGCGCGCTGGTGACCGCAGCCGTGCGCGGTTGGCGGCGTCTGGGTGGGCATGCACTGAGTGAGCATGGTCGGCGTAGGCGATCCACCGCCTCGGACCGCACCGCCTCGGACCGCACCGCCTCGAACCGGCCCGCCTCGAACCGGCCCGCCTCGGACCGACCGGGCGCCACGGAGAGCGCGGAGTCGTTGCGACACCTGCTCTTCCTCCTCGTCGCCGTTCTCGCCGGTCTCTCGCTGGTCTCGGTGGTTCTCTGGGGACTGCTCCTCGAGAGTTACGTGCCGCAGTGGGAGGGGGTTCGCTGCGTCGTCGGCGTGCTGAAGGTCGGTACGGGCAGCCAGGGCGCGGCCGGCTGGCTGCCCGCGCTGGCAGATGTGACTGCGGTCCTACGTGTCGCGCTGCTCCTCGGAGCGGGGGCCGCCGTGGCCGTGCACCTCGCCTCTCGGGATCAGCCCGCCGGAGCGCTCACCCGCCGCCAGCTCGCGCTCGCGCTGATGGTCGGCCTGGTGGCCATCGGAGCGGCTGCGACGGAGACCGCCTACATCGTGATCCCGAAGGCCGAGCGCTTCCTGGCCGCGGGCTGCTGCTCGACGGCGGGGATCACCTCGTCGTCCGCTGGCCTGCTCCTCGGGCGCGCGGCGTGGACAGGGACGGCGTCGACCGGGACCGCAGCGACGTTCTTCGGGGCGCCGGCGTTGGTCCTCTCGGTCGTCCTCTTCCGCGGGCAGCAACTTCCCGCGGCAGGCACGTGGACACATCGGGCGGTCACCGACGTCGTTCGGGTAGCCGTGGCCGGCGCAGTGCTCATCGGCGGTCTGCTCTTCGTGAACGATCTCGTCGCGCCCGCGGCGCTCGGGCTTCCGCTACATCAGTGCACGTACTGCCTGGCCGCGGCGGCCCCCGAGACGCTCGTCGGTCTGGCGCTCCTCGCGACGCCCCTGCTTGCGGTCTCGTGGGGCGCAGCCGCGCGGTGGCTCGGTCCCGGTGAAGGTCCGACGGTCGATGCGCTGCGACGGAGTCTCGACCGCATCGCCGCGTTCAGCACTCTTGCCGCGGTCGGCTTCTTCGCAGTTGCGTGGGGTGTGGCATGACCACCCGTTGGGTCGCCGCCGTCGCCCTCGTCGCGGTCTGCTCCCTGCCCCTCGTCGGCTCGGCGTTGCGCGGCGATCCGCCCCCGCGCTGCGCGGCTGACGGTGTGGTTCTCGCGAGCGACCCGCGCGTGCGCGTTGAACTCGATGCCGGAGCGACCCACGGGTTCTGCTGCGTCTCGTGCGCCGAGCGCTTCCTCGACGCCCGGGGCGCCGCGGCCGAACGCGTCCTCGTCATCGATGAGGAGACCGGCGCCCCCGTCGTGGCCGATCGGGCGTTCTTCGTCCGAAGCCGTGTCGTGACAGAGCCTGCGACCGGCGATCGCATCCACGTCTTCGCTAGCCAACGCGACGCCGAACGTCACGCCGAGACGTATCGCGGGCGGCTGCTCACGGGCGACGAACGGCCGTTCGCCCAGACTGATGGAGACGGATAGATGGGACGCACGACCGAGAGCGACGAGCCGCGTTCTCTGCGCCGACAGATCGCTCCGCTGAGCCTCGTGCTCATCGCGTCGGGACTGGCCGGGGCGTGCGGCGACGACGGCCCGAACGGTGTCGCTCCGAACGGTGGGGGAGATGAGTCGGACGTGACGACACGTCGAGCCGGATTCGTCGAGGTCGCGGAGGAAATCGGCATCCGCTTCGACATGAAGTTTCTCCCTGGCGAGCAGGGCGAGAACTTCAAGATCAACCTCTACGACCATGGCAGCGGCGTGCTGGTCGGCGACGTCGACGGCGACGGCCACGAGGATCTGTACCTGCTCAATCAGCTCGGTCCGAACGGCCTGTTCCGCAACCGCGGAGACGGCACGTTCGAGGACGTGACGGAGCGTGCTGGCGTCGCCCTTGACGACCGCATCTGCACCTCGGGTTCGTTCGCAGACATCGACAACGATGGCGATCAGGATCTGTTCGTCGCGTCGACGCGCGGTGGCAACGTGCTGTTTCGAAACGAGGGCGACGGTCGCTTCGTCGACATCACGGCCGCAGCGGGGGTCGAGTACGTCGGCCACTCCCAGGGCGTGGCCTTCTTCGACTACGACGACGACGGACTGCTCGATCTGTTCGTCAGCAACACCGCGAAGTGGACACTCGACACACGCGAGCCGGAGGGCCGCTACTTCGTCGGCCAGGCCAGCCTGATCGAACTCGTGCAGAGCGACCCGGAACTGAACGCGCTCTATCACAACGAGGGTGATGGCACGTTCCGCGACGTCACCGAGGAGACGGGCACTGCGGGCCGCGGATGGGGCGGCGACATCGCGATTTTCGATGTCGACTCCGACGGCGATCAGGACCTCTTCGTCACGAACATGTTCGGGCTGAGCATGCTCCTGCGGAACGACGCGGGCAAGCGGTTCACCGACGTCACCGAGGAAACGCTCGGGCGCACGTCGTGGGGCGCAGTCGGTTGCAAGCCGATGGACTACGACGGCGACGGCCTGCTCGATCTGTTCCTGGTCGACATGCACTCGGACATGTGGATGCCGGTGACCAGCACCGCCGACGAGATGCGTGAGAAGCACAAGTTCGGCACCGTGATGGGCGAGATGGTGGAGCGCGGCAAGGTCAGCGCGAAAGACCTCCAGATGTACGAGGTCGAGATGTCGGCCAATCCGCGGAAGGTGCTCTTCGGCAACACGCTGTTCCGCAACCTCGGCAACGGCCGCTACGAGGAGACGTCAGAGGCCGCGAATGCCGAGACGTTCTGGCCGTGGGGCATCGCCGCTGCCGACTTCGATCTGGATGGCGACGAGGATGCGTTCCTGCCGGCGGGAATGGGGTATCCGTTCTTCTACTGGCGCAACGCGCTGCTCATGAACGCGGGCGACGGCACCTTCGCGTGGGGTGAGTCGGCTGAGGGCATCGAGCCGCGCCCCGGCGGACCGCACCTGCCGGACCCGATCGGAGGTAGCCCAGCGACACGCAGCTCACGCTGCGCCGCGGTGATGGACATCGACGAGGACGGTCGACCCGACCTCGCCGTCAATAACTTCAACGAGCGCGCGTACGTGTATCGCAACCAGTTCCCGGAGCGTCACTGGGTGGGTCTCCGGCTTCGTGGCACGAAGAGCAACCGGGATGCGGTCGGTGCGCTGGCGCACGTCCACGTCGGAGGCGGCGTGCAGGTGCGGCAGGTCCATGCGGCCGGTGGGTACCTCGCCCAGAGCACGCGCACGCTGTACTTCGGGCTCGGCGACAACGACTCGATCGAGCGCTGCACGATCCGTTGGCCGAGCGGCATCGAGCAGGAACTGACCGATCTCGAGATCGATCGGCTGCACGACATCGTGGAGCCCGTCGGAGAGCGTCGCTAGGCCCGTTGCCGATGGGCCGCGACGCGCCACGAACGGTGCTTCTGACGACACTCGTCCTCGTGGTGGCGAGCGTCGGCGCGTTCATTGTGTCGGGACTGCGGAGCGCGCGACGGCTCACGGACCCGGCTCATCACGAACTGGGCCTCCCAGGGCTGGGGCGGGCGACCGATCTGTCTCGTTGCGCCGCGGCGTTCGATCCTCGGCTCGCGGCTCAGTGCGCTCTGCGCCACGGTGATCTCCCCGGCACGGACGTGATCTGTCCGGATCACGCGCTCGGGGCCGTCGACCGATGAGGAACGTGGGCGCGTCTCGCGGCGCGCTGCGCGTCGTCGCTGCAATCGCTCGCAGCGGTGCGTCCGCCGTGTCGCTGCATCGACTTCGCACCGTGTCCACCGTGCTCTGTGTGGTGGCGATCGTGCTGCCCTACGTCGTCGGCTCCGGGATCGCGGCCGGCCTGCGTGCTGACATGGTTGCGGCCGTCGACGCAGGCCCCGACCTGCACGTGACAACGCTGCGCTTCGGGCGCCCGGCGCCGATGCCGGAGTCCGCCATCGCGGTCGTCGCCGACTTGCCCGGTGTGACGTCCGTCGTGCCCCGCGTCGTCGCCGAGACACAGCTCGGTACGCGCGGCGAGAGCGCTGTCGTCGTCGGAGTCCCACGCGACTCGCTCCCCGCGCATGTGAGCGTGATGGATGGCCGCCTGTTCGCCCCGAACGCTCCGAACGAGCTCGTCATGGGGCACGATCTTGCGGCGCGTCTCGGCTTGAAAGTGGGAGACGCGGTCCCGCCGTTCTATCGCAACGAATCCGGCGAGCGCGTCTCGCGCGTGGTGGGCGTGTTCGGCGCCGGCGCGCCGCTCTGGGCATCGCAGGTGATCTTCACCTCGATCGAGACGGCCCAGACGATCTCAGCCGAGGAAAGCGCCGTGACGTCGCTCCTTGTGACGTGCCAGCCGAACTACCGCGATGCCGTCGCCGAGAGACTGCGGGCGCTTCCGACCCTGGGCCCGCCGGGCATCCGTCCGGCGCTGCGAGCGCGGGTTACGACGCGCGACGATCTCTACGCGCTGCTCGCCCGACGCCTACTCGACCGCGAGACGCTCTTTCAGTTGCCGTTCATCCTCGCGTTCGCGATCGGCATCCCGCTCGTCCTCGTGACATCGGGCGTGGGACTCGCGGAACGACGTCGGGAGGCCGGGCTCCTGCGCGCCGTTGGTTGGAGCGTCGATGCGCTGCTGTTGCGTTCGCTCGTGGAGGGTGCGCTGCTGACCCTCATCGGAACGTCGCTCTCGGTGCTGATCGCGTTCGTCTGGCTGGACCTCGCGAACGGCGCCGGCATCGCGCCTGTGCTTCTTCCCGGTGCCGCCCGGATGCCCGGTTTCCGCGTGCCGTGGCAGATGCTCCCGATCCCGGCGCTGCTCGGACTCGCGGTCACATCCGTGCTGGTCTTCGCCGGATCGACCTGGTCCACGTGGAGGGCCGCGACGGCGCCGCCGGCCGAGGCGATGCGATGACCGCGCAGACGGGATTGAGCGTGGAGGCGCGCGAGGTCCGACGCGAGTTCGCGGTGCGCGATGGCACCGCCGTCGCAGCCGTCGCGGGCGTGTCGCTCTCGGTCGCGGCCGGGGCGTTCGTCGCTGTGCGCGGGCGCTCCGGTTCCGGCAAGACCACGCTCCTTGCACTGCTCGCGGGGCTCGACCACCCGACGTCGGGCAGTGTCCTGCTCGACGGCGTCGATCTCGCCCGAGTCAGTCGCGCCGAACGCACCCGACGACTCCGCCCGACCGGGATCGTCTTCCAGAACGGAGCCGCAGTTCCGCGACTTCCGGTGTGGGAGAACGTCTCGATCGGCCTGGTCCCGCTCGGCGTCCCGATGGCCGAGCGACGGCAGCTCGCGGAGGCGGCGCTCGAGACGGTCGCGCTCCAGCACGTGGTCGCGCGACGCCCGGAGGCCCTCAGCGCCGGAGAACGTCAGCGCGCTGCGCTGGCTCGGGCGTTGCTGCACTCGCCGCGGTTGCTCTTCGCCGACGAGCCGACGTCGAATCTCGATCCGGAGTCGGCCGAGATCGTGTGTGACGTGTTGGCGGGGGCCCATGCGAGTGGGGCGACGCTGGTGGTGGCGTCGCACGACGAGCGGATGTTGGCGAGGGCAGCTCGGGTGGTGGAGATGCGGGAGGGGCGGTTGGTTTCGGAGTGACGTCTCACCAGAGATGGCGCTTGGCAAACGCCGCTCCCCAGTCGCAGCGAACGCGCGGCGCTTCGATCTCGGTACGCGACACACGCGCTCTCGTCCCTCCGTGTCGGGTCGCCACATGTGCTCTCTCCTTGCTCTCGGGTCCACCGGGATGATGGCGTCGCCCGTCAGCGCGATGTGACTGAACTCGCTGACCATGGTCACGGTCGCCGCGGCGCCTTGTGAAGCGGGTGACACGCCGAAGCGATCTCCGGGTCGCGCTCCGATTCTCCGAGAGTCCCGCCATCCGCGGACACGCCCAAATTGACATGTATCACTCCGGCGCGTCGTGGACCGGATGTACATGGCGGCGCCCATTGGCACCGGCGAGTGGGGCGTCCGGGGCGTCCGCTGCGTCGAGTTGGCGCCCCGGCGGAGGGTGGGGACGGGGGATGTCGGACGACGTCGACGGGGGCGTGATGCAATCCGCGGCAACGAGCCGTGCGGCCGCACCGTACGTGTGCCCCCAGTGAGCTGGATTCTCCTCGCCGCTCTCACGCTCGGCCTCGTCCTGGCACTCGCCACGGTCGCGCAGCGTCGCGCCGAGCTCCATGCGAGCGGGGCCGTCCGGGAGGAACGTCGCGAGGCCCGCCGTCGCGGCAGCGATCGCCCTCGGCTGCAGTACCCGTTCGTGGACCTGACCAATTGCATCGGCTGCGGCGGGTGCGTGCGGGCGTGTCCCGAAGAGGGCGTGCTCGCACTGGTTCACGGTCAGGCGGCCGTGGTGCACGGATCACGGTGCGTGGGACACGGCCTCTGCTCGGTTGCCTGTCCGACCTCCGCCATCAGCGTGACACTCGGCGACACGTCGGATCGCCGCGACCTGCCCGCTCTCGACGCGACGTTCGAGGCCGTCGGGAATCCGAGCGTGTTCCTCGCGGGCGAGGTGACGGGCTTCGCGCTCGTGCGTACGGCGATCGGCCACGGCGTCGCCGTCGCCGACGAGGTGGCCCGACGCACCGATCGTGCGCCCCAGCGCGACGCAACCGGCCCGCTCGATCTCGTGATCGTGGGCGCCGGACCGGCCGGGATCTCCTGCGCGCTGCGGGCGCGGGAGCGGGGACTGAAGTTTGTGGTCGTCGATCAAGAAGGACTCGGCGGAACGGTGGCGAAGTACCCGAGGCGCAAGATGGTGCTGACCCAGCCGGTCGATCTGCCTCTCCACGGACGCCTGGAGAAGACCAGCTACTCGAAGGAGGAGTTGATCGATCTGTGGGAGCGTCTGGTGGCCGAGCACCGACTGCCGCTCCGCACCGGCGCGAGATACGAGGGCCTTGACCGCGTCGCCGACGGCACGCTCCTCGTCCACCTGGCCGAGGGCGACATCGCGACGCGCAACGTATGCCTGGCCATCGGTCGTCGCGGATCGCCGCGCAAGCTCGGAGTGCCCGGCGAGGAACTCCCGAAGGTCGCCTACCACCTGGTGGACGCGCAGTCGTACGAGGATCGCAGGATCCTCGTGGTCGGGGGGGGGGACAGCGCGATCGAATCTGCGATCGCGCTATCCGAACAGCGCGGCAATCGCGTGACGCTCTCCTACCGCAAGCACGCGTTCTTCCGGATCAAGGCTCGCAACGCGAAGCGACTCGAACAATCACTGTCCGAGGGGCGGCTCGAGATCCTCTACTCGAGCGACGTCGAGCGGATCGATCCGGAGAGCGTCCAACTGCGCCTGTGCCCGGAAGGCGGCGCCACGGAGCATGTGTCCCTGCCCAACGACGACGTGTTCGTCATGGTCGGAGGCGTCCCGCCGTTCCGTCTGCTGGAGGAGTCCGGTGTCTCTCTGTCTCCGGAGGACCGTCACCCCGCGGTCCTTCCGACCGAGCAGGGGACCGGGCTCCTGGCCGCTCTCGCGACCGCCCTCGCCCTCACGCTCGGCGTGCTTGCGTTCGCGCTCTGGCGTCGCGACTACTACTACGACGCCGATCCGGTCGCCCGCGCGCTGCACGAGCTGCACGGCCTGCTGCGTCCGGCGGGGGGTGTGGGGTTGGGCGCCGGCCTGCTCGCGGTGGTCGCCATCACCGCCAATCTCCTCTACCTCGTCCGGCGGTCGCGTTTCGGCACGCGGCTCCCGGGTTCCCTCCGCCGATGGATGACGAGCCACCTCGTCACGGGCATCCTCGCTTTTCTGTTCGTCGCGTTGCACGCGGGGTTCGCCCACCGATCGACCTCCGGTGGCCGGGCGTTCGTCGCTCTGGCGATCGTGGTCGGGACCGGCACCATGGGACGCTATCTCTACGCGTTCGTACCGCGCGCCGCCAACGGGCGTGTGATGGAGACCGACGAGGTGCGCACGCAACTCGCGGCGCTCTCGGGCGAGTGGGATCGCGCCGGACGGGGCGAGTTCGCGCAACACGTCCGGCACGAGATCGAGACCCTGGTCGACAGTCGCGCCTGGGGAGCGTCACTCGGCGTGCGCATCGCGGCGGTGTTCCGCGAGAGTCGCCACCTCGACCGCACGCTCGCGACCCTCCGCAGGCGGGGCCTCGCCGAGGGCGTCGCCGCCGATCGGATGGACGAACTGTTCGCCCTCGGCCGATTGGCACACCGGACCGCTCTGAGGGCCGCACACTACGAAGACCTGCGCGGCCTGCTCGCATCCTGGCGCTATATGCACCGCTGGCTCGCGCTCGCGATGGTTCTGCTCGCGACGTTGCACATCTCCACGGCGGTCCGCTTTGCCGACCTGCGTTGGGCGGAGGTGTGGTTCCTGCGTCCGTTCCTTGTCGGAGGCGCCGAGATGCCCGGGGGTGGGCGATGAGGTGGCCGGCATGGGTGCTGGGCGGTGTCGCTCTCGCCGCGGTGATCGCCTTCGTGCTCCGCGAGGCCGAGCAACCGGCACCGGGCCCACTGCATCCGAGCCATGCGTCGGTGCCCGAACTCGCGAACTGTGAGGCATGCCACGTCGCCGACGGCACGTTCGAGAGCGCGTGCGCCGTGTGCCACGGAGAGGAGCGCACGGGGACCGGACGCAGCGTCGGGTTGCATGCGCTGCGCGACACGCACGACTGCGCCGCGTGCCATCTGGAACATCGTGGGGCCACGGTGGATCTGGCCGGAGCCACGGCGTTCCTCGCCGCCGGGATCTCGCCACGGGAGGAGCTCGATCACGAGCGGGACGCCGGGCTCGTTCTCGATCTCGACGGGCGACACCGATCGCTCGCCTGCGTGGACTGCCACGCGTTCGCGGACGCACCGAGTCTACGACCGGGACAGGTGCGCTTCCGCGGACAGTCGCGGACGTGCACCGCGTGCCACGAGGACGCACACGCGGGAGGCCTCGGCTCGAACTGCGCCGCCTGCCACGGCCAGACCGCCCCGTTCGCGGAGCACCCTGAGTTCGATCACGCTGTGTTCCCTCTGACCCAGGCGCATGCCGACCGAGCGTGCTCGGAGTGCCACGGAGAGGGGGGTCCACGCGTGATGGTGTCGGCGTCGAACGTTGCGCAGGAGCCACGTCGCTGCGTCGCCTGCCACGCGAACGTCCACGCCGACACCGGTGGGTCCGCGACTCGACCGAGCACGCTCCACCTCACGAGCGCCGACGACTGTGCGCGCTGCCACGAGCCGGTGTCATTCGACGCCGCACGTTTCGGACCCGAGGAGCACGCCGCTCGCGGAGTACCCCTCCTCGGCGCCCACGCGCAGGCCGAGTGCGCCGGTTGCCATCGGCCGGAACGAGCGTTGCCGTCGGAGCTGGACCGCTGCGGGGACTGCCATGCGGATCCTCACGCGAGTTCCGCCGCCGCGGGGATGGACGACGACGAGGCCACTCCGCCACGCTTCGTCACGGACACCGGATGCGCGATCTGCCACCTGACCGAGGCCTTCGTCCCCGCGACGCGGACCGCCGAGGACCACGGGTCATTCGCGACCGAGCTCCAGGGCGAGCACGCGCGCAGCGACTGCTCGGCGTGCCACCGGCGCAGCGGCTCGCCGCCACCGATCGCAAGCTGCGCGGCCTGTCACCCGACGCCGCATCGCGAACCGCTCGCCACAGGGCGCCCATGCGACACGTGTCACGACCCGGCCGGCGCGAGCTTCGCCGCAGCGGGCGAGGACATGGACCCGGCCCGGCACGACGCACTGCCGCTCGCACCGCCTCACGATCTGGCGTGCACGGCGTGCCACGAAGCCGGCGCGGCCTTCCCCGAGCGCTTTCCGGGACGTGCCGCCGACGACTGCGCGGCGTGCCACGGCGATCCGCACCGGGGCGCTTTCGCAGCAGGCGCATTCGCGGCGGACCCGTGTACGAGTTGCCACGTACCGCGTCACTTCACCCCCTCGACGTTCGTCGCCGCGAGCCACACGAAGACACGGTTCGCGCTGGATGGCGCGCACCTCGCCGTTCCGTGTGGGCGCTGCCACGAGGGCGCGGGCGCCGAGCGGACCTTCCGCGGGACCGAGCGCACGTGCGCCAGCTGCCACGCAGATCCGCACGGCGGGACGTTCGATCTTCCGGGACGGCCTCGCGCGGTCGCCGGACGCGTCGGTTGCGCGCGGTGTCACGCCACGACGAGCTTCCGCGAGGTGCGGTCCGAGAACTTCGACCACGTGATGTGGACCGGGCGCGCTCTGACCGCCTCCCATGCCGAGGCGTCGTGCATCCGGTGCCACGGCCGGGACGCGAACGGATCGCTGGGCGGCGCACCCATGCGCTGCGCTGGCTGCCACGAGGACGTCCACCGCGGCCAACTCGCGCGTAGCGGGGTGACGGACTGCAGCCGGTGCCACGTCGAGACCCACTCGTTCGGTGACCTCGAGTTCGATCACACCCGCGATACACAGTTCCCGCTGGATGCGGATCACGGCCTGCTGCCCTGTCAGTCGTGCCACAGGTCCGAGCGCGCCGGCGATGGAACGCTCGTCACACACTACCGACCCCTCGGCGCGCGCTGCCGGGACTGCCATCGGCCGCGAGTCCGGTCGGAGGGAGAGAACCGATGAGACCGTTCACCCCGCTGCTGACGGCGTCCGCCGTCGTGGGCTTGATTGCACCGGCTGCTGCGCAGGAGTCGTCCGCCGTCGACGTCCACGTGACGTACACGTCGGGGGACTCGGTCTTCCTGGACCGGGGCCGCAACGACGATCTCGAGGTGGGCGACCTCGTGGTGCTCCAGGATGCCGTCCACGGCCGGCGCGAGGGCAACCTCGTGGCCGTGTCGGCGACGACGTCCCGGGCGACGTTGCGGGACGGACGGTCGCTGCCGCAGCCCGGCACGTCGGGACGCGTCGTGCTCCCGCCCGGCCGCGCGACCGCCGCAGTGCTCGAGGGCGATGGCCCGAAACGGGCGCCCGATCACCCCGGCTGGACGCGTCCTCCGGAGGAGCGCGACCCGGATACCCCACTCCTCGCGCCGGCATTCTCGGTGGACCCTTGGGACCGGCCGCTGCGCATCCGAGGTCGTGCGCACGTCCACTCGCTCACCGACATCGATCGCGCAGGTGACCGGGACTCGCGCTACTCGATCTTCGAGACCGGCATCGATCTCGACATTCGCAACCTGTTCGCTCGCGGCGGTCAGCTCGGATTCTCGGGAGACCTGGAGCGTCGGGTCCGCGACATCGGCGGGTCCGACGACGAGACGGAGGACTTCGGACGCATCGATCGGTTCTTCTACCGCTGGGGCGAGGGCGTGGACGCGCCGCTCGTCGTCACGTTGGGCCGTTTCGTGCCCCGCGACACGCCCGAATTCGGTCTTCTGGATGGCGTCGAGACGAGCGTCCACGCCGGCTCCATCGGGCGCTTCACACTGGACCTGGGCGCGCTGCCCGCGCTGTCGGCGAAGCGCACCGGCTTCGACGACAAGCAGGTGTCGATCGGGTGGCGCTGGGTGGAGAGCGACGCCGAGAAGGTCGCCACGACGTTGGCCCTGCAGCAGACGTGGCACGACGGAGATCGCGACCGGCGTCTCGTGATCGGCAAGGTCGATTGGTCACCAGCGAAGGGCGTGATCCTGCACGGCGACACCTGGTTGGACGTCTACGACGGCGACGACCGGACGAAGAGCGGCATGGAACTGACCGAAGCGCATCTCTCCGCCAGTTGGCGCGTGGACGCGGACCACACGCTGCGCGCCTCGACCTCGCTCACGCGCTGGCCCGAACTGCTGCGCGACGAGTTCCCGCGCGTGACCCGACGCCTCCTCGACGACCGCCGTGTGAGCCGCGGCGACGTGGGCGGTGGGCACCGACTCGGGAGGCACGTGCGGCTGAACGAACGCGTCGGCATCTGGTCCGACGAGGACGCCAGCGGTGTCACCGCCGATGCCACCGTACGTCTTCCGGGCATCTTCCTCGATCGCAACGAACCCTATGTCCGGCTGTTCCGCACGGACGGGTCGTTCGAATCGGGCATGGGGCTGCGAGTCGGTGACCGGCACCGGTTCGACGACGCCGCGGTCGGCCTCGCGTTCGAGACCTCGCGAAGCGACGTCGGCCATGGGAGTCGGCGCGTGCGCAACTCGGTCCTGGCGACGATCGATCTCACCCCGGCACTCGACTGGTCGCTCTCGATCGAAACCGACGCGCGCTTCGGGGACGATCAGGACGGCGTGTCGCTCAGTGTCTATGCCGAGTACCGCTTCTAGAATGGGGGCCACGATGAGTATGACGAACCGTCGGAAATGGATGATCGGTGGTCTGGCCGGTCTTCTGGTCGTCGGCGCCTGTGTCGTGCCGGTGCCGCCTCACGGTTGGCGGGCCGATCGGGGCCCCGTCCTGCCGCACGACACGTTCCCGGCCGATTGCGGAATCTGCCACGTGACGGGCGACTGGCACACGCTCCGCCCGGACTTCACGTTCGATCACACGGCCGAGACGGGTTGGCCGCTCGCCGGGGGGCACTTCGGAGCCGAGTGTCTGCTCTGCCACAACGACCGCGGCCCGGCCGGTGTGGCTGCTTCGCGCGGCTGCGGCGGCTGCCACGAGGACCCCCACCAGGGTCATCTCGGAGCCCTGTGCGAGAGCTGTCACTTCGAGGAGCGCTGGCGACCTCGCGAGGCCATCGCGGCCCATGCGTCCACCCGCTTCCCGCTCACGGGAGCGCACGCGGTGACGGCATGCTTCGCCTGCCATCCGGGAGCCGAGATCGGCAACTTCCAGCGCGTGGATACGCGCTGCGCATCGTGTCATCGGACGGACGCCGCAGCCGTGAAGTCACCGGACCACCTCGCCCTCGGCTGGACGGAGTGCCAGGACTGCCACCGCGCCACGTCGTTCGCGGACGTTCGCTTCGCGCACCCGCCCTCGTTCCCGCTGAGAGGCGGGCACGCGGCCGTCGCCTGCGCAACGTGTCACGGGTCCGGTCCATTCAGCGGCCTCTCGCCGGACTGCCAGAACTGCCACATGGACGACTTCGGACGCACGACCGATCCGGACCACGCGGCGCTCGGGTTCTCCGTCGACTGCGCCTCGTGCCACCGCCCGACAACCTGGCGGCGTGCACGATTCGACCATACGACGTACCCGCTGCGCGGTGCGCACCGGTCCACCGCCTGTTCGAACTGCCATACGAACGGCACCTTCGCGGGAACGCCGCGCGATTGCGTGGCATGCCACCGGAGCGACTTCGACGCGACGACCGATCCGGGCCACGCCGCAGCGGGCTTCCCAACGGAGTGCGACTCCTGCCACACGTCGTTCTCGACTTGGCGCGGCGCGCTCTTCGACCACGCGACGTACCAATTGCGTGGCGCGCACAGGTCCACGGACTGCACCAACTGCCACGGCAACGGAGTGTTCGCCGGAACCCCGCGTGACTGCGTTGCCTGCCACCAGGACGACTTCGACGCGACCAGCGACCCGAACCACGCGGCCGCGAACTTCCCGGCCACCTGTGACACCTGCCACACGTCGTTCTCGACGTGGCGCGGTGCGGACTTCTCCCACACGTTCCCGATCGACTCGGGCGACCACCGGCGCCTCGACTGCAACGATTGCCACGAGTCGCCGAATTTCGCGAACTTCACGTGCGTCTCGTGTCACGAACACTCGCGCGCCGAGATGAACGACGAGCACGACGACGTGAGGAACTACGTCTACGTGAGTTCCCAGTGCTTCGCCTGTCACCCACGGGGCGAGGAGGACGACGACTGACAGAGATGCGGAGTGACCGAGTCGTCACTGCGGCGGCGCTCTCTCGCGGACGCAAGCCAACTTCGGCGATCGAGTGTGCGCAGAGAGTCAGGTGCGATTCGATCAAGTCGCCCGGATTGTCGTGGCCCCGTCTACGACGTGACCGTCGCGCACGAAGTCGCGAGCTACCGCGCGGGCGACTGGTGGGAGTATGACCGCGGGCTCGTGGAGCGCGGCGCGCTGACCGTCTGGATCTCGCAGGACGCTACCGACGGCCGGATCCCCGCGCGTGCGTGCAGAGCATCGGAGAACGCCGTCGGCGGAGGCCCTGCTCGGATGCACCATCGTCAGTCGGATGACCGAGTTGGCGCGACCGAAGTCGTACTCGATCGGCGCGTAGAAGGCGCTGCCTGCCGGGAGCACGGTTGCGAGCTTCGCTCCATGCAACAACGCCGCGCGTTGCCGTTCATCCTCGCGTCCGTCCGTCTGGCTGGACCTGGCGAATGGCGCCGATCTCGCCCGCGTCAGCCGCGCCGAGCGCACCGGGCGACTCCGCCCGACCGGGATCGTCGTCCAGAACGGAGCCCCAGTTCCGCGACTTTCGGTGTGGGAGAACGTCTCGATCGGCCTGGTCCCGCTCGGCGTCCCGACGGCAGAGCGTCGGCGACTCGCGGAGGAGGCGCTCGAGACGGTCGCGCTCCAGCACGTGGTCGCTCGACGCCCAGAGGCCCTCAGCGCCGGGGAACGTCAGCGCGCTGCGCTGGCTCGGGCGTTGCTGCACTCGCCGCGATTGCTCTTCGCCGACGAGCCGACGTCGAACCTCGATCCGGAGTCGGCAGAGATCGTGTGCGACGTGTTGGCGGGGGCGCACGCGAGTGGGGCAACGCTCGTGGTGGCGTCGCATGACGAGCGGATGCTGGCGAGGGCGGGTCGGGTCGTGGAGATGGGGGAGGAGGGGCGGTTGGTGTCGTGAACTGGCCTCACCAGCGACGTCGGACGGCGAACGCCGATCCGGAACCGGACTTCAGGTAGCGCTCGAACCTCGCGACCCGACTGTGGTCACGAAACGAGATCGCCACGACGAGAACCCAGGGCCGGTGATCTCGAGTGGACGCACCTCTCTGCAGGCGCGTCGTGGGCGTCGGATGCCGCGCTTAGCCTACGACGCTGACAGAGGGCGGTGCCCGAAGCGCTGCACGTCACCCGAGGAGAGGCCCGTGGTCCTGCCCAAGTCGCCGACAGTTCAGCAGCCCCGATCTCTCGCGAGCCACTCATCGCATGAGTGCGCCGCGATCGGCGATCTCGACGAGACCGGCGATCTCGACGAGACCCGGCGGGAACTCGTAGGGATGGCCGACCGGAAGACCGGCGCCGTCCCGGCGGCGCTTCTCGTGGAGCACGTACTGTGGGCGACCACGGGAGGCGACTGGACCGTTCGGCGCGGCGCGCTGGAGGCGCTGTTGCGGCGGGTCGGGTTCTGCGAGAAGGACGAGTTGCGCGTCGCGCAGCGCCCCGCCGCCGGCTCCCCCTTCGGCGCCTATGTGACACGCCGTGCGCGCCGCCCCGAACGCCCCTACGACACGCGGCTCTGGACCGTTGCGCCGCTGCATGCGAGTTGTGACTGCGGCGACTTCCTGCGGAACTCGCTCGGCTACTGCAAGCATGTTCACGCTGCCCTTGCGGACGTCGCGCGGAGACCCAGGAAGTGGAAGCGCGCTCAGGCCGCGGCGACGAGTGCGCCGAGCGTGCCTCCGATGGTGTGGGATGCCGTGCGGCCCCTGACCGGCGCGGGAGACTGGCTGGATCGGGTGAGCTGGGATCGTGGGCGGGCAGGCCATGCGCCGCCACCAGCGCTCCGCCGCGACTTCGTGCGCGACGGCGAGAACGTGTGGCGTCTGCGATCCGTCGCTCCCTCCGATCCTCGCCGACGGGCGCGGCAGGTCGAGCGTCTAGAACGGTACCTGGACGACGGCACGCCCGATGGCCCCCCCAATGGCGCCGCCGGTGGAGGGCGCGCCACCGAGTCCGTCCTGCATCGGGACCCTGCACTGCGCTCGCTCCTGGCGCGCGAGCGCGAGCGCCTCGCCGCCTGCACGCATGTCGCGACCAGCCAGCACTCTCTGCGTCGGCGACTCTCGTCGCTGCGAAGGCCGCTCTACCCGTATCAACTCGCAGGCGTTGAGCGCTTCCTCCGGTCCGGCGCGCTCTTGCTCGGCGACGACATGGGGCTGGGCAAGACCGCGCAGGCCGTGGCCGCCTGCCATCTCCTGCTGCGTGAAGGCTGCGTGAAGCGCGGTCTGCTGATCGTTCCCGCCAGCCTGAAATCGCAGTGGCTGCGCGAGTGGAAGCACTTCTCGGATGCGCCCATCCAGGTTGTCGAGGGGCGACCGGACGAGCGCGCCGCGCTCTACGCACGCACGGACTCCGGGTTCCTGATCACGAACTACGCGCAGGTCCTGCGTGACCTTCCCCTGATCCACGGCTGGGATGCCGAGATCGTCGTGCTCGACGAGGCGCAGAGGATCAAGAACTGGGCCACCAAGACCGCCGCTTACGTGAAGCAACTGCGTCCCCGGTATCGCTTCGTTCTGACGGGGACACCGATGGAGAACCGCCTGGAGGAACTGACGTCGCTCATGGACTGGGTGGACGACTTGGCGCTGGAGCCCAAGTGGCGGATCCCGGTCTGGCACGTACGCTTCGCCGACGGCGCGAAGACGATCACCGGTGCGCGCAACCTCGACACGCTCCGCGAGCGACTCGCCCCCGCGCTCTTGCGCCGCGTGCGCCACGAGGTGCTGAGCGAACTGCCCGAACGCACGGACACGGTCATCCCGATTGCGATGACCGCGGCGCAGAGAGACGAGCATGACGAGTTGATCCTGCCCATCGCTCGGTTGCTCGGCACGGCGCGTAAGCGCCCTCTGCTGCCCGTGGAGTTCCTGCGGTTGATGAGCCTCTTCTCCACTCAGCGCATCATCGCCAACGGGCTCGGCCAGCTCCGCTTCGCCGAGGCGTGGCCGGCTGTCGCAGGGCGCAGCGCCGCAGACGACGCGCTGCGTGCCACCCTCTCGGCACCCAAGCTCGACGAGTTCCGCGAACTCGTCCGCCGGATCGCCATCGACCAGGGACGCCGCATCGTCGTCTTCAGCCAGTGGCGCCGCATGTTGAAGCTGGCCCACTGGGCCGTTGGCGACGTGCTCGCGGAGCATGGACTTCGCGGCGTGTTCTTCACTGGGCGCGAGAGCCAGCGACGTCGGACGCAGAATGTCGTGGATTTCCACGACGATCCGGACACGCGCATCCTCTTCGCCTCCGACGCCGGAGGCGTGGGGCTCAACTTGCAGCGCGCCTCCTCATGCGTCGTCAATCTCGAGCTTCCGTGGAACCCGGCCGTTCTGGAACAGCGCATCGGCCGCATCCATCGCATCGGACAGAAGAACCCCATCGATGTCTTCAAACTCGTTTCGACGGGCAGCATCGAGGAGCGCATTGCGGGCCTGGTGAGCGACAAGCGAGCGCTGTTCGAGGGTCTCTTCGACGGCACCACCAACGAGCTGCAGTTCGAACGCTCAGGCTCATTCCTGGCGCGTCTCGAGCGCATCATCGAGCCGGCCACTGTGCCCGCTCTTCCTGACACGGACGACGCCGGAGCGAGCGACGCGACGCTGCTCGAGGACGCGCGCATCGACGAGATCGCCGCGGCGGCCGCCGAGGACGACGACCTCGATCCAACCGACCGCGCGCCTGCGCCGGCCTCCGGAGCGGACGCGGCTACGGCTGCCATTCGTGGCCTGTTTGCCGATCTCGCGGTCACCCGGACCCCGGAGGGCGGACTCCACGTCGAGGCGCCGCCGGAAGCGGCCGCGACGCTGGCAGCCGTCTTCGAAGGTCTCGCCGCCGTGCTGCGCCGGACCGGCGAACGCGGAACCGCGTCGCCGCGAGCGGAAGACCACGCATCCACAGGAAACGCCTCCGCAGTGCCGCGGTAGGCACCGCCGCTCCGCTGGGACATCCTCCATCAGCAGTCGCGTTGCTGCTCGAACTCCGCCACGAGGCGCTTGCGTGCGTGATGCAGCCGGGACCAAGCGGTTCCGACGGGAACGCCAAGCACCTCGGCGATCTCCTCGTGCGAGTGATCCTCGACACAGAAGAGCGCCAGGACCGTTCGATGCTCTGCGGACAGACGGCCGAGCGCTCGCCGCACGCGCTCGGCATCGACGTTCTCGGGTCCAGCCAGCGTTCGTGGGTCGATCGGCTCCGAGGCCAAGGCGTGGTCGGCGCGCCGTCGTCGTCGCGCTCGTTGGCGGAGCGCCGCCCGGATCGCGATCCGGTACATCCAGGTGCCCAGCCGTGAGTCACCGCGGAATCCGGCGAGCCCTCGATGCGCCGCGACGTACGCCTCCTGGAGCGCATCCTCCGCGTCCGCCCGGTGCTGCGTGATGCTCTCGCAGACCGCGAACAGCGGCCGGTGGACGGACGCCACGAGTCGCTCGAACGCCCGCGTGCGGTCCGCAGCGAGGGGCGATCGAACGCCGGCGAGGATCTCGCGCTCGGCCTTCGGCGCGATCATGCGTCCCCCGACGTCTTGAGATCGTCGGACTCCCTGCGCATCGCCGGCAGCCGAGTGAGGAGGTAGACGCCGAGCCCGATGAACCCCGCGTCGAACAGGATCTGGCCAGCCGCCAGCGCGTTCCTGCTCGCGGCTTGGTACGGGAGTTCCGAGGCAGCGAGGAGCGCCATCGCGACACCTCCGACGATCAGTACCGGAGCACACCACTGCACGCGCGCGATTCTTGCGCCGAGGTCCGCTCGGAGAACGGCGAAGAGCTCGCCTCCCTGCGCGGCCCTCTCGATGAGGCGGCGATGATGGACGCTGACGTACCACAGCGCCGCCGCCTGAGGTGGAACGGTGACTGCGAACAACGCGAGCGCCCACGACCATCCGATGAACACCAGACACGCGGCGGCGCCGAGCAGGTCGAAGCAGAGCAGTGCGAGGATCGCCGCACGAGTCCTGCGCTTCGCCGTGAGAGCGGCGTCGAGCATGCGTCGTGCCTGCGGCGCGTCTGCCGCTCCGGCCGCACGAGACCGGAGGTCCGCCATGCAGGCTGCTGCCACGTCGACATGGAGGCGGCAAGCGTCGCACTCCGCGACGTGAGCACGGATGTGGTTCGGAAGCCCATCCCTCAGAAACGGGTGTTGAATGTCCATCCCGGCTTGCGCCCGGTCGCACTCGGTCATCGTCATGGCATCCTCCATCTTCTTGGAGACCGGTCTCCCTCCAGACCTTCACGCGAATCTCGTTTCTGACCTGGCCCGATCCTCCTAGTCCTCGACAGCAGCAGCAGTCTCTTGTTCGTCGGCGAAGGCGAGTGGGCCGCCGCCAAGCACGGAGCACGCGGGAAGCGAGGCTGGAGGAAACTGCATCTCGGTGTCGATGCCGCGGGCGTGATCGTCGCGCAGACGGTTACCGAGGGGAGCGCGGACGATGCGACGACGGGAGTTAGGCTGATCGAGGAGGAGGTGCGCGACGCTGAGCGGATCACCGCCGACGAGTGTCACGTTGCACCACACTCACGGACTCCGAACCAGTCACTTGCGCGCCGCTCACCGCGGTGAGTGTTCTTCCAGAACGCGACGAACAGCTGCGGCGACGACGGCGTTACCGGCCCTCGACGCGTGCACACCGTCGACGAACAGTTCGCCCGGCGCGAGACCGGACGCGCGGAACTCGTCGGCGACATCGATGAGGGTGTGGCCCTCGCCAGCCACCCGTCGGATCGCCTCCGCGTACCCGATGTCGCGTCCAGCGGGCGTCGGATCGCTCCACCGCGGGTCAAGCTCGCGGCGCTTCGGCCAACGCAGCAAGACCGTCCGCTGCGCGGCGTCCGCCAGAGCCCGTAGTCGCGTCTCGAACTCGTGCACGGGAACTCGTGGAGCGCCTCGCCGAATCTCCTGATCTGAGAGCACCATCGCCCTGGGTGGCGCCTGCACGCGCTGCGCGAACAGCCAGCCGAGGAACGCGCTCCGCTGAAACATGCGGATGGCGCGCACGTGCCGGGCACGTTCGGCGTCCGTGAGGAGCACGATCCCGCCGTTGTGGTTTGCGGGCCAGACGTTGGCGTCGTTGATGCCGAACTCCACGACCAACACGTCTGGCGCCGTCCTTGCCGCAATCTCCGCCCACCGCAGACCGCCCTGGTAGGTGGAGTACCCTGGGACGCCAGCGTTCACGACGTCGAAGCCGCCTCCAGCCTGAAGTTGTGCCGGCCATGCGGCATCGTGGGGAACACCGAAGCCGTAGGTGCATGAGTCGCCGAGCGCCACGATGCGCGGCACCCCTGGGGACACAGTCGGGTCGTCCACCCCACGGTAGCCGCTCGGCGTTGTCCGGTCTGCCCACGGCAGTGCGTCAACATCGAGCCCTGGAAGCAGACGCCAGAACAGGTCCGGATCGAATGCGAAGACGTTGGTGATGCTCAGATTGGGTGAGGTCTCGAGGGGAGCAGTGATCAGTGGCGCGGGCGGCTCGCCATCCAACGCGATGCGAGCGGCTGCTTCCAGCACCAGGAGGGGGAGGAGGAGCGCCACTACAGCGGTAGCGAGCCGGCGAAGCCATGCCCGCGTGAGGATCGGCATGTCCGATCCGTTGCGGTTCCGGCGAGAACCGAACGCGGCCCCCAAGTTCGCTAACCAAGCTACGATCGAGCAAGGGGACCTTCGAGCGGGAGATTGCCAAGGACGTGGAGCACTCTGAACTCATCGACCGAGCTGCTCGAGGCGATGCCAAGGCGCTGACCAGTCTTCACACGCGGCACGTTGCTGACGTGCGTGCCGTGGTCGCGCGACGGTTCCCAGCAGTGCTCCGCCCACGCATGGACACAGGCGACCTGGTGCAGTCGGTGTTTCGCGAGGTGATCCGAGACATTGGCTCGCTCCGATCACGAGATCCGGTCGGTGTCCGAAACTGGATTCGCGTCAAGGCGGAGAACAAGGTGCGGGAGGCCCTCCGACGCCACCTAGGTGCCGGTGGTCGTCGGCGAACGACTCGCGCCAGCACAGAAGTCGTCGAGGGGCGCGTCGATCCGACGCCCGGGATCGCCACGCACCTCGACGCCGAGGCGGCGGCCGCGCGCGTTCGCTTCGTTCTCGGGTGTCTGCCCGAAGCGCAGGCACTGGTCGTCCGCCTGCGCGACTTCGAGGGGCTGCCGTACGGAGAGATCGCGCGACGGATGGGTCTCCCGACCGCCGACGCCGCCAGGATGCGACACGCACGCGCGCTGATCGCGCTGCGGCAGCGATGGTAGGCGGACGGCTCGAGGACGCCGTCGAGACGGCGCTCACCCGGATCGAGCACGGGCATGACGTGACGGATGCGTGGCTCGAGCACTCGTTCCCAGATTGCTGGCGCGAGGTCAGGTCGGTCCTCGACGTTCACGACGCGCTGGCGCCCGCCGTAGCGCCCGCGGATCGCATCGGCCGCTACCGGATCGGAGCGTGCGTCGGAGTCGGGGCAATGGGCACGGTCTACGCCGCGGAAGTCGTCGATCCAGCGCCCGGGCTGTCGCGGGGCACGCGTGTCGCGGTCAAGTTCCTCCATGCACACCTCTCGCGCGACACATCGGTCTTGGCGCGGTTCTCGCGCGAGGCCGAACTCGGCCGTGCAGTCGTCCACCCGCACGTCGTGCACACGTTCGAGGCCGGCCGTGTGCGCGTGGACGGCAGACCGCTTCGCTATCTGGCGATGGAGTTCGTGGAGGGAGGCAGCCTGCGCGACGTCATCCGCACCGAGGGACCAGCCCTCGAACCGCTGCTGGCGCGTGTCGCGTTCGAGACCACGTCGGGGCTTGCGGCGATCCACAAGGCCGGAGCCATTCACGGAGACATCAAGCCGGAGAACCTGCTCATCGACGTAGATGGACGGCTCCGGATCTCCGACCTGGGGATCGCATTCCTGTGCGGGATGTCCCGGGCCTCGCAGAGCTCCCTCGCGGCGCGAGGCTCGCTGCCGTACGCGGCTCCCGAGCAACTCGAGGGCGAACGCCCAATTGACGTGCGCGCAGATCTCTACGCCCTCGGCCTCGTGCTCCACGAACTTGCTACCGGCTCCACCGTGTTCGGCACCGACGCCGTCACGACCGCGCTGCATCGGCGCCTCACGGCTGACCCTCCGTCCGTCGGTCGCGTGCGTTCCGACCTCTCGCCCGGGATCGTCGCTTTGGTCGATGCGCTGACGCGCCGCGACGTCGAACGTCGCCCTCGTTCCGCAGACGAGGTCCTGCGGTTGCTCGCCGGGAAGGGCCGCATGGCCCGCGGCCCGGCGCAGACAGCACGCCACCCCGAGCTGGCTCCGATGCGTGGGCGTCGGGACGAGCTTGCGGAACTCCGCTCTGCGCTGAAGGAAGCGCGCCGGGGGAACGGGAGTGCGGTTGTTCTGCGAGGAGAAGCCGGGATCGGCAAGACGCGTCTCGCACAGGCGGTCATCACGTCCGCATCCGATGGCGGCATGCGCGTGCTCCAGGGGTCGGCATGGGAGGACCTTGGAGCGACTGCCCTTGCGCCTCTCGCTGCAGCACTGCGCCGCGCGCTGGAGGAGGGAATCGGCGACGCGTCCGTAGGGGCCCTGACGGCGCGTCTTCACCAACTCGTCGGCGCGGCGCGGGAACTGGCCGCTCCGATTGCCGCCAGGCTTCTCGGCAGTCGGCCGCCGGACGGAGCCCTGCCGCTCGACGGGGCACGGCTTGCCGCGGGTCTCTCGCTCGTTCTCCGGGGGCTCGCGCGCGAGCAGCCGATGCTCGTCGTCCTCGAGGACGTGCACCGACTCGCGGACGTCGACCGGGCGCTTCTCGGAACCGTCGCGGAGCGCCTGGCGCGCCAGCCGGTCGCTTTGGTCGTGACGGCGCGTCCGATTGGCCCCGTCGAGGGCTTCCGCGTGCTCGAGTTGCTGGGACTGTGCCGGAGCTCCGTCCGCGCCCTGATCGCCGATGCGCTGCAACCCGAGCCTGGCGACGACGCGCGTGGCGCCGTCGGTGTAGCCGAGTTCGTCGCGTCGCGGGTCGCGGAGGTGACGGGCGGTAACCCCTTCCACGTCCTCTCGGTGCTGCACGCTGCGCGCGAGTCGGGGCGGTTGCGCCGCGACTCGGCCGGCGGCTGGAGGCTTGCCCGTCCCTCAGAGCCGCTTCGCGTGCCGGAGGATGTTCGCGATGCTGCGCGCGATCGATTGGATCGGCTGAGTGAACGCGAGCGCCGGCTCTTGGAACTGGCCGCGTGCGTCGGACCGACGTTCGATCCGGGGCTTCTCGCCGAGTCGTCCGGGACAGAACCGCTCGTCGTGTTGCGCCGCCTGCAGCGGATCGTCCGAAGGACGGGAGTCGTGCGGGCAGCCGCACGGACGTTCCGCTTCGATCACGATCTCCTCCGCGGCGTGCTGCTCGACGGCATGGAGCCCGTTGTCCGCGAACCGCTGCACCGCGCGCTGGGGCGAGCACTCGCCCTTCGGGGCGCTGCACTCCTCGCCTGTGAGCACCGCGTGCTCGGAGCGAGCGTGGCCGATGCGCTGCCACGCCTCGACGATACTCTGAACGGGTTGGCCGAGGCCGGGCGGGTCGAGGACGCTCTTCGTCTCGCCCGGATGGCTCTCGAGGACACCGCCGCAGTGCGACGAACTCGGCGCGTCGATCTGCTGCTGCGCGCCGCGGACTTCACCCAACTCCGCGGGCGGCATCAGGAGACTCTCGTTCTGATCGAGGAAGCGCGTGCCGTCGCCACTGCGATCGGCGACAGGCGTCGTACCGGTCGCTGCGCGCTTCGGTTGGGGCATGCGCACCTCAGGCGACGGGACACCGAGCTCGCGCGTGCCGCGCTCGAGGACGCGCTCGGGATTGCTGTGGACGGCGGGTTTGAGGTCGAAGAGTCCCTTGCGCGAGGTTGCCTTGGTGACGTTCTCATGGCCGCGGGCGAGGTCGTCGAGGCGGGCCACCAGATCTCCGCCCAAGCGAGGCTTGCGCGCGAGAGGGGGAACGTGGCGCAGGAGGCGGGGGCCGAGTACCGACTCGCGCGGTTGGCGCATGCGGGTCACGACCTAGTCCGCGCGCGCCGCCACGCCCTCCGGGCTCTTCGTCGAGCACGACGTGCGGCCGACATCGGCATACAGTCGCGGGCGATCGGCGCGCTGGGCGCCGTGGCATGGGGGCGCGGGCTCTCCGCGTCGGCCATCCGACTGCAGCGGCGACGGCTCGCTCTGTCACTCCGGTGCGGCGATCTCCCAGGCGAAGTCAATGGGCGCTTCAACCTCGCGGGTCCGCTGCTCTCCGTGGGCGCGACCGACGAGGCGATGGAGCACGTGCGTCTCGCGATGGACGTGGCACAGGAGATAGGGATGAGCGCGCTCGACATGGCCCTCGGTGGGTTCGCGGCCGAGGCGGCCGAGCAACGCGGCGATCTGGACGCCGCGGAGCGAGAGCTGCAGAAACTCGTGGCAGCAGGCGCTGACGGCCATCCGCTGCGTGTCGCCGACGGCATCCTGGAGCTCGGGCTTCTACGCATGCGCCGGGAGCAACTCGACGAAGCGCGCCCGCATCTGCGCAGGGCGTTGGAAATCGGGCGCAAGTTCGACGATCCCGAGTTGCGCTCACTTGCCGCCGCGGCGCTGGCGCGTCTCGGAGACGTGCCCCCGACCGAGGCTGCAAACGAGTATCGAAAAGCGCGGTCGCGCGTCTCCGATATCCGGCGCCTGGAGACCTGCTGGACGCTGTACCTCGCGACCAAACGCATGTCGTGGCGCGCGCGATCCACGCGCATCCTTGCGCGGCTCGTGCGGAACGCCCCCGCACGATGGCGGACCGCGATGCTCGAGCGCGTCGCGATCTGCCGGGAGGTCGCCCAGTCTGCGCCGTTGCCGACCGTTTCCTAGCGCGGGTCGGCGCCCGGACACCGCCGCGAGCCCGGTTGCGCGGGTTCCCGCCGACGATAGACTGTTCTTGGGCGTCCAGGTTTCACAGGACGGGTTGCACGGGGAGCGCGCACCCGGCGCATTGCGCCGGTGGGGAGGAACCATGCGCAGAGGACTCATGTTCGTCGGCGGCGTCGGATGCATCGTCACGCTCGCCCTTGCAGCCGATCAGGTGGGATTCACGCCGGGGCAGCTCGTCGACATCGGCGGGGCGCCCAGCCAGATCACGCGAGCCGACTTCGACACCGACTCCGTCACCGACTTCGTCACGTGGGGCGGCCACACCGCCGTCGTCACGGTGTTGCACGGCGATGGCGACGGGACGCTCTCGGGCGCCACCGAGTACACCAAGTCCGGTGCGTTGCTCGCCCTCGGCGTCGCCGACCTCAACGGCGATGGCGTGGACGATATCGTCAGCGGCCATGTGGGGACGTGGACCGACCCCATCTCGCCCGGCGTGTTCGTGACGGACGCGGGCGTCCACGTCCTGCTGTCCAACGATCAGGGCGGCTTCGACGCAGCCGAGGTGACCATCCACGGTCGCCAGCCGCGCGCCATCCTGTTCCTCGATCTGGACGGCGACACCGATCTCGACGTCATCGTCGCGCACGACGACGGCACGTCGACGCTCACGAACGACGCGGGCGTCCTCTCCGATCCCGAGATGATCGCGACGCACTCCCTGACGCGCACCCGCGCCATCGCGGATCTCGACGACGACGGCAACGTCGACCTCGTGGGCAACTACACCCTCTGGGGCGAGGATGACGGCAGCTTCACGCCCACCACGATCGCGACCGCCGACCTGCGGCCCCTGATCGCGGTAGACCTCAACGACGACGGCGCTCCCGACCTGGTGGGGCTCGGCGCCAGCGATCCGTTCGGCGGGCTCGCCGATGTGTCCGTCGCCCTGAACGACGGGAACGGGGGGTTCGGCGAAGCGACGGGCTTCGCGTCCGTGCGGGGCCCGCTCTGGGGCGGCGTGCAGGCTGATGACCTGAACGGCGACGACCTGCCGGAACTCATCGTGACCAGCCAGTGGGGCAACGTGGGCGTGCTGCTGAACGAGGGCTCCGGCGAGTTCTCAGGCGCGCTGACGTTCCGCCACGGCGAGAACCGCATCCCGTGGGGGTACACGACCGCCCGCGTGAACGGCGACACCATGCCGGATCTGGTCACCTGCGATCTCGGCACTGGTGGCGTGCAGGCAACCATCGCTGTCCACCTGCAGAGCGGCGCCGCGCCCCCGGACGTCACGACGCTGTCGCCGCGGCAGGCGCTGGCGGGTGAGCAGTTGGTGGTCACGATCGCGGGCGCGGACTTCGATCCCTCCGCCACGGTCGACTTCGGCCAGGGCGTGACGGTGACCCGGACGGCCTTCGTCTCGACGTCCGTGCTCCAAGCGACAATCGAGATCGCCCCGTTCGACGCGTTCCTCAATCCGGGCGGCGTCCGTGACGTCGACGTGCGCAACCCCGACGGCGGCGCCGACACCGGTTCGTTCGACGTGGTCCCCGGCCCGGAGCCGGTGGTCACTTCCGTCCGTCCCGCCGAGATCATCGCCGGTTCGACGGTGAGCCTCGTTCTGGACGGTGCCGACTTCGCGGACGACGTCGAGGTGACGTTCGGCCCGGAGATCGTTGTCAACGGCTTCGATCGCGTCTCCGGCAGTCTCCTGCAGGCGAACGTGACCGTGGCCGCCGGCGCCGCCCTCGGCGCCGTGCCGTTCCGCATCACCAATCAACCGACCGGGGTATTCACCGAGAACGCCGCCCCCGAGGTGCTCTCGGTCATCGGACCCCGCACCCTGGATCTGCGCGTACGTCGCGGGGACCTGAGGGACAGGCCCAAAGCCGGACGCGACTCCGCGGTGATCTCCGGCGATCTCGACTTCAACGCGTTCTCCCCGGACGGTGCGTTCGGCATCCCGAACGAGACACTCACACTGACCATCGGCGATCCCACTGCGCCGTTCACGCTCGAGATCCCCGCCGGTGATCCGGGCTGGACGGTCAAGAAGGGCAAGAGCACCTGGAAGTCGGCCCGCGGCGTGAAGCCCAAGGTCAAGATCAAGCTAGACGGCGTGCGCAGCACCTTCAAGGTGACCGTCAGGAAGGTCGACCTCACGCTGCCAGGCGACACGCAGATCCTCGTGGACCTGGTCGTCGGCGACGACACAGGCCGCGACCTGCGCGGCTGGATCCAGCCGCGTGGGGGGCGACTCAGGCTGCGCTGACAGGGGCGGCCGGTGCGCGGGGGATGGCGTTGGCTCCCCAGAGCCAATGCTCTTCATGACCACTCGCCTGAGATCGACTCTCAGGAGTGGTCGAGTCTTGCGAGGATCTCCGGCCTGAGCGTGGTCAGGCAGAGGGAGCGGTTGCACGAAAGTAAACCGTGGGTTACGTTTTGTGCATGTCACCCCGTGTGGTCGATCCGAGCTGGGACCTCCTCTACGAGGTGGCGAGTGCGCAGGACGGGTACTTCACCACCCGGCAGGCCGCGGACTCCGGATACTCGACGCAGCTTCTGAGGAAGCACGTCCGGGCGGGCCGCATCCGGCGCGTGCGGCGGGGGATCTACCGCCTCGTCCACTTCCCGGCCGGAGAGCACGACGATCTGGTGATCGCGTGGCTCTGGTCCGAGCAGGCAGGGGTCGTGTCGCACCAGACGGCGCTCGCGCTGCAGGGGCTCTCGGACGCGCTTCCGGCGCGCCTGCACCTGACGCTGCCCGCCGACTGGCGCGCGCGGCGGCTCCGGGTCCCTGACGGCATCGAGCTCCATCACGCGGACGTCCCGCTCGAGGTGCGTACGTGGTTCGGCGCCATACCGACGACGAGCGTGCCGCGCTCGCTGAACGACTGCGCACGCGACGGAATGGCGCCCGATCTGCTCCGGCAGGCGGCCGGACAAGCGCTGCGCCGCGGGCTGGCGACACGCAACGAACTCGGTGCCGTCGAGGAGTCGCTGGCGCCGTTCGGGGGGCTCGAGAGTTGAGTGTGCGGACGTACGGCTCGCCCGAAGCCTTCAAGCAGGCGCTCGAGCAGCGTCTGCGTTCGGTGGCGAGCTCCGGTGCGGACATCGCTCGCGACACGCTGGGCTTCGCGGGCATCGAGCCACCGACGCTGCGGCTCTACCCGGTCGAGACGCACATCGCCGAGAAGCTCCACGCGTACACCATGCCGCGATCGCGCCCGAACTCGCGCGTCAAGGACCTCCCGGATCTCGCCCTGCTCGCGATGACGAAGGAGATCGACGCCGTGCGGCTGCGCGCGGCGCTCACCGGGACGTTCGCGTTCCGCGCGACCCATCCCGTGCCCGTGTCGGTGCCCGCGCCGCCGGAGTCGTGGGCGAGACCCTACTCCGCCATGGCGCGCGAGGGCGGACTGGCGTGGGGGACGCTCGACGAGGTCACGGACGCGGTGCGCCGCTTCCTCGACCCGGCGCTGGCCCACGATCTCGACGCCCGGTGGGGTCCGAGTGCTTGGGCGTGGTGCGACCGACGCGCGACGCACGGCGAGGAGTGAAGCGACACCGGGGTCGACTGCGAGCACGCGAGATCCCCTCTTCGTTCGACGCGATGCGACTGTCGGCAGACGACTCGCCGTCCACGTTGACGTCGAGCGTGTTGCCCAGGTCGCTTCCGTGGGTGCTCGTCGGGCGGTACGGTCGCTCTGGAGGTGTTGCGATGCGCGAGGTCCCCGATCTGGTCCTGGCGGCGGAACGCGCGGCGCTCGACCGATGGGCGGTGGGCGATCCGTTCGGGTTCCTGGAGATCTGTGCGCCGTGTGTCACGTACTTCGACCCATTCCTCGAACGGCGGCTCGACGGAGCGGAGGCTCTCCGGCAGTACTACGAGTCGCTGCGCGGCAAGGTCCGGATCGACCGCTACGAACTCGTGAACCCGCGTGTCGATGTCCACGGAAGCGTCGCAGTCCTCACGTTCAACTACGTCTCGTGGAGCGGCTCCGAGACGTCACGCTGGAACTGCAGCGAGGTCTACGTCGAGACTCCGTCCGGGTGGCGCATCGCCCAGACCCATTGGTCGATCACGCAGCCGGTCGCACGACCAACGGACTCGGCGCTCTGACCAAGCCTCTGCGGCATCGCCCAACGTCCCCGGAACGTACGGGCGGTAGCCATCCCACGGTCCCGCAGCGGTCTGGCTGGTGTCGATCTCGGCCTCGGCGTTCGGCGGAACCAACGGCGTAAGGCGCCACCAGTTCTCTTCGACGTAGGTCTTCGGGCCTGCCCGACCCTGCGCAACCTCGTCCGAGGTGTCCTCCGTGGTGACCCACGACTTCGTCGTCCATGCGCGCCGGTTGAGCGCGGCTGCCGTGGCGACGAGGGACTCCTCGCGCAGGTAGGTGTCGAAGACCTCGCGAGCGCGCGGCCTCAGCTTCGTTTACGACCAGCCGGCCGCCGTTGGGATCGAGGTCGTAGCCGAGGATCAGCATTCCACCGACCCACTTGCCCTTGCCGCGCGACCGTTGGTGAGCCCGAAGAAGAGGAATCCGTTCCACCGCGATCCGGGGATCTCGCGCGCCACGGCGCTGAGGGAGCGGAAGACCAGCCCCTCGTACTCGAAGCCGCTGTCGATGACCGTGACCGTGAGGACGCGCCCCTTGTACTCACGTGTCGGGAGCGTTCCCGGGAGCGGTAGGCGATGATCGCGGACGCGCCCGACGACGTGCGTCTGCGTCCTGTCGGGTGGCGGGGCGCTGCCGTCGCCGAACGCTCCGCGCGGCGCGCGAACCCGGACGTCGGCGTCGTTCGCCAACTCCGCGGCTCGTCGCCGGGCCCGCTCAGAGATGTCGCCTTCCTCCAGCGCCTGGAGCCGCCACGCGATCCGCTTCCAGAGGAACTCCTTGTGCCGAGAGCGGGTCTCCTCTCCGAACACCTCGCGGTACTTCGCCCGCGGTTCGTTCACCGTCATGGTCCGGAGAGCCCGGATCGGGGCCGCCATCGTCGTTCTCATGCGCACCTCCTGTTGCGGCAACGGGTTACGACCGTGCCGTGGGCACATGGACGCTCTGGTCCCTCGGCGCCTCAAGGTCGTTCTCGCGTTGACGGTGGGTTTCCGAGGGAGGCCCAGCGACGGCGGCCATGGCCCCGTCCGGAGGCGGCTCCTCCCTCAGCGCCCGGTGGCGCAGGTGGCCCGTGGCGAGGAACTCCGCGACCTCGGCGGCGCGGGCGGCGGGATGGAGATCGTCTGGATCGAGGGGGGCCGGCACGGCGTCCTCCGCGGAGTGGGGGGCAACCGTGTGGCCGCGTGGCGTGCCGCAGGAGGACGGGTGCGTCACGGGGAGACCGCGACAGGGGACCGAGCCTGGCGGCACCCACGGCGTCCCCCGGCGCTCCCGGTCAGGCGTCGTCTGGTGAGCGGCGTCGGGCAGCGTTGCGTCGGTCCGACACCCATTACTTACCAGCGCGGAACTCGAGGCGTCGGTCTGGGGCTCGGATGCCGCCTCGTGTCCGTGGAGCGGGTGCACCGGCGACCCGCGGCGCTCGTGGTCTGCGCCCCGCCGCTTACGCAGGCGACCGTCCGGTGCGGTCCGGAGAATTCGCTGCCATGTACCGCCCGAGGCAGCATGAGATCGGCGACCAGGGGCTACGCATCTTTGCCGCGGCTCTGCCCCGCGCGTGGGTGTATCGCGAGCAGCCGGGATCGGACTACGGCATCGACGCCGAGATCGAGGTCTTCGCGAACCACGCGAAGGCGTCGGCAGTCATCTCGGAGGAGACAGCGCGGTTGGTCCGTTTCAACGCACACGAAGATCCGCACGAGTGCGTGGCACGAGTCGTTGCGGAGACCGCGCGCAAGCTGCGTCGCGTGACCCGTCGCGGCCCCCGCGACCTGCGCGCATTCAGCATTCTCGTCACCCATGCGAGTCGGTTCCTCGATGCCTCCTACATCGACTTCGGGCTGTTCCTGACGGGGCGGGCCGGCCCTCCAGGGCGTCCCCGCGGCCTCACCTCGGACACTATCCGGAGGCGCCGGCTCACCGATGCTCGGCTACTCCGGGAGTACCGCCACTGCGCCGATGCGCTTGTGGCGCTCGAGCGCGCCGGGGGGCAGCGAATGGTGCCCATGGCGGCGGCCCGGGTCATCCAGTCGTTCACGCCCGTCTGGCTGCGGATGATGTTCGAGGGCCAGCGCGGAACGGCCGCCGCGTACCGCAGCGAGCTTCGCGAGCTCGCGGAGGCCGCAGCGACGATCGGCGGGCGTCTCGGGGACACGGACTCCGTCGCCCTGGTCGTGAGTCTCACGGTGTGCCTGGGAGATCCTGAGGATCCACGCGACCGAGCCGAGGCCCTTGAGTGGGCGGAACGCGCCCTCGCCGGCTGCGGGCTCTCGGAGGCGGACCAGGGCGCGGTGATCGCGCACATCCGATCCGTGGAGGAGGCGAAGGATGAGCAGCTCCAGCGAAAGCAACCCGACGAAGACGACTTCATTGCCGAGGCGCAGATCTACCGGGAGATGGCGGTCGCGCACGGTATCGACGTGGACGGCGGAACGGACGATGCCGCCGAACTCGTTCGCATCGGGCTGGCGGATCTGAACCCGGAGCGCGCACTGCGGCACTGCGTCCACGCCATGGTCGGTGAGGGGCCATCGAACCCGATCGCGGATGCTCTCCAGATGCCGACCGCCGCTGTGAAGAGCGTGTTCTGTGGGCTACATCGCCATGCTGTGGGAGGTGTTCCTCTCGATGACATTGCGCGCGAGTTCCAGCGCGCGTACTGCGACGGATGCCCGGACCGCTCTCCGCATCCTCCGGCCTGGAAGTGGTCGCGCGCGTGGCATCGGGAGCGAGAGGAGGAGCTTCGCTCTCAGTCGTAGCGGCCAGCCGACCTGTGGATCGCCGGGGGGTTGCGGATGACGCCGGTGCTGTCCCGCCGTCAAGCAACCGGCGCTGACAACGAGAGCACGCGAGGGTTCGAGAGGCGAGAGCGCGGGATCGCGCGTCGAACCGCGGGGGTGGGAGGCGATCCCCGACGCTCTCGGCTTCGAAGTCGAGAATCCCGGGCGCGGCGGGCGGGGGCGCCGGATCGGGCGTTGGTGCGGGGTTCGCGGCCATCTCGCCAGGGAGGCTGAGGCGGGCTCCAGCCGTCAAACGGCGGGTCGTGAACCTCCGTCGGGCGGGAGGTTGGCTCCCCAGGGGCAACCCTCCTACGAACCACTCGCGCTCATGAGGGGCTTCGGTCGCCCCTCAAGACGTGGCCCGACTGCTCTGCCGAGCCTTGACGGGATCCTCGACGGTGATACATTGTGATCACATTGTCTCTACCGGAGGTCCGAGCCATGATCAAGCGCCTCACCAAGCACGGGAACAGCCTCGCCCTGGTCATCGACCGGGGAGTTCTGGATCTGCTCGAGATCGATGCCGACACGCCGCTCTCGATCACGACGGACGGCAATTGCCTCATCGTTGCTCCTGTCCGCGATGAGGAGAGGCGGAAGCGATTTGAGGAGGCTGTCCGCGAGGGCAACCGCCGCTATGGGCGAGCCCTTCGCCGGCTCGCGGACTGACCGTGGTACCGGAGTTCCTGGGCCTCGACGAGGTTCTGGATATCCACCGCGACCAGATCGCCAGATACGGCGGGAGCGATGGCATCCGCGACCTCGGGCTCCTCCAGTCGGCCCTCGCGATGCCGAGGGCCGGCGCGGGAGGTCAGTTCTTCCACGGCGACTTGTTCGAGATGGCCGCCGCATACCTGTTCCACGTCGTGAAGAACCACCCGTTCATCGATGGGAACAAGCGAGTGGGTGCCATGACGGCATTCGTCTTCCTCAGCCTGAACGGCGTCACGCTCCGGGCGACGGACGCGGCGTACGAGCGGATCGTCCTGTCCGTCGCCAAGGGCGGAGCCGACAAGTCTGCTGTCACCGCGTTCTTCCGCAGGCATGGCACGCGCTGACGGGACGCGCCGCAACTCCGGCTCGTCGCCGACACCTCGAAGTTCGTAAGAAGGTTGAACTCGGTGCGTCGGCTCCTCAGAGCCAACGCTCTCTAGGATCACTCGCTCTCGCCGTCTAGGCCGGTCTCCTCCTCTGGCGCCCTGATCCGCGCTTGGGCCCTGGTTCAGACTCTGTGGCGCGGTGTGGATTCAACGAGCGGTGTGGAATCAAGGAGCGGTGTGGCGGGACGCGACAGGCCGGTGTCGCGCAGACGTCGCACGAAGGAGACCTTCCGGACGTGCTGCTCTTCCAGTCGCCGGAGTCGTGTCGAGAACGCCGTGGACTGTGACTCGCGGGCGGCGAGGTCGCGGAGGTCCGACAGGAGAGTCACGGCTGCGTCGTAGTTCTTCGGCCGCTTGGTGGCGACCAGCGCTTCCACGTCGTTCCACGCGGCGACCTCTCGCTCTGCCAAACGGTCCAGGTAGCGCCCGCGAGCGACAGCCGCCTCGCGCTCGCGGTGGGCTCGCTCCTTCGCCGCGCGCTCGGCTTCCCTGCGACTTCGCTCCGCGCGGCGCACCGTCGCGGCCGCGAGGAGATCGGTCACTGACCGAGACTCGGGTCGCCCCCGGACGTCGTCGTGAGCGGCGCGGTATCGGCGAAGGAGCTCGGCTCGTGGGAGCTGCTCCTCTCCCGCCGCGATCCGACGAAGGAACTCAGTCTTCTCCGCTTCGGGCATCGCCTCGATCCAGCGTGCAACGCCGGAGTCGTCGCCCAGGCGCGGACTCTCCACAGCAGCGACCGCGACGAGGTCCTCGTCGACGTCGAGGAAGTCGATGAGGGCTCGGAGCGGCCCGGTGAGCTCGCGGAGACCCCCGGGGAGCGGAGGTTCCATCAGATTGCCGGCCAGGTCTTCCGGGTCGGTGTCTTGCACCGATCGAAGCCAACCGATGTAGAGCGCCCGGTGATCACCGGACGCGATGTCTGCGCGCAGCGGGAGGAGTGAGGCAAGGCAACCGCTCCCGAGGTCGAGATTGCTCCAGTCCTCGGCTTCGTCATCCACGACGAAGCCGAGGAGGAGGTGCTCCCCCTTGCGGTACGCGAGGCGCCACTCGTCGGGCAGGTACTCCCGGGCGACCTCGAGCGGCAGGACACGGCGGGGCAGGCGGAACATCATCTCCCGCGTGCCCCAGTTGGCCAGGTGCACGTACGCGTCGAAGTACGTCTCCATCCACAGCGAGGGATCGGCCTTCAGGTCGCCCCAGTGATACTCGTTGACGAAGTGCGTGGGCGTGATCGTCGCCCGGGAAGAGCATCCGCCGAGAACCGCCATCTCCTTCTCCGTCAGGGGACGATCGACCGCCTGGAACTCGTAGTACTGGTACTCGCTCATGACTGCTCCCGCGGGCCAGGCGCGCGTCCGTCACCCGAGCCGCTCTGCATTCGCCGCTCCCAACGTAGGCGGGCGCTCTCGACGAAGGAGGGTTGGTCGGCGGAGCGCCAGCCGGACACCAGTCGCTCGAAGCCGGGCATGAACGAGCTCTTGCGGCGATGTGCGGAGCGGATCTCGGTCACGAGCTCCCGCCACTCGGACTCCCGCCCCAGAGTCAGCAGCAGGTCGCGTGCGATCTCCAAGTGGTGGAGGGCCGCGTGGTAGTAGCGGGACTTCTTCGCATCGACGATGCGCAAGCCGAGCGCGATGCGGACGCTCGCGGCAGTCTCGGGATGCGGGCCGGCGAGCGCCTCGGCGGCTGGCTCCAGCACTGTGTGGCTCACATCTTGGAGGTCCTGCCGATCCGTTCCCTCGACGAGCGCCACGAGACGCTCGATCTCGTTCCTGCTGACCAGAATCTCGATCGCACCAGGGAGATGGCCTCCGACAAGGGCGTCGAGTGCCTTCACTTGCCACGCGTCGCGCTCGCCGGGAGGAACGTACTGGAAGGGCTCTTCGAACGCGCGCGGCCCGGGGTGCCGTCGATACTCCTGCCATGCGGAATCGAGTGATTCGTCCCCGCGACCGAGAAGATCCAGGCACTCGCGCCGGAGACGTGGCAGCCCCCACGCGATCGCCCCGACCAACGGCCGTCGTCCTCCCTGCTCTGGGGCGGGCTCCAAGCCCCGATCGACCCATGCCAGCGCGTCGGCCGCATCGTTGTTCGCGAGGCACGCGCAGTCCTTCGGCGTGGCCCCGCCGCTTGCGTCGCAGAGGGCAGCGTAGGCGGCCACGTCGATCCGGTGGACGTGGATTGCCTTGAGCGTCTCGGCCTCTCTCCGCCGCTCGTAGGAGTCGGGCGTGGCGCTCTCGAACCCGTGGGCCGCGGCGTCCTCCATGGCGGCCAGGCCGTTGTCGTCCAGCACCCCGACGGCGCCCACCGAGAGGTCGTGGAGGAACCCGTACTCGTCCACCTCGACCCAGCGGCGCACCGTGGCGACGATCTCCACGGGTGCTGCGCGGGCTGCCTGACGGGCGAGTATCCAGTCGCGTGCGAGGCTGCCCGCGAAGTCGCCGAAGAATCCGCTCGAGTCGTCGATCTCTTCAGCCTTCGCGTGGCACGCGGCCAGGAACCCCGCGAGCAGCGCGCCGGCGCGGGCTGCCTCGCCGGCGGTCACCAGATCGACGATCTTCGCGCGGACGTCCTCCAGCCGATCGACGAGGTCGAACGTGAAGCGCTCCGGGACGAACTCCCCGGGCACGAGTGCCGCCTCGATCGCGGGCTCCAGCGGATCCGGCTCCACCACGGACGTGTTGATGGGGGGCATGCTCAAGGGTTCTCCCGTACAGGTCGAGGCGACACACCGGAGGCGCGAACCCCAGCCTACGTGGACGAACGGACGTCGCCCCGACGGGCGCTTCGTGCCGGATCGCGACCGCTCGATCGCGACCAGCCGCCGCTGTTCCGCGGCGATCTGCTCGGCGAGTGTGCTCCGTCGGTCCATTCCGCGGGCCATGCTGCCGCAACGTGCTGGCATGGGGTTCGTGCAGCTCGAGCCGGCAACCGGCACGCGACATCACAGTCGCTCGATGCGAGAGGGGCGGGGGCACTGCGATGCCGGGGGCGCGGGTCTCGCGAGTTCATCGAAGCGCGCAAGCACTCCGAAGCGTTCGCGAGCGCGACGTGCCCGTCATCGGCATGGACGGCTGTCAACCGATCGCGCGCAGGTCCGAACCTGGATGGCTGGCGTTGGCTCCCCAGGGACAACCCTCTTACGAAGCACTCGCAGGCTCGGTACGGCTGGGGTTGGGGCTGGTTCAGGGCGGTTCAGACTGGGGCCCAGGACCCTGGTGCGCGCCAGCGACGCCGGAACTCGCGTCCCTCATGGAGCGCCTCGGCGACCGGAACGAGGAACGGGGTGATCGCCTTGACTACGTCCGCCAACTCGCCCGGCGCGCTCTCCAGCCGGCTCTTCCGAAGGAACCCCCGCCACTGCGCCGCCTTCGCCGGATCCGCCGCGAATTCGTCGGTCAGCGCCACGGGGCGGGGATCGACTGCGAGGTCCCGACGCGCGAACGTCTTCCGAATTGCCTCCGCCAAGAGAACCCCCTCGAAGTCGAACTGCCGGGCGAGGGTCCACACGTCGAAGATGTCCCTCACGCGACTGTTGAAGAGCCCTCTCCGGACCATGGTGTGGAACTTCTCGGCGACCGCGCTCTCCCGTGTGTACCCGCGAACCCGTGGAGCGGGGAGATCCAGGATCGTGGGGTAGTCCGCCGCCACCGGGCCAGGCACCACCGCGTCGCCGAAGCCCACATCGATCTGCACACGTCTTTGACGACCGCCACGATGCGCTCGATGTCGTTCGCCATGTGGCCGAGGAGGTCGATGTCCTTGGTGGAACGCGTGAGTGAGACTTCCCATGTCGAGAGCATGAGCGCGCCCTTGAGGACGAACCTCTCGGCAGACGGCGACGTCCTTCAACTCCCGGTGCCTCAAAGGAGAGCCTCGATGTAGGGGCGTATCACCTTCTCGACACGACAGATGCGGGAGAAGCGGAGGAGTTCGTCGGGCCGGCCGCGCTCCTTCCGCAGGTAGAGTCTCAGTGCCTCGAGGGCCACCTCCAGTCCGAGCTTGTTCCGGTACTTGAAGCAATCGGCCACCGTCTTCGCGGCCCCGTACACGCGCACCTTGATCCCGTCCATCTCGTGGGTCTCGATGCCCTCCGTGAAGGCCTTGCCCGTGAACCAGAACACGCGAATAGGGGGATGTTCGAGCCGCGGCGGTTCGGCGCCTCGCTTGAGTGCGACGTAGACCTCGTGGGGGATCTGTGTGGTGATCTCGTGGAATGCAAGGGCCGAGAGCAGACAGAGCACACCGTCCGGAATGCGGAGAGCGACTGCCACGAGGTCGGGGTTGCCGAGGGGCGGCAGGTCTGCGAGCCGGTACAGCCCTCGGACGATCTGCTCCAGTGCCCCGGCGTCCCGCATGGCGTAGAGAGTGCGCGGATGGACTCCGAGCCGGACCGCCTCCATCGTGCGCAGGACCCCACCGTGCTCACAGAAGACGGACACCGCAGCGGCGAACGCCTTCCCGTTGCTCGGTTTCCTGCCTGCGCCCATGGATAGATTCACCATCGGTTCTGCGTAAGTGCTGGTAACTCTATCCGATCGAGTCGGCAGTCTCAAGGGAGTGGATGACGACACCGCGGACAGGTGGCCGAGGTCAGAACAGCAGCTTCGAGCCGGAGTCGGCGGGATCGATGACCTGATCCTGGTCCGATGTCGCGTCGTGCGTGGCCTCCAGGAAGCCCAGAGCGCGGTAGCCGCGCAGTCGCCGCTCTGCCATCCGTAGGAGCACTGGAACCGACACATCCACGTAGTCGTGGATGCAGACATCCTTCTTCTCCGGAGCGCGACGGAGGAGGCGGCCCGCATACTGGACGATGGTCCCCTTCCAGGAGACCGGGAGAGTGAGGAAGAGCGTGTCGAGGCGGGCGTCGTCGAAGCCCTCGCCGACGTAGCGGCCGGTCGCCAGGATCAGCCGCGGCTCGTCACGGGGGATCTTCGCGAGTTCCCCGAGGATCGCACGGCGGCGCTTCGCGCCGTGGCCTCCGCGCAGCACGAGGACGTGAGTGGCCGCACCAGAGAGTCTCTCGGACAGGACCTCGAGATGGTCTCGTCGCTCCGTCAGCACCAGGGGCGATCGTCCTTCGTCGAGGGCCGAACGAACGTCCCGCACGATGCGCGTGTTGCGGGCCACATCACGCCCGAGCGCGGCGTACAGCGCCTGGATACTGCCCTCGGTGCCCGCGGGTGCCTGGAAGTCCGTGGCTCGCCGGATGAGGCGGAGCGCGAACCGCTGCCTCGCCGCGGCGTCCTTGGCGTTCACGGCGAAGCGCACCGGCCCGCACTGCATGGTGATGATCGGGTGGTGGCCATCGCGGCGGTACGGGGTTGCGGTGAGGCCCGTTACGTAGCGTGGCTTCGCTTCCGCGATGGCTCGTTCGAAGGTGACGGCTGGCACGTGGTGGCACTCATCGACGACGATGTGGCCGTACTCCGCGACGCAGTCATCGACGGTGCTACCACGCGCGAGGCTCTGGATCATCGCCACGTCCAGAGCGCCGGTGGCCCGACGCTTCCCCCCGCCGATTCGACCGATCGCCGAGGGCTCGACCCCGAGGAAGGCCGAGAGTTGCGCGATCCACTGGTCGAGCAGGGGCCGGCGATGTACCAGCACCAGCGTGTTCACCGCGTGGGCCGCGATGAGATACGTCCCGACGACCGTCTTGCCCGACCCTGGCGGCGCGACGAAGACTCCGAGGTCGTGACGGAGCATCGCATTCACGGCGGTCTTCTGCTCGTGCGTGAGTTCGCCACGAAACGTGCATGGGTACGGCACGCCGTGCTGCCGCTCGTCCTTGACCGTCAAGGCGACGCCATGGCCACGCAGTAGCTGTGCGAGATCGTCGCGGCATCCGCGCGGAAGGGCGATGTGCTGCGCGTGCTCCTGCGCACACGCGATCACGCGGGGCGTCAGAGCGGTGGACAGCCGCAGGTTCTGGCGTTTGTGGAACTCCGGATTCGGGAACGCCGCGAGCCGCTTGATCTGGTTGAGGAGCGGCGACGGCAGGCGTTCTTTCTCGACGAAGACCTGCTGAGCGAGGACCGCCCCGACCTCGGCCGGGAGCGGCCCGGAGATCTCGGCGCGCGGTGTGCGGCGAGACGGAGAACGTCGCCACGGCGTCGAGTCGTCCTCGTCGTCTGGCCGGCGCAGACCGATCGGACCGCCGCGAGCATCGGCCTGGGCGGCAATGGACTGGACTTGCGCGAGGTCCATGCGTGTGACGCCGGCGAGGTACGCCCACTGGTCGGGGAGCGGCTCGAAGTGCTTGTCAACGAACACGGAGTTGCCGTGCCGCCGCGGCGCGTGCTGCAGTGGCAGCGCGATGAGGTTCCCGAAGCCGCCGCGTGGCATCGTGTCCTGGTTGGGAAAGAGCCGGTCGTACGAGGCCATGCTCAACTCGTGCCGTCGCGCCATCGTCTCCGTGATGAGGAAGCACCCCATCCGGCGCGCCAACCGCGCAGGGACCCTGTCTTCGAAGAAAAACCAGGCATGTGCGCCGTTGCCGGATCGCGACCGCTCGATCGCGACCGGAGCACCGAACGCACCGCACGTCTGGCGCAACGCAGAGACATCCTCGCGCCACCCTTCCTTGTCGAAGTCCGCGGCAAGGAAGTAGCAGGTCTCGTCCTCGAGAAGCGCGTACGCGCCGATGACGTGGCGCCCCTGGAGGTGGTCGAGGACCGCGCGGTCGCCGACCTGGTCGAACGCCTGGTGCGGACACTCGCCGCATCTGACGCGCGGCTTCTCGCAGACGCTGCGGACCCATTCGTTCGAGCACGCTGGCGAGTAGCCGCTCTTGCCGGTCGTCGCGTTCTGCCAGCGGCGAGGGAACACGTCGCTCCTGCCGCGGAAGAGGGTCCGGAACAAGGCGATCTTGGCCGCCGGCGTCGTTGGGCCGCTGTTGCAGAGCTCGCCCGACCCGCTCTGCCGCGTCGGGTCGCACGCGTCAAGGTCGCGCCGCAAGGCGTCGAGTCGCTCGGATGCGGCCCGCGCGTCGGCTTCGAGTTCAACCAGCCTCCGCTCTTCCGCGGCGATCTGCTTGGCGAGCGTGCTCCGTCGGTCCATTCCGCTGGCCATTCTGCCGCAACCTGCGTCATGGAGGTGGCGCACTTCGCATCGCCAGTTGGCACGCTCGGCGACATCACTGCCGCTCGATGAGAGAACGGGGCGGGCTGGACCGCGGAGTCCCACGAGTTCATCAGGACCCTGCACTCTCTCGCGCAGGTCGTGGTCCGGGTCCCGAACGGGGCCATCTGTCTGCTCAGTGCCCTCGCCGTGCAGGAGCTGACGACCGAGGCTCCTCACGCGGTGTGGGTGATGCTCGACCGCCGCGCGCGTACGCCCGGCATCTCCTATCCGCCGGTCGAGGTCGTCCGGGCAGGAGGGCCCGCGCGCGACCACGGTGTCGAGATCCGGGAGATCGAGGGCGTTGACGTCCGGATCATGAGCTCGGCCAATGCGGTGGCGGACTGCTTCCGGTACCGGAGGGCGCGTGAGCGGAAGTCCGATGCGGCCGAGCGGCGGAACTCCCGCCGTCGTGGCTGAGATCGCTCGCTTTGCCAGTTCGCCTCGACGCGCGGCGATGCAAGGGGGTGACTTCGCGAAGTTCTGGCCGGCGGGCGGTCGGTGGACGTGACGACGGGCGCGCGCGGGGAACGGCCGACCGATCAACGTGCGCGGGAGGTGGCGACAAGGCGCGCACCGGCGTGCTACCGCACCCCGAGGATCGCATCGGCCGCGAATCCGGGAGGAGACGCGGAGAGCGGTGCGCCGTCCGACACACGATAGCGACGCAGAGATCCATCGATCAGCAGCACGATCAGTTCCGTCCCGTGTGGGGAGAACATCGTCTGCTGCAGCCCCAAAGGCGTGGTGATCTCGACGCCGGTCGCGCGCAGATCGCCGTCGAGGAGTACGACGTGCGACGGGTAGTTGCCGGGGTCGCCCGCCCGCAGCACCCTGAGTGCGAACCGCTGAGACGAGGCAGACCACGTGAGACCCTCGACGAAGACGTCCGTGCCGAGACCGGCGATCGGCAGCCGGACCCCGGTCGTGGCGCCGTCCGCCAGCGCGATTCGGACCGTGTCGCCGTTGCGATTCACCGCAACGACGCGGGGCTCTTCTGCAACGAGGGCGAAGCCGCGCAGCGCGACCGCCCCGGCCTGGGGGTTCCGGCGCGGACTCGGCAGGAATGCACCGCGTGTCACGGCGCGCACGCGGCGGTGGCTCAGATCGACGTCGAACAATTCATGCGCGCTCGTCGAGACCGCAGCGTGGATCGATCCGTCCGGGGTGGCAAAGAGGGCGCCCCACACGACGTCCGGTGGAACGTCCACATCGAACCATGTCCGCTCCCTCACGTTCACGACGCGGAGCGACACGTCGAACACGGTCGTGCCCGTTGGATGCGTTTCAAGGAGTGGGACCGCGACGAGGTCGGGCACATCGGCGCCGAGGAAGAAGGGCGCGATCGGCCTTGCCTTCCACCCGGGTGCGACCTCCGGTGCGACGTCGCAGAGGACCGAAGGCACCAGGGTGGCTACGTCGAACAGGACGAGGGTCGGCCGCCGAATTCCGCGCGGCGTCCGAGGCACGAGCACGACGGAGGCCCCTCCGGCGATCGGGAGCGCGCCGTGTGAACCTGTCCCGGGGACATCGACCGACTTCACGATGGACAGGGTTTCGTCGAGCCGTGCGATGCGGTCGAGCGGACCGGTGCCGCGCTTCAGGATGGCGTAGACGTCGTGGGTGTCGAACTCGGTCGCGCTGCCGGGCCCGGCGCTCGCCGATTCTCGACCGTTCTGCGCAGGGAGCGCCGGCGCCGTCGGTGGCTCCTGCGGAGTGGAGCACCCGGCGAGGGCTGCCGCGAGGCAACCGGCGGCAACGAGCGGGCGAAGCGAGGCGAGCACAGGAGAGAAGACGCACGCGATATCGCCGACGTTAACAGCCGATCGTACGTGCCGCTGCTCACGGGAGTGATTGTGGTGCGTTGCTTCGCGGCGCGGGCGGCGGACGTCGTCGTGCCCGGCGGCCGAACGGCTGTCAACCAGCCGGCGCCGAGCTCGTGCGAAGTGGCCTGGGCACCAAGCGCACCCCTCTTAAGGAAGGTGGCTCCGCCGGGCCAACCCTCTTCATGACCACTCGCGTGGGTCCTCTTGACGGAGCGGCAGGCAGGTGTTACGTTTTGTCGTCTCATAGTTCCATGAGACAGCATTGAGTAACATGTCCAAGGCGCACACGATGTCCGACCGACTCCTCGAACTCGTTCGACGCGGTCCGATTCGTGCTCGTGACCTCGACGACGCAGGGGTTCCCCGAGTGTACCTCCGCCGGCTCTGCGACCGCGGCCTGCTCGAGCGTGTCGATCGCGGACTCTACCGGCTCGTCGATGCGCCCGTGACCGAGTCGTCGTCGCTGGCTGAGGTCGCAGTCCGTGTCCCCGATGCGACGGTCTGCCTGCTGAGCGCGCTCGCCGTTCACGAGTTGACGACCGAGGTGCCGCACGCGGTGTGGGTGATGATCGACCGGCGCGCGCGCACGCCGCGCATCACGTATCCGTCCATCGAGGTCGTTCGTGCGAGCGGGCGGGCCCGCGAGCACGGCGTCGAGGTCCGAGAGATCGACGGCGTGGCGGTCCGCATCACCAGTCCCGCCAAGACGGTTGCGGACTGCTTTCGGTATCGCCGCTACGTGGGGCTGGAGGTCGCTCTCGCTGCGCTGCGAGGGTACATGAGGGCGCATCGCACGGGAGTCGATGCGCTCGTCGCCGCAGCCCGCGCGGATCGCGTGTTCACCCTCATGCGTCCGTACATGGAAGCCCTGGCATGACACGCCCGCCGCGCGACATCGCCGCCGCAGTCCGGGCGCGCCTGCTCCGGAGAGCACGAGAGCGCGGGGACGACTTCCAACTCGTTCTCACGCGCTACCTCAACGAGCGCCTGCTGTACCGGCTGTCGCAGTCGCCCCACGCCGCGAGCTTCGTGCTCAAGGGCGCCACGGTGTTCACAGTGTGGACCGGCGAGCCCTATCGGGCGACCCGCGACGTCGATCTCCTCGGTTTCGGCGACCCGAGCGAGGAGCGCCTGCGCGCGGTCTTCCACGACGTGCTCTCGGCAGATGTTTCGGACGACGGCGTGTGGTTCCGTCTCGACTCGCTCGCGGTGGGGCCGATCCGGGCCGACCAGGAGTACGGCGGGGTCCGCGTCACCGTTGAGTCCGGCGTCGCCTCCGCGCGCGTCCGGCTGCAGGTCGATATCGGCTTCGGCGATGCGATCACGCCCGAGGCCGTCATGGAGGAACTGCCGACGCTGCTCGAGTCCCCGCCGCCGCGGCTCCGGGTCTATCCGCGCGAGACGGTCGTCGCGGAGAAGCTCGACGCGATGGTCACGCTCGGTCTCCTGAACAGCCGCATGAAGGACTTCTACGACCTCTCGGTGCTGTCCCGGACGTTCGCGTTCGACGGGGCTCTGCTGCAGCGGGCCGTCCGGGCGACGTTCGAGCGCCGCGGCACTCCGCTGCCCTCGGCAACGCCGGTCGCGCTCACGGAGGAGTTTTCGGGCGACGCCGCGAAGCAGGCCCAGTGGAAGGCGTTCTGCCGCAAGTCCGGCGGGGCCCCGGTGGGGGAGCTCCGCGTGGTGGTGGCCGAGATCGAGCGATTCGCGAGCCCGCCTCTCCTGGCCGCATCCGGTGGGGACGAGTTCGCGCGGCAGTGGTCCGCAGGCGGTCCCTGGAACTGACGGTGGGTGGCGTCGGTTGACTACGAGTCGGCGCGGGGGGGGCTCGAGCGCCCCCGACCTGGCGGAAACGAACACGATCACGACCTCGGGAGATCAACCTCGAAGTTCACACTTGACGGGACACCAACCGTCATCGGCAAGGACGGCTGTCAGCCGATCGCGCGCAGGTCCGAACCTGGATGGCTGGGTGGTTGGCTCCGCGGGTAGGATTCGAACCTACGACCAGCCGGTTAACAGCCGGCTGCTCTACCACTGAGCTACCGCGGAGCTGTGCGTCGGACGGGGTCTCCGTCCCCGCGCTCGGCGGAGAGTAGGATCGGCTCTGGGTGCCGCCAAGGATTAGCGCGTGCGGTGCGACCGATCCGGGCGCAGGAACCTCGGTGGAGGCGGTCCGTCTCCGACGACATGCGCCGCGAGCGACTCGGCGAGACCGGGGGCCCAGCCCATCCCGTGACCGTTCAACCCGGCCAGAGCGAACACGCGTCGCCTGCCGGCCAGCCGTCCGACCCACGGCAGACCGTCGCGCGTGAACGCCATGGTCCCGGCCCAGCGATGGGTCACCACGCGGCGCGTACGGCGACCGACGAGGCGGCTGAGGAGCCGATCGAGCTCGTGCTGCAGAGCCTCCGTCGGCGCGTCGCTGCGTGTGTTCTCGTTCCGTCGCGCGAGTCGTCGCAGCCCTCCCAGCAGGACTCGCCCTCGCGAGAGCGGACGCCAGTAGTCTCCGCCACGGGCGGCGTACGCAGGGCGCCGCCACGTGGTCGTCGGTTCGACGTCGGCAACAAGGACCTGCGCACGTACCGGTCGGATCGCGCGCGCGGCAGGGAGCACGAGACGCAGCGCCGCGTTGGTCGTCATCACGACTCGCGCGGCGTCTACGTGGCCCTCGCGCGTGATGACGCGAACGCCACCGCGGCGAGCTCTGACCTCGTGCACCGGTGACCCGTCGAAGCGACGCACGCCGTGCGACTCCGCGACTCCGAGCGCCGTCGCCAGCAGTCGCAGGGGGTGGACGACGCCATCTCCGTCGTCGTACAGCGCCGAGTCGAACATCTCGCACCCGGCCTCTCGGGCGACCGGGCTGCCGAGGCGAACGTCGTCATCGAGCGCCGCAGCGGATCGCTCGAACGCCGCTGCCTCGCCGACATCCGTTGCGAAGCGCACGCTGCCGGGGAAACGCAGCCCGTGCCACCGCTCGCGACCGGAGACGAGTGCTCGGACCGCGGCGCGGGTCGCCAGCCCGGCCTCGCGCAGGCCGTCCGCGACCGTCCGGCCGTGACGCTCTGCCGCGAGTCCGTGGCACTCCGACTCCGCTAGCAGGAAACCCGCGTTGCGCCCGGTGGCTCCATCGCCCGGGTGCGTCGCCTCCAGCAGGACCACGTCGACGCCGCGACGCGCGAGGGCGAGCGCGGTCCAGGCCCCGCTGATGCCGGCACCGACGACGACGGTGTCGGCAGAGCGCGCCCCACTGAGAGGAGCGGCGAGCCTACGGAGAGCGGCCGGGGCGTCGTCCCACCAGACGGATGCGGTGGAGGCGCCCGGAGGCAGCGAGCGAGCGTCGTCTACTTCGACTTCGCCGACTTCTTCTTCGTGCCGGCCTTGGTACCGGCCTTGGTGCCGCCCTTCCCGTCCTTGACGGGGGCGAGGAAGAGGTCGCTCGACTTGCGCCAAACGCTGCGCGCCTGGGCGTTCGCGTTCGGGTCGTTGATCGCCGAGTGGACGAGCTTCACCTGGCTGTCGCACTCCTCGGAGGGGCAGTACGCCACGTGTCCGAGCAGAATCGGCTCGTCGGTGAGTGCGTGGTCGGGACAGCGCCACCACGTGCCGACGAGCGCTAGATCGGCCTGCTTCTGATCTTCGTCGCGAAAGTCGTCCATCTCGTCGGCTCCCACCCTCTCCCAGTCGCTGGGGTCAGCCGCGGAGAGTACCAACCCCCGGAAGGAATCCGATGTGTGTTCGGGCGTCAGCACCGGATCGCGCATACTTGCGCCGCCGATGAGCGGCTCACGACTCCGTCCCGTCCTCCTTCCAGTGATCGCGGTTGCTGCGATCACGTTCCTCGGGCAGATCCCGTGGGCGCTGCCCGGCGTGTTCCTGTGGGACGACGTTCCCATGCTCGCGCAGAGCGATCTGTACACATCGCCCGCGCGCTGGGTGGACGCGGTATCGCTATCGCTGGGCCTCGAAACGAGCTATTGGCGACCGCTCGCCACGACGACTTTCATGCTGGAGAGCCTCGTTCACGGCGGTTCTGCATCGGGCTTCCGGATCACGGCAGCGCTGTTGCACGCCGCGTCGGCGGCGACGGCGTTTGTTCTGCTCCGCCGACTGCTCGACTCCCCGGGCGCCGCGCTACTCGCAGCGTTCGCCTGGGCGTTGCACCCGGCGCACGTCGAGACCGTCACCTGGATCGCCGGACGGTTCGATCTCCTCGCTGGGCTCTGCATCCTGGTCGGGCTCACTCTCGCGCCTCGGCTGCGTTGGGTCGGCGTGATGAGCGCCATGGCGTTTCTCTCGAAGGAGAGCGGCGCGGTGTTCGTCGGTCTCGTCGTCCTGTGGAGTCTCGTGCTTCGAGCGGAGTCCGCGTCGACCCTTGTCGAAGGGCTCCGACAGCGGTGGAAACTCGCCAGCTCGGCCGCGATCGGCGTAATCGTTGTCGTCGTCGTGCGGTTCGAGCGCGGCATCGGGATGGTCCCCGCTGACTGGGGGGAGCCGCTGGACCGGATGCGCCTGGTCGGCCGGACCACGTTCCTGTACGCGCGCAATCTGGTCCTGCCATGGGGAGGCGTCGGGCCGGCGCACCACATCGACAGGCCGATCGCCGGCAACGATCCGCTGGCATGGATCGGGCTTGTCGTGCTGGTCGTCGCCGTCGCGCTGGCGATCCGCGGACTCATGCGACGCACCCGTTGGGGCGCGCTCCTCGCGGCGCTCCTCCTGTCCCTCGCACCCGTGCTGCAGATCGTGCCGCTGGATCTCTCGGGCGAGCTCATCGCTGCCGACCGCTACCTCTACGTGCCGTCGTTCTTCTTCGTCGCGCTCGTCGCGCACCTGGTCGTCGTCGCCGTCCGACAGCGCTCTGAGGTCCGCACACCGGCGATCGCCGCGACGTGCGCCGTGCTCGTCGCGCTCGGGGTGACCCGCGTGCGGCTCGTCGATGGCTGGTCGTCGAACGAGCGGTTCTGGTCGTGGGCTGCCGAGATGGCCCCGCGCAGCGAGATCCCGCTCATGAACCTGCACGCGGCCTTGGTGGCCAAGATGTGGCCGGATGCCGATCGCATCGCCGAGGCCGAGGAGACTGCGCGACGCATCCATGCGTTGTCTCCGAGTTTCGCGAACTGCCACGAGCTCGCCGACGTGCTGCTCTCGGCGGGGCGACCGCGCGAGGCTCTCGGGATCACCTCTCTCGGCCTCAAGCAGCGCTCGCGCGATGCGCGGCTGCTCATTCTCCACGGACGTGGACTGATCGCGATGGACGAGGGGCGGCAGGCCGCTCTGGCGTTCAACGCCGCGTCCGAGCGTGCGCGTGGGACCGACCCGGTCGCGTTCGAGTCGATCGCCGTCGAGGCGCTCGCTGGGCGAGCGGAGGCGCTGTTCATGGTCGGCGAGGATCGCTTCGCTGCGGAGGAGGCGCTGGAGGTCGCCGAGACCCGCTTCCACGCCGCCGCCTTCCGAGGACCGTCGGTGCGCGCCCAGATCCTGCGCGCTCTCCTCCACGCCGGGCACGACGAACGGGCGCTCGAGCTACTCGGCGACGGTTCGATGATCTCCCCGGGACGCTGGAGCGCGCTGCTCGAACTCGCCGCGTTCACCCGCGGGCCCGGTGGCGAGGTCGTCGCCGCTGTCGAAGGAGCTGCCCGTGGTCACGGCATGCCCGAGGACGTCGCGCTCCTCTTACGAGCTGTCGGGAACCGTGACGCCGAGCGCTGGAGCGTGGCCGCTGATCTGCTGCGCCAAGTGATCGCTGCTCGCGAGAGCGTGGAGGCCAACCCGTCGACGGAGGCGTCGCGCCGGTTAGGCGATGCCATCGCGTGGGACTCGCTCGGCTACGTGCTGTACTTCGGCGGGGACGCGCCGGCTGCCGAGGAGGCCTTCGCCAAGGCGTTGGACTTGGACCCGTCGAACGCCGAGGCGCGCATGCACCGTGGCGCCCTGCTGCGCAACACCGGACGCCCGGACGAGGCCCTGACCGAACTCGAACGGGCGCTCGATGATGCGGTGGACCAGGACAACGACCAGCTCGTCCAGATGATCAAGAAGCAGATCGAGGAGACGCGCGGCCCGGACGGAGATGGGGACGACGAGGGCGGGAATGGGGACGAGAAGGGCGTCGACGAGAACGACGCCCCGGCGAGCGACGACTAAGCGTCGTAGACGGCGATCGAGAGGATCTCGAGGCGTCGCGTGCCACCCGGCAGCTTCGCCGTCACGACGTCGCCCACGCGAGATCCCACCAGGGACCCGCCCAGGGGCGCCGAGTAGCTGACCTCGCCCATGTCCGTCTGCGTCACGCCCACGCCGACCACGTGGTACGTCTCCTCCGCATCGGTCTCGGCGTCCTTCACCGAGACCGTCTTGCCGAGGCTGACGAAGTCCGGATCGGTCTGGCGGGGATCGATGACCTGCACGCCCACGATCGTCTGCTGCAGCTCGGCGACACGCCCGGCGAGGAAGCCGGACTCCTCGATCGCGGCCTCGTACTCGGCGTTCTCGCTGAGATCGCCGTGCTCGGCGGCCTTGCCGACCTTCTTGCGGGCGGCGTCGAGCTTGAGCTGGCAGGCCTCGGTGGCCCGACGGTGTCGTTCGAACTGGGCGCGGGTCATGTACTTCTGCATGGGGGCGGAATCGTAGCGAACCGCGGCGCGCAGGCCAGCGGTTTCGAGCGTGCGCGAAGGTCGGAGGCCCTTTCGCGCCGATGAAGGGGACGATGGGCATGCTTCGTCGACAGGCGTTCTGGTTCTTCGAGGCCCTCCGGGGCCGACCGACCTCGCGTGTGGCGCGTGAGATGTGCGGTACGGAGACGCTGGGCGCCGACGAGCTGCGCGCAGTCTCGGATCGGCGCCTCGCGGCGTTCTGCGAGCGCGCTGCGCGCGAGGTGCCCTACTGGCAGCGGGTCTTCGCCGAGGCGGGGCTCGAGCCGGACGCCATCCAGTCGGCCGAGGACCTGGTGCGTCTTCCGCCCCTGACCAAGCGTGACATCCGCGAGGCCGGCGCCGACATGTTCCACCCCAAGGGTGGCCCGTTCCGGATCACCGAGACGGGTGGCTCGACCGGTCAGCCGCTGCAGATCCACGAGAGCCCGCTCCGTCAGTCCGTGAGCCTCGCAGCCCGCATTCGCTCCCGCCGCTGGTGGGGGATCAAGCCCGGCGATCCCGAGCTCGTGCTCTTCGGCGGCAACATGGAGCGCACGACGCGCGGCCTGCTCCACAAGATCAAGGACGAGCTGATCGGCTCGATCACGTATCCCGCATTCGGGATGACCGAGGAACACCTCGAGAAACTGCTCGGGCGTCTCCGCTCGATGCGTCCGCGGCACGTGTTCGGCTACACGTCGGCGCTCTGCGGCTTCGCGCGGCACCTGCGCAAGCGGCACGGGCGGGACGATGCTGCCGCCGACTGCGGCGTGGAGGTCCTGTTCACGACGTCGGAGATGCTTCTCCCCGCCGATCGCGTGCTCCTCGAGGAGACCTTCGGTGCGCGTGTTGCGGACGGCTACGGGAGCAAGGAGGCCGGCTTCGTCGCCCACGAGTGCCCAGCCGGCCGCATGCACGCCCGCATCGACACGCACATCATCGAGATCGTGCGTGACAGTCGCCCGGTGCCGGACGGCGAGCCCGGTGAGATCCTGCTGACCTACGTTGGCGACTGGCACTGGCCGTTCCTGCGCTACCAGATCGGCGATGCCGCACGCTGGACCGGCGAGTCCTGCACGTGCGGATTGCAGCTGCCCGTGATCGCCATGACGGGTGGACGGATCACGGACCTGCTCGTCCGTCGCGACGGAGGTCTCGTCCACGGCCTCGGCGCGATCTACCCGATCCGCGAGACGCCCGGTGTCGAGCGCTTCCTCGTTCATCAGAAGTCGCTCGAGCTGGTCGAGGTCAGCCTCGTCGTCGAGTCGGGCTACCCGAGCGACGGCGACGAGAAGATCTCCTCCCGGCTGCGTGACACCCTCGGTGGCCCCGAGGTGCGCATCCAGCACGTGCCCGAGATCGCGCAGCTCGCGTCGGGCAAGTACCGCGTCGTCCGCTCCGACGTCTCCAGGTAGCAGCCTGTCGGAGGTTCGGTGTCGCCGTGCGAGCGACCGCCGGGCCGACAGGCTGCTACTTAGACTGTCGCGCCAACTCGCGTAGCCCGTCGAGGCTGCAACGTCGACAGTCTGCTAGTTGGCGATGAGGCGGTTGAGCATCTCGGCGCCGGGCGACACGTCGTACGGGCCGGGGAGCCAGACGCCGATGTCGGGGTGCCAGTAGACCGGGTTGTTCGCGAGCGTGACGAGCGAGCCGGCCGCGCTGGTGCCGACGCTGTAGACAGCGCTCGAGCGGACCTGCGTGTCGCGGAAGCTGACGCGCGTGCCCCAGAGGCCGTACTCGGTCGGGACCGGGACGCGCATGTTCTGCACGCCGAAGTCGATCCGCACCGTGCGAGGACCGTCCATCCAGACGTCGTAGCCGGCGGCCGATGCGTCGGTACGCAGGCGATCGACGACGGCGTCGGGGGTGTCCGCGACCTCGTAGGTGACGTTGGCGAAGTTCTGGATCGCGGGCTTGGCCGTGTGACAGGCACCCAGCGTGAGCAGGGCGAGAAGTCCGAGTAGGGGGGCGAGTGCGCGTCGCATGACGTTTCCTCCGCGTGCGTGCAGCGTTCAGTCGGCGTGGAATCCGTCCCCGCCACAAGCGTATGGGGCCGGGGTGGGGGAACTTTGCGGCGATTTTGGCGGCGAGGGGCTTGTACCCCGCAAGACTGGACGCCGGCTATCTGCTGGCTTCCGAGATGTCTGCCATCTGCCGGAGGCGGCTGGGCAGCGGCCACACCAAGTCGTCGGACTGCCACACTCCGTCGTCGAACTCTGTCTCCGGCCCCGCCCTCAGGTAGCCGACCCCCGGCGCAATCGTCACCGCGCGCCGCCCGAGGAGCGCCTCCGCACGCTCGGTCCACGTCGGGTTGCGCGATGTCCAGGCGCAGGTCTCGATGACGTACGCGGAGCCCCATCGGCCGCCCGGGGCACCGTCGCGGTCCCTGCGTACTTCGCGGTAGAGGCAGGGCAGGGAGGACGGCCGCTCCATCCAGATTCGTCGCGGCGGAGGGGCGTCGTCGTGTGGCAGGGCCACCAGCGCCGCCGCGGCACCCAAGCCGAGCGCGGCCAGCGTCAGGAGCACAACGCGTCGCCGGAACATGCGCTCGTGATACCCGGGATCGGGCTCCACGTCACCCCGTCGTGCGACGCGCGCTCGCTAGGCGACCGCGCTGACCGGGCGCGGCGCGCGCTCGGGCGCCGGGTAGGCGAGCTCGTTGTAGACCGTGTCGCGACGGTAGGGCGTTCGGCCGGCCTCGGTGATCACGCGGCGCAGGTCCTCTTCGCTCACGTGCTCGGGCGTGCGGGCGCCGGCCATGTGCGTGATCTTCTCCTCGACCACCGTGCCGTCGATGTCGTCGGCGCCCATGGTCAGGCAGATCTGGGCAACCTCGAGGCTCGTCATGATCCAGTACGTCTTCACGTGCGGGACGTTGTCGAACATCAGGCGACCGACCGCGATCTCGCGGACCGAGCTGACGCCCTGGACGAGGCCGAGTCGCTGGATCGGCGTGTTCTCCGGGTGGAAGCGCAGCGGGATGTAGGTCATGAACCCGCCCGTCTCGTCCTGGAGCTCCCGTAGCCGGATCAGGTGGGTGACCTTCTCGTCGTCGCGCTCGATGTGTCCGTGGAGCATCGTCGAGTTCGTGCGGACGCCGACTCTGTGGGCGCGTCCGATCACGTCGATCCACTTGTCCGGACCCATCTTGTCACGGTAGATCTTCTTCCAGACGCGGTCGGTGAGGATCTCCGCGCCACCGCCGGGCATCGACCCGAGGCCGGCGTCGACGAGCTCGCGCAGGACGTCCTCGTGGGACAGGCCGGACAGCTCGGCGAAGTAGTCGATCTCGACCGCCGTGAAGCCCTTGAGATGCAGCTCGGGATAGCGGTCGCGGATCGCCCGGAGCATCGCGGGGTAGACCTCCCACGGATAGTCCGGGTGCAGCCCGCCCACGATGTGGAGCTCGTCGGCACCGCCCTCGTAGGCCTCGCGCGAGCGCTCGAGGATCTCGTCCATCGAGAACTCGTAGCCGTCCGCGTCGCCGCGCTTCTTGGCGAAGGCGCAGAACATGCAGCTCAGCTTGCAGAGGTTCGAGTAGTTGATGTGGCGGTTGACGTTGTAGCCAACCCGCAGGCCGTTGCGGCGGCGGTTGGCGAAGTCAGCCAGCTCACCGAGCGCAGCGATCTCGGGCGTGGCGTAGAGGGCCAGGCCGTCCTCGAACGACAGTCGCTCCTCGCGCTCCACCTTCTGGCGGATCTCGCGCAGCCCGCTCCTGTCCGTGATCACCTCGATCGACATGCAGTCCTCCCGGCTCGAGCCGAACCGCCGATCATGCCTCCGGGCGCCGCCGACCTGCAAAGGAAGGTGGCGGGAGGCCTGGTAGTTCCCGGCAGGACGTTACTTCCCGGCATGTCGTCACTTCTCGGCGTCGAGAAACGGCGTCAGGTCCCAGAGCACGACGGTGCCGTCATTGCTCGCCGTGGCGAGCGTGCGTCCGTCGGGCGAGAACGCCATGGCCTTGACCGCGCGGGCGTGACCGTCGAGCCGCGCCAGGCGCTGGCGCCCGCCCACGGCCCAGAGCTCGAGGATGCGCGTCGTGTAGGCCGTGACCGCGAGATAGCGACCGCCCGGAGAGAGCGCCATCGGGATGTCGGACGAGCCGACGGACGGATCGCTGACAGTCAGCTCGAACTCCGGCGCGCCGTCGGCGAGGGGCCCGGCGAGGAGCCCCATGCCCGTGTAGGCCACGATGTGCTCGCCGTCCGGCGAGAGATCGGCGTGGTTGGCCTTGAAACGGGCAGGCAGGACGTTCGACCCGTCGGCGACGCGAACCAGACTCATACCGGTCGCGTCGCGTGACCAGAGCATGGACCCATCGGGGGAGAAGCGCGTCCAGGCGTACTTCGAGCCGAGCCCCGGGAGCCGGGCGACTTCGCTGGAGCCGGCGGGATCGATCGTGACCACCACCAAGTCTTGCTCAGCCTCGCACGTGACGAGTCGGGCCTCGTCACCGTTGAATGCAACGTCGTACGTGCCGGTGACACTTCCCACGGTCGACGCGATAGCCGCGCCGTCCGCAAGGCCCCAGAGCGTGGCGTCGCTCGTCTTCGTGCCTCGGCTGAGCACGATGGCGCGTTCACCTTCGGGGGACAGGGATAGGGCGAGGGCTGTCGCGAAGCCGTCTCTCTTCGCGTCGATGTGCCGCAGGTGACGTCCGTCCGTCGCGTCCCATTCGTCCAGAGCCCCGAGTCCGGTGAGTGTCACCACGCGGCTGGAGTCCGCCGTGAAGGCGATGTCCTTCACCACGGACTTCGGGTGTCCGCCCCGCTTCGGCAGATCGAACGGCTGGCTCCAGTCCCTGGTGTCGAAGACCTGCACGCCGTTGCCGGGAGTCCCGACAGCGAGCCGCGTTCCGTCGGCAGAGAACCCGAACGCACCTGAGGGGATCGTGTGCACCGTCTCGCCCGTCGCCGCATCGAGCACGTGGTTGCGCACCGCGAGCAGCGCACCGTCGGGCGAGAACGCCACCTGACGCCAGGTCTTGAGGTCCGAACGCGTCCACAACTCCTGGCCGGTGACCGCGTCGCACATCACGACCTCGACCTCCTTGCCGCGTAGGTACGCGGCACGGGTCCCGTCAGCGGAGAGCGCCGTGCCCCAGCGCGAGAACTTCAGCGTGTCCGTCGAGATCCGGTCGATCTCCTTCTCGACGTCGTGGAGCAGGAACGAGGACCCGACGCCCGCGACGAGACCGCCGTCTGCGGTGACCGCGGCGCCGATGGACTTCGTCAGATCGAGTCGGCGATCGTCGAGGTCGCCGTCCACGTCGATGAGCAGATCGCTGCCGCCCATGCCGCCTTCGAGGAGGACGAGCCAGCGCCCGTTCGGACCGAGGACCACGTTCTTCGCGTAGCCCGAGCGGATGCGCCGCTCGACGAGCACGTCGCCGCTCTCGACGTCATGGACGAACACGCTTGCGCCGCGCGCGACGGCCAAGCGCGAACCGTTCGCGGCGAGCGCCACGTTGTGGAGGTTCTCGACCGAGAGGGTCGTGCTCCGGCCCATGATCTTGTCGAGCAGGCTGCGCCTTCGCGGGCCGACGCCCGGAGCTCCGTCCCCCGGATTGTGGTACTGGTGGACGTTCGCGTACTCACCCGTCGCGAGATCGAGAGTCGCCCACGTTCCATCGTCGAGTGCGCAGACGACGCGCTGGCCGTCTGGCAGGAACGCCACGCCCTGCATCGCGTACGGCAGCGCGGCACGGCCGAGCCGCGCGCGGGCGAAGGCAGGCAGTGGGTCGCCGTGGAGATCCACACCGAGCGGTGGGGGCTGCACCGCCTCCGACCCCGCGCTCGCCCAGATCACGCCGACCGCGACGACTGCGAGCGCGGCGACGGCCAGTCCACCCCTCATCGGGTCACTCCGTTTCTCATCGTCGACCACACCAGACGCCCCACTCGAGGAGCAGGAGGCCGAGTGCCAGCAGTAGCAACGGGTCGCGCAGGAGGACGTTGCGTTGCAGATTCGCCGGCGAGGCCTCGACGCGGTCGCCGCCGAGCACCAGCTCAGGTCGTGGTTCGATGGCGATCTCGGCCGAGTCGAGCATGGCGAATGCGCGCGGATCGGGGTCGGGAGCGGCGCCGGTCGAGACCTCGTAGAGCCCGCTGCGCACGGTGTCCGTGAAGACAGCGCGACCGTCGTGCGCCGGCTCGATGGTCGTCTCCTCGCCATCCGGCGTGCGCACCGTGAGCGGACCCACGCCCTCGGCGACGATGGGCGAGCCCGTGCGCTGGACGGGGGTCTCGCCGTCTCGCTCCACACCCGAGAGGAGATAGTCGAGGCCGTTCGCGAGCATCAGCGGCCAGGCGAGTTTCAGTGGCAGGTTCGAGGCGGAGGGGTCGAACGCCACGACCACGACCTCGCGCCCCGGGATGGGCGTGAGGAGGACGAGCGGCCCGTCGGTCGTCTCGATCAACAGGCGCGAGCGCTCGAAGCCGGCGAGTTTCATCGCCGACGTGATCAGTAGGTCGTCGAACTGGCAGCGCGTCGTGATCGGGTGCGTGCGGTCCCAGTCGATGACGATCGGGAACTCGACGACGCCGGCGTCGCTCAGACCGCCCTCGGGTGGCAACGTGTTGATGTAGAGCTGCGCGGGGACGTCAGGCGTCGTTTCCGGCGACACCGAGTCGTACACGATGAGATCGACGGCCTGGTCGCCCGCGAGCGTCGTCGCGGCCTCCGCCGACGTGACCTCGACCATGGCGAGGCCTGGGTGCAACGCCTCGAGCTTGCGCGGGTCGAGGTAGATCGTCGGGCCGTCGCGGACGAGCAGTCCGAATCGCGGGACCGTCGGGCGGAGGACGAGTCGCACGCGGTCGTCGGCGGGAAGCACGTCCTCGCCATCCAGCACGACCTCGAGCAGGACCAGATCGGTGGTCTCCGGCTCCTCGAGTTCGAAGAACGCTGCCGCGTCACCGCGTGGCTCGATCTCGATCTCGCGTGCGTCGATGATGCGTCCGTCGCGGCGGAGCACGACGGAGCGAATGGTCACTTCGTCGGAGGCGTTCTCGGCGCGGACGAAGAGCTGTGGGCGCTCGCCCGGCATCTGCGTGAGTTTCGCCTCGGCGATGCCCGCGTTGTTCGCGCTGCTCCCGACGCGTGCATAGGTGACCTGGCAGCCGAGGACGGGCAGCTTGCCTTCGACCGCACCGTCGGAGATGACGATGACCTCGGGCTCGAACCCCGGCGACGCCTTCGCGAACGACGCCGCGAGACGCAACGCCTCCTGTGGGCGACTCGGGAGATCGCGCGGGCGCAAGCCCTCGATGAGCGGGGCCAGGGTCGACTCGTCGCCCGTGAATGCGCTCAGGACCTCGGCGTTCCGATCGAACCCGATCACCATCATCTCGTCCGCGCCCGAGAGCCCCGACACGGCGTCGAGCGCCAACTCGCGTGCGGCCTCGAAGCGCGTCTTCCCGTTCTCGTCGAAGGCCTGCATGCTGCCGCTGCGATCGACGAGGAGGATCACGCGGCGCGGATCGTCACCGATGTCGAGGTTCAGACTCGCGCCGGCGGCCGCGAGGGCGAAGAGCACGATCGCCAGCGCTTGGAGCAGGAGCAGCAGCGGGGTCCGCAGACGCTGGAAGAGCGACGACGCCCGCAGGTCCTCGAGCGCGTTCTGCCAGAGGAAGGCCGCGGGCACCGGGACCTCGACGCGCTTCTGCTTGAGGATGTAGAGCACGATCAACGGCACGAGCGCGGCCAGAGCCGCCATGCCCAGAGGGAAGAGGACGCTCATCGCAGGAGCCCTCGCCGTCGGAGGATCTCGAGTACGAGCTCCTCGAGTGGGACGCTCGTGAGGCCCGGCATCAGCGAGATCTGACGCGACCTACAGAAACTCTCGAGTCGCCGGTCGTAATCCGTTCGTGCTGCTTCATAGCGACGCAGGAGGCCGGGCGAGACCGACACGTCGACGGATGCGTTGGTCTCTCCATCCACCAGGCGCAGGTCGCCCTCGAGCGTCGGGTGCTCTTCCTCTGGACTGAGCACGCGGATGAAGTGCGACTCGAGACCGCCTCGGACGACCGGTCGCAGATGCTCCCACGCACCGTCGGGATGGAGCAGGTCAGAGGCGGCGACGAGCACGCCGCGCGGACGTCGCGTGTTCACCCAACGACGCAGGGGATCGTCGAGTCCGGACGAGCCGCCGACCTCCGCGCGCTCCAGCGCATCGAACAGACGCTCCGCGCTGCCGGACGAACGCAGGTTGCGAACCTCGATCTCGCCGCCCTCTCCCGGTGACCAGAAGTGGACCCGGTTCATCCCGAGCAGGGCGATGTACCCGACGGCGGCGAGGAGTCGCTTCGCGTAGAGCGCCTTCGTCGGCGTGCCGAAGTCCATGGACTGGCTGCGGTCGAGGACGAGGAACACCGCGAGGTCCTCTTCGTCGTAGAAGAGCTTCGTCATCAGTCGGTCGAGCCGCGCGTACAGGTTCCAGTCGAGGAAGCGCAGATCGTCGCCGGCGCCGTAGGGCCGGTGATCCGCGAACTCGACGGACGATCCCCGCCGCACCGAGCGGCGCTCACCGCGGTACGCGCCGCGCCGGATGCGCCTCGAGACGATCTCGAGGCGCTCCAGTCGCGCGAGGAAGTCCTTTTCGAGCAACGCCATCGTGCGGTGCTACGCGCTGGTGAGGAGATCGGCCTGTTCGGTCACCCGAACGACCTCGCCGACGATCGCGTCCTGGTCGATGCCATCGGCCTCCGCCTCGAAGTTGCGGATGAGTCGGTGTCGCAGCACCGAGTTGGCTTCGCGCGCGACGTCGCGGAACGAGACGTTGTAACGCGCCTCGAGCAGCGACCGGACCTTGGCCATCAGGATCAACGCCTGTGCGCCGCGCGGCGACGAGCCGAAGCGCACGTACTTGTTGACCAGGTCCGGCGCGAACTCGGAACCCGGGTGCGTCGCGATGACGAGACGGGTCGCGAAGTCGGCCACATGCGGAGCGACCGCCACGTCGCGCACGAAGCGGCGCCACGCCATGACCTCTTCAGCATCCATGACACGCTCTGCCTCGACCTGCTCTCCGCGCGTCGTGCGCGCGATGACCTCGTTCAGTTCGGCGCGTGAGCCGTAGCCGACGATCACCTTCACCATGAAGCGGTCGAGCTGCGCCTCGGGCAGCGGGTACGTGCCCTCCATGTCGATCGGGTTCTGCGTCGCGATGACGAGGAAGGGCTGCGAGAGGTGACGCGTGTTCCCGCCGATCGTGACGCTGTGCTCCTGCATCGCTTCGAGCAGCGCGCTCTGCGTCTTCGGCGTCGCGCGGTTCACTTCGTCGGCGAGCACGATGTTGGCGAAGATCGGTCCCTTCTGGAACGCCATCTCACGTTGGCCATTCTCGTTCTCCGAGACGATCGTCGTGCCGACGACGTCGGCGGGCATCAGGTCAGGCGTGAACTGAATGCGCGCGAAGTCGAGGTGCATCGCATCGGCGAGCGTTCGCACGAGCATCGTCTTGCCCAGTCCCGGAACGCCCTCGAGGAGCACGTTTCCTCCGGCGAAGAACGAGCGCAGCACGGTGTCGAGGACGGCGTCCTGTCCGACGATGACGCGGGCGAGCTGCTCGCGCACCGCTCCGTAGCGCTCGCGAAAGAGCTCGGCCCGTTCACGGGCATCGGCGGGCATCTCGAAGGGGCTCACTGGTTCTCCTCCCAATCCTGCTTCTTCTGGGCCCGACGCTTGGCGCCGAGCAGGCCGTCCCGCGGTGCGGGCTTCCGCGTGGTCGTGGTCGGCGGTGCGTCTGCCGGAGTCGGCGGCGCGTCGTCCGGCGCCACCTCGGTAGGCGGCACGTACGCTCCGTCGGGACGCGGTCGGGCGATGCTCGCCGCCGCGGTCACTGGCTTCGGCGTCGGCGCGGCCGACGCCGCAGGCTTCGTACGCTGCGGCAGCTTGATTCGCACGCGGCGCAGGGCCACGTCCGTCACGAGCAGCAGCGCGGCGAGGCCCGCGAGGATCATCCAAAGATCGAGCGGCTCCTCCGACGACTGCAGCTCACCGGTCCACGGGAGTTGTGCCGTGTCGATCGGGAGCTGGCCGTCGGGCGGCGGCGGCGGTTCGGGGTCGAGCAGCGTGGCGCCGGCTGCCTCGAGCAGCGCGAAGAAGCGCTCGTCGGAGCCCTGCGCGAGGTGCTCTGCCGAGTACGCGACGCAGACGCCTGCCAGCACCTGCTGGAGCTTGCCTTCGTTGCCGTCGCGCGGGTCCTCGTACACGAGGTTCGCCAAGTAGGTGCCGACCTGGTCGGCGTCGAAGCGGCCTTCGTAGCGACCGGGGCCGGCCTGCACGACGCGGAAGTCCTCGGACTCGCCGTCCGGTCGGATCACCACACCGCGCACGGAGAGCCCGTTCTCAAACGCACCATCCTCGCGTAGGACGTCCATGAAGACGCGCGCGGAGCCGCCGTCGAGGTCGGTCTCGACCCGCACTCCGGGGCGCTCGAGGGCGCGCGCACACGACCGCACAACCTGGCCCCAGAATCGGCCGTAGCCGCCCCAGGCCATCCAGTCGATCGCCCAGCGATCACCGGCATCGCTGGCCCATGCCGCCGTCTCGCCGAGACCGTGTCGCCACCACGCGAGCAGCGGGTCGTCGTGCGGCGCGCCCATGAGCGGGTCCGCCTTCTCCTTCAGCGTCGTCACCGTGTAGCCGCGCAGCGCGGGGAAGTCGTCCGCGCCGAACCCACGGAGCATCGTGTGCGTGCCGAGAACCGTGGGCTGGAAGGCCTCGTCGCGCCATGCCGAACGGCGGACCGTTACGGCCTCCTTGATGAAGATCTGGGGCAGACGCGAGATCTGGGACGACTTCACGTCGTAGTGGTTGCCACCGGCCTCCGCGGAGAGGTTCCTCAGCGACTTCGGGCCACTCGGGTCGTGCGGGTCGACACACACCGTCGAGATCGTGATGCGCTGATCGTGCATCTTGGCCGCGAGCTTCAAGTTCGGCGGCGTCGCGTCACCGTCGCTGATCACGATGATGTGCTTCGCGGCGGCGGTGCTGGCGTTCAGGCCCTTCTCGGCCAGCGCCAGCGACGAATCGTAGCTGGGCATGTCCATCGGGTTGCCCTGTTGGATCGCCTTGTAGTGCTGCCGCTTGTCACCAACCTGCTGCAGTTTGATGAGCCACTCGTCGCCGCTCATGCCCCACTGGATCACACCGATCTCGTCGTGGGCGCTGAGGGCATCCAGCGCGGCCTTCGTGATGCGTCGCGCCGCCTCGTTGCCGCCTGGGAACTCACACGTGTGCAGAATGACGACGAGCGCGCCGCTCGGAAGCACGCGCTTCTGACGGATCTCGCTCGAGAGCGGGAGCAGCTTCTCGATTTCCGTGCCGGCGTAGCCGCCGGGGCCGTACGCCTTGTCACCGCCCACACAGACGAGCCCGACGCCGAGCTCGCGAACGGCGGCGGACAGGACTTTGCGCTGCAGCGGTGACATCGCGAATGCAGGCGTGTTCTGCAGCACGACGACGTCGTAAGGCGCGTAGCCGCCCGGGTCCGACGGCAGGAGGTCCACGCCGCCGACGATGACCGGGTCGGTGAGCTCCTCGATCAGGGCGTCGCCGAGCGCGCTCGTGCCGTTCGGTGTCACCACGAGCACTTGGCCCGGTCCGTGCACCTCCGTGGCGGCCAGTCCCCGGTTGTTCTGCGGGTCGCCGTCGAGTGCGGTGTCGACCTGCGTCTCGATCGTGTGGAAGCCAGCCCCGCTGAAGACCGGCCCGACCTCGTACACGTTGCGGCCCTTCTTCAGGATCTCGTCGCGGGCGGCAACCTCGACGCCTTCGACCAGGAAGCGAATGCGAGCGGGGACGTCGTCGTGAGTGCTCCAGACGACCGAGCGCACGGGTACCGGCAGGTTGCGCGGCGACGAGGCCGGCGCGACGAGCTTCTCGACGTAGACCTCGTGGTCGCGCTCGTAGCGCAACGGGAAGAACTGCACGTCGACCCCGTCGGCCACGAGGTCACGCACCGCCGCAACGGCGTCACCGCGTGTCTCGTTGCCGTCGGTGACGAGCACGATGCGTCGCGCGCCGCCCGGCGGGAAGCCGGCTCGTGCCAGACGGAGCGCCCCCTCGATGTCGGTCTCGCCGCGCGGGAGCATCGAACCGACGTTGGCCGGATCGATCGGGACGGGCTCCATTCGCTGCGCAGTCGAGATGCGCGCGAACGGCGCCTCGACGGCGGCGCCGTCGGCGAAGACGACGAACGCCGCATCATCGTCCTCGCCACGAGCAACCGCGCTGCGCTTCACGAAGTCACGGGCCTGCTCGATCGCTTCGACGGGGATGCTCTCGCTGGTGTCGAGGACGTACGCGACCGATCGGAAACTCGCATCGACCCCGACGCGCGGGATGGAGAGAGCCAGCGCCACCACGAGGAGCAGGAGCGAGCGAGCCCCGAGCGCGACGAGATCGCCGGCCCGCGGCCGGCCGCGGGCAGTGCGCCACGTCATCCAAGCGAACACCGGAACTGTGAGGAGCACCAGCAGCCAGATGGGGCGGGCGAGTTCGAAGGAGAGGGCGAGTAGGGGAGTCATGTCTCGATCCTCACCTTGTAGAGCCGCGCGAGGCGGCGGTACAGCGCGTGAGCGAATACGAGGTGTAGGACGATCCAGACGAGGAGTGCCATGCTGCCCGTGGCGATGTCGCCGCCGGTCGGTGGCGGCACGAGGGCCGTCTCGACGCTGGAGCCGCCGGTGCGGAAGATCGTCACCGGCAAGAGCGTGGCGGCGACGGGGTTCGCGCCGAACGCGGCGGTCCAGCGGACGAACTCCTCGGTGTTCTTGAGGATGCCGAGGGCCGGCACGCCGACGTTGGCCGTGAGCAGGACGGCGATGATCCCGAGCAACGTCATCGTGCGGGCCACGGCGCGCTGCGGACTGCGCTGGTCGAGCGACTGGTAGAGAGCGAACACGGCCCACGCGGAGAGAGAGACCGTGCCCGTGACGAGCATGGCCGGGATCGCCAGCGGGTGGAACACCCCCTGCACGGTGGCCCAGACCAGGTGCAGGAGCGGAATCATCAGACACGGCAGCAGGCCGCGGAGCACGCCGGCGAGTTTGCCGATGACGACCTGCGACGGGGGGAGCGGCGCGGCACGCAGGAGCGGAAGCGTGTTCGTCTCCTTCTCGTGCGAGAGCGCGGTGGCCCCAGCGGCGGCCACGGCGAGGAGCAGTAGCAGCAGTTCGAAGGCGAGGACGGCGAGGTGGATCCGAATGTTGTGAGCGTCGTAGCCCATGCTGACGGCCAGCACGTACGCGCCCTCGGTCGCAATCAGCAGAGCGAGCAGGCCGCGCGCCGGGCTGCGACGGGAGAGCAGGGTCCCACGGCGGAGCTCGTGCTCCAGAACCGGGTTCTGCATCCGCAGAGGACGGCAGGTCCGGCGGAGGAGCACCGGTGCGGTGTAGCCGCCGCTGCGTCCCTCGCGAGCCAGTCGCGCCGCGGCGAGGACGACAGCCCCGATGGACAGCAAGACGGCGAGGAGGAGCAGCAGGTACGCGCCAGGGACCACGTCGCCGAAGGTCCCGAGGTCGGGCGGCTGCGGGTTGAGCGCCTGCTGGATGGCGTGGATCGGCGAGATCACCGCACCGATCGTGGCGTCGCTGGTCTTGGCGATCAGGAGGAACCCGGCGAGCCAGAGCCCTGCAATCACGGACGCTGCGACGAGGTACGCCGTGACGACGGCGGACGCCGTGCGCTTGGCGTACGCCGAGATCAGGAAAGACGGAGCCCCGAGCAGGAGAACCGTCGCCGACGCCGCCGCCGACGCCTCGAACACCTGTGAACCCCGCACGCCGCCGAATAGCAGCGCCAAGGCGATCGGCGGCCAGGTCGCCAGTACCAAGATCATCAACAGACCCGCGCGGGCGAGGAACGCGCCGCCTGCGATCGAGAGTGGCGTGAGCGGCGTTGACAGAAGGATCGGCAGACTGTTGGACGTCCGCGCGCTGACCAGCACGGTTCCGAACGATCCGGGTGCGGCCAGTGCGAGCATGACGGCGCCCAAGCCGACCGCGACCCACATCAGCTTCGTGCCGACGTCGGCGTAGTTCCCGCTCGTGTACGCGGGGAGGATGTTCATGAGGAGCAGCAGCCCCATGCCGGCAGCGAAGCCACCGCGCAGCATGAGGAATCGCGCCGACGAGCTGAACGACACGTAGTCGCGCTCGAAGACTGCGTTCACGCCGCCCCCTGCGGAGGCGGTGCCCCGAAACGAACTCCGACGGTTGGCACTCGGTCTACTTGCCGTCGTCGAGGCCGTCGAAGTAGCGCTGGATCCCGTCGCGATAGCGACGCGGGATCACTTCGGCGTCGAGCGGCGCTTGGGCATCGGCTCGAGCGCGTGCGAGCTGCTCGCGGAAGGCCGGGGTGAGCTGTCCCGGTCGCGGCAGTCCACGGAACGTCGTGACGGTGATCCGCCCCTTCGGGTCGAGACGTCCGCGCACGCGATCGACTTCGGACCCGGCCTCGAGGTCGCCGAACTGCGCCTCGCCGCCGCTGCCCGTTCCCGGTCCGCCCTGGCCGGGCCCGTTGCCCTGACCCTGGCCTTGTCCCTGACCAGCACCCGCGCCACCGTTGCCGTGCGTACCGCACGACCCTCCGCCAGCTCAGGTCCCGCCGGCGCCGCCGAGGCGCAGGCGTCGTCCGCCGGAGGCCTGGCCGGCACCCTGGCGGAGCATCTCGGCCAGCTCTTCCATCGAGGCCATCTCCGAGAGCTGCTGCAACAGCTCGGCGAGTTCCTCACGGGACATGCTGCCGAGGTCCATCAAGTCGCTCTCGCCCGCCTCACCCTGCATGGGCTCGTAGTTCGGGTCCTGGTCGAGCTTCGAGGCGATCTCGCGCAGCTTCTCGGCGATCTGCGCGAGCAGGTCTTCGTTGCCGATCGTGCGCAGTTTGTCCTGCAGCTCCTTCATGCCCAGCGAGTCGGCCTGCTCCATCGCCTGACGCAGGGCATCGATGCGCTGCGCCATCGCACGTAGGTCGTCGGGAGACGGCGGCGACTCGCCGGCGTCGCCCTTCTCGAGGCGCTCCTGGAGCTCGGCCATGTCCTTCTGCAGGTTCTCCAGCCCGATCTGCGCCATCTCCTTCAGGAGCTCGGCGAGCGCCTTCGAGGCCTTCGACGCCTCCGGTGTGCCGGCCATCGGCTTCGGCATGCCGGCGCGTCGGCGGGCTGCCGCCTTCGCCAGGTCGGCCAACTCGTTCATCTTCTGCAGGGCCACGGGGCGCGGCGGAGGCTGGACGGCGAGGCGCTTCGTCGCGCGCTCGATCTCCTTGGCGACCTTCTCGAGGTCGACCTCCTTGCGCTCCTTCGCCGCGTCGGCGACGCGCTCGGCGGCCTTGGCCATCCGGCGGGCGACCTCCGCGATGCGGTTCTCGTCGTCGAGCCGCGCCTTCGTCTGGGCGGGCGACTCGGCGGCGGCCGTCAGCGGCTCGATGAAGAGCAGTCCGAGGGCCAACAGCGCGCCGGCTCCGGCGATGACGAGCGGACGACGCAGCACACGCGGCCGGATCGCGGCCCGGATCAGCGCGGGCGTCACGTTGGCGGCACGCTCCTCGGCGTCGGCGACGACGAGGTACCCCAGCGGACCGGCACTCTCCTGGGCGGACTGCGCCCACAGGGACGTCGAGACGCGTTCGGCCAGCCCGAGCCGGCGATCGGCCTCGGCGGCCAGTCGCTGCTTGTCCCACCGGCGGAACAGAACGCCGCCGAGCGGTACGGCCAGACAGACGGCGCCAGCGGCGAGGGCTGCGGTGGGGACGTCGACCTGGATCCAGCCGAGGGCGCGAGCTCCGACACCGAGTGCCAGCAGTATCCCGCCGGCGGCGGCGCCATGCTGGAGGTCTTCGAGCGCGCCGGCGAGCGCCAAGCGTGCGCGTACGCGGGAGAGTAGTCCGGAGGTCCTGCTCATCGTCACTCCTCGATCCTGCCCGCGGGTCCTCTCCCGGTCCCCGCGCTTCCTCTTCACAGTGTAACGGACGACTGGGGAGACCGTTCGTTGCACGTCGAACTGGGAAGTTACTCCCTGTTCATCGACCCGCGACGTGGGGCGGAAGAACCCATGGGCTCGGACGAGCGGCGCGAACGCGCCGCGGGGCGCCAGCTCGGCGGCCGAGTGGGCCGGCGCAGCGCCGTCGAGCCGAGTCTGCCCGATGGGAGCAGCGGGGGCGGATCAGGAGATCCGTACGGGTGGGTCTCCTGACCCACTCCGCCGTGTCGGCAACCGCGCGATCGGCTCACTCGGGGCGCAGTTCCAGGACGACGTCCTCGCCGCCACTCGGGGACTGCACCTCGCCCACGTAGACGACGCCCTCGTGCTCGTGACGGACGCGAACGGTCCATGTGCCCGCGGGGAGCCCGCCGAGGGAGTAGCGACCAGCGGAGTCCATGGTCGCCGTCGAACGCACGGCGCCCTGGTCGATGGTGACCTCTGGCCGGAACCGTGGCTTGGCTCCCGCGAGTTCGACCCGGCCGCCGACGGACTGGGCCCGAGTCGGCACGATCTCGATCAGTTGGCCATCGGCTCGCAGGCCGGTGAGGTGCGCGCACTCGCCATTGCCGAGGTTGGTGTAGTACGCATACGTCGACATGCGGTCGAGGCCGGAGATGGTCGAATCGAGGAGCGTCTCCTCGGACCAGACGATGTCTCGCGCTGCCTCGTCGAACAGTCGTGCCGTGCCGGCCAGACTCCGGAAGGCGTCCTCGAACGTTGGGTAGCGGATGCGGACAGAGGGGCCGACAGCGACGGTGATCCTCGTGTCCGCCCCTGCCCGCGCGGGAACGACCGTCTCGCTGTCCCCCAACACCACCACGAGCTCTCCGTCCGCAAAGGCCACCGAGTCGATGCGGAAGGACCCATCCCGCTCGCTCCGGTCGGTCTTGCGCGTGTCGCCGTTCCGCGCCGCGACGCGGATTCCGGGCAGCAGTCGTCCGGCTTCGTCGACCAGGGTGCCGTGGAACACGTACCCACGGCCGAGTTCGATGTCCTCGTCCCGCGCGACCCAGTCCTTCTCGATCAGGTCCAGGAGCTCGTCATTGCGCCACGAGTAGAGCGAGAGCTCGTGCAACTCTCCGGCCACGAGACCCTCCAGAACGACCGTCCCCGTCTCGTCGGACGTCTCCTGCGCCCCGCGCCCGCCACCGCGTGGCTTGGCGAACACCGTGATGTCCGACGCCGGCTTGCCGTCGGGTCCGCGGATGCGCAGCGTGATCAAGGCCGATTCGCGCAACACGACGCGGCCGTCCGAGACGGGCAACGTCCACGTCAGCGTGGGGATGTCCGCGAACTGGTCGGGCTGCCAGACCTGCAGATCAACAGGCCCCGGAGGGAACCCGTATACGGCGAACCGGCCCTCGGCGTCGGTCGAGGTCTCGCGCTCGATCAGGTGCGGCCCCTTCACGTCGATGCGGATGCCCGCGAGCGGCGCGCCATCGGCGCCCGTGACGAGTCCCTCGCAGTCCGCGCTCCGGAGCATGCGAATCTCCGGGGCTTCGGGACGGAGTTCGGGGACGTGCGTCAGGGCCATGCCGGCGCGCTCACCGTGTCGGTCGCGCGCGTCGCGCACCAGCACGTCCAGCGTTGCCGCGGTCTCCGGCGCCTCGATCCACACGCGTCCTTGCGAGACGGGGAAGCCGTGACGGCGCCAGCGACTGCCCCCGCCCTCCCACGTGACACGCGCCCACGCCCGGTCGACCGGATCGCCGTCAGCGGTGACCACGCGCACCTCCCAGAGTCGCATCGGCGACGTCGGCTCCGAGGTCGGCTTGGCGTTGTCGGTGGACGGGGCGGACGGGGCAACGGACAGTTCGATCGTGTGCGGCGCTTCGTCCAGCGACGCGATGTCGCCGCGCGCGTCCGCAAAGCCCTCGGCGGAGACGCCGACGCGCACCGGCAGGGCTGCCATCGTCGCGAACGCGGCTTCGCCAGTGGCGTCCGTCCTGGCGGACCCGAGCCCGAACACGACATGGCTGTGCTTCGAGAACCCGACGTTGGCACCCTCGATCGGTGTTCCGTCGGTCGTTGTCACTCGCACGCGGAGGACGGGCTTCGGTCGAACCACCAAGGTGACGTCCTCGGCGAGTCCCTGATTCAGATAGTCGGCGGGGCCGGACCACGCGTGCGTCGGCGAGTCCGGACGCACGGAGATCCGGCCGGGGAGCAGGCCTTCGACAACGAAGCGACCGTCGACACCCGACACGCCCTTCGCGCGGCGGTGCACGATCTGGCTGGAGTCGGCCGCGCACCACACACCGACGCGGACGCCGGAAACCGGCTGGCCGTCCGGGTCGACGACGCGCCCCGTGAGCGGTCGGCTCGGGACCACGACGAGGTCGTGCTCGAGGTCGGTCGCGGGAGTGAGCGTCACTCCCAACGGGTTGACCGAGAACAGCCGCCGAACCTGCGTGATCTGCAGAGAGACGTGCGTGCCGCCGATGACGAACACGGTCCAGAATCCGGGTTTGGCATCCTCGAGCACGTACGACCCGCTCGCGTCCGATCGACACTCGATGTCGCGGTCCTGATCGTAGTCCGCCCGCGTGCCGGGGATGGCCACGACGCGTGCATTCGCAACCGGTGCGCCGCTGTCACGATCCAGCACGCGACCGCGGATGACGGTGCGCCGCAACAACGCAATCTCGAGCCGTCCCGGGCCGGGCGGCGCTCCTGCGGACGCGGTCGCGTGGTGATCGGCGCGGGCTCGGATGGCGACCAGACGCTCCCGGGCCGGCGTCCAGGTGAGCCCCGCGGCATCGGTGGGGGACAGCGCCTCGTTCGCGACGTAGACCGTGGCGTTCTGCAGCGGCGCGCCGTCGACGGCTGAGACGACGCGGATGACGAGGTCCGCGTCTCCGGGGGCGGGAACTTCGTCGGGCGCCGGGTCGTCATCGCCTGCGTGACGGCGCGCCTCGAGAGCGACCGTTGCGGGCGGGGTGACGGACGGCGCGTCGCTCGCCTCCTCGGGCGCACACATGGCAAGACCGACGATCACCGCTGCGAGAGCGAGGACACCGAGCAGCCACCCGCGATAGGAAGGACGCGGGCCACCCGGCGCGGGTGCGACCACGGCTACGCGTCGTCCCGACTGCGATCCAATGCGCGGCCGGCGCGTGCCATGAGATGCCCGCCCACAATGCCCCAGATGACCGTCCAGAGAGCGGACGCCGCCAGCACCGTCTCGTTCGAGCTGTTGCTCCCCGCATCGGCTGCCATGTCGGCGACGAACATCGGCGCCATCCACATGAGGAGCGCCGGTGACGCTGTGATGTAGAGGAAGATCTCGTCATCCCCACCACCGACGATGATGGCCACGAGGAACAGACCGACGAGATGCAGGACCGTGCCGCCGAACACGATGGCGAACGTCTTGAGCACCGCTCTTCCAGGCGTTGCGGCCCCAATCGAGACGCGCATCCCGATGCCGGCGAAGAGAGTGAGGACCACTCCCGAGACGGCCAGCCACGCGCAGAGCGCCTGCACGGTGAACTCGGTGGCCGGGAGAGCGACAACGCCGTGGATCACGCCGATCGCCATGAGCGGGACGACGCCGAGAAGGACGCCGCAGAGTTTGCCGAACGTCACGTCCCCGTAGCGGAAAGGCGTCGCGAGGAGCAGGTCCAGCGACCCGGACTTCCGTTCTGAGGCGACCGCGCCCGCCGCGCTTGCCAGCACCTGGAACGACGCGATCGTCGTGATGACACAGAGCGCGATGACGTGCAGCTCCCAGTCATCAGCACCGTCTTCGAACGCCGCCCAGAGAATGAGCGCCTCGACGATCAGCGCGACTGCGAGTACGAGCCACGCCGGCATCCGCGGGCGGCGCAGCAGAGAGCCGCGCACCGCCTGATCGATCACCGGATTATCGAGGAACATCGTGTGCTTGCCGCGGCGGCGCTTCCCGCCGCCCCGTGCCCGCGTCGCGGACTCGCGGGAGATGCGCGCCGTCGCCACGATGAGCACGATCACCGCGCCGATCGCAGCCACCGCAAGTTGCAGCCAGCCGCCAGAGGTTGCCGTTCCGATGCCCATGATCGAGCCCGCTGTCTGGACCCACGCGAAGTACGGAGACAGAGCCAACCAGCTCAGCGCGACGTCACCGGGCACCGCGTCGAAGAACGTACTGAACACCAGCGCCACGCCAGCGAGCCAGAGTGCCGGGAGCAGGAGCACCAACGCGTACGCGCCCAGGACCGCACCGCCGACGGTGCGCGAGTAGGCGGAAGTCAGAATGCCCGCCGCCACGCCGAACACGGCGAACCCGAGTGCCAGCGCTGTGGCCTCGAGGAACAGCCCGACACTCACGCCGCCGTACACCAGCGCGATCGACGAGATGGGCAGCGACGCGAACACGAGGACCAGCACGACGAGCAACCGCGAGAAGAACTTCGCCAGCACGAACGAGAGGGGGCGCACCGGGGCGGCGAGGACGATGTCGAGTGTGTCGGTCGAGCGCTCGCCGGCGATGGCTCCGGCCGACAGGGCGGGTGCGAGGAGGAGCACGAGCGCGGGTACTGTGACCGTCGCGCCGAGCAACACGCTCTTGCCGATCGAGTCCGGTGTCGCACCGGCTTTGTTCATCAAGACGGCCGCGACGACGATGGCCGGGATGACGACCGCAGCCGTGCGGATGGCGAGGAAGCGGCCCTGCGACGTGAACACGAGGAAGTCGCGCTCCATCACGGCGCGCATTCCCGCTGCGACGTCCCACGCCCACAGGAACGGGACGAGCAGGATCCGTAGCAACCCCGGCAGGGCCATCAGCGAGGGCCTAGCCCGGCCTGTTCATGAGGCTCGCGCACTCCGTGACGACCGTCGTCCGGGAGTACAGAAGCCACCTGGATGCGGGGGCCACCGCACGCGCCGAGTGGCCCGTCCTGAGCGAGGAGAGGCCGTCGAGATCAAGGCGCGTCGACGACTGCGACGTCGTTCCGTCTCGGAGGAGGCGCAACGCCGAGATCGACGGGCTGGACCGCTCAGGGGCGTGAGTCGTCATGAATAGGCCGGGCTAGGCGACCTGGCCCTTGGTCACTTGGAGGAAGATGTCCTCGACCGAGAGAGCGGTCTCCTCCATGTGAACGAGCTGCAGTCCGTCGCGCACGACGTCGCGTGCCAGGAACGAGATGTCTTCGAGGTCCTTGCGAATGCGGACGAACACCTCGCCCGGCGCGCCGGGCTTCATGGCCTCGACGTCGGGGTGGCCGCGGAACAGTTCCATCAGGGCCGTCGTGGCGCGGTTGTCCTCCGCGTCTTCGACGATACGGAGCATGACGATGCGCTCGGTCCCGAGCCGCTTGCGCGCCTCATCGATGGGGCCCGCGAACAGCAGCCGCCCCTGTTCGATGATGCCGATCGTGTTACACATCTCGCCGATCTCGGACAGGATGTGGCTCGAGATCAGCAGCGTCTTGCCCATGCGCCGCAGCTCCTGCACGAGCTCCTTGAACTCGATGCGAGCGCGCGGGTCGAGGCCTGCCGCCGGCTCGTCGAGCAAGAGCACCTGCGGGTCGTGCAGCAGACAACGCGCGAGGCCGAGTCGCTGCCCCATGCCGCGCGAGAGACCCATGACGGCCGCATCGCGCTTCTCGACCAGGTCGGTCAGTTCGAGCACTTCCTCGATCTTCTGCCGTCGCGCCTGGCCACGGATGCGATACGCCGCGGCGAAGAACTCGAGGTACTCGCCGACGAGCATGTCGTCGTAGATGCCGAGCACGTCGGGCATGTAGCCGATCAACGGCTTCACGCTCTCGGGACGGCGCTGCACGTTGATGCCGCAGACCTCGGCCACGCCTCCGCTCGGGCGCACGAGCGTCGCGAGGATCTTGATGGTCGTCGACTTGCCGGCGCCGTTGGGTCCGATGAACCCGAACGCGTCGCCCTGCTCGATCGACAGTTCGAGGTCCCGCAGCGCCGTGACGCCGCGGTACACCTTCGTCAGTCCCTCGGTACGGATGGCCAGACTCATTGCAGGTCGAACTCCTTGCGAACGATCACGGTGGTCAGGCCTTCGTCGGTGTCACCAGGGAGCGCTACCGGTGCGCGTGTCGCGCGGGCGAGCAGGATGGCCCGGCCGTCGCGGAGCGCGCCGCCGAGTCCGATGCCGCCCTTGTCGAGCGCGACTTCGCGGATGAGGTCGAGGTGCGAGCGCCGCTGGCTCTTACGTCGTCGGCCGTCGATCCCGCTCCGCGACGAGCGAGTCAGGTACGCGAGGAACCCGTACGCCTCCTGCTGCGTGTGACCGCTCGGCAGGGTGACCTGCAATCCCCGGTGCCAGCTGCGGCCGGGCGCGCTGCCGCCGTCGTCGTCGGCGTTGCCCTCGGCCCGGCCACCCGACTCGATGGTGCCGAGCTGGATCGCTCCTCCGAGGTCGGGCAGGAGGATCGTCACGTCGTAGAGCGCGGTGGGCAGACCGTTGTCGACCCGGATCACCGGTGCGGCATCCGGGCGCGCCTCGACCTCGATGCCGACTGTGCGTCCAGTCGGGCCCGCGAGCGCGGTGCGCACCACTCGCTGTGAGCGGAACGCGACCTGCACGTACGCCTCGGGCGTCGTCGCATCGGGGCCGGTGATCTGGATCGGCAGGGTCGTGCCGACATCGCCGATGTCCATGCCGCCGGGGAACGACGGTTCACCGAGCACCGCTGGCAGGTCGTACGTGAGCGTGCGATCCGCACCGTGGGGCGAGTAGAAGCCCGCCAGGTCCTGGATGCGCATCAGCTCGCGTCCGTCGCGGCCACCGCTCGCGAGGTCCACGATGACCATGCGGTTGACGATCGATCCTGACGAGAACACCAGGAACGACGCGCCGTACGCGAGCGTCGTGAACCCGGCCACGGCGATGGCGAACGTGACGGTCGTGAGGCGTTGCTTCTTCAGTCGCTTCAGGACGAACCAGTCGAGCGGTCCGACGACCACGACGTAGAGGCCGAGGCAGAGCAGTACGAGCAGGAGCGCCGGTGGTTCGAACGCCCCGGATCGAAGCGAGTCGCGCACGACGTCGTCGACGTTGACCTGCTGATGGTTCCAGTCGAACTGGGTCTCCAGGTGCTCGCGGGGCGTCTCGACCAACGGGGAGGGACGCCCACTCACGATGGCCGCGACGCCACCCACGTGCGCGCGTTCCTGTGCGACGGAGAGCGCGGCCCGCGCGTCGAACGCGAGGACACGGATGCGCCCGTTCCCGAACGCGCGGTCCACGAACAGCGGACCAGCCGCGGTCTTGGGGGCCAGGAGCGGCTCTGCCTCGACAGGAACGAGCGGGTACCAGGGGATCGGGACTCCCGGCGCAGACTTCTCGGCCTTCTCTCCCGCGAACGAACACGCATCGCGGAGCACGGCGGTGGCAGAGCGCGTCGCGGTGTCGCCCACGCGAGCGGGCAGATAGGGAGCCAGCGGTCCCGCGATGAGACTCCCGGCGTTGCCACCGGGGGAGACGACGAGGACACCGCCGAGAGCAACCCAGTCGAGAACGGCATCACGATGCGCGGGGTCTTCGAGGAACGTCGGATCAGGATCGACGACGACGAGGGAGTCGAGCCCGTCGAGCGAGAACGGCGCATGCGCCAGCACGTCCTCCGCGACGGCCAGGCCGTGCACTTCGCCGAGCACCGTGCCGTAGCCGATCGACGTCGAGAGCGTCGCCTGCTCGAGCCGCGATGTGAGGACGCCCTTGCGATCGCGAACCACCCCGACGGCCCGCGCCGCGTAGGCGACCGTGCCACCGTCGACGCCGGAGTCCGCTTCGACGGAGATCGTCGTGCGGCCGCGATCAAAGCTCCGGCCGCCGTGGTGGATCGTGACGGTCGGAGAGGTCTCGATCGTGAGCGAGAGACTCGCCGACATCTGCGGGCCTGGGACGAGGAACGTCGTGCGTCGGATGACGGACGCTCCCACGAGGACCTGCCGCGCGTGACGCATGTCGCCGGCGGCGACGAGGTTGGCTTCCGTGAGACGTAGGGTGACGGCGACCGGCTCGGTGCCCGAGTTGCGGAGGACCACCTCGACCGGCGTCGTGGCCTGATCGATCCATCGTCCGCCGTGGCCGAGCTCGACGGTGACGTCGATGTCGGCCAGCGCCGGCGTCGAGAGAGCGGCAAGGAGCGCTCCGACCAATACGGCAGCACGCAGCGTCATGGCTTCCGCCATCCCGCGCGCTTCGCGTCGAGGCGTTGCACCCTGTGGTTGCGCATATCCGCGACGTAAAGATAGCCGCGATGCCACGCTACGTCCCACGGCTCCATGAAGCGACCGGGTTCGGAGCCGAGCCCGCCGAGAACTCCGGTGGGAGTGCCGTCGGGCGCCGTGCGCACGAGACGATGTCCGGCGAGATCCGCCGCGTAGAGCGTCCCGTCCGGGGCGCGCGTCAGTCCGTAGACAATCGTCCCCTCTTCCTGGGGCCAGCCCGGCAGCTTGCCGACGAATTCGCCCTCCTCCGTGTAACGCACCAGCCCGGCTCGTTGGTCGGCGACCACGAACCCGCCGTCGGGGAGCGTCACGATCCCGACGGGACGCACGAGGCTGCCGCCCTCTGGATCCACGCCGCCGAACGCCCGTCGTGACGTCCCGTCGGGCGAGAGGATCTGGATGCGGTTCGTCCGGCCGAGACCATGATCCGTAATGGCGAGGTCGCCCTCGGCCGTGAGAGCAATGCGTTGCGGAAAGAGGAACTGCCCCGGCTCGACGCCGAGCTCGCCGAACGCGGCGACGGTCTCGCCCGCGACGTCGTAGATCCGAATGCGGCTCTGATGGGTGTCGGCGACAGCGATGTGGCCGTTGGCGAGCCAGGTCAGACCCACGGGGAGTCCGCGCCGCGAGCCCTCGGGGGCGATGCGGAAGCCGCTCTGGAACGTGCCGTCGAGTGCGAACACCTGGAGCCGCCCGGTCCGATCGACGACCGCGACGCCGTGATCCGAGACCGCCACGCCGCGCGGGTGACGGAACGTGCCGTCGCCCTCGATGCCCATCCGTCCGATGATCATCGGAGGTGGGGCGCCACAGCCGGCCGCGATGCCCACGAGGACCATCAACACCGTGAGTGTCGCGAGGGCGACGACCCTGCCGCTCATCGCGCGCCCCGGGACATCAGGACGACGACCAACTGGCCCCAGGCTCCCGGCGCGAGGTGGCCCGCGTGAGCATCGTGGCCCGCGTGGCCGTCGTCGATCGCCGCGAGCTCCGGGGCGTCGTCCCAGTCCCAGTCGAGGACGACGCGTGACGTGGAGGTGCGCGTAGAGACCTCAGCCGGGATCTCTTCCGGTCGGAGCTGGATGTTCGCTGCGCCGACGCGCAACGACAGCCCCTCCCGGCGTGCGCCCCGCCACGCCCCACGCCGCAGGGTGACCTCCACGAAGAGATCGGAGCCGACTCGCCACAGAGTGCCGTCCTTCGACAACGCGAGGCCGCCGCGCCAGTAGCGATCTGCGTGAGGTGCCCCGTCGCGCCGGAGCTCGTTCTGGTCCTCGGCCCAGTCGAGGTCGCGCAGCGTGGGGATGCCTGCGGCGTCCTCCAAGTGATGGCGCACCTCGTGAAGCACGGTCTCGTCGATCTCGGCACCGACGTCGAAGTCGGCGTCGCGGCGTGCGATCGCGCGGAACGAGCCGTAGTAGAGGATGACGCTCGAGAACAGCGGTGACTCCCCTCCGAAGTCGAAGCCCCCGAAATCGGGGTGATGGACGCATTCGCCGAGGATGTAGTGCCCCGGCACGACGTCGTGCTCCTTGGCCTCCCGTTCGACGATCGGCCCCTCTACGTAACGTCGGAACTCCTCGGGGATTCCGTCGAAACATCGACGAGCGCGATCAGTGAACTCCTCGAAGGTCAGCACAGGCTCATCGTAGCCGGATCCTCGGTCGACCTCGTCGCCTCGCGCTGCGCTCGCACCGGAGCCTGACGGCGAGCACGAGGCGGGGCTCAACCGTTGGGCCCTGGAATCCCGATGGGACGGTCAGCAGCCCACGATGGGACAAGCCATGCTGCAGGCCTCCCCGTGGACGTGAAGGAACGTCCCTGTGCATCGCCGAACCCTCATCGTCTTCACGTTGGTGAACGTCGCCGCGTGCTCCCTGCTCCTGACGGCAGGTGTCCCGCTTCCCCCCGTTCGACTCCCGTCGGCCGCCGCACCGGGCGTGTCACGGGCGCGAATCCTCCAGCCGAGCCCGGCGCTGGCGTCCACGACGCTGACGACGCAAGTGCTGGACGATCTGCGCTCGCACGACACCGCAGTCCGCGCTGCCGCCGCGCGACTTGCCGGAGAGCACGGTGTCCGGGAAGCGCTCCCGGCGCTCCGTCAGCTGACCCAGTCGAGCGATCCCGACGTGTCGATCGCCGGCGCGCTGGCCGTCGCACGCCTGGAGCGGCGCCCCGCGGCACTGCTCGACCACGTCGCCACCGGTGCCGTGCCCGCCGCCGCGGCCGCCGCGCTCCTCGACTGCCCCGACGAGTCGGCGGTCGAGGCGCTGGCGCATCTCGCCGCTCCGGCTGACCCGACGGTGCGCGGTGTCGCCCTTCGCGCACTCGCTCGCCGGGCACCCGATGTCGCCGTGCCGCTCATCGCCTCCGGCTTGCGCGACTCCGAGGACTCGCTGCGCTTCCAGGCGCTCGAGGCCTCGCTGGATGCACCGGACGCCGAGTACGAGCCGGCGCTCCGCGCGCTATCCGTCTCATTCGACCCGCTCGAGCGGCGCCTGGCGCTCGCCGGGCTGGCCTCATTGGGCGACGGCGCGGCTGCGGAGAGTCTGCGCTCGATGCTGCGCGACGTCGAAGCGGCGGATGCCGTCCAGATCGCCGAGTCGATGGTGCGCGCCGGCGTCCAGGGCGGCGCGCAAGCATGGTCCGTCAATCTGGATCGCCTGAAGTCGATGGACCAGGCTGACACGATCCTGCGGATGCGTGCCGATGCGCCGGCCGATCTGGCTCCGGTGCTGCGGGAGCGCCTCCGCTCGCCGTCGCGGGCCGTGCGGATCGCCGCGGCCGTGGTCTTGGCGGAAGACGGTGAGGCCGCGGCCGGAGACGTGCTCCAGGCCGATGCCGTCGGTTGCGGCGACGTCGCCGTCGAGGCCGAAGCCCGCGTGCTGCTGGCGCTCCTCGACCGCCGGTAGGTCAGACCTCGTCTCGGGAAGTCGTTCGCAGCTCGATGCAGCGGCCTCCGGGCCGCACGCCAGACGTACACTTCTTCGGTGAAACGCATCGGGAGTCTCGTCGTCGGAATCGCGCTGGTCGGAGTCGTCATGTGGCGGCTCGGCGGCCAGGGCCCGGCCGTGCGCTTCGACACCACGACGGTGGTCGACCTCGAAAAGCGGCTGTCCACCGGTGGACCGGAGTCTCTGCGGCAGGCTCTCGACGAGATCCGGCCCGACCTGTCCGAGCCGGTGGCCGACTACCTGGACGCCGTCCTCGCCTTCGCGGAGGGCCGCCCGGCCGACGCCGCCGTCTCCGCCCGCCGCGCACATGACGTCGCGCCGACGGACTGGCGTCCGCTCTCCTATCTCTACGCGGCTCTGGCGGCGCTCGATCGCTGGGAGGAGGCCGGAGTTCTCGTGACGGCAGCGGCCGACCGCAGCGCCGACGACGAACGCGTCCTCGCTCTCGCCGCTCACCACTTCCTGCGCTCCCCGCAGCGCAAACCGGACTGGGCGCACGAGCTGCTCGACGTCCTCGAGGCGCTCCCGAATCGGCTCATCACGGACGACGACCCGAGCGCCGTGCGGCCGGATCAGCTGCTCTCGCTCCGTGTCGACGCGTGCGCTCAGACGGGCCGGCGCGACTCGGCCGTGCGCTATGCGCGTGAGTTGGCGACGAACTGGCCGCTCCCGGATCACGAGGTGGCGCTCGCTGAGGCCGCGCGGCTGGCCGGAGATACCGACACGGCCGTTCGGGCGTACGCCCGAGCGGTGACGCAGGTGCCGAGTCGGCTCGATTGGCGCCGGTCCCACGCGCAGATCCTCCTTCAGATCCCGGCCGGGCGAGCCGATCTGCTCGCCACCACCGCGGAGATGGTGCAGCGCTGGCCGTCGGATCGCTCTGTCCGGGTGCTGCGCGCTCGGGCACTCGTGCGGGCTGGCGATGCCCTGGAGAACGGGATCGACGCGGCCGATCTCATCTATCAACGGCTGCTGGCCGAGGACCCGGACGACATCGAGGTCCTGCGCAACCGCGGCGCGCTGCTCTACGACTGGAAGCAGGGCGGTCGTGATGGCGACTACCTGGACGAGGCGCACCTGCTCCTCCGCCGCTACGTCCGGTTGGGAGGCGTCCCCGACGGGCCGCTGGTCGACATCTGGGAGAAGCTCCAAGCGCGGGCGCTCCGCTCGCCCGACCCGGCGGCGTTGACGGCGGCGCGAGCCGCGTTCGAAGCGAACCCGTCGAGTGCCCGCGCGCTCGCGACGTATGTTGAAGCCTTGCGTGACGCCGGTCGACCGCACGAGGCGGGTGGCCCGGTCCGGCAGGCGTTGGCGGCGGCGCCGAAGGACGCGGCCGTCGCGGCCGTCGCGGCTCGGCACTTCATGGCCGGCGGCCCCGACCACGATGCCGGGGAGACGCTGCAGCGCCTCGTCGTCGTCGAAGAGCAGCTCTCCCTCGATGGGCTCCCGGAGCCGCTCCTCTGGCTACGCTGCCGCGCCCTGACCGAGATCCTGCGCTTCGCGGAGGCCCGTGACGACGCGAAAGCACTCCTCGCTCAGCGTCCGACCGCCGGTCACTACCTGCGCGCCTACGCGAAGGCCCTCGGAGGGCTGCGCGAGCATGCTGCCGCCGAGGCACCGTTGCGGGCTGCCGTGTCTGTGGATCCCGACAACGAGGCCTGGTTCCGGGAATACCTCGACCTCCTCCTGCGCCTGCCCGGCGGCGCAGCGGTTGCTCGGAAGCGGCTCGAACAGCGGTTCCCCGAGACCCCCCGCTCGCGCTCCCTGGAGATCTTGCACGCTCGGGCGCTGGCTGGGTCCAGCGAGACGCAGGAGGACGCACTGAGCGCTCTGCGGGCTCTCGTCGATCGGCAGCCGGATGATCCGGAGGGGCTCGCGGGACTGGGCCTCGCCTTGGACGCCGCCGGCCTGACCGATGATGCGCGCGAGGTCCTGCAGCGCTGGTCCCGCGCCGCCGGTCTCCCGTTCGGTCCGGTCCGCGATGTGTGGGAGCGTCTGAACCCTCAGCCGAGATAGACTCCCCTCCGGGCAGGAGGGACGTGGATGTTGGATCCGGAACGGGCGCGACGCTTGGCATGCGTGGCGCTGGAGACTTCGCGCGCAGAAGAGACCGAGGTCTCCGTCAGCCAGTGTGAGGAGGAACTGAACCGCTTCACGGCGGATCACCCCGTCCAGAACCTGGTTCGGCGCCTGGCGCGTGTGGACGTGCGTGTTCGTGTCGACGGCCGAGAGGGCAAGGCTTCCACCGGCACGCCGACCGAAGACGCCGTCCGCACGACCGTCGCGCGCGCCCTCGAGGTCGCGCGGCACATGCCGGCGGCGCCCGAGGACCCGATCCCTCTGCCGAGCGCCCAAGACGGATACGCGCTGCGGCGGCGCGATCCGCTCTCCCCCGATCCCGAGCACACGGCCGACTCGGTCGCGCGCCTGACGGCTGCCGCCCGTGATGCGGGCTGCACGGCTGCCGGCATCGCGGCCGCGGAGAACGATCTGCGCCTGATCGCAAACTCGCGTGGCCTCGAGGTCTGGGACCTCGACACCCGCGCGCGCATGTCGCTGAGCGTCTTCAACGGCGCAGGCGCCGGTTGGAGCAGCCACATCGCGGCCACGCGCGAGGGACTCGAGGCCGAGGCCGTCGCTGCGACCGCCGTCGGCAAAGCGCTCGACAGCCGGGATCCGGTCGCGATCGAGCCGGGCGCGTACACGGTCGTGCTCGAGCCGAGCGCGGTCGCATCGCTCCTCCTGTTCGCGTCCTACAAGGGCTTCGGTGCGCAGCAGGTCGAGGAGGGCTCGAGCTTCCTCGTCGGGCGCATCGGCGACACGGTCGCCGACGAGCGCATCTCCATCGCGGACGACGTGCATCACCCTATGGCGATCGGCCACGTGTTCGACGGCGAGGGCGTCCCTCGAACATCGGTCCCGCTGATCACAGACGGTGTCGCTCGCGGCGTCGTGCACGACCGCCGGACCGCACAGCGCATGGGCTGCCGCAGCACGGGTCACGCCCTGCCGCAGCCGAACCCGATCGGACCGTTGCCGACCAACCTGGTGCTCTCGCCCGGAGGCGCTGCGAGCGACGATCTCATTCGCGACGTCGACAAGGGCATCCTCGTCACCGAGTGCCACTACACCAACATGGTGGAGCCGACGCGGCTGACCCTCACCGGCATGACGCGCAACGGCACGTTCCTGATCGAGAAGGGTCAGGTCTCGCGGCCGATCAAGAACATGCGCTTCACGCAATCGCTCGTCGAAGCGCTTCAGCGGGTCTCGGGTCTGGGCGGCGACACGAAGCTCTGCTCGGCACTCTTCGGCGGCTTCACCGTGGTGCCCTCCCTGCGCGTGGACGGCTTCCACTTCACCAGCCAGACGGGGTTTTAGCCACATGTCAACCAACGGAACGGGCGTGTGGCGGGATCTCGGACAGCGCGCGATGGACATCACGCGTTCGCTGGGAGCGGACTGGGCGGACGTGCGCGTCGGCCGCGTCGAGTGCGAGGACCTCGCGGTGCGCAACGGCGCGGTCGCGCGACTCGAACAGTCCGAGACGCTGGGCTTCGGCGTGCGCGTGCTCGTCGACGGCGCCCACGGGTTTGCGTCGGGCTTCGACCTGACTCCCGAGGAGGTCGAGCGCGTCGCCACGCTCGCCATCTCGCTGGCGCGTGCTGGACGGCGGGCGGGCCCCGGCCGACTGCGCTGGGCCGACGAGCCGGCGTACAAAGACATCTGGACGTCGCCGTACCTGATCGATCCGTTCGGCGTGTCGCTCGAGACCAAACTCGACGTGCTCTCGCGCGCCGACGAGGTGCTGCGCGGCAAGCCGGAGATCACCGCGACGTCCTGCACGATGAGCTTCCGCCGCGAGAGCCAGATCTTCCTTTCGTCAGAGGGCGCGGACATCGAGCAGGTGGTCATCCGCTCGGGCGCGGGTGCTTCGTGTGTTGCGCACCGCGCGGGTGAGACGCAGGTGCGCAGCTATCCGGCCGCGTTCGGCGGCCACTTCATGGCTCTCGGGTACGAGCTCGTCGAGTCGCTCGACCTCGTCGGCAACGCCGAGCAGACCCGCGAAGAGGCGATCGAATTGCTCTCGGCCGACCCGTGTCCGGTGGGGGACAAGGACATCATTCTGAGTGGCGATCAGCTCGCGCTGCAGATCCACGAGTCGGTCGGACACGCCACCGAACTCGATCGTGTACAGGGCTGGGAAGCCAATCTCGCCGGGACGTCGTTTGTCGACACCGGCAAGTTGGACGGCTACCGCTACGGCAGCGAGATCGTCAACCTCGTCGCCGATGCCACGGTCCCGGCTGGGTTGGCGACGGTCGGCTACGACGATGACGGCGTGCGTAGCCAGCGCTGGCACATCGTCAAAGAGGGCGTCTTCCAGGGGTACCTGACGTCGCGTGACGTCGCGCACTTCGAGGACAACGAGCGCAGTCGCGGCTGCAGCCGTGCCGAGGGTCCGTGGAACGTGCCGATCGTGCGCATCTCGAACCTCTCGCTGATGCCCGGCAAGTGGTCGTTCGACGATCTCGTGGCCGACACCGAAGACGGCATCTACATGGATGGCGTGAAGTGCTGGTCCATCGATCAGCAGCGCTTGAACTTCCAGTTCACGTGCGAGCTCGGCCGCGAGATCAAGAACGGCAAGCCGGGACGGCTGCTGAAGAACCCCACGTATCAGGGCTTGACGCCCGAGTTCTGGGCGTCGTGCGACGCCATCTGCTCGCCGACGCACTGGCGGCTCTGGGGTGTGCCGAACTGCGGCAAGGGCCAGCCGATGCAGACGGCCGAGATGTCTCACGGTGCAGCGCCCGCGCGCTTCCGGCGGCAGCCCGTCGGCGTCCGCGGCTGACGCGTCGCGCTCGCTGCGCTACGTCCTGGCGGACGCCATGCTCGTGGGTGGCGACCTGCTCGAACGATGGGGCGGGCCTGCTCGAATGATGGAGCGGGAATGTCCCGGTCGTCCCGATGGTCAAGGGCTACGGACTGACCGAGGCGTCTCCGGAGGTGTGCAACTACCCTCGCGGCGCCGTGCGGCCGGGAACCGTTGGTGTGCCCTTGCCAGGGACCGAGCTCCGGCTCGCCCAGACGATCGCACAGCCGAGCGACCCGACGCATCCGGTCCTGAACGGTGCAGGGGAACGTATGAGCTCCGATCGATGGCGGCCCGTTGCGTACTACCTCGGCGGAGCCGTGCTGCTCGGCTTCTACGGCGGTCAGGTCTGCTCGTTCCTCGAGGGCCTGGGCGCTGAGCACGTCGCCCTGATGCTCTCGGTGGCGTTCGGCATTGCGTTGGCTGTTCGCGGCGTGCTCGAGCGGAGCCTCATCGACACCGCAGAGCCGGCGGCGCGCGGCAGGCGTCAGCTCGTGTTGGAGATGTCGGTGTTCGTCGCGACCGGGGTGCTGATCACCGCGTGGGAGACGGCGTTCCACGAGTTCCCACTCGCGAGTGGCGGGAAGATGACGCTCGGCTGCGCAACGATCGGCATCTTCGCTGCGATCGACATGGCGCTCTGTCGCGAACGTCGCACGGCGCGCGAACTGGCCGAGCGCGGCGAGCTGCTGAGCCTCGCCGACGCGCGCACCTCCGTGACCGTGAAGTTCGCTGTTCCGGCGCTCGTCGTGATCACGCTCTTGGCCGCCGACCTGTTCCTGCTGGTCAACAAGGACCTCGACTGGATCGTCATGGCTGGGCAGGAGCGACTGGCCGACGCACGGATGGCGGTGATCACGGAGATCGGCTTCGTGGTGGGCGTGATGCTCCTGCTCACCGTGAACGTCGTGCTCTCGTTTGCGCGCAATCTGCGCGTGTTTCTCGACAACGAACGCATCGTGCTCGAGCGCGTCTCCGAGGGCGATCTCGAGCGCTACGTGACCGTGCTCAGCGACGACGAATTCGGCGACATCGCTGTGCACACAAACCGCATGATCGACGGCCTGCGGGAGCGGCGACGCATCAAGTCGATCTTCGGCAAGATGGTCAGTCCGAAGATCGCGTCACGCATCCTGGAATCGGACGAGGGGCTGCGACCGAGCGGCAGTCGGCGTCGCGTCGCGATCATGTTCTCCGACGTGCGCAACTACACGAGCCGGACCGAGAACAGCCGTCCCGAAGACGTCGTCTCCGACCTGAACGCGTACTTCCAGAAGATGGTCGAGATCGTTCATGCCGAGGGCGGTGTCGTGGACAAGTTCATCGGCGACGGGATGATGGCAGCGTTCGGTGTGGACGACTGCGCCGGCGCCGCCGACCAGGCCGCGCGCGCTGCGCTCGCGATGCAGACGGCCGTGGTCGAGTTGGCGCCACAGCTGACGGCTCCGATGGAGATCGGCGTGGGCGTGCACATCGGCGACGTGATCGCCGGGAGCATCGGCTCGACCGAGCGCCTCGAGTACACGTTCATCGGCGACACGGTGAATACGGCTGCGCGACTCGAGAGCCTGACGAAGAAGGTCGGTGCGTTCGTGCTCGTCTCGGACGATCTGCACGAGTCGCTCGAGGACGAGTCGATCGTGGCCCGCTTCGAGAACCTCGGTGCGCACTCCGTCAAGGGGAAGGCCGAGCCGGTCCCGGTCTGGGGCGTGCCGCTCGCCGCTCAGCCCGGATCCGCGTTAGGAGTCGAGCTGCGAGCGCATCCACCAGCCGAACGCTGCCCCGAGGAGTAGGGCGAGCGGGATCGCCCAGACGTGCGGCCAGAAGGTGATGTCCATCGCGCTGCGAATGTAGTCACTCAGCGGCGGCGCGCACAGATCGACGAGAGGCCTCGGTTCGCCGAGCGGTGCTATCCTCGGGCGTGCGCGCTGCGGGAAGGGTTGCAGCGCCGGAGGTGCCCGGGATGTTTCGTCTGAGAGCCCGGACGTTCTGTCTGAGAACCGGGATGTTCCCTCTGAAAGCGCTGGCCGCCGCCGCGGTCCTCATCTTCGTCGCGGATCAGGCGTCGGCCCACGGCGGCTACTACCAGGGACCGAAGACGCCCGACGGCATCCCGCTCCCGACGCATACGCCCGGCACCGGCGTGCCGCTCGACGGCGGGCCGATCACGCCGCCGACGTCCGGGCCGGCCGTGACGGGGCGCAAGCGCGACGAGCCGCCGGCGATCACGCCGAGCACGACATCGCTGCCGCCGGCCGTTACCGATCCGCCGCTGCTCGGTTCGGCCTGGGAGCACTGGTGGGCCATCCATCGCGAAGCGCTGCTTCGACGCACCGACGATCGCTCCCCGCTCGACATCACGCCGAGTCGCCGCGCCCCGGAGGGTGGGGACGACGCACCCGTGCAGGAGCTTCGCGAGCGGGCGGTGCCTGTGCTGCTCGGTGCGTTGACGGAGTCGTCACCCGACGTGCGCGCCTCAGCCGCGTTGGCCGTTGCCCGTGCGAGTGCCGCGGGCGCGGTCACCGGGTTGCTGAAGATGGCCGCCAAAGACGAGAGCGCCGATGTACAGCACGTCGCGATCATCGCGTTGGGCGTGCTCGGGGACGACGCTGCGGTGCCGTACCTGATGACCGTCGCGCGCGATCTCGAGGAGGCGCCCCGCCGCCGGTCTCTGTCGGCGCTGGCACTCGGAATGATCGGCACGCCCGACTCCGTCGACGCGCTGCTGCTGGTCGTCGATCCATCGTCTCCCAAGGCCCATCGCGAGCCGACGGCGTTCCTCGGCGCGGCGTTGGTCGGACTCGGCGTTTCCGGTCGCCCCGAGGCCGTCGAGCCCGTCCGTGTCGCGGCTCAGAACCTGAAGCTGCGTTCGCAGGTCCGGGCTCTGGCCCTCGATGCGCTCGGTCGACTCGGTGATCGCGAGTCGCGCGATCTCATGGTGCAGCTGCTGATGAAGTCCCAGGAGCCGGTCGTGCGTCAGTCGGCCGCGCTCGGTCTGGGCGGGCTCGCCACGATCGAGGACGTCCGCGAGGTCAACATCCTCCTGCACGTCGCGCGGAACGATCGCGACCAGGGCGCGCAGAGTCTCGCCACGCTCGCGCTCGGCGAGATCCGCGGCAAGGCCGTGCGCGAACAACTCGTCAAGCTGTTTGCGCACGCCTCCGACAACGACAAGCCGTATCGCGCACTCGCGATCGGACTGCAGGAGGATGGTGCCGGCGCTCCGACCATCCGTGCGGCGTTCGAGGCCGACGGTCACGAGGAGAGCCTCCGCGGTGCGTACTCGCTAGCCCTCGGGCTCCTTCGCGATGGCGACGCCGAGGGCCTGCTCGTAGAGGAGCTTGGGCGACGCGAGCGCTTCTGGTCCCCGAGCTATGCCGCGTTCGGCCTGGCCCTGATGGGGGCCACTGGTTCGGGCGACGCCATCGCGGCTCGGCTGGCGAAGGCGACCGACGCGCGTCAGCAGAGTTCGCTCGCGGCCGCCTTGTCCCTGCTGGGGGACCCGCGTGGGGAGCAGCATCTCCGCGCGATGCTCGCTCGGAAGGACTCGATCTTCGAGTCGGCCACCGGCGCGATGGCGCTCGGGCTCGTCCGCGCCGAGCGCTCCGGCGGCGCACTTCTGGATGTCGTTGCTCAGCCCGGGGAGCGCCCAGACGTCGTGCGTGCCGCAGCCATCTCGGCACTCGGTCGGCTGCTCGACGAACGCGATGAACCCGCGCTCGTGAAGGTGCTCACGTACCAGAACCACCACGTGCCGCTGGATGCGCTGCGGGTGGTGCGGACTCTGCTCGAGAACCGCTGAGTACCGCCCGCGTGCGGCGGGCCAGGTAGAGGGACTCGACGATCATCCCGACCGTGACGGCGATCGCCGCGCACGGCACGCCCGGCGCCTCCGTGAGCACTCCTCCGACCAAGATGGAGAGCACGACGCCGAGATCGAGGCACTTGCCGGCGTACACCGCACCGGTGGCGCCCTCCGTCATGAGCGCCCCGCGATACCAGCTCTGATACGCCTGCAGACCGGGCACGAGCACGGCCATGAGCGCACCGGCCACGACGACCTCGGCGAGCTTCTCCGGCACCGCGAGCGTCTCCGTGACGAACAGACCGAGTAGCGGGGTCGCGGCGACGAGAAGCAGCAGCAGCGTCGCCATCGTCCCGACTGCGCGACAGAAGCGTCGCACCGGGCCGTGCGTCTTCGGTCCGGCGAGGATCGTGATGACCGTCTCCGGGAGCGAGAGGCCCGGGCTGCGGAAGAAGAGCAAGACGCCGAACAGGACGGGCCACGCCGCAAGGTTGCGTTCCGGCGACGGCATGCGCGCCAACGCGGCGCTGATCGCGGGCATCGCGAGCAGCGAGAGAACCGCCGTCGCCGCCAGCGGGGAGTGGAAGCGGACGACCTCCGCGTATCCCGGCGCGGACGCGCCGTCCGGCTCGGGTGCCTCCGTCAGTTCGCGGACGGTGCGGCGAGCGGCGAAATGGATGTAGACGACCTCGGCGAGGACGCCGGCCATCCAAGTGCAGGCTCCGACGAGGATGCCCGTCAGCACCCCCCAGGAGACGAACCCGACCGCGCATGCTCCGCCGCACACCAGCCGCACACCCGTCCCGACACCGACGGCGCGCGTCCGACCGAAGCGGATCAGCACGCCCTGGTGGAAGCGCCGCCAGCCGATGGCCGCCGTCCAGAGCACCATCACCTGAAGGCCGGGCTGGACGGCCTCGGCGATGGGGGCCGGAGTTCCCATCAGGTCGCGCACCACGAGGTCGAACAGAGGTGTCCACCACGCGAGGGCCGCGGCGAGGGCCGTCAGACCGAGATTGAGGTGGATCGTGAAGCGGCGCAGCACGCGGTACGCCGCGCCCGTCTTCGCGAGTGCGGTGCTGGTCGCCAGCAGCATGATCACCGGGCTCTCGAGCGTGACCTCGAGGCCGATGACGATCCCCGCAGCGGCGAGCATCGTGTCCGCATCGGGCAGGCGCGCGATGGCGCCGTGGATCAGTGGCCCCTCGAGCGTCATGAGCGCCCAGCTCGCGGCAAGGGGCAGCCAGATCCGGAGGATGTCGCGACGCGTCATCGGGCGCCGTGCTTGGGTGCGGTCAGCGCCGGATCGTGGTGCACGCCGGGATCCTAGAAGTGACCCCGAGGAATAGAAGTGGCGCCGAGAGACGCCGTGGCGACCGAGCGCCGCGCACGCCCCCACGCCGTCGCGTCAAGCCCTGCCCCAACTCAGTAACCAGCAGCCTCGAGTTGCTCGGCGCCCGGGGCGAGACCCGCGTGACGCGCTCAGGAAGTGCACGCCGGAAGTTAGTGGGTGGGGGGGCCGGGCTTGACGCTGCAGCCGGCCAGGCACTCAGAGCCTGGGATTCTCAATCTGAGAGGCACTCTTCTCACAACGAGAACCTCTAGATTGCACCCTTGACGATGGTGGATTCGTGCTCCACTCTACTTTCATACGAGAGAGAGGGGCTCGAAGGCGCACTCAGCGCATAACGAGTCAATGCTATGTGGAGTTCTGACCCAACCCGTCGGTCGATCGCTCATCCCGCCCGGATGGCGATCAACTATGCCCACCGGCTCTTCGGAGCCGAACTCCGACGTCTTCCTTCCCACCCTCCCCGTCCCGGGGTCGCATGGGGGCCAAGCCGGCTAGGCCGGTGGGGCTCTCCAGGGCCGCTCGCGTTCGCGCGGGCGGCCTCGCGTCCCGGTCGGATCCGACCCTCACGAGTCTGACGAACCAATCGCGCCCGGGGCCGCTCCCCTCCCTCGCACCACACCCATTGCGTGCCCTGGGCGCACCCACTACCCTCGGCGGCCCGTCAGAGGACCTGGAGACGAGGATGTCGGAGTCGGATCGCGTCGCCGCGCTAGAGAGCCGGCTGCAGAGCCTGGAAACCCGTTTCCAGACGTACGCCGCCGCGCGCCACCACGTCTTCGATGACATCCAGGAACTCTTCCGGGAGTTCGCCAAGGCGATGGACGTCGTCTCGGCCGGCCTCGAGGAGCTGACGCCCCTCGACGAGATGATGCTCGACTCCGACTCGACGGGCGTGATGGGCCGGGCCTTCGAGCTCCAGGCCCTCACCGGCATCTTCCGCAAGAACCTCTCGGACCTCGACGAGAAGCTGAAGACGATCCGCCTGGCGAGCAGCTAGCCCGCACTATTCACGACGACTCACACACCTGAGCGGTCCAGACCGCCGATCTCTGCGTTGCGCCTCCTCCGAGACGGAACGGCGTCGCAGTCGTCGGCGCGCGTTGATCTCGACGTTCTGTCCTCGCTCAGGACGGGCCACTCGGCGCGTGGCGTCGCCCCCGCATCCAGGCGGCTCCTCGACTCCTGGGCGATGGTCGTCACGGAGTGCGCGAGCCTCATGAATAGTCCGGGCTAGCCCTCCATACCGTCCCAGGGTCGATCCGCCGGACTCGGCGCTCCATTCCGTCCCTGGGTCGCTTCGTCGCGGCGCCCTGACCTGGACGGAGAGCGGCTCGGAGTCGCTGCGGAGCACGTGGACCGAAGACGGAAAGACCGTCTGGGAGCAGACACTCACGCCGGTCGAGTAGACCGCGACTTCTCAGGCGCGTGACTCGTCGTGTCCGGTGCGTTCCAACCAACGGACCGCGAGCTGCGTGGCGCTCTCGACGTCGAGGTCACCCGACCGGCCGAGGAACGCGCGGCGTCTCTGACAGACCTCCCACAGAGCGATGGCCGCGCTCACCGACACGTTGAACGAGCCGGTGAACCCCGCCATCGGGATCGAGAAGCGAACGTCCGCTGCGCGTCGCGCTTCGTCCGAGAGGCCAAACTTCTCGTTGCCGAGGACGACGGCGACCGGCTGTTCGCACACGATCTCTGTCACCGGAACGCAGCCATCACCGACATCGGCAGCGCACACGAGGAAGCCGCGTGATCGCAGCGTGGGAAACGCCACCTCGACGGCTGCGTGGCGCTGGATGTCGATCCACTGCTCCGCACCACGCGTGATGGCTCGGCTGAGCCCGTCCTTGGGCCGGTCCTCGGGCTCGTCGCACTCACCGTCGACGACGTGCACGTCCGCGATGCCGAGCCCTTCCGCCGTCCGCAGCACGGCTGCACGATTGTGCCGGTGCCACAGATTGTCGAACACGACCGTCACCGAGCGCAGTCGTCGCGTCACGACACGCGCGATGCGGCGGATGCGCTCAGGCGACGGCCTGCGCGCCCGCTCGTCCTGATGCACGCGAGCGAGCACGCGCTCGTAGAAGTCGGTGTCGAGTTCGGCGAAGGAGCGTGCTCTCGGCATGATCGGGTGCGGTTGGTGAAGGGGTCAGTCCCACTTCTTGCGTGGGAGTCGGAACCCGTGGTCGCGGGCGTACAGGCGCTCGACCTTGTCGCGCGCCCACGGTGTGCGCCGGAGGAACTTCAGGCTCGACCCGAAACTCGGGTCCACCTCGAAGCAGCGGATGCGGATGCGGTACGACAGATCGTTCCAGCCGCGGCGCCCGACCAGGTCCTGGAGCATCGCCTTCAACGTGATGCCGTGAAGCGGATCGTTGCTGTGGTCGTGCGCCTGCTTCTCGGGCAAGTCACCGTCGGCCCGCGCACCGTCGGCCCGCGCACCCTCGGGCGGCGCGCCCTCAGGCGGCTCGCTCTCGGGCGGGCCGCTCTCGGGCTGGTCGGACCTCTCAGTCACCACGAGCGGGACGTCTTTCCGTCGCGGGCAACCGAGCCGCCGATGAGCGTCGCGCGGAACCGCTTGCCCTTGATGCGGCCGGCGTTCAGGCAGTCGACCGCCGCGCGGCAGACGCTGTGCTCGACGGCGACGTACGTCAGCTGCGCCTGGACCTCGATCTTCCCGACCTGACTGCCGTCCAGTCCGCCCGCCTCGCCGGTCAGCGCGCCCAGAATGTCGCCGGGCCGCACCTTGTTCTTGCGGCCCCCCGAGATCTGGATGGTTCGCATCGGCGCCGGACGCGCGAGCGCGCGCAAGTGGCTGTCGAGGTCGCCGAGATCCTCGGGCGTGATCTCGGCGATGGGGGTGCCCGTCATCTCTTCGATCGCCTCACGCCGCTCGTCCTGACCATCGATCGTCAGCGAGATGGCGACGCCCTTCCGTCCCGCGCGGCCCGTGCGGCCGATGCGATGCACGTAGATCTCCGGATGCTGCGGCACCTCGTAGTTGATGACGAGGTCGAGCCCCTTGACGTCGATGCCGCGGCCCGCGACGTCCGTCGCGATCAGCAGTCGGATGCTCTGGTTGCGGAACCGAGCGAGTACCTGGTCCCGATGGAACTGATCCAAGTCGCCGTCAAGCCGATCGACGCTGACGCCGGCGCCGGCGAGGCGACGGGAAACGTCTGCGACAGTCGACTTGAAGTTGCAGAAGATCAGCGCGGACTCGTGCGGATGCGTCGTCAGCAACGAGCACAGTGCGGGGAAGCGATCCTCGCGACGCGTCGTCATCCGCAGCTGGCTGATCTCGGCTTGCGCACCTTCGGGCTCGTCGATCTTCAGGCGGCGCGGCATGCGCTGGCAGGAGGCGCTCAGCGTCGCGATCGAGTCGGGGAACGTGGCCGAGAACAGCGCGGTCTGCCGCACCGGCGACAGCTGCCGCACAAGCGACATCACCTGCTCGCCGAAGCCCATGTCCAGCATGCGATCCGCTTCGTCGAGGATGAGCGTGATGATCGTCTGGGTGTCGAGCGCACCGGAGTTGTGCAGATCGAGCAGGCGCCCCGGCGTCCCGACGGCGATGTGAGCGCCACGCTCCAGAGCGTCCTTCTGTAGCCGCGCTCGCTGCCCGCCGATCAACTCCACGACGGTGAGTCCTGCGAGCCCGCGTCCGAGCCGCCGGAACTCGCGAGCCACTTGCGACGACAGCTCACGTGTCGGGCAGATGACCAGCGCTTGGACATCGCGCTTGTCGATCTGGAGGCGGTGCAGGATCGGCAGCGCGAAGGCGGCCGTCTTGCCACTCCCCGTGCGCGACTGACCGACGACGTCCATCCCAGCGAGCATGGGCGGGATGGCGGCGATCTGAATCGGCGTCGGCTGCGTGTAGCCGAGCTCGGCGATCACGCCGAGGAGCGACGGGGCGAGCGAGAGTGAGGCGAACGTCGGCGGCACGTCCGTGACTCTACCCGCGGTCCGCGCACCGCCGACATCCGGCGGGGCGGCGCCCCCAGCGACGATCCGGTCGCCTCGGTTGGCAGACCGACTGGCGTAGGATGGACCGTCTGAGATGCAACTCCCCTCGTCCCGGTCTGAACGCGTCGCGCTTGGTGTGTTGCTGCTCGTCTGCGCGGCCGTGCTGCTGATCTTCGTGCGAGGTGGCGTAGACGACCGCTCGGAGGATCTTGCGACGGCTCCCCTGCCTCGTGCGGAGCCCGTGCAGCAGCCGACGACGACCCCGCGTCGTCGTGTGCGACATCCGGAACTCGAGGTGGCCCCCGCGCCGCTGCCACCCGTCGACGTGGCGGCTTCCGAGCCACCGAAGATCCTGCGCTACCGTGTCCGGGACATCTGGAACGGCGCCGATGTACCGGGCCTCGCGTTCGCCCTGGCAGCCGACCTGGATGTGGCGACACGCGAGTCAGCCGCGATCCGCGCACAGACGGCAACGGGCGAGTGGATCCTGGCTCCAGACGCAGACGGTCAGATCCCGCTGCCCGCCGCGCACCTGGCTGCCGACATTCGCCCGCTCGATCCGGCGTGGCACGTCGCGGATCGTGAAGAGGCAGCGGCTGAAGCGACCCCGGATGATGACCTGCCGACGCTCTGGGTCTACTCGATGCTCGAGGTGTCCGGCACGGTTCGATCCGCGGTGCCGAAACCGCGGCTCCGTCTGAGCGACGTCGAGATCTCGGCGCGCGCGCACGGAGCGGACTCGGTCCTCGATCCGTCCGGCGGTGCGGCGGGGCAGTTGCTCGAGAGGTGGCTGGCGCAGCGCGGATTGCGTCCGCTGGGGACGCTCGGTAACCCCACGGCAGACGGGCGCTTCCAGTTCGAGATCCCACGAGTTCGGGGGACGACCATTCGCGCCCGAGTGCCCGACGTCCCCGACGTCCCCGGCAAGCCGGCGAGCGGGTGGCAGGACGCAACGTTCACGATTCCCGAGGACGTCGCCGCAACGGGCCATGCGCGCATGGACTTCCTGCTGGAGCGGGGCTACGAGGTCACCGGCCGACTCGTTGACGAAGACGGTCGACCGCTCGCTGGCGTGCGCGTCGACGTGCACGTCGTGATCTACGTCGACAAGGAGGAACTCATCATCTCCGAGCTCCGCAAGCGCGGCCACGGCTACGGCGCGCGGTGGCACCCGGGGATGCCGAAGGCGATCGTCGACTACCGCATCATCGGCACGACGGATGCCGACGGGCGCTTTCGCATCGTCTCGAAGATCGACGGCAAACTGATCGTAAGCGTCATCCCCGATACCGAGCACCACGTGGAGGTCGTCCCGGGCGGGCAGGTCTCCACGTTCGATCGCAGTGATCCGTTCACGCTCCGGTCGTCGCGCGGGCGCGCGCCGGTGAAACTCGCCGGACGACACGGCCGGAGCTTCGCCGGGCTGCGCGTGAGCTGCAACGACATGTCGCTCGTGGACATCCAGCCCACCTACTCGTTCACGCTGGGTGACGACTCGATGTTCCCGTCCCGCTTCCTCGTCGAGGGGCACGAGTACTCGTTCTCGGTCTGGCCGAAGAGCGGCGCCCTGCCGATCGCCGACGAGATCCTCCTGTGGAGCGGCGAGCCAGAGCTCGAGATCGGGCCGTTGACGCTCGGCGGCAAGCGCGCGACGAGCCAAGGCAACAAGTGATCGGCCGATAATCGGCCACTGATTCACCGCGAGGTTGCAACGCCGGGCAGCGCGGCGGTCAATAGGGGTGATGACGGGTATCCCCGACGCCGCTGACGCGCTCTTCCGGCGCTACCGCACCACGGGCGACGCCCGCGCGTTCGGGTCGTTCTTCGATGCGACGTCCGGTGCGTTGTTCGACGCGGCGCTGCGCCTCACGCCCGATGCTGCGTCGGCCGAGGACGCCGTGCAGGAGACGTACATCGCGGTCCTCGATCTGGCGCAGCGCTTCGAAGGCGATCGACCAGTGCGCCCGTGGCTGCTGGGCATCCTGCGCAACAAGCTTCGCGAGGCCCGGCGCAGCGGTGCCCGGGCCGACCGCCGCGCTGCCCACGCAACGACCCCGGGGACCGCCCCTGACCCGCTCGACGAGGTGGCTCGGGGGGAGGAACGGGCGCGCATACACGAGACGCTCGACGCGTTGCCGGAGCCCTATCGCGAGGTCGCGGTGCTCAGGTGGAGATACGGCCTCGAGCCCGCCGAGATCGCCGACGCGATCGGGAAGCCACCCGGCACCGTGCGCTCGCTGCTGCATCGCTCGCGCGAACGGCTGCGCGGCTCGCTCGGGCTCGCGCTGGTCGTGCCAGTCGGCGTCGGCTGCCCCGGACATCTGCTGGGAGTTCGCACCGCCGTGGTGCGCCACGCTGCGCTGAAGGGCGCGACGATAGCCGCCGCCGCTGCAAGCGCATCGTCGACTGCCACCGCCGCCACCGTCTTGGGAGTCCTCGCCATGAAGCGCATCGCGGTCACCGCAGTCGTACTGGTCGCGTTGATGCTCACCGGGCTTGCGGTCTGGCCCGAGTCGGACCGGGCGCGAGGGGTGGAGGCGTCCGACGCACTCGAAGCCACGGCACGTCGACGCCGTGCCCAGCCCGATGCCGAAGCGGAGGGATCCGCAGTGTCCGCCGCGATAATGGAGAGCACGGAGACCGATCGCGCCATCCGCGGTGTCGTCCGCAATGCCACCGGTGCCGTCGTCCCCGGTGCCGAGATCCTGGTTGTCGGGGACCTGCCGGGCGTCCGCGTCGCGACCGACTCCGCGCGCGCCCGCAGCGACGCGTCAGGCCAGTTCGTCGTGGAGCCGCCCGACACTGCACCGTTCTTCCGCGTGACGGCATCCACGCCCGTGCATGCGCCGGCAACGGTTGCAGGTGTCCGCAGCGGCGCCACCATCACCGTTGATCTCACGGACGGCGCGACGCTGCGCGGACGCGTGGTCGGCGACCACGGCTTGGCGATCGCCGGCGCCTACGTCGAGTTCGTTCAGGTCTGGGCGGGTGCCGAGTTCGCGCGGCGAACGATGTCCGATGCCGACGGCGCGTACGTGCTCGCCGCCGTCCCGGAACGTGCGCATGACGACGGTGGCGGAAGTCCGCCGCGCGCGTACGTCCACGTCCGTGCCGATGGCTGGGCTCCGCTGACCGAGCGGCTCGCATCGCAACCGGACCTCTCGCGACCCTTGGACCTGCGGCTCGTCCGAGGCACGCGCGTCGAGGGGATCGTCGTCGACGCCGAGTCCGGTGCACCGGTTGCCGGCGCCGAGGTCGTGGCGTGGTCCGACGAACGCCGCGCGGATGCTCCCACGTCGCCGTCGTTGCGCGACCGCGGACGTCCGCCGGGCGAGCTTGGGCGAAGCGTGTCCGGCGAGGACGGACGCTTCGTCTTCCGCAACATGCCGACTGGTGGCCGGAACCCGCACGGGTCGTGGGCCAACGGGCGGCGCGGTCCGATGCTCGGCGGTGTCGCGGCGCGCGCCGAGGGCTACCTGATCGGCGGGGACGAGCTACCGGTTGCCCAAGACGGCGACGTCATCGATGTCGCGATCCGTCTCTGGCGCGGGGCGACGATCACCGGGCGCGTGGTCGATGGCGCGGGCGCACCGCTCCCGCGCGCCCGTGTGTTCGAACTGACGGCGGAGCGCTACGCGGGGCACGTTCCCGTTGGCATCCTCGACACGACGTTGCGTGAAGCGCTCACCGATGCCGACGGGCGCTACACGCTCTCGCGTGTTCCGGCACCGACCGGGGAGCCCGCCGCGGCCCGCGTCCTGGCCCGCCCACCGGGATCGACGAGTGTGCCGGGCGGCATGCTCGGGTACGCCTTCCCGCTCGTCTCGGCGGGCGAGACCGTCGAGGCGCCGGACATCGTTCTCAGTGCTGCGCAGGGAGCCGACCCGCGTGTTGTGCTGCGCGTCACGTCGGCCTCGGGGGAGCCCGTCTGGGGCGCGGGGGCCACGTGGACGAATGCCGGTCGGGCGGTGCGGAGCGAGCGTGACGGACGCCTCGACTTCGTATTCACACACGGAACAGCGGGCATCCCGCCGACCGAGCATCGTCTCATCGTGCGCGCGGATGGGTTCGCACCGACCGTCACCGACTCGTTCGTTCCGTCGAGCGACGTCCCGCCCGAGGTCTCCGTGACTCTCTCGCCCGGCGAGCACGTGCGCGGTCGGGTCACGTGGCAGGACGGAAGCCCGGTGGGGGATGTAGTGGTCACCATCGGCTCCGGGGAGGTCACGCCGGATGAACTGTTCCCGGCGACCGGCCTCCCGCTGGGCGTCGCCCGCCCACCCGGACCGAAGCATCCGCATCTCGTGCACTTCGGCGATGCGACCACGGACGCGGACGGCCGCTTCGACCTACCGAACGCACCGCCGGGCTCGTACACGCTGCGGGCGGCGGCGGGCAACACATCGGCCACCGTGACGAGTGACAACGGCGAGGAGATCGCGATCGTCCTCCCCATCGCCGCGCCGTCGCCTCCCGTCACCAACGCCGTTCTCGACGTCGTCGTCACCGACACACGGGGTGCGCCGCTCCCGCACGTCTCGGTCTCGCTCACGGGGTACCGGCAGGCCCCGCGACTGCCCATGCCGGGGACGTTCCGTTACGAGGGTCTCGGGCCGGGTATCGCGCAGGTCGCAGTCGGTGCGCGGGGCTTCCGCACCAATGTCCGACCGGTCACGCTTGTCTCCGGGGAGACCGTCCGGTTGGAGATCCAGCTCATGGACTCTGCGTCGCTGCGCGGCCGAGTCCACGTTGCTGATGACGTCGACGCGGGGGCGGTGCGCGTGTCCGCGTATCGGATCGGTTCGGGGCCGATCGCAGCAGCGTCAGCCAATGCTCGAGCTGACGGCAGCTACCACCTCGAGGGCTTGGCGCCCGGCCGCTATCGCATCGAGGTCTCGCGTCTCCAGACCGGCGCTCCGTACTACGTCCTTCCGGAAGCGGTCGAGACCGAGCTCACGGTGGGGGATGGCGGACAGCACTTGGATCTTCGCGCCCAGCGGGGTGTCGTGCTGTCGGTCCGCGTGCCGGAGGCGTGGACGAACGACGCGAGCATCCCGTTCCGCATCACCGATGGCGGCAGCCGTGTCCTCGCACGCTCCGCCGTCTTCCACCGCTGGACGCAGACCTGGGTGCAGGCGCCCGCCGGCGAGGTCGTGGTCGTCATCGATCGACCCGACGGTCCGGAGACGCGGCGCGTGACGGTCGTCGTCGGCAAAGCGGCGATCGCAGACTTCACGCAACGCTGACCGGCGCTGCACCGCGCGGGGACGAGCCCGAACGTAGCGGCCTGGCGAGTTCGGATACGCATCGTGCGTCGCGGAATCTACAGCGCACCACTGTGCCAGCGACTGCGTGCACCTACACTCGCGGACGAAGAGATGGACCATCGAGCGCTCGCTCTGGGTGTTGCTGCGCTCCTTGCGGCCTCGGCTGCATCGGCGCGTGCGGACGTGTTCCTGATGAAGGGCGGCGGCCGTTTGACCGGCGACGTCGTCAAGCAGTCGAAGGACGACTACGGCACCAAGTGGGTCCACGTCCGAACGGGATTCGGCACCGTCCGGCTGCAGAAGAAGTTGATCAAGAAGACGGTCAAGGCGAAGCGCGACAAGAACGTCATTCGTCTCACGGAGGTCGCGGTGGTCGCACTCGAGGGAGACGTGCGCGTCTCACGCAACGACGGCGCGACGTGGCAGCCTCTGCGCGTGGTTCCGCCGGACGACGCCACACTCGCCGACGAGCAGGTCCCGCCGCGACTTGGCCCCGGCGATCGCGTGAAGACCGCGAAGGACTCCCGCGGTGAGTTCGACATCGGCTACGGCGCGCTCCACCTCGAGGCCGAAGGCGAAGTGGTGTTCAACAAGGCGGGCGCATCGATGGCGGTGCTGAAGGGACGCTCAGGTGTGCGCGTCGACGAGTCTGTTCCTGGCAAGGAGTTCCGGGTCGAGACGCCGCAGGCCTCCATGGGTGTTCGCGGGACGATGTTCCTCGTGGACGTCGAGGGCAACGCGACGACTGTCTCCGTTGGTGAAGGTCAGGTCGCGATCGGTGAGCGTGTGCTCGACGCGGGCGACGCAGCACGGGTCGTGGCCGACGCGACGCCGGAGGACGCGCTACTGGTGGACGACGCGGAGGATCGCTTCGAACGACTGCGCCGCTCGTTCACGTTCGCACCGCTCGAGTGGATCGCGGTTCCCGCCGGGAAGTTCGCGTACGGCGGAGGGACGCGACTGACGTCCGTGACCAGTCCCGTCAGCGGCGGGCCCGTCGATCCCGGCGGATCGGTGCAGGTGCAGAAGCTGAAGCTGCCCGCCTTTCTCATCACGCGTACCGAACTGACCGTCGCAGAGTTCCGCTCGGCGCGTTCGTGGGCGCTGCGGGTCGGAGCCGACAAACTCGTGCGGTCGACAGTGCCGAGTGGATCGAGTCCGATGACGGACGTCCAGGCACGCGCCGACGGTCCACCGGCCGACGACGAGCCGGCGACCCTGCCGTGGTTCGACGCGCGCGCCATCGCAGCGGCGTACGGCGCTCGGCTTCAGTCCGAGGCCGAGTGGGAGTACGCGTACTACGCCCGCGCCACGACCGTGTTCAGCTGGGGCGACTCGCCCGCACTCTCCATGGAGTACGAGCGGAATGTCGGCAACAGCGGTGAGCGCGCAATCGCCTGGGACGAGCTGACGCGGATGAAGCCCCAGGAGTTCGCGGCCCTTGGCTCCCATGCCCAGCCAGTGGGCACGCTGCGGGCGAACAAGTGGGGCCTGCACGACATGCTGTCCAACGTCGCGGAGTGGTGCGAGGACACCGACCATCCGACGCTGAGCGGTCAGCCGAAGGACGGCAGTCCGCGGACCACCGGCGCGGCGACGACACGAATGAATCGGGGACACGGCGTCGGCACGGCCTTCCCGTTCGACCCCAAGATGCGTCGTCGAGCCCTGATTACGCAGCGGCACGGCGTGAGACTGGTGCGGCGCATCGACCAGAAGTGACCGGCGGCGCGGGCGCGCGGCCGTCGTCCTCCGTTTGCATGACCTCGGTCGCGCCGTCGTCCAACCAGATCATGCGATCGCTCCTTCTCGCCGGCCTGTTTCTCGCCGGATGCGCATCGGCGACCAGCGTCGACCTCCCTCCCGCGTCGGTGCCGTTGCGCGCAGAGGCCGCGGTTCCGCCGCCATCCGTGCGGCGGGCTCCGCCGGTATCACCTCCTGCGCCTGAGCGACCAGCTGAGATCGTGATCCACGCGCGCGCCGACGGGGTGCCGCTCGCCGAGGTACTCGACACGGTCGCCGCGGCGCTCGGCTGCGAGATCGTGATGAACGACGCGTCAGCCGATGCCGTCCGCGAACTGCGCGTCGAGTTCATCGCGACGCAGCACATCCCTGCCGACCGGGGCTTTGACTGGCTGCAGGCCGTCCTGTCGTACTACTCGCTCGTGCTCATCCCGCTCGGCGACGACGAGAACGGCGCATGGCGACGCTGGCATCTGGTTCAGCGGGCCGACCCACTCTGAGAGCACGGTCTCCGCGGAGTTCACCACGATGGCGCCGTGAAGTATGGCGCGGTGAAGTCGGAGGAGTTCGTTCTGTCGTGCCTCCGAACGCGAGAGTCCCAGAGTGCGCGTCACGCGCCGCGCGACCCGTCCAAGTCGCGGCTACTGGCCTAGTTCGGTGAGCAGGTACGTCATCGTGAGCGCGGCTTTGTACGCACGCTGCTTCGCGTTCGCGGCGCCCGCGTGCCCACCCTCGGTGTTCTCGTAGTAGAGAACCGGATGGTCCATCGACCTCATGAGCGCCACCATCTTGCGCGCGTGCGCAGGGTGGACTCGGTCATCGCGCGTTGACGTCGTGAACAGCACGCGCGGGTAGCGCTTGAGCGGCGAGAGGTTGTGGTACGGGGAGTAGGTCTGGATGAACGCCCACTCCTCGGGGATGTCCGGGTTGCCGTACTCGCCCATCCAACTCGCGCCGGCAAGTAGCTTGTTGAAGCGTCGCATGTCGAGCAGCGGCACGGCGCAGACGACCGCGCCGTAGAGATCCGGCCGGCGCGTGAAGGCCGCACCGACAAGCAGGCCGCCGTTGCTGCCGCCTTGGATCCCGAGGTGCGTGGGCGAGGTGATCTTCTTCGCGATCAGGTCTTCGGCGATCGCCTCGAAGTCCTCGTACGCCTTGTGCCGGTGCTGCTTGAGTGCGGCGTCGTGCCAGCGCGGTCCGTACTCGCCTCCGCCGCGGATGTTCGCCACGACGTACACGCCGCCGCGCGCGAGCCAGTTCTTGCCAGTGGCACCCAGGTAGCGCGGCCGCTGCGAGATGCGGAAGCCGCCGTAGCCGTAGAGCAGCGTGCGGTTCTTGCCGTTCTTCTCGAGGTCCTTCGAGTGCACGATGAAGTAGGGGATGCGCGTGCCGTCGCGGGACGTCGCGAACATCTGCGCCGACGTGTAGGGATCCGGATCGAAGCGCTGCGGCGCCTGGTCGATGACCTTCTTCTCGAGCGTCGCGGCGTCGACGTGGAACAGCGTTGTCGGCCGCAGGAAGCTGCCGAAGCCGACGAAGAAGTCGTCGTGGTCGACGTCCACGCTCGAGGTCCAGATCGTCCCGAGCCCATCGAACTCGATCTCGTCGCCGCTCCAGGCGCCGTCCTTGCGCTCGTAGCGATACAGCTCATCCCGAACGTCCTTCATGACGCGCACGAGGAGGTACGACTTCGTGCGCTCGATGCCCTGCAGCGACGTGGACTCGTCCGGCGTGAAGAACACGGAGATCGTCTTCTTGCCCGCGCGGAGGTCGGCCAGCGAGAGCGCGAGGACCGAGCCCTTTGGATACGTCGTGCCGTCGACCTCCCAGTCACGGTTCAGTTCGACGATCAACTGACGGTCGAAGACCGTGTGGATCTCGGCGCTGCGTGGCACGTCGACGAGCGTCAGGCCGTCGCCGTCTACGAGGTACTCCTCCGACTCGTAGAAGCTCGTCCCGTGCCAGACCCAATCGAGCGCTGTCTCGCCGTAGTCCACGTGCCGGGCGCCGACGGACACGGACTCCCGCTTGCCCTCGAACACCAGTTCCGCGTCGGCGAGCGGCGTGCCGCGCTTCCAACGCTTGACGATGCGCGGATACCCCGAGTCGGTCAGCGTGCCGTCCGCGAACTCCGTGGCGACGAAGATCGTGTCGGCGTCGATCCACCCCCGGCTTCCCTTCGATTCGGGCAGCTCGAAGCCACCTTCGACGAAGCTCTTGCTCGGCAGATCGAACTCGCGGACGACGACCGCGTCGCTGCCGCCGATCGAGAGTCGGACGAGAGCTCGGGCGTGGTCCGGACGGCGCACGTCGATGCCCTTCCAGACCCAGTTCTTGTCCTCGCTCGCAGCGAGCGCATCCACGTCGAGGAGCACGTCCCACTCGGGCGTGCCGGCGAGATAGGCCGCGAGCGGCGTCCGCCGGAAGATGCCGCGGGGGTTCTTCGCGTCACGCCAGACGTGGTAGACGAACTCACCTCGACGCCGACCGACGATGATGCGGTCGTCGGCCTCGAGGATGGCCAGCGTGTCCGTCTCGATCTCGGCAAAGACGTCGTGCTGGGTCAGCTCGTCGTGCGACGCCGCGTTCTGTTCTGCCACCCACGTCAGCGCCTTCTCGCCCTCGACCTCCTCGAGCCAGACGAATGGGTCGGCCGGAGCCGGCTTCCGTTCACGCTTCAGCGGAGCGGCGAGCGCGAGCGGAATGGGGAGCGTGACGAGCAGAGCGAGAACGAGTCGGTTCATGGCGGAGAGAGTACCGGCACCACTATCGGGACGACTCCGCAGTTCCGGACCGGTACGCGTCGTCTCACACTCCGTCCGTGTCGGCGTGCTGTCACCGACCGGCGCCTACTCTCCGGCGGGGAGCGTCAACCGCACGTTCCGCGCTCCGGAACGAACATCGCCGTCGAGACGCACCCACCGCGGCAACCCGTCGGTGGTGACGGTCATCTGGACTCGCCACGCGACGTCGGGCGTCACACCGGAGAACGTGAAGCGGCCGGACTCGTCCGTGTGCGCTGTCGGGACGTAGCTGAGCATCCCCACCTCTGGATGAAGGCGGATCAGACTGAGCTTCCGTCCGGGCTGTGCGACTCCACCCGCATCCACGAGCATTCCGGAAATGCGCGCTTCGAGAGTCGTTCCGACCTGGACGTCGCGCGCACCGGGGCGCACCACCATCGGTGTGAGGAGTCGTCGGCCGCCCTCCCCGTCCTGCGGAACAATGCGCAGGTGATACTCAGCGTCGCCGGGGCACCGCAGGACGAACTGGCCGCTCTCGTCGGCGACGGCGGTTGCCCACCCGAGGTCGCGCGGATTGCGGGCGACGACGGGTCGCGCACTCAACGTGGCGCCGACCACTGGGTCACCGGCAGCATCGACGATTCGCCCCTCGATCGTCTCCGTCGGTTCGAGGACCAGCTCAACCTCCGACTTCCCGGGACGCAGCCCGCGGAAGACTCGCACGACACCGTGCGTCACGCGCACCGAGTACACGGGGAACACCAGGTCCTGGATCACCAGCCGTCCGTCGCCCGCGTCGATCGTGGCACGCCCGATCGAGTGCTCCGCGTCGGCCGACCACTGGACCCTCGCCCCGTCGGCCGACCGTCCGTCTGGGTGCACGACTCGCACGCGCAGAGCGCCGCCGGTCGCGGCGTCGAGCCGCAATTCCAGATCGGTGCGTCCGGCGTCGAACGGGCCGAACACCTGCAGCTTCGATGCCCCGTACTCGGGACTGGGATGGACCTCGACCGAGTGCGTGCCGGGACCGAGTTCGCGGATTGTGAACGTGCCGTCCGCCGCGGTGATCGCCTTCCGTGGATGCCGGAACACGAGGCTCGCGCGCGAAAGGGCGTAGCTCGCGACAGAGGACTCCGTCACCGCGACGACCGCGCGATGCGCGAGGGGTGAGCCATCGGCGTTGAGCGCCACGCCGGACAGCGTCGAACTCGGCGTCATCGCGACGACACCGCCGTCGCGCGTTGCCGCGGCCACCGTCACGAACTCCTCGATGAATCCCGGCGCCGTCACCGAGAGGTGCGCCGCGTCCTCCGGCACGCGGACCACAACGCGCCCCGAGTCGTCCGTCGCACCGACGATGGCATCGCTCCACGGACGCCACCTCCTGCGTGAGCCGTCGGCGGAGCTCACTGCATTCTGGAGGAGGAAGACGCGAGCGTGCGGGATCGCGCCGCGAGAGTGGTCGTCGACCACACGCATCTCGACACGTCGCAGCGACGACTTCGACTCGGGTCGAGGAGTCGCGTCCGACAGTTCGATCGTGACGCCCCTGACCTCCGCGCCAGCGACGACGTCGATCCGCTCACGCCCGCTCCTCTCCGTGTGTGGCACGTGCGCGTCGACCGCGCGTTTCTGTCCCGGGCTGACGCGCGGGATGAGGAAGCGTCCGTCATCCCCCGTGAGCACGGGGAGTCTCGTCGGTGAGGCATACCCGGCCGATACGCGCACGTGAGCACCGGCAACCGGTGCTCCTGCGGCGTCGATGACGCGGCCTGCGACCGGCGGACCGGCCACCAGCGTGACGTCCGAGCGCACCTCGCCCGACGACGGGATCTCGACCATCCACTCCGCCGGGATGCCGCCCTTCCTCAGCCCGCTCGAGACGTTCTCGGGGAGCCCCTCCTGATACAGCCCCGGAACACGGACCTCGAGCGCCACCGGCCCCGGCAGATCCGGCGGGAGACGAAACGCGCCCTGGTCATCCGTGGACGTCGAGGCCCAGTCCTGGCCGGCGCGTGTCGGCTTGCGCCACCGATAGACGTGAGCACCGGCGACCGGCCCGTCCGGCCCCACCACGCGGCCCGTAACGACGCCGCCGTCGATCACGATCACGTCGAAGCGCGTTGTCTCGCCAGGCAGCACGAGGCAGCGACGTCGGGTGGTGCCGTCCGGTCCCGGCTCGACGAGTTCACCGGCCTCAAGCCGGGGCCAGAGATGAACGGCGTTCTCGGGGAGCGAACGCACGCGCGTCACGACTCCGCGCGGGACGTCCTCGAACGTGAAACTGCCGTCGGCGCCGCTGCGCGTCGAGAGCAGAGTCTCGATATCGCCCTTCACCTCGATCGCGACGAGCACGCCGCTGCGGTGACCGTCGCTCTCGTGAAGCACGCGGCCTTCGATCCGGCCGGTGGGGGGCAGCTGCAGCGTCACGTCCCGGACATCGGGCAGTTGGACGGTGTTCAGCAGAGCGCCCGGAGGCCCGTGCACCCCGACCCGTAGCGCGACGCGCCCGGAGGGCAGTTCGCGGAGCTCGAAGCGACCCTCGTGGTTCGTCCTAGAGGCCGTCGCGTGAGACGTCGAGTTGGTGCCCACCCACGCGTCCGCCACCGTGTTGCCGTCGACGTCGACGATCGTGCCGGTCAGCGTGGTTGCGGGCGAGATCGAGAGCGCGATGCGCTCGACGTCTGTTCCGGACCGGATCTGCACGCTCCGGTTGCGAGATCGGCCGTCGCCGGTGGCCGCGAAAAGCACCCAGCCGCCGCTGGCCGCGCGCTCGATGACCGCGACTCCTCGCTCGTCCGTTGTGGCCGACTCGCGCCCGGTGATCGTCAGCTCCGGTAAGACCTGTCGGAACAGAGAGCTGTCCACATGCGCCGTCTCGCCGGATGGGCGACGACGCGCTGCCGACACGTTGGCTCCGCGCACCGGGTCGCCGTGCTCGTTCTCGACCGTCACCTCGAGCCGCGTCGCGCTGCGAAGCCAGATCGTCCCCGCGTCGGTCTCGTCGCCGCGCGGCGCGATCTCTCGCGCGGCCGGCGCGAACGCGCCGCGTGCACGGGCCTCGACGTGCCACGTGCCGAACAGAAGATCGAGCACCGCGAACGATCCGTCGGACGAGGTCGTCACGGTCTGAGCCAGGCCATCGGTGTCCGTCACCGTCACGGCGGCGCCCTCGACGGGCCGGCCATCGGCGCGACGTCGCACGATGCCGCGCAGCACCCGATCGCCGCGGACGCGCGTCGGCTCGTGTTCGGACTCCGAGCCCGCTTCCGCTAGGTCGACGGCCGGAGCGGAAGACGGATCGAAGGCATCCGGATCTCCGCTGCCGGGTCCCGTCCACCACGCGATGCCACCGATGACCGCCAGGAAGAGGGCGACTCCCAGAACGGCGATCGAGACCTTCGCATTCGTGCTCACGGCGGCAGCTCCTGAGAGAAGTGAGGCACCACTCGATCCGAGCGACGGCGTCCCCGTTGGCGGTGTCCCGGGCGGTGGAAGTCCGGAGACGTGCGGCAAGTCGAGGAACGGAAGCAGGACGGCGCACCAGTGCCGGCGATCGCCGCCAAACTCGGAGTCGAGCTGCTGACGGAGGAGCGTGTGCGCGCGCCGTAGCCGCGTGACCACGGTCTCGCGTGGGGTCCCCGTGTGGACCGCGATCTCCGCGGGCGTGAGCCCCTCGAACCAGCGGAGGAGCACCGTCGTCCGGTACGGCTCCGCAAGCCCCATCACGGCGGCCGCGACGCGCCGCTGCATGTCGGCTCGGGCCACGAGCTCGTCGGTCGCCGGCACGTCGTCGCGCCGCCGCACCGCATCCTCGCGCGCTGCACTCTCGCGCGACGAGCGGCGGCTCTCCGAACGGTGACGGTCGATCGCTCGACTTCGCACAACGCGCGAGAGCCACGCTCGCATCGAGCGCACGGGACCCGCCCGCTGCAACGCGGTGACGAGCGCATCCTGCGCCACGTCCTCGGCGTCATGAGCGTTCCCGACGAGCCGCGCGGCGAGCCCCCGAAGCCACTCGCGCTCGGCGAGCAGTTCCTCCGGGTCGATCGAGTGGGCGTGGTCGGACATCGGGTGCATCAGACTAGACGGAGCCGATGCCCCCTGAGGGTTCACGGCGCTCGTCGGAGCGGGACGCCGCGGCGTCTCGATCGTTCGACCGATGCCCGGCACCCGCCGGCACGTACGTCGTCGAGGTCATGGACCCCGGCGTGGTGCCCGTCTCGCTGGACGTTGCGCTCGCGGCGGGGGAGCGCCGCCACGTCGCCCTGCGTGAGCCGGCCGGCCGGTCGTTGACCGTGCTCGTGCACGACGAATTCGGAGTGCCCGTCCCGTTCGCCCACGTGACGCTCTCGATCGGCGATCTCATCGGCGCGCACCGCAGCGTCGCCGTCATCGAGGGCCGGACCCAGGACATGATCGTGCATGCCGGTCTAGACGGACGGCGGCGCGTTCCCCACGCTCCAGACGGAGTGGTGCACGCCGTCGCTACTTACGGAACCCGACGTGGCCGGGCGGAGGGCTCCGGCGCGACGCTCACAGTGACCCTCGGTCAGGAGTGAGCCCGCCCCTCGCGAGACGCCGAGATCGGTCGGTCCGCGAGGCAGCTGCCATCGGCTGCCGCCGACGGATGGGGGCGCGCGGCGGCGGCGATTCGGGGCGCAGTCCCCTCGCCGATGCCGCTCGGCGTATCCCGAGCACGCCGACTGCGAACTGCGGAGACCGCTGGAAGAACCCTCCGGTCTCGATGTTCACGCTGACGCGCACCTACCGGACGCGGACCTCGGCGACGCCGAGGCCGTCACCGGTCAGTGCGAGGCGCCCGGCGCGCAACTCGAGGGCGGCCTCGCCGAAGATGCGGCGCCGCCAGCCGTGGAGCGCGGCCACGTCGGGTGCCTCCTCGGTGGCGATCCGATCGAGGTCGTCGCGGTTGGCGACCATCGGCATCGCGACGCCGTGTTCGTTGCAGCGCAACCGGAGCAGCGCCTGCAGCAGCGCCACCTGCGACTCGTGTCCGGAGATCGGCGGACGGCCTCTCGTCACTGTGGGCCAATCGTCCTCGGGCGTCGCGAGCGCCCGCTCCACCGCGGCGAGCAACGCGGCGCCGTCGGCGCCGTCTGCGATGTGCGGCTTCAGTCCACGGACGCGCGCGAGTTGAGCGCGCTCCTGCGGACGATGGAGCGCGATCTCGGACAGCGGCTCGTCGCGCACCACCCACTTGCGCGGGATGTTGCGGTCCATCGCCGTCTCCTCGCGCCATGCAGCGACCTCCCGCAGCACGGCGAGGTCGAGCGGCTTCGGGCGACGTAGCTTGATCCGCCGATACGCCTCGCGCGGTGCGACCGTGTAGCGCGACGGTTCGAGGAGCGCGGCCATGTCCTCGGCGACCCAGTCGGCGCGATCGTTCTCCGCGAGTTCGTCCAGGAGAATCTCGTAGATCTCGCACAGGTGCGTCACGTCGCCGAGGGCGTACGTCAACTGGCGATCGGAGAGAGGTCGCACGGACCAGTCGACGGCCTGGGACGCCTTGTCGATCCGCACATCGAGCATCGACGCCACGAGCTTCGCGTAGCCGGGCTGATCGCCGTGACCGCAGACCGACGCGGCGATCTGCGTGTCGAAGACGGGCGAGGGGACGCCGCCGAGCTTCTGGAGGAAGATCTCGAGATCCTGGACCGCGGAGTGCAGGACCTTCACGGTGGACTCGTCTTCGAGCAGATCGCGCAGCGGCGACATGTTCATGCCCGGCGCGAGCGGGTCGATGGCCGCAGCGTGCTCGCCGTACGCGACCTGCACGAGGCAAAGATCCGCGTAGTACGTGCTCTCCCGCATGAACTCGGTGTCCACGGCGACGTAGGGAGCGCCGCGCACGGCGTCGACGAAGTCGGTCAGGGCGGCGGTGTCGGTGATCAGCATGGGATCGAGACCCTACCCGGAATACCGAGCCAGGCTCAGATCGCCGGTCTAGGCGCTCCGCTCAGTGCCAGGCTGCCCAGGCTGTCCAGCCAGCGGAGTCGGCCGGGCTGCTCGCGTCACTCGATCCAGAACACTCACGAGCCGACACGAGGGGACAGCCCCAGCGGGCTCGAGGGAGGCGGGAGCACTCGGCGCACGGCACTCTGCAGCGCGCGCTCGACGAGTTCGGCGTAGCAGGGCGCGGTGCCCGTCCACCGGTTGTGGCGACGCAATGCTGCGCTCACCGTCGAGCGCGCGATGCCCAGGTCGTCGCTGATCTCACTGATCTGGCGACCGGCCGCACCGCGCAGCAGCCCGGCCGACAGGTCCCGCGGGAGAGTCCGGCGCCCCGCGGGGAGATCCTGACGTTCGAGCACGCGGATCACAGCGCGCGCCGCGCGTAGAGCCTCGGACGGCGGAAGGAACGCCGTGCCGACCGCCATCCCATCGGCCAGTGCCGCCTTCCACTCCATCCACGACTGCTGTCGCAGGTTCGCGGTCCGGATCAGGTCGACGAGCGGCGGCGGCTCTGCTGCCGGCGCAGCCAGCATCCGTTCGACCAGGTACGCGTTCACATCCGGATCGACGCAGGCCGCGAAGGCGTCGTAGAGCTCGGGACGATACGGCTCCGGCGCATTGAATCCCCTGAGCGTCGCGAGCACGCGATCGCGTGTCAGCCACGCCGGTCCCGTCTCGTAGCGCAGCGCACGCGCGCTGCCGAAGGGATGGTCCGAGGGCAGCCCGCACATCCCGGCGCGCACCGGGTTGAGGTCGATGTAGCGCAGCACCGTCTCCCAGTGCGCCGCGTCGCCGATGACGCGACCGTGGAAGCGACGCGCGAACAGCGGTCCATCTCGCTTACGCGACCGGTTGAACCAGCGCACGAATGCGTTGGTGACGAGCTTCATCGCTCGCGACACCTCGCCCACCGGGCTCTCTACGAGCACATGGAAGTGCGTCGTCATGAACACGAACGCGTGCACGATCAAGAGCCCGTCTTCGACGACCTCGGCCAGTGCCGCGCAGAAGCGCTCGACGTCTTGGCGGGTCTCGAACACCGCGCGCTTCGCCAGCCCGCGGTTCGTCAGCAGCCAGTGCCGCCCCGGAGCGTCCTCTCGTCGTGGTCGCATCGCCACCTCCTCTGAGAGAAGGACGCGCGGGAAGGCCGAAGGTCACATTTGAGTCTGGCACTGCCTGCAGCGCTCAGACCGGCGGCGCGAGCCTGGCTCGGTAGTGCGCGGTTCTCACGACGAATGCCGTGGCGATCGGTTCGTTGCCACCGGGGATCCAGGACGCGTTCAACGAGTTCCTCGGCGAGGTCGTCATCCTGCGGGACGAACCGTCGGCCGCACAGGTGAACGCCGTCCGCAAGATCAACCGCAAGACCAAGAAGGCGTTCCGCTCGGGCCGCTCGCCGGCGAAGTGCCTCGGCGATATCGCCAAGGTCGTGAAGATCACTGGCGGACACTTCGACGATGGGGATATCGCGGTCCCGATCAGCCGCGACGATCTCGTGCGCGCGATCCTCGCCGACTTCGTCAGCACGAACTCCTTGCAGCAGATGTCGGTCGCCGGGTTCAGTCCGAAGCCGAAGAACGCGGACAGGATCCTCGAGAAGATCGACACCGGTCTCCAAGTCGTCGATTCGCTGCTCGATCCCGACAACAGCCCCTTCGGCGTCGACATCGATCCGGCCGACGCGAACGACGCCCTCGATGCGCTGAAGCGCGTCCTCAAGCTGCAGACCAAGCTCAGCCGCAAGATCTCGAAAGCCCAGAAGTAGTCGCACCCGTTCCGCGCCCGACGGCACGCGCGGCTGAGATACCGAACCCACCCCACTCCAGCACGGCGTCCTCACGCTGCTCGGAGTGCCCGATCGCGTCTACGCCCGGCCGCGAAAACGGGTCTGAGAAATCCAGGAGTCATCGCTGGCTGCTACTGCAAAGAGGGGGCCTTGCGGCCGTCCAGCCCGGCGGCCTCGAGCGCGAGTTGCCAGGAGCGGCGGATCTCCCTGTGCGGCGTTCCGTGGCAGGAGAGCAAGCCGTGGTCGTCGGGTCGGACGCTGTCGCAGGAGTCGCGCAGCCGGGTGAGTTCGGCTGCGACGGCTGGGTGCAGATCGAGTACGTCGTCGGTCCCGGTCTTCGGCCGGTAGAGCGAGATCTTCGCGTCCGTGAAGTCGATGTCCGACCAGCGTGGTGCGGTTAGCTCGCCCTTGCGCGCGCCGGTGAAATGGCCCTCAAGAGGAAGGGCCTGAAGTGCTCAGGGCAGTTTGCGATCAGCGCCCCAAGCTCCTCCTTCGAGAGGGAGCGCCGGGGGCGGCGCGGCCCCGTGGACGCTACTCGGCGTCGTACGGCTTCTGGACCACGCGGCCGCTCGTCGCGTCCAGTAGCCAGCGCCCCTGCGACCACCGCCCACCGACTGCCACGGTCATGAGCGGCCTGTCGTTCTCGGACCACTGCGTGTACCGCAGCCACGTGAGGCCCGCGTCGAGGGGCATGCCGCTGCTGCGCACGGCCGTCGCGAGGTCAACAGTCGTCGCGATCTGGTCGTGGGGGAGGGGCGTGGGCCGGTCGTCCGGCTGACCGAGACGCGTCACTCTGCCGCTCTCGAACGCGACGCGCACGTGCTCGCGATCGTGGAGGCCGGGTCCCGCGATCCCGACATCGAAGTGGCGCGGGCCGTCCGGCCGCGTGTAGACGAACTTCACCGAGGAGACGCGCTCGCCCTCGCCGACGCGGAACGCGTCCAGGAGTGCGAGGAGGTCGGAGACGCGACAGCGCGGAACGCCTGCTTCGAAACTCACGCCCTCCATCTCGGCGAGGACGTCGCCGCCCCAGTCGGCGACTCGGGCGTCGTCGTCGAGCCCTTCCCGACCGAAGCGCACGGTTCCGCCGCGCACGCGGACCGCGAACTCGACCTCCTGCTCGGGACCGAAGCGAAGGGCGTCGGTGAGCAGCGTGTTCTCCCACGTGCACTCGTTGAAGTGCACGACGCTGCCGACCGCTCCGCCTTCCCATCCCCGCATCGTCATGATCGAGTCCAAGAACGAACACGAGTCGAACAGGGCGACGGCCTTCCCGCGGATCGAGAACACCATTATCCCCCCGTCGTCGAGTCTCCCGACGAACTCGCAGTCCTTGGCTCCCAGGTACGCTCGGCCGTTCAGTCCGATCGGCGCGCTGTGGCCGCCCTGAGACCAGTTGCGCACGCGGACGCGCTCGAGGATGACCGCTGTCTCGCCGCGAATGGACAGGAGCAGATCACCGCGCTCTCCGCCGTCGAACGTCAAGTCGCGGATGCGCAGATTCTCCAGGCCGTCGCTGATGCCGACGAATGTGTTCGTTGCACCGATCAACGTCGTCTTGTCCTTGCCTGCGCCACGGATCTCCAGCGAGAGATAGGGCTTGGCGGCCGTCATGTTGCCCCATGCCGAGCGGCGGATTCGGAACGTGCCGGGCCCGAACGTGATGACGCGAGCATCGCCGGCGATCTCATCCAGGGACACGTCTTGGACGTCATCCGGCGAGTCGGACGTGACGGTCGCCACATCGCCCTCGCCCGTCTTCACGCGCGCGCCGAACGCGGCGAAGTCCCACATTTCTTCGCGGAGGTCCGCGCCGTGGTCGAGCACGCGGCGCAGGATGTCGACGCCGTTGTCGTCGGTGCGAATGCGCGCTCCGGCGCGGCGCACTCGTTCGGCTAGGAGCGCCTCGCGGAGGAACTCGAGTTCGTCCTCCTGCACGCCGCTGTCCCTCACGAAGCGTTCTGCGACAGTGGACGCGCCGTCGGTGCCGACTCGCCGGCGGCGCCGTGACGCGTCGTCGAGCGCTCCGTCGCGGGCGCTGCCGCCCTCGGTCGATGAGGCGTCCGGCCCCTTGGCAACAGCCTCTGGGATCGCGGCGACGTTGTGACTCGGTGCGAGCGCCAGGCTCCCGAACCAGCCGGCAGTTCCGGCGACGACAACGGCAGCGATGATGAGTTTGTTGGACGCGGCCATGGCAACGACTCCTCCGGTGGACACTCCGGTCGACTTCGCGGCGGCCGCAGCCAGCGCCTGCTTCGCGAAGAGCGTTGGATCGACCACGACGGGCAGCGGAAGAGCGCCGAGCAACGCCGGCGCCCGCGCTCCGAGTCGCTCGCGCAGCCTTCCCATCGCGCGGTGCGATCGGACACGGGCCGCCGTCAGTGAGATGCCGAGAACGGTTGCGACGTCGCCGTACTCCAGATCGTGGAGGTGGCGCAGTAGCACGATCTCGCGATCGTCCTCCGAGAGCAGCGCCAACGCCGCCTCGACCTCCTCCTGGACCTCGAGTCGTCCGCGACGCGGGGCGATGGCTTCGGGCCGCGCGGCGCGTCGCTCGCGGTCTCGGCGGCGCACGTGACCGCGGATCCGTGAACGCGCGATGGTCCGCACGGTCCGATACAGCCAGACGCGCAGTCCGATCTGCTCGGGTCCCGATCCGCCCTCCGCGACGAGTCGCGTCAGTGCGTCCTGGAGTACGTCTTCAGCCTCGACCGCATCGCAGCCCGCCCTCCGGGCCAGCGCCAGCACATAGCCCATCTCGGGGCGTACGAGCCGCGCGAACGCGCCCGCGTCACCGCGGGCGCGCCATTCGTTCCAGAGTCGGGTGTTCATCTCGGTCATCTCAACCCTGGTGGTCCACCTGGAAGAGACTCGTTACCGACAATTCGAGAATCCGTCGAGCTGTCGCTCGTCCATCGCGTCCTGGCGCACTCGCGAAGCATGGTGAGCGTCGCCGGCGTCGAACGTGGCGGATCGCCGAGGATAGGGAACCACATCCGAACCGCTCGCCGCGGGCATCTGTGCACGCGATACCGAACCCGGTCCGATTCTTCAGCGCCGAAGAACCGGACCGGGTTCGGTATTGCGGTGGTCTTCGGTTGCGCCCACGACGGCGTGTCGCTCTCGGAGGGACCGGGGCCCAGCGGGGTGTTATCTTCGATCGCGCTCAAGACACTCCGCGAGAGGTGTGACGCGATGGTGAGTTCACTGATTTGCCTGCGATCTCAGGCGGCAGCCGGTCGGCGCGCTCGACGGACTCTGTGGATTGTCGGATTGACGTTCGTCCTTCTTCTCGGCGCTTGCTCTCCTCCTACGCCAGCGACGCCTGCCGCGCACTTCGACTTCGACGCTGTTCCTGACGACGCCATCGTCCGCCTGAACGGGGCCACCATTGCCCACGGAGATCCGGCAGACTACGGGGACCTTCAGCTCGAGATCTCGCGACGGGGCTTCGAACCGATGCGAGTGTCGGTGAGTGTCACGGCTGACGGTCCAGTCGTCGTGCGTCCAGGCGCGTGGGAGCGTGTTCCGGCGAGCCTCGATCTGAGCGGACTCGCGGTCGATACCGTGGTCTATCTGAACGGCACGCGGGTGAGGGGAGCCGTCGACCTGGCTCCGGGAGCGACACTCATTCGCTTGGAGCGCCCGGGGTACGAAGCTCACGAGATCGCGACGACGCTCGCGCCGGCGGAGCGTCGACGGGTCGAGGCGCCGGAGTGGAAGCCTCTTCGTGTCGAGCTGGACCTGAGCGCGATCGCGGCCGGCGTGAACGTGATCGTCGATGGCAGCCCTGTGAACGGCAGCGTCACGGTGCCCGTGGGACCGGTGTCCTTGAGGTTGGAGCGAGAGGCTCACGTCGCACAGACACACGACCTGATCGCCGAGTCGGGGGCACCGCTTCGCGTGACTGCGGAGCCGTGGGTGCCTCGGTCGGCGTCGGTCGACCTGGGCAGACTGGGTACCGGGGTCTCGGTCCTCTTGGCCGGACGAGACCTTCGACACGGTGCAGTCGTTCCCCTCGGACAGCTACGTATCGAACTGAGGCGACCTGGCCACGAGACCCAGGTCGTCCACCTTGTGGCGGAGGCAGGCGCGATTGTCTCAGTACCGGCTCCGGCACGCTGGACGTTGGCAGAGATCGGCCCGGAGACTGCACAGCGTCTCCTGGGGAGCGCGACCGCGTGGACCGCCGCCTCGTCGGTCGATCGGAGGCGCGTCGCGCGATGTGTTGAGCGACGCACCATCGGGTTCAAGTTCGATCGACTGCAGCGCTTTGTCGCACTGCAATCCGACCTCGCGCACGCTCCGGAGATCGCCGTCTTCGTTCACGTGCCCTCTGGACTCGAGTTCAGCCTGGTTCCTGCGGGGGAGTTCCAGATGGGGTCTCCGGAGTCCGAGACCGGCCGCCGGCTCGCCGAGGGCCCCCTCCACCGCGTCGAGATCGCGCGTCCGTTCTTGATGGCGCGGACAGAGGTGACGCAGCGCGCCTGGGATCGCATCGGGGGCACAGACGCTCGGCGAGAGCGCGACGCCGATCGACCGATCGAAGGCGTGACATGGGACGAGTCGCTCGCTTGGTGCGAGCGCGCGGGTCTACGGCTTCCGTCCGAAGCCGAGTGGGAGTTCGCGTGCCGCGCCGGCACCGACTCCGCATATTGGTCGGGCAACGAGGAATCAGACCTGCTGCGCGTGGGCTGGGTGCGGTGGAACTCTCGTGGAGCGAGAGAGACCTCTGATCGCGCCGTGGATCACGTCGCCGCCGAGAGCCTCGAGGAAGAACGGCGTCAGACGGCGGGATGCCGAACCCAGCGTGTCGGCGAGAAGCCACCCAACGCGCTGGGGCTCCACGACGTCCACGGGAACGTCGGGGAGTGGTGTCAGGATACCGAGAGCGACAACTACGAAGGGGCGCCCTCGGACGGCAGCGCGTGGCAGGTCGATGGACCCACCAGGCGGCGGCGGGAGATAATCGAGCGGTACCCCGCGCTCGCAGAACAACTCCTCGGAACAGCACGAATCGCACGTGGCGGGTGTCACACGTCAGTGACGTCGGAGGCGCGCGCCGCGAGCCGAGCGTCGCGCGTGCCCGCCACGCGTGGGATGTATCTCGGGTTCAGGCCCGCATGCAGCGTCATGCTGGAGTGAGCCCCCGATACCGAGACCGGTGCAGTTCATCGTCGGGCATGCTGGTTCGCCCCTCCGCCCCGCGCCGCCGCGCGAGATGCTCGCGCCGAACTCGACCGGCGCTGAGCGAGCGCCGCGCCTCAGCCGCGTGTGCGTCCGCTACGCCGCCAGCTCGCGCATCGCTGCGTCGAGACCGTCCAGCGTCAGCGGGTGCATGCGGTCGTCCATCACCGTCTTGATCATGTCGATCGACTCGGTGTAGCCCCAGGCGCGGCGGGGGACGGGGTTCAGCCAGGTGGCATCCGGGTAGGCCGTGAGCAGGCGCTGCATCCAGACGACGCCGGCCTCTTCGTTCCAGTGCTCGACGGCGCCGCCCGGCATGACGATCTCGTACGGGCTCATCGACGCGTCGCCGACGAGGATCAGCTTGTAGTCACGGCCATACGTGTTGAGGACTTCGCGCGTTGAAGTCTGGTCGGTCCAGCGCAGGGAGTTCTCGCGCCAGAGACCCTCGTAGACGCAGTTGTGGAAGTAGAACTGCTCGAGGTGCTTGAACTCGGTGCGGGCCGCCGAGAAGAGACGCTCCACCTCGCGGATGTGGTCGTCCATCGAGCCGCCGATGTCGAGGAGCAGCAGGACCTTCACGTTGTTGCGCTTCTCGGCAACGAGCTTCAGATCGAGCCAGCCGGCGTTCTTGGCGGTGGCTTCGATCGTCTCGTCGATGTCGAGGAGCGGCTCGCCGCCGTCGCGCGTGAAACGACGCAATCGGCGCAGCGCGACCTTCAGGTTGCGCGTGCCGAGCTCGACTTCGTCGTCGAGGTCCTTGAAGACGCGCTTCTCCCAGATCTTCACGGCACGGCGGTGCACGGACTTGCCGCCGATGCGGATGCCCTCGGGGTTGTAACCCCACGCGCCGAACGGCGAGGTGCCGCCGGTGCCGATCCACTTGCTGCCGCCCTGGTGGCGCTCGTTCTGTTCCTTCATCCGCTCCGCGAGCGTCTTCATCAGCTCCTCGAAGCCGCCGAGCGACTGGATCAGGGCCTTCTCTTCCTCGGTGAGGTGCTGGCCCGCCATCTTTCGCAGCCACTCCTCGGGGATCTCCTGCCACGGTTCTTCGAGGTGCAACTCGAGGCCCTTGATGATGTGGCCGAACACCTGATCGAAGCGGTCGAACCAGCGCTCGTCCTTCACCAGCGCGGCGCGCGACAGGTGATAGAAACCCTCGACGGAGAACCCGTGGAGGTCGCGCTTCAGCGCCTCGAGCAGCGTGAGGTACTCACGCAGACTCACCGGCACGCGCGCGTCACGCAGGCCGAAGAAGAGACGCAGGAACATCGGCTACCCGCGTCCTCGACGGCTGCCGTGACGCGACCCGACGTGGCGGACGAGGTCGACGTCCTGCTCGTTCTTCAACAGCGCGCCGAAGAGTGGCGGGAGGGCGCCGGTGGCCTTGGCCACGCGCTCGATCTCGATGCTCTCGGCGTCGAGCACCTTCAACCAGTCGAGTAGCTCCGATGTGCTCGGGCGCTTCTTGAGACCGGGCACCTCGCGCAGTCCGTAGAAGACGCGCATCGCGGCCTGGATCAGCTCCGGCGCGAGGTCCGGGTGGTGCACGTCGACGATGCGCGACATCGTCTGCTGGTCCGGGAAGCGGATGAAGTGGAAGAAGCAGCGCCGCAGGAACGCGTCGGGCAACTCCTTCTCGTTGTTCGACGTGATGATCACGACCGGCCGGTTCACGGCGCGCACGGTCTCCTTCGTCTCGTAGACGAAGAACTCCATGCGATCGAGCTCGTGGAGCAGGTCGTTCGGGAACTCGATGTCCGCCTTGTCGACCTCGTCGATCAGGAGCACCGCGCCGGCATCGTCGTCAAAGGCCTCCCAGAGCTTGCCGCGGACGATGTAGTTCGAGATGTCGTTCACGCGCTCGTCGCCGAGCTGCCCGTCGCGCAGTCGCGCGACGGCGTCGTACTCGTAGAGGCCCTGCCGCGCCTTGGTGGTGGACTTGACGTTCCACGAGACGAGGCGCTTGCCGAGCGCGCGCGCGATCTCCTCGGCGAGGACGGTCTTGCCCGTTCCGGGCTCGCCCTTGACGAGTAGCGGCCGCCCGAGCGAGACGGCCGCGCCGACGGCAACCATCAGGTCCTCCGTGGCGACGTAGGTGTCAGTTCCCTCGAATCGCATGCGCTGTGCTCCGTTCCCGTCGCCGTCCGCCGGCGAGCCCCGGAGCGTACGCGGGGGGCAGTCCGGGGGCCACTTCACGCGTGGCCGAGCGGGGCGGCGCAGGTAGCCGGGTTCCCCGCCGCGGAGGACGCGCTGGCTTCGGTAGCGCACTCGACGTGGGCGGGTGTGCCGTTCGTCTCGCTGGCTCCGGAGACTCCTTTCCACGAGATCGTGGCTCCGATCCGCGACCGGGTCGACGGACTCTCCGTCCTCGGTGGAGCGCTGGACCGCGGCGGTATCTGTACGTACGAGGTCGCTGCGCACTGGTCGCTCTACGTCGAGAACTACCCATGGGGCGTCTCGCTGAACGTCGTCACGCCGCTTGCACCGGATCGCACCCGCGTGACGTTCACGCCCTTCGTCGCGATCCCTGAACTGCGTGACAGCGGGGCCGGGGCCGGGCTCGATCTGGTGGAGGCTCAGGACGAGCGCATCGTCGAGCAGGTGCAGCGCGGAGTGGTCTCCCGACTGGCTCGCCAGGGGCGACTGGTCCCGGGCGCCGAAAAGGGAATCGAATCGTTCCGCGAAGTCCTTCGGGCCTCACTCCGCGTCTGAGCCCCTCGCCGCTATCCTTCCGGGCCCGACAGCGGGAACACCATGCCCCTACCCGCACAGTTGGTCGCCATGTTCCCGCGCGCTGCGCGCAAGAGTGCGAGGACCCTCGTCTCCGCCGGCGCCGTCGCGGTCTGGCGTATGACCGAGGCGACCGTCGAGGCGACCGTCCACGACGACGGCAGTCACGAGGCGAGTGCGGATCTCGAGCAGAGTGACTCACCCCAACTTGCGTGCTCGTGCGGCGACTTCGAGCGTTGGGGACCGTGCCGCCACATCTGGGCGACGTTGGTCGAGGCGGATCGGCGTGGCCTGCCTGTGCTTCGGGCGCGTGATGGCGAGGCTCGCAGCCGGTCGCGACGCCCGGATGACTGGGAGGAACGCCTCCGATCGCTGCGGGACGACTTCGACGAGAACGCGGGCGAGGCGGCTCGCCGGCCGGCCGTACGCCTCCGGCAGGACGTCGAGGTCCTGTACGTCGTTGACGTGCCGCGCGCGCGTCGCACCGGGTCGCTCGCGCTGAACGTCTACGTGCGGCGGAGACTGAAGAGCGGTCGGTGGGGCACGATGCGCAGTTTCGCGGCTGCCGTTGACGAGGGGTTCTCCCTGACGGACGGGCATGACCGGGTCGCGTACGCGTCTCTGTGCGGCGGTGCCGCTGGGGTGACGTGGCCCGAGGCGTTCGTCCTGCCTCGCGAGAGCGCTGCGCTGGCGCTTCCGCTGCTCTGCGCCACCGGTCGCCTCTACCTCGACGAGCCGGGGAGCACCGGCGCGGAGCCGCTGCACCTCGACGCCGAGAGCGACTGGACGTTCGGGCTCGCGGCCGAGCGCGGTGAGGACCGTCGCACGACGCTGCGTGGCGTGCTCTCCCGCGCGGACGAGCGCTTGGCCCTCGAGGACGCCGCGCTCGTCGTTCCCGACGGATGGGTGGTGGTGGGTAGCGCCGTCGGCGCGGTCGACACCGGCGGGCTAGAACCGGCGCTGCGCGCGCTGCTCGTCGAGGGGCCACTGACGTTCCCGACCGACGAGGAGGCGGCGGCGTTGGAACTGCTGCTGGAGTTGCCCGTCGTTCCGCGCATCGATGGGCTCGACCCCGGCCTCGAGGAACTCATCGTTCCCGAGCCGGTACTGGTGGCTCGTACTGAGATCGATGGAGCGGGGCTCGTCGCTTGCGCGCTGTCGTTCCGCTACGGCGGCGCGAGCGTGTCACTCCGCACTCGCGCTGCGGTCCTGCTCGACGGCGAGGGGCGGCGACGTATCCCCCGCGATCGAGTTCGCGAGGATGCCGCCCTCACCGAGCTGTTGGCGCCTCCCGGCGCCACGCCCGCACCCCCAGGTGACGAGTCCGATGTCCTCGTCCCGGCCACGGCGCTGCGCGGGATCGTCCCGCGACTGCTCGCCTCGGGCTGGCAGGTCGAGATCGCGGGCAAGATGCATCGTCAGCCAGGTCGCTTCCGCGGCACGGTGGCGTCCGGCATCGACTGGTTCGGGCTCGATGGATCGCTGGAGTTCGACGGCGAATCGGCCCCCCTGCCCGACGTCCTGAAGGCGCTGCGCTCCGGTCAGACCTCGGTGGTCCTCGCCGACGGGTCGGTCGGACTGCTGCCCGACGACTGGATGCGGCGGTGGTCGCTGCTCTCCGCTCTCGGTACGGCCGATGACGACACGCTCCGGTTCGGGCGTCACCAGGGCTGGGTCCTGGACGCCCTGCTCGGCGAGCGTGAGGGCGTCGAATTCGACACCGACTTCCAGGCCTATCGCGCGCGTTTGAAGGAGTTCGACGGGATCCGAGAGATCCACGAGCCCGAGACGTTCCAAGGCGTGTTGCGTGGCTATCAGCGCGAGGGACTCGGCTGGTTCGAGTTCCTGCGTGACTTCGACTGCGGCGGCTGTCTCGCCGATGACATGGGTCTCGGCAAGACCGTGCAGGTGCTCGCCATGATCCAGGCGCGCCGGGACGCGGGCGAGGCGAAGGGACCCTCGCTCGTCGTTGCCCCGCGCTCCGTCGTCTTCAACTGGGTCGACGAGGCGGCGCGCTTCACGCCCGGGCTCCGCGTCCTCGAATACACCGGGACGACGCGGAAGCGGCTGCAGCCCGAGTTCGACGAGACGGACATCATCGTCACGACGTACGGCGTACTGCGGCGCGACATCGCCGAACTGAGCGCACGCGAGTTCGACTACGCCATCCTCGACGAGTCGCAGGCGGTGAAGAACCACGCGAGCCAGTCGTCGCGCGCGGCGCGGGCTCTGCGGTCCCACCATCGTCTCGCGTTGTCCGGGACGCCGCTGGAGAACCACGTCGAGGAGCTGTGGTCGCTCTTCGAGTTCCTCAATCCCGGCATGCTCGGGCGCTCGACCGCCTTCCGGCGCGCACTTCAGGGAAGCAAGACCGGCAACGACGACGCCGACGGGCGGCGGCTCCTTGCGCGTGCGCTACGCCCGTTCCTGCTGCGGCGCACCAAGGAAGAGGTGGCGCGCGATCTGCCTCCGAAGACGGAGCAGACGCTGCACTGCGAGATGCCTCCCAAGCAGCGACGCACGTATCGCGAGCTCCAGGAGCACTACCGCCGGACCTTGCTCGGCGGAGGGGCCGGAGGGCGTGCCGACGGTCGCGTCGAGGGCTCGCGCATGCACGTCCTGGAGGCGCTGCTGCGACTCCGTCAGGCGGCGTGCCATCCGGGACTCCTCGACGTCACCCGACGCGACGAGCCGACCGCCAAGCTGGATGCACTGCTCCCGCTTCTCGAAGAGGTCGTCGCCGAGGGCCACAAGGCGCTCGTGTTCAGCCAGTTCACGTCTCTGCTCTCGATCGTGCACGAGCATCTCGACCGCGCAGGCCTGGTCTACGAGGTGCTCGACGGCTCGACGCGGGATCGCAAGGCGCGTGTGCAGCGCTTCCAGACCGACCCGGATTGCAGCGTGTTCGTGATCAGCCTGAAGGCCGGTGGCCTCGGACTCAACCTGACCGCGGCGGACTACGTGTTCATTCTGGATCCCTGGTGGAATCCGGCGGCAGAGACACAGGCCATAGACCGCACGTACCGAATCGGGCAAACTCGGCGTGTCATGGCATACCGACTCATCTGCAGCGACACCGTCGAGCAGAAGATCGTCGAACTGCAGCAGCAGAAGCGGGACCTCGCGAACGCGATCCTGACCCATGACAACGCCGTACTCCGCGACCTCACGTCCGCCGATCTGGAACTGCTTCTCGCGTGATGGTCGAGTGCGCCACCGTGACCGTCCTCGTGGTCGAGGATGATCCGGAGACCGCCTCGGTCCTGAGTCAGCTCGTCGATGGCCAAGGCTGGGAGTCACGGATCGCCACCACGGCCGCCGACGCGGCTGCGGCACTCGAGAGCAAGGTCCCGGACCTCGTCCTGCTGGACGTGGTGCTTCCGGACGGGGACGGCCGTGACATCTGCCGCGCGTGGCGCGACGCGGGAATCTCCGTGCCCGTGCTCTTCGTCACCGGGCTCACCGGACCGGACGAGGCGATCGCAGCGTTCGAGGCCGGCGGCGACGGATTTGTGTCGAAGCCGTTTCATGTCGACGTGCTCTGCGCTCACGTGCGCGCGCTGCTGCGGCGTCGTCCCGACAGTCGCTCGCCGCAGCTCACGTACGCCGACCTGCAGCTCGACGTTCCGGCTCGGAAGGTGGTTCGGGCGGGGAAGCCAGTGCGCCTCTCCGAGCGCGAGTTCCAGCTCCTGGCCTACATGGTGCAGCACTCGGAGCGCGTGGTCTCACGCGGCGAGATCACGGTCCGTGTCTGGGACATGGAGACGCCCCCGACGAGCAACGTCGTGGACGTCTGCGTGTGGAGCCTGCGGCGGAAGATCGATCAGAGCTTCGACGAGCCGCTCATCCACACGGTGAAGGGTCTCGGGTACCGCCTCGGACTCGCGCAGGCCGAAGACGACCTCTGACAGCGTCCGGACCGGGGCGGAGATCCCGATCCCGGAACTCCCAGCCGAGAGATCCCAGCCGAGAGATCCCAGCTCAGGGGGGATCAGCGGTCGACTACCCGATCCCGACGAGTCGTTCCCGCGCTCGCAAGATCGCTCGCACTCGGGTGCGTAGGCGCGCCGGCGGAACGGGCTTCTGCAGATAGTCGTCCGCGCCGGCTTCGAGGCTGGCCTCTTCCATGATCTCGTCGCGAGAGCCCGTCAGCATCACGATCGGGAGCGCCGCTGTGACCAGATCCGAGCGGAGTGCCTGGATCACCTCGACTCCGGTGAGGCCCGGCATCATCTGATCGACGACGAGCACGTCGGGGACCTCGATCGCGATCGCGTCGAGGGCCGCCTGTCCACAGTCGACCTCCACGACGCGGGGGAACTCCGCCTCGAGTGCCCGCGCTGCGGTGCGGCGCGAGACGGGATCGTCGTCGCAGACGATGGCGACCGGTCGCACGGGCTGCTGGGGTGCGGCCTCTCCGCAGTGGGGGCAGAAACTCCAATCCGCCGCGCGCTCCGCCTGACAGTTCGCGCAAAGCCCTGCGGCGGAGCGGCGCAGCACCTCCTCCGGCGATGGTGGAACTCTCTGCTGGCTCACGGTCGCTGTCGGCGTGGCCGTGGCGTCCGTCTCGGCGCCGGTCGCAGCGCCGGTCTCAGCGCCGCGCATCTCGCCGGCGGCGACACGGAGCACCTCGTCGGGTGTGGTCAGCCCCTGCGCGACCTTCGAGAGACCGGACTGGACGAGCAGACGCGTTCCATCCTTGCGTGACTGCTCGAGCAACGCGCCATCCGCTGCGCCCGATGCGATGAGGGCCGACATCGACGGTGTGACGGCGACCAGCTCGACCAACGCGGTTCGGCCCCGGTACCCCGTTCCCCGGCATGCCGGGCAGCCGGCCGCGGTACGTCCGAGCACCGGCTCGCCGCGGAAGTCCGCGCCGAGCGGGAGCAACACCGCGGACTCGTACGTGTGATCCGTCGCGCAGTCGGCGCAGAGTGTTCGGGCCAGCCGTTGGGCCATGACCCCGAGCAGGCAGCCCGCCACCAAGGTCGGATCTGCACCGAGATCGAGCAGTCGTGGGATCGCGCCGACCGCGTCGTTCGTGTGGAGCGTCGAGAGCACGAGGTGTCCCGTCATCGCCGCCTGCAGACAGACGTTCGCCGTCTCGGCGTCGCGGATCTCGCCGACGAGAACGACGTCCGGGTCCTGGCGCAGGATGCTCCGCAGCGCCTTGGCGAACGTCATCCCGATCTTCGTCCGAACGGGCACGTGCACGATGCCTGGGAACTGGTACTCCACCGGATCCTCGACAGTGACGATGTTGCGGCTCGGGTCGCGCAGCTCGAGCAGCGAGGCGTAGAGCGTCGACGTCTTGCCGGACCCGGTGGGGCCCGTCATCAGCACCAGGCCGTTTGGCCGGTGCAGCATCTCGCGCCACTGGGCGAGCACGTCGGCGTCGATACCACACGCGTTCAGGTCGAACGTCGCCGTCGTCGCATCGAGGATGCGGATGACCGCCTTCTCACCGAAGTAACAGGGCAACGTCGACACGCGCAGGTCGTACGCCTGCCCCGCACACGAGACCTTGGCGCGTCCGTCCTGCGGCATGCGGGTCTCGATGATGTCCAGCCCCGCGACGATCTTCAGGCGCGAGACGACCGACGAGGCCGTCGAGACGGGAACGGCGAGCACCTCGCGGAGGAGTCCATCGATGCGGAACCGAATACGGAGCGCATCCTTCTCCGGCTCGATGTGCACGTCACTGGCGCCGTGTCGGATCGCGTCGGCGAGGACGAGGTTCAACAGGCGCACGGCCGGGCCGTCCTGGTCGTTCGCCTGATCGAGCTCCATGGAACCGACGGAGCTGTCGTCCACGTCGCCGTCGGCCTCGAGCATCACGTCGTCGCCGATGACCGCGGCGTTCTTCAGCAGATCGTGCAGTGCCTCCTCTCCGGCACGTGCCGAGCGCATGGCACGCCGCACGTCGCTTGGCTTGGCGAAGAGCGCGCGCACCGGCATGCCGACCTGCTGCGCGAGCTCGTCCAGCGCCAGCACCTGGAGCGGATCTCCGGTTGCGACGACCAGTTCTCCGTCTTCTTCGCGGAGGGGGAGGAGCCCCAGTCGCTGTGCTGTCTCTGCCGGGACGAGTCCTTGTACTCCCGGATCTGGTAGCAGCTCGGATGCCTCGAGCACGCTCCGTCCGGTCACCGCGGCGAGTGCCGCGACCAGCTCGTCCTCGTCGACCGCCTCCTGCTCGAGAAGCACCTCGACGAGAGGTCGCTTGGCTCCGCGCTGTCGCGCCTTGGCTGCGTCGAGCGCCTCGATGCTCACCACGCCGCGGGCGACGAGCACGGTCTCGATCCGGTTCAGTCGGCGCTGTGTCGGCTGCACGTCGGCGGTCATGGCGTTCCTCGATTCGGGCGGTGTCTCTCGCTGCTAGTGATTCGGCACGCGACGAGTCCAGCCCAAGTGAGGAGCGACTAATGAACGCCCTCATGCGTCAACCGGTCCCTGCTAGACGCCGATCTTCCGAGAGCACCCGAACGGGGAACTGCAGGGAGGACGCGATGACGAGCGAGGTAGCGCTGCGCTGTGCCGCAGACGACGGACGCACGGCCGTTGACGTGTGTGTCGTGTGCGACCGGCCCGCCTGCCGCGAGTGCGCCGGGGACGAAGCAGAGGGCGAGTTTCGATGCCGAGACTGTGCCTATGCGATCGCTCTCGGTCAGGTTGACGAGCAACACGCGTTGCGCGCCGCTGCGGCGGATGTGGAGGCTGAAGGCCCTGGCGCCCTTCGGACGTACGGCGCCCGAATCGCGCTCGTTGCTGCGGTCGTCGTGCTCTGCGGCTGGACCGGTCCGGGGGTCGCAGCGACGCTCGCCAAGGCACGTCCGTACGCGATCGGCCCGGTCGGAGACCCGGGGGAGGCGACCGACCTGGACGACGCGGTGCGTGCCCTCTGGCAGGTCCGGGGGGGCCTGCAGGTCTACGCTGCGGCGAACGAGGGCCGCGTGCCGTCGTCGCTCTCGGAACTCACGGACGTGCCGACCTCGTGCGGAGGCTGCGGCGGGACGTGGGCCTTCGAACGGACGAGCGAGCACTCGTATCGCATTGCGTGCCCGGCCCCGCGCCGGCACGACCGCACGGGGGTGTTCCTCAATGACGTAGTCGGACCGCCTCAGGTCACGTTGGACGACACAGGAGGTGGACGATGACCCCCAGATCACGGCGGCGCAGCGCCGGCTTCACGCTGGTCGAACTCATGATCGTCGTCGCCGTCATTGCGATCCTCAGCGGCCTGTTCGTGCAGAACGCTCAGTCCGCGGTGGAAGAGACGAGGGCGATCGCCTGTGAGCGGAACCGCGTCCTGCTCGAGGACATGGAGAAGCATCTCGACCACGACCTCGGTCGCCCGAGTGTCTCGATTCACGAGCTGGTGGACGAGGGGTACGTCAACAAGGCCGTCTGCCCGCGCGGTGGCGTGCTCACGTGGACAGTCGAGGACCCGACTCTCAACTACGCGCACCAGGCGCTGGTGTGCTCGCTGCACGGTGAGAAGACTCGGATACGCAAGTGGCTGAAGGGCATGGCCGTTTCCGACGACCCGACCTTCGACCTCGCGTCGAACTTCGACGGCACGACCGCGGACGGCTGGTCCCAAGCGCGGGGGAAGTACTGGCAGGTCGTCGACGGGAAGTACCGCGCCGGCTCGCTTGCCCTGAACCGGAGTGGCCACCATCAGTCGTTCTCCGGTGACGCGGCGTGGACGGACTACGAGCTCACGGGTAAGGCCAAACTGAACAAGGGCAACGGCTACGGCTTCTACTTCCGCACGGACGTCTCGAACCCCAAGAAGATCGACGGCTACGTGCTCACGTACGAGCCGAACAACTCGCGCGGTTCCCTGGTCATCCGCAAGGTCACCAACGGTCGCAACAGCCGCCCGATCGCCAAGGTGAAGGTCGGTCGGAAGGGCTGGGTCGGCACGGAGAAGGAGTTCCGGGTCGACGTCTCGGGCGACACGTTCACGGCGTACGTGGACGGCGAGAAGATGCTGACCGCAACCGACTCAACGTACTCGTCCGGAGGTGTGGGACTGCGCTCGATGAACAAGAGCGTCACCGACTTCGACGACGTGAAGGTGAAGACGAAGTGAGTAGCACGACCTCCAGCGCGCTCGACGCGGCTGCGTTGCCGCACGACCGGATCTTCGAGGCCACGGGTGAAGGCCTGCTGATCCTCGACGTCGACGGCGTCGTCCATCACGCCAATGCGTTTGCGTTGGGACTCCTCAATCGTGAGATCGAGGACGTCCGCGGCAGGACGGTTTCCGATCTACTCGCCGTTCCGATCCCCGGCGACGATCCGGATGCCGCATTGCGAATGATCCTGCGCAGCGTCGGCGGGCCCGATGAGCCGGAGCACCTGATCGTCGGCGTGCCGCAGGCTACCGGGCGACCGCTGCCGATCGACGTCACGCTCACCGCCCTCGGCGAGGGCCTGCTCGTCGCCGTGATCCGCGATGCGATGGATCGGCTGCGCAACGAGAAGGAACTACGTCTCTACAAGCGCGCCGTCGACTTCACGTCGGAGGCGATCCTCTACACGTGCCGCAAGGGACTGATCCGCACGGTCAACCGGGCGTTCGTGGATCTCACCGGATACGAGCTCGAGGAGGTCGAGGGTCGGACGCCCCGAGTGCTGAAGTCCGGGGAACACTCCGACGAGTTCTACGCAGACATGTGGGGCTCCATCGCCAACGGGGGACGCTGGCGCGGCGACCTCGTCAATCGCAGGAAGGACGGAACGACGTATCTCGCGAACCTCACGATCTCGCCCATCGTGCGCGACGACGGCTCGGTCCAGGGCTACGTCGGCATCCAGGAGGACGTCACACGCAAGCGAGCCGCGGAGAGAGAGCTGGCGGAGGCGAAGGAAGCCGCCGTGGCGGCGGGCCGCGCGAAGAGCGACTTCCTCGCGAACATGAGTCACGAGATCCGGACGCCGATGAATGCGATCATCGGCATGACGGAGCTGCTGGGTGACACGCGACTCGACGTCGAGCAGCGAGAGTTCGTCGACACTGTGTCGACGAGCGCCGACAGCCTGTTGCGACTCATCAACGACATCCTCGACTTCTCGAAGATCGAGGCGCGCAAGCTCGAGATCGAGGAGGTCGAGTTCGACCTCGCCCGGCTCGTCGATCAGGTCGCCGGGATGGGTGCGCGCAAGGCGCATCAGAAGCGCATTGAGCTCGCCTGCATGGTCTACGCCAACGTGCCTCCGCTCGTTCGCGGCGACCCCACGCGTGTGCGCCAGGTGCTTCTCAACCTGCTGACCAACGCCATCAAGTTCACGGGCGAGGGCGAGGTCGTGCTGCGTGCCCGCGTGGCGGAGCCAGGCGAAGATCGGGTCCGCGTTCGGTTCGAGGTGCAGGACACCGGGATCGGTATCCCGTCGGACCGCGCGAGCACGGTGTTCGATCCGTTCACCCAGGTGGATGCGTCGACGACCCGCAAGTACGGCGGTACCGGACTCGGGCTTGCGATCGTCAAGCAACTCGTCGAACTGATGGGCGGAGAGATCGGCGTCGACACGATCGAGGGCCAGGGGTCCACGTTCTGGTTCGAACTGCCCTTCGATGTCGAGCACGGCTCGCCCGCGGAGCGACGTGCGCCGCGCGTGGACGTGCGCGGTCTCCGCGTTCTCGTCGTCGACGACAACGCCACGAATCGGCGCATCGTCGAGACGCATCTCAGTTCCTGGGGCTGCGATGCCGAGAGCTGCGCGGATGCCGAGACCGCGCTTCGTCGGGCGCGCGATGCGGCGGCCGCAGGGCAGCCGTTCGACGTCGGCGTCATCGACTTCCAGATGCCGGGCATGGACGGCGCGGAGCTCGGTCGCCACCTGAAGAGCGATCCAGCCACCGCGACCACCGAGCTCATCATGCTCACGTCAATGACGCGCGGCGGAGAGCGCGAACGGATGGAGCAGGCCGGGTTCCGCAAGTGTCTGTCGAAGCCCGTCACGCGGCGCAGCCTGCTGCGTGCCTTCGAGGAAGCGGCTGCGCTCATCCGCCACACGGAGCTGAAGCGATCCAGCATGGTCGGGCGGAAGTCCGTCGTGGACGGCGACCTGGTCGGAGGACGCGTGCTCCTGGTCGAGGACAACCCGGTCAATCGACGCGTCGCCTGTCGGATGCTCCAGAAGCTCGGGTTCGAGTACGAGACGGCGGAGGACGGCGCACAGGCACTCAAGATTCTCGCCTCGTCCGGCTTCGACCTGATCATCTCGGACGTGCAGATGCCGGTCATGGACGGATTGGCGTTGGCCGCTGCCATTCGCGAACGGGAGCCCGAGGGGGTCCACGTGCCGATCATCGCCATGACCGCGCACGCGATGCAGGGAGATCGCGAGAAGTGCCTCGCGGCCGGGATGGACGGCTACGTCGCCAAGCCCGTTCGCATCGCGGCGTTGAAGGAGGCCATCGACACCTGGCTGCGCCCGGTCTCTCCGCAGGGTGGGGAGTGGATTGACGAAGACGCGTTGATGGCGGCGGCCGACGGTGACGTCGACTTCGCGCGCGAGCTCCTCGAGATGTTCCTCGGGGAGGCAGCGGCACGGATCGATGAGTTGGCCCAGGCCGTTGACGACGGCGACGGTGGCGTTCTGCGTCGAGCCGGACACCGCCTGAAGGGCGGGGCTGCGTGTCTCGGTGCCGAGCCGCTCCGCGCGCACGCCGAGTCGCTCGAACTGATGGGCGCGGCAGACGATCTCAGCGGGGCAGCAGACGTGATCGAGCACCTACGTCGGGACTTCGAGCAGGCGAAGGGCGCGCTGGCGCGCCGCTCCTGAGACTCGCTCGATCGACGAGACCGCGCGGCGCCCTCGTGGGCGATCCGGTCCTATGAGCGGATCCGAGAGAGGAGTTCGCGCATCTCCGGCACGCCGCCCTGGAAGAGTAGGTACCCGTCGTGCGGCTCGCGCTCCGTCATCTCGCCGGTGACGTTCTCCTGCATGAGTGCCGCCACCGCGTCGGGATCGTCCGGGTGCATCGCGAGGGCCCAGCCCAGCTTGATGAACGCGACCTCGGGCAGCATGTTCGCGAGCGGCAGCACGCCGCGCGCCAGGATCTCGCGACCGGTCTCGTACACCTGCATCTGCACGAAGCCCCAGAGCGTCTGGAGCGTCATGTAGATCTGCACGCCCGCGGCCGTCGCGCGCTCGATGGCGGGGAACAGCTTCGTGTTGACGTGACCGAGTCCCGTGCCGGCGATGACGATCCCGCGATAGCCACACCCGACCAGCGCGTCGAGCACGTCCGGGTTCATGTGCGGGTAGTAGTAGAGAATCGTCACTCGCTCGTCCCACACCGCATGCAACTGCGGGGGGCGATCGCTGCGGCGTTCCCGCCATCCGGTCTTCAGCGGAGAGAGGTGGCCCTCGGTCACCATCGCGAGCGGGATGTCGCCGATCGTGCGGAACGTGCTGCGGTACGAGCTGTGCATCTTGCGGACGCGGGTCCCGCGGTGCAGCAGGTTGTACGTGTCGGACGTCGGCCCGAACATGCAGACCATGACCTCGGCGATGGGGCCGTGCGCCGCGGTCCACGTCGCCGCGAGCAGGTTGCGTGCGGCATCCGAGGACGGGCGGTCGGACGAGCGCTGGCTGCCGACCATCACGATCGGGATTGGCGTGTCCTGCACCATGAAGGAGAGTGCAGCAGCCGTGTGATGCATCGTGTCGGTGCCGTGGCCGACGACCACACCGTCGTAGCCCTCTTCGATCGCCTCGACGACGCGCTCGGCCAACGTGAGCCAGTGCTCTCGGCCGATGTTCTCGCTGAACACGCCGAACAGCTTCTCGGTCTCGAGGTTGCAGATGTCCGCCAGCTCCGGGACCGAGCCGTAGAGCTCGCCTGGAGTGAAGGCCGGGATCACGGCGCCCGTGCGGTAGTCCAGACGCGATGCGATCGTGCCGCCCGTCCCGAAGAGCCGGACTCGCGGCTTCGTCGGATCGCTCGGGAACTCTTCCTCGGGCACGCGGTAGACCGCCTCGCGGTAGCCCAGTACCTCGATGTTCTCGATGGTGTCGTGGCGGAGGCCGACGTTGTAGCCACTCTGGAGTTTCAGAACGACGTGCTCGGCATCGGCGATCTCGCTGCGAGGGAGCACGAGTCCTTCGAAGGTCCCGCGCGTCGTGTGGGCGCGCACCTTCGACCAGACCGTCGCCTCGAAGCGACGCATCGTCGAGAGCGTCGGGTCGCGATAGCCCTTGTAGGCGTCGTCGGGGGCGCTCATGCGGCGAGCTCCGGCGCGTCGCCGAGCCAGGCATCGACGGCACTCCCGACGACCTGCGCCGGCAGTCGCCCGAGAAGAGCCGGCATGACGAGGCCCATCGCGAGACGGTGCGCGGCATCGCGCGGGAGATTCGGAGCGCGCTCGGTGCGCACCCACTCGATCTCCGACAGCCGGCGCTCGAGCTCCGCCCGATCGACGTCACCGCGTGCGGCGTAGCGATTCACAACTTCGTCCGGCGCCACGCCGGCGTCGCGCATCAGGTCGTCAAGAGCCGTGGCGAACGCCTGCGGGTGAACCGACTCGGCTTCGACCGCGGCGACCAACGGCCGCAAGCGATCGGCGGATGGGAGTTCCGCACCGAGTGTGCGGCGATGATGGGGGAGACGGGTCTCGAACGCGTGGGCCAGTGCACCGGCGGACTCAGGGCCGGTCGGCGAGAGCGCGTCGAAGAGGTCGGCCCATGGCGCATCGACCAGCCGCGCGGCCACCGATCGTGAGAGCCCGGTGGCGACGTAGCGATCCTCGCGATCCCACGGGAGTTCCCCGACCGCCTCGTCCGCCGCGACGATCCATGTCTCCGGCACGGGCAGCGGCGGAGTGTCCGTGTCCGGATACATGCGCTGCGGCCCGGGCAGGATGCGCTCGAGGCCCGTCGTCAGGTCGCCGTACGACTGCCGCGTCTCGGAAGGGACGCCGTCGAGTGCGTCCTGAGCGCGGATCAGGATCTCGCGGACCGCCGTGTCGACATCGGCAGCGGCACCCCACACGACCAGCATCGCATCGCGACTCTCGGCGGAGAGCGCGGCGCGGACCCGCCGCCACGTCGACGCCTTCAGGCCATAGTCCTGGAGGTGCGAGGAGATCATGAACGGGCGAGCGGTGAGGCAGGCGATGACGCGCACTCGATCGGCGAACTCGTGCGCGAAGGTCATCCCTGGCTGAAGCCGACGGCCGAGTAGATCGTCGAAGCGCGGTAGACGCACGGCGGCGATGAAGTCCCCGCGCGCCAAGGCATCGGCCACGGGCGGGTAGCCACAGCCGCGGAGCGCCCGCCGTGCATCGACGGCGAGTGACGACTCCCATGCGACGCCGACCTCGGGGATCGTGAGCTGATCCTTCGTGACGCCGCGGTCGAGCAGCTCGGCTCGCAGTTTCAGCAGCTCCAGTTGACGGAACGCCTCGATGTGCACGAGACGCGGTAGCCCACGGTGATGAGCGACGCCCTTGATCTCGACGCGGCGGCCGCCCGCGATCGACACGTTCACGTCCTGCCGCGCCGCACCCGGACCACGGCGGACGGCACCGCTCGTGTGGACGACTCGCGAGAGCAGTCGCCCCCCAGCCGCAACGTCGAGGGGCGTCAGCAGATCCGGCTCCGTCACCGTCTCGACCAGCGGCGTACCGAGCCGATCGGTGCGGAACGTGATGAGGTGACCGACGTCGGACACCTCGCGACAGGAGTCTTCCTCGAGCGTCAACTGCCGGATGCGGATCACTTGGTCGCGCCCGAGTTCACTCTCGCGGAACGGGATCTCGCCGCCGACGGCGATCATCGCCGAGCGCTGGAAGCCCGCGGGGATGGACCCGTCGAGGTACTGCTTGCGCATGACCTGCAGCTCGGAGACGAGCGAGAGTCCGAACAGGCGCGAAACGTGAAGCGCGACCCGCACGGCTTCCTCGTCGATCTCGAACGGCGGCGTGTCGTCCATCTCGTACGTACAGACGGTGCTCCGTTCGAGCAGGTAGACGATGTCCTTGCGCGTCTTGAACTCCATCAGCGCGCAGCCGTCGTACTGACCGAGCTCCGACAGCGTGGGCCGCATGTGACGCAGCACTTCGCCGTCGACGCGCGCCGTCGAGCGTCCTGCCGGACAGCGGCAGAACAGTTTGCTGCGCGTTGCGAGTTGCTGGTGCACCTCGAGCCCGCAGATGAAGCCGAGCCGGTCGTAGTCGTCCGGAGTGAGGTGCCCGTAGTCGTGGAACGGGAAGTCGAGTGGTGTGTCGGTCCGAGGGTTGAGGTCGAACGGGTCCGGTGGCGCGGCCTTGAAGAGGTTGCGGATCATCCCTCGCCGGTTCCCTGTCCCGATTCTCGTCCCAGGCGTTCGACGACGAGACGCCGCACGAGGTCCGGTTTCGCGGTGCCGCGCGTCTCCTTCATGACCCGACCCACGAAGAAGCCGAGGAGACCCGTCTTGCCACCGCGATACCGCGCGACCTCGTCTGGGTGCGCCGCCAGAACGCCGTCGACGGCCGGCCCGAGCGTACCGGTGTCGCTGACCTGTTCGAGATGGCGCTGGCGAACGATTGCTTCGGGATCGGCGCCATCGGTGGCAACTGCCGCGAAGACCTCCTTGGCGGCCGTGGCCGAGATGCGGTCACTCGTCACCATCGTCACGATGGCAGCGAGCACCGTCGGCGCCATCCCGAGTGTGGACGGATCGTCGCCGTCGACGGCGGGAAGCACCTCGTTCACGACCCACTTGGCGACGGCGGATGTGTCGGCGGCGGATGCCGCAGCATCGAAGTAGTCGGCAATCGCGGCGCTGCGCGTCAGCGTGTGCGCATCCTGCGGGTCCAGACCGAGCACGCCGGTGTAGCGGTCGAAGCGATCGGCGAGGTCCGGGTCGCCTGCTTCCCACACGCGCGCCGCCGCTGGCGCCGGCTTGGTCTTCGGGCGGCGGACTCGAGCAGCTGGCTTCGGCGCGTCGCGCTTGCCCCACGAGTCGCGGAGCGTGACGGTGCGATTGAGGACCGGGGACCCGGGGCGCGAGTCCTCGGTGTCGGCAATGAAGTACCCGACGCGCTCGAGCTGGAAGCGATCACCCGGGCGCGCGTCGGCCAGTTCGGGCTCGGCCATCGCAGCGGGGATGACGGTCAGCGACTCGGGGTTGAGCTCGTCGACGAAGTCGACCTCGGGGTCACGACCTGGCCGTGCAACGGCGAACAGTCGGTCGTAGAGGCGCAGCTCGAGCGAGCGCCCGTGCACCGCGGACACCCAGTGGATCGTGCCGCGAACGCGGCGATCGGTCGGCGCACTCCCGAGCGTGTCGCGATCGGCGCTACACCTCAGTTCGACGATCTCGCCGGCACCGTCGAGCACCACGTCGTCGCAACGGATCACGTAGCCGTGGCGCAGGCGGACCTCGCCGCCCGGCGTGAGACGGTGCCAGCCCTTCGGCGGGTCCACGCGGAAGTCGTCGCGCTCGATCCAGATCTCGCGCGTGAGGTGCAAGGCGCGCGACCCCTCGTGCGGAACGTCATGCGGCCAGAGCGGAGCTTCGATGCGCTCGTCGTGATCCTCAGGCAGGTTCGTGAGAACGACGCGCAGGGGATGGAGCACACACATCAGACGCGGCGAGCGGAGATTCAGGTCCTCGCGCACGCAGTACTCGAGCTTGCCGAGGTCGATGACGCTGTTGGCCTTGCTGATGCCCACGAGGGAGTTGAGCGCACGGAGCGCCTCGCTCGTCACGCCGCGGCGGCGCAGGCCGCGCAGCGTGGACATGCGGGGATCGTCCCACCCGCTGACGTGTCCCTCTTCGACGAGCCGGCGCATGTAGCGCTTGCTCATCAGCACGTAGTCGAGCTCGAGTCGTGCGAACTCGAACTGACGCGGTCGTGGCTCCGGCCAGACCGACTCGAGGACCCAGTCGTACAGCGCCCGATTGATCTCGAACTCGAGCGTGCAGAACGAGTGGGTCACGCCCTCGATGGCGTCTTCGATGCAGTGCGCGAAGTCATACATCGGGTAGATGCACCACGCATCGCCCGTGCGGTGGTGCGTCGCGTGCCGAATGCGATAGAGCAGCGGATCGCGCAGGAGCATGTTGGGCGACGCCATGTCGAGCTTCGCCCGCAGCACGTGCGTGCCATCCGCGAACTCGCCTGCCCGCATGCGGCGGAACAGATCGAGGTTCTCGTCGACGCTGCGATCGCGGTAGCGGCTCGCCGTGCCCGCCTCGGAGACGGTCCCACGATGCTCGCGGATCTCGTCGATCGACTCGCTGTCGACGTACGCCCGACCGTCCTGCACGAGGCGTTCGGCCAGCTCGTACATCTGTGCGAAGTAGTCCGACGCGAACCGCACCGGACCGTCCCACGTGCAGCCGAGCCAGGTGATGTCCGCCTGGATCGCCTCGACGAAGCGCGTGTCTTCGGCGAGCGGGTTCGTGTCGTCGAAGCGCAGGTGGAAGTGTCCACCGTGCTCCCGCGCCACGTCGTGGTCGAGAAGGATGGCCTTCGCGTGCCCGATGTGGAGGAAGCCGTTCGGCTCCGGGGGGAATCGCGTGACGACGCGCGCGAGGCCGGCGGCGACGTCCTTCGCGACAATGTCGCGGATGAAGTCGGAACGCCGCCGGCTCACGCCGTCGGATGGGGTGTCGGTCGAATCCGTCTCTGCCATGGTCTCGTTCCGCCAAACGAGCTGGCAGACACCCCGACGCGCCGGACGTCACACCATGGGCGGACGCGGGCGACGCATCGAACGGATGGCTACTTGGCCATCACCTCCGCGGGGGTCGTCCCGCGATAGCGATTGATGTACTCGCGAGCGCTACCGGGCTGTGCGCGCCGGGAGTTGAGATCGTCCATCGAGGCTGCGTCGTACGCGGCCTCGGGAGCTGCCTCTTCGGCGACCGTCTCGGTCGTCGAGGCCATGTCCTCGGTCATGGAGTCTCGGCTCATCGTCTCGATGGTCGTCTCGGCGGTCGCCTCGGCAGCCGGAGCGTCGTTCGACGCGGGCGGCGGCGACACGCACGCGGCGAGGAGCAGAACGCTCATCACGCTGAATGTCTTGCGCATCGGTGTCTCCTTTCGGGCGTGGGGCTCCACGCCGCAACCGCGGAGGATACGCTCCCGAGCAGAAAGTCGAGCGAGGATGTGCCGCGTAGCAGGCTGGCCGACCGTCGGAGTTGCAGCCTCGACGGGCCACGCAGGTTGGCGCGACAGCCTGCTAGCTGTAGGCCGACCGGGTGGTGAGTGGCGACGACTCACTGGTGCCCCGCGGGGGGCTATCCCGGACTATTCATGACGACTCACGCAGCTGAGCGGTCCAGAGCGCCGATCTCGGCGTTGCGCCTCCTCCGAGACGGAACGACGTCGCAGTCGTCGTCGCGCCTTGATCTCGACACTCTGTCCTCGCTCAGGATGGGCCTCCCGGCGCGCGCCGTGGCCGCCGCATCCAGGCGGCTCCTGGACTTCCGGACGACGATCGTCACGGAGTGCGCGAGCCTCATGAATAGGCCGGGCTAGATCTTCGCGCACTCTGTCCTCGCGCAGGATGGTTCTCAACGGGCGCGCGCGAGGCGCCGCATGCACCCCCGCGGTGGCACTCACGGCGTTCCTCGCGACGCGGAAATGAGCGCGCGGAGGTCCTCGACCGGCAACGCTGAGATCGGCAAGCGCGTGACGAGACCGAGCACGCTCCAGACAACAACCTCGTGCTGCCGTCGGTCCGCGGAACCCCTCTAAATGCTCGACAGCATGAGCACGGCGTTGTGCCCGCCGAAGCCCAGCGAGTTCGAGAGCGCGTGCCGGATGTGCAGTTCGCGGGCGCCCTCGGACACGTAGTCCAGGTCGCACTCCGCGTCGGCCTCGGCGAGGTTGATCGTCGGGTGGATGCGGCCGGAGTGGATCGACATCGCCATGACGACGAGCTCGACCGCGCCAGCGGCACCGAGCAGGTGGCCGAGCATCGACTTCGTCGACGACACGGCCAGACGCGATGCGTGGTCGCCGAACACCGTCTTGATGGCGAGCGTCTCGAGCGGATCGTTGACCGGCGTCGACGTGCCGTGCGCGTTGATGTAGTCGACCTCGGAGCGGTCCACGCCGCCGTCCTCGAGCGCCATGCGGATGGCGGCGGCGCCGCCGCGGCCCTCCGGCGCAGGGGCGGTGATGTGAAACGCGTCGGCCGTCATGCCAAAGCCGGTGACCTCGGCGTAGATCTTCGCGTCACGGCGACGCGCGTGGTTCAGCTCCTCGAGCACGAGGGCGCCGGCGCCCTCCCCCATCACGAAGCCGTCGCGGCCCTTGTCGAAGGGTCGGCTGGCGCCGTGGGGATCGTCGTTGCGCGTGCTGAGAGCGCGAAGCGCGCAGAAGCCGGCGATGCCGAGCGAGGTGATCGTCGCCTCGGCCCCACCCGTGACCATCAGGTCGGCGTCCCCGGAGCGGATGCTGCGGAACGCGAGCCCCACGGCGTGGTTGGACGATGCGCAGGCCGATGCGGTCACAAAGTTGGGTCCGCGGAGGTCGTAGCGCATCGACACGCGACCGGAGACCGCGTTCATCATGATCTTCGGGATGAAGTGCGGGCTCACGCGGCGGGGGCCGCGGGCGTCCATGAGTTCCTTGGTCGCCTCGATGCCCGTCAGGCCACCGATCCCGACGCCCATGATGCAGCCGCCGCGATCGGGGTCGAACCCGCCGTTGTGCAGGCCGGAGTCACGGAGGGCCTCGTCGGCCGCGCAGACCCCGAAGACCGTGAAGGGGTCGAGCTTGCGCATGTCCTTCGGGTCGACGACCGCGCTCGCGTCGAGGTCCTTGACCTCGGCCGCGATCTGACACGTCATCGCACTCGCATCGAAGTGCGTGATGCGATCGACGCCGGACTCGCCCTCGAGCAGCCGTCCCCACGTCTCGGGCACGTTGTGCGCGAGACCGTTCACGGTACCCAGGCCGGTGATGACGACGCGACGGCTCATGTGGGGAGACCTACGGCCCCGGCCGGGGGGCCGGGAGTCGCTCTAGGTGTTCGACTCGATGTAGCCGATGGCGTCGCCGACGGTCTGGATCTTCTCCGCATCCTCGTCCGGGATGTTGAGGTCGAACTCGTCCTCGAACTCCATCACGAGTTCGACGGTGTCGAGGCTGTCGGCCCCGAGGTCGTTGATGAACGAGGTCTCGTCCGTGATCTTGTCGCGCGTCGCACCCATCTGCTCGCAGACGATGTCGATCACCTTCTCACGGATGTTGCTCTTGTCGTCCGCCACTGGGGAGTCTCCCGCCTGTTGCGTGCTGTTGTTGCCAGGTCGCTGACCGACCTGCGCTGAGTGGATCTAACTCGGTGGAAGTCATCGCGCGACGGCGCCGATCGAAGCCGCGCTCGCGCGCCCCGTGTGGGACGGTCCGAGGGCGGGTCTCGACCCCGGCTCGAAGGCGTCGTTCTAAAGGGCGCTCCGGCAGGTAGTCCAATTGATAGAGAGGGTCCGCGAGAGCGATGCGGGCTAGCCCGACCCTCTCACCACGTCGCCACGCCTGACACATCGCGGGGACCACGATCTCTGCGTTGACACAGCTCGTTGGGGGGATGGGCCCCTGACCACGCAGCGTCCGCCTTGATCTCGCGGCCCCCGCTCGGTCAGGACACACTGTCGTTGGTCCAGCACCAGTCTTCACGTCGACCATCCCTCGCCGTTCGTGCCTTCCGGCCGCAGGCCGCGCCGACGTGGTGAGAAGGCCGGGCTACGTCATCCCGCCGTCGACGGCGAGCACCTGACCGGTGATGTACGCAGCGCGCGCCGAGAGGAGGAACGAGACGGCCGGAGCGATCTCCGTGGGCTCGGCTGCACGCCCGAGTGGTACGCCGCCGAGCATGGCGGTCTGCGCCTCGTCCGGAAGGTCCGCCGTCATGTCGGTGCGAACGAAGCCCGGAGCGACGGCGTTGCAGCGGACGCTGCGTCCACCGAGTTCCTTCGCAACCGACTTCGTGAAGCCGATGAGGCCCGATTTGCTCGCGGCGTAGTTCGTCTGGCCGGCGTTCCCGGTGATGCCCACCACGCTCGTGATGTTGACGATCGACCCGCCGCGGGCCTTGACGAACGTCCGCGTCAGCGCGCGCACGAAGTAGATCGGGCCCTTCAAGTTGACGTCGAGCACGCGAGCGATGTCGTCGTCGCTCATGCGCATCAGCAGGCCATCGCGCGTGATGCCCGCGTTGTTGACCAGCCCGTGGCAGGTGCCGTGGACACCGAGGGCCTCCTTGACGGCGGCCTTGACGGACTCCGAGCTGCCGGCATCGACCGCGTGTCGGGAGATGGACGTCGCACCGAGCTCGCGGCACGCCGCCTCGGTGGCTTCGGTTCCGTCGACCGACGTGGCGAACAGCGCTAGCGCAGCGCCCTGCCGCGCACACTCTTCGGCAATCGCACGGCCGATCCCGCGCGACGCACCGGTCACGAACACAACCTTCTCGCTCAGCTCGCCGGTTGCCATGTCGTTCTCCGTCTCGCCGCTACGACGCGGCGCCCTCGATGCTGTCTGCGGTCTCCAGTGCGCGCGCACGGATCCCTCGGTCGATCTTGCGAAGGAAACCGCCGAGCGTCTTGCCGGGGCCCGGCTCGACGAAGTCAGGCGTGCCCTCTGCATCCGCGAGCACGCGGCGCAACGAGCGCTCGAACAGGACCGGCGCGACGACCTGTCGCGCAAGCGTCTCGCGTGCCTCGTCGGCGGTGGTCACGGGCGCTCCGGTGACGTTCGACACCACGGGCACTCGTGGCGCAGCGAACGTGACATCGGCCAGGTCGGCGGCGAGCTGATCTGCCGCGGTCTGCATCACGGGCGAGTGGAACGCCCCGGCCACCTTCAGCGGCACGACGCGCCGCGCGCCCAGCTCATCGAGGCGTGAGCAGCAGGTCGCCAGAGCGACGTTCTCTCCGCTGATCACGACCTGTCCCGGCGCGTTCAGGTTGGCGACGACGACGATCCCGCCGTCGTTCCGGATGGATGCGCACACGCCCTCGATCTCGTCGACCGACGGCCCCATCACGGCAGCCATCCCGGATGGCGTGGCATCCGAGGCCTCCTGCATGTAGCGACCGCGACGTCGCACGAGCCGGACGGCGTCCTCGAACTCGAGGGAGCCGGCGACGACGTGGGCCGTGTACTCACCCAGCGAGAGGCCGAGAGCTGCGCTGAGCTGCGATGGATCGACGACGCCGCGAGCTGCTGCGGCCTCCCAAATCGCGATCGACACGGTCAGGATGCCCGGTTGGCAGATGTCCGTGCGCTCGACGTCCTCGGCGCTGCCGTCGAACACGATGCGCGTGAGCCCTAGATCGAGCGCCGCGTCGGCACGTTCGAAGATCGCGGCTGATTCGGGGAAGCGCTCCGCGACGTCGCGACCCATTCCGGGGAACTGGGCACCTTGGCCCGGACACAGCAGGACCGTCATGCGTTGCCTCCCATCGCTCGCGTCACGTCGGAGTTGGACGCCAGCGCAGCCAACCCGGCGGCGATCCGAGCGTTGACGTCGTGCGACACGTACGAGCGAGCGGCTCTCACCGCGTTGCGAATGGCGACTGCCGGGCTGCGACCGTGGCAGATGAGGATCGCGCCGTCGTGCCCCATCAACGGTGCCCCGCCGTAGCGCGTGTAGTCGGTCCGCTGACGCAACTCGTCGAGCGCGTCCGCGACCGTGGAGCCGCCATCGTCGGTGACGGTGTCGGAGAGATCCTCCTCGAGCCGGCCGAGCATGTGGTGCACGAACGCCTCGAGGAGGCCCTCGGACGCCTTCAGGATCACGTTGCCGACGAACCCTTCACAGATGATGACGTCGACGTCTCCGGCGAAGATCTCCTGGCCCTCGACGTTGCCGACGCAGCGAGTCCCGAGCAGCGCGCGCAACCCGTCCGCCGCCTGCCGCACAAGAGGGCGGCCCTTGTCCTCCTCGCCCCCCACGGACAGGACGCCGACCCGCGGGACGCCCACGCCGAGCACGGCTCGGGCGTACTCGCTGGCCATGACCGCGTACTCGACGAGATCGGTCGCCTTCGGCTGAAGGTTGGCGCCGACGTCCATGAGCACGCAATGCCCGCGGCGCGTCGGAAACGGCGCCGCGATGCCGGCGCGACGGGCTCCGGGAAGCTTCGCGAGTCCGAGGGCGGCGGCCGCGACGGCGCCGCCGGTGTTCCCAGCCGAGACCACGGCGTCGGCCTCACCGTCCGCGAGCAGTCGGATGGAGCGGGCGATCGACGTGTCGGGTTTGCGCCGCAGCGCTTCGACCGGCGACTCGTGCATCTCCAGAACGTCCGCTGCCGGGACGATCCGCACGCGACTCGGTGCGCCGCTCCTCGGCAGGCGCTGGCGGATCTCGTCCTCGCGGCCGACGAGGATCACCTCGATCCCGGCATCGACGCGGACGGCATCGAGGGCACCGCGAACGGCGACGCCCGGGGCGTGGTCGCCTCCCATCGCGTCGACGACGACCCGCACCGGAGCGGCGGCGTCACGCGGTGGAACAGTCGGAGTCGTCACGGACGGCGCCGGACGCGCGCGGACGGGCTCAGCCGTCGGGCGCGCGGGAAGGGGCTCTAGCCCCCGTCCTTGACGATCACGGCGCGCGTGCGCGCACCGCCCTTGCCACGGCTCGGGTAGTGACCGCAGTCGGGGCAGATCCGGTGTGACGGGATCGAGAGACCGCAGTTGCGGCACGGAGCCAGGCTCACCGGAATGAGCTTGTCATGCGTACGACGCTTGCGCTTCTTGGACTTCGAGGTCTTGAACTTCGGAACCGCCATCGGGTCCTCCGCGTGTGCCTGGCGCGACCCCGGACCGACCGTCCGGATGGGTTGGCGCCCCGATCCGGGAGCGCAAGCCGCTGATTGTGCTTGGCCGCCCGGCCCGGTCAAGGAAGCGAGCGGCGGAAGGTCCTACGAGAGTGCCGACGAGATCGCGGCCGCTAGGTCGTCGCGCGTCGGATTCCCGGGGATCGTGCCTTGGGCCAGCGGTGGACGTCCACCGCCTCGCCCCCCCGCTCCACGGAGGAGTGCCACCGCATCGAGCCCGGCGGCCACCGCGCTCTCGTTGAGCACGGCGAGCGCCGCGACCTTGCCGCCGTGCGTGCTCACCATCAGCGCTCCGACCGGGTCGCCGGATGCCTTCTTCACGGCTTCGGCCGCCTTCGCGAGCGCCTCGCGTGGGAGCTCGAGCACATGGACGTGGATGCGGGCACCCCCTGCCTGGACAGGCTCGCCCGTGAGCGCGTCGAACACCGGCGTCGCGGCTACGGCCTGCTTCCGGAGGGACTTGACGTCCTTCTGCAGCTTGGCGACGCGCTCGGCGATCTCTCGCACGGGCACGCCGAGCTGGCGCGCCAGAGTGCCGAGGACCGCGCGCTCGTCCTGCATCTGGTGCAGCGCATCCGCGCCGGTGATCGCCTCGATGCGGCGAATGCCCGCCGCGATCGAACTCTCGCTGGTGATCCGCAGCGACCCGATGTCGCCGGCTGCACGACAGTGCGTGCCGCCGCAGAGCTCACGGCTGTACTCCCCCACCGCGACCACGCGCACCGGCTCAGGGTACTTCTCGCCGAAGAGCGCCATCGCACCGCTCGCCTTGGCGGCCTCGACGGTCATGAGCGCCGTCTCGAGCGGGGCGTTCGCGAGAACCTGGTCGTTCACCGCGCTCTCGAGAGCGGCGATCTGCTCGGGCGTGAGCGCGCGATCCACCGTGAAGTCGAAGCGCAGGCGATCCGGTGCCACAAGCGATCCGGCCTGCTGGACCGAGTCGCCCAGCAGTTCCTTCAGAGCGCGGTGCAGGAGGTGGGTCGCCGTGTGGTTGCGGCGGACCGCGTCGCGGCGGACCTCATCGACGAGCGCGCGACAGGCCTGGCCGATTCGGGCTGGGGTGCTGCCGGCATAGGTGCCGTGATGGAGCACGTAGTCCTCGCGCGAGTCGACGCCCGTCACCTGGAAGCGACCGTCGTCGAACTGGATCGCACCGGTGTCGGAGACCTGTCCGCCGCACTCGGCGTAGAACGGGGAGCGATCCAGTACGAGCGTCGCCGTCTCTCCGTCGCGCACCTCGTTGTGCAGCGATCCGTCCTTCTCGAGGAACACTCCGACCAGCTTCGTGTCCGCCGCCACGCCACGCCGCTCTTCGGCCGTCGCCCGCGCCGGGTCGTCGTAGCCGACGAACTCCGAGCTTGTCGTGCCCCGATCGATCAGTTCGCCGATCGGACCACGCTCGAAGATCTCGTCGCTCATCTTCTGGCCCGCGCGACTGCGCGTGCGCTGCTCCTCCATGAGCTCGTCATAGCGGTCTCGATCGAATGTCAGGCCGCGCTCGTCGAGAATCTCGGCCGTCACGTCCACGGGAAACCCGAACGTGTCGTGCAGTTGGAAGACGACCTCGGCGGGCATCTCGCTGCTCTCGTCGCCGATGAGTTCCTCGATCGCGCCCTCGAGTCGACGCATCCCCTTGCGGAACGTGCGGCGGAAGAGCTCCTCCTCGGCGCGCACCACGCTCTCGAGCAGCTCACGTCCCGCGCGGAGGTCCGGATACGCACCGCCCATGGCCTCAACCACGCCCGGGACCACGTCGGCGAGGAATGGACGCTCGATGCCGAGACCCGCGCCGTCACGGATCGCTCGGCGCATGATCCGTCGCAGGACGTAGCCACGGCCCTCGTTGCCGGGGCGCACTCCGTCTCCGACGAGGAAGCACGCGGCGCGCACGTGATCGGCGATCCGACGCATGCGGACCCCGTCCTCCCCTTCGCGCTCGTAGTGATCCCGCCCGGCGGCAATCGCGACGGCCGAGAGGATCGGACGAAAGAGGCTGGTCTCGATGTTCGTGGGCGCCTGCTCGAGGACGCGAACCAGGCGCTCGAACCCGGCACCGGTGTCGATGTTCTTCTGCGGCAGCGGTACGAGAACGCCGCCATCCTTGCGCTCGAATTGGGTGAAGACGAGGTTCCAGATCTCTTCGTAGCGGCGGCAGTCGCACTCGGGATCGCACGCTGTGGGGTCCGCGCACTGATCCTGAGGGCCGTAGTCGAAGAAGATCTCCGAACACGGACCGCACGGTCCGTTCGGACCCGCCTCCGGCGCGTTTGCCGGCCAGAAGTTCGACTTGGCCCCGAAGCGGTAGATGCGGTCGTCGCTCAGTCCGATCTCGTCCCGCCAGATCGATGCCGCCTCGTCGTCGTCCTCGTAGACGGTGACGCGCAGCCGGTCCGCCTCGAAGCCGACGACGTCCGTCAGGAACTCCCACGCCCAGCGGATGGTGTCCTGCTTGAAGTAGTCGCCGAAGCTGAAGTTGCCGAGCATCTCGAAGAACGACTGATGACCGGCGGTGCGCCCGACGTTCTCCAGATCGCCCGTCCGCAGGCACTTCTGCGACGAGGTCGCGCGCACCAACCCGCGCTGCCCCTTGCCCAGGAACTCGTCCTTGAACTGGTTCATCCCGGCGCCGGTGAACAACAGGCTCGGGTCGTTCTCCGGGACCAGAGACGCCGAGTTCACACGGGTGTGGTTCCGCTCCTCGAAGAAGCGGAGATAGGCCTCGCGGAGTTCGTCGGGAGTCATGGCAGCACCGTGGGTTGGGGAGTTCGGGTCGAGTCGAGCCCGGAATCCTCCCGCACGTCGTGATGACCCGGGCGGAATCTGCGAGCGGAGTCGGCGACGGGCTCGCCGCGGCGTCGTACGGGCGCGCGGCTCGAGATCGGATTCACCACGGCGACACGGCGACACGGCGACACGGCGAGGGATGCGCGCAGCACAGGTTGCCGCCGCAGCTCACGGACCCGGGGACCGGGAACGCTTAGAGGAAGGGCCCAGAGAAAGGGACCAGAGGACGGGCCCAGAGGACGGGCCAGCACGATCGCCTCGCGAGAGCCGCGGAGGCGGCCAGGTGGGGGCTCAGAGAACCGCCACGTGCGGTGAAGCGAAGCGCGGCGCCGTCCCCCGCGGGCACGCTGTGGCGGTCGATGGCGAGTACACGGCTGCACGCAGCGGTGCGTGCAGCCCATCCACGGCAAGAGTCCGGGGCGCGACATGCGCTCCGGGCTGTCCATCGCTTCTGTGGCTCTCTGCCGTGTTGCCGTGTTGCCGTGTCGGCTTCTGGTCCGGTTGACGCCTCGGCCAACGCATCCGCCGACGACACATCGCGACTCGTGCGGAGGTGGCTTCGTCTCTACGCCTCGGCCGGCTCCGGGGACGGTGTCCCTGCGGCCGGTATCCCGGCGGCCGGTGGCTTGTCGGCGACGACGGCCGGTGCCGCGGCGCGGAGGACCTCGTCGCGGATCGTCTGCAGCAGGTCGGGGTTCGACTCGAGCAGCTCGCACGACCGCTCGCGGCCCTGCCCGAGGCGCTCGCCGCGGTAGCTGTACCAAGAGCCCGACTTCTCGACGACGTTGTGGAGCACACCGAGATCGATCACCTCGCCAACGTGGTGAATGCCGTGGTTGAAGCGGATTTCGAACTCCACACGGCGGAATGGAGGCGCGACCTTGTTCTTCACGACGGTCGCCTTCACGCGGCTGCCGATCACCTCGTCGCGATCCTTCACCTGGCCGATGCGGCGTAGGTCGATGCGCACCGAGGAGTAGAACTTCAGCGCGCGGCCACCCGGCTGCGTCTCGGGGCTACCGAACATGACGCCGATCTTCTCGCGGATCTGGTTCGTGAAGACGACGGTCGTCGTGCTGCGGGCGATGGCGCCCGTCAGCTTGCGAAGCGCCTGCGACATCAGGCGGGCCTGCAGACCCACGAAGCTGTCCCCCATCTCGCCTTCGAGCTCGGCACGCGGCACAAGGGCCGCGACTGAGTCGATCACGACGATGTCGACGGCGTTCGAGCGCACCAGCATCTCGACGATCTCGAGGGCTTGCTCACCGGAGTCGGGCTGGGAGATCAGCAGGTTCTCGATGTCCACGCCGATGCGAGCGCCGTAGACCGGGTCGTACGCGTGCTCGGCGTCGACGAAGGCCGCCGTGCCGCCGGTCTTCTGGACCTCGGCCACGATGTGCGACGTGAGCGTCGTCTTGCCGGAGCTCTCCGGCCCGAAGATCTCGATGACACGTCCACGCGGCAGGCCCTTGCCACCGAGCGCGAGATCGAGCGCGAGGCTGCCCGTCGACACGCAGTCGATGTTCATCCGGGATGCTTCGTTCATGCGCATGATCGCGCCCTTGCCGAACTGCCGTTCGATCTGGGCGATCGTGGTCTCGAGCGCCTTGGCGCGCTTGTCGCCGCTCAGGCCGACACCCCCGGCCAGGCCGATGCCGTCCGAGGACTTCGACGAGGTGCTGCTGTTGCCGCTGTTGCGCTTGCCTCTGCTGATCATGTGCGCTCTCCGTTCGTTCTGCCGGGGGGGGGGCTTGGTCGAGCCCCTATCGCGAGTTCAAGGTTGCTGTGCGAGTTCAGGGTTGTGAGTTCGGGGGATCGATGGACGCCGCGTCCTGCGTCGCCGCGTCCGGGATCGTCGTGTCCGGGATCGCCGTGCCCGGGATCGCCGTGCCCGGAGCGCCAGCTAGGGGAAGGCCGGCGAGCGGCAGACGTGCCAGCACGGTGTAGCGCGGCCCTTCGGGAGTGAGCTCACTGCCGAACACGGTCAAGTGCTCGACGGTGAAGGCACCGTCGTGAGCAGTGCCATCCTGAGCGGCACTGTCCTGAGCGGCACTGTCCTGAGCAGCACTGTCCTGAGCAGCACCGTCCTGAGCAGCGCTGTCCGAACCCGGCCCTTCCAGATCCGTGCTGTCCAGATCCGTGCTGTCCAGATCAGCGCCGTCCAGATCAGCGCCGTCCTGCCCATCGCTAACGTTCCCGTGCAGTTCCTCGAGGGCCGCCCGCAGGACGTTGGCTCCACGTCCGTCGCGGGCGCGGGCCAGCGTGACGTGGGGCCTGTACGCCCGCTTCTCGGGCGGTACACCGTGCGTCGTCAGCAGGGGGGAGATCCGTCGCTCGATCTCCGTCAGCGTGCCGGCCGGCTCGTCCACGCCGATCCAGAGGACGCGTGCTCGTCCCTTGCCGCGAGACGGGAACGTACCGGGATAGGCGAGTCGGATCGAGGCGGCGGGCACCGGGGCGACCGCCGTCCCGAGGTCTTCGAGAAGGCCGGGGAGCTTGGCTTCGTCGATGTCGCCGAGGAAGCGCACCGTGACGTGCAGGTGCTCCGCGGCTACGGCACGCACGCCGCCCTGGCCTTGGAGGAACTGCCCTTCGAGGAGCGGCGCCATGCGGGCGCCGATGCGTCCGCGCAGCGCTTCCGGGATCTCGACGGCGGTGAATGTGCGCATGGGGATCAGCGGAGGAAGTTCATGAACTCGTTGAAGCGGATCTCGATGTCCTCGCGCGTCGCCGCACGGAGGGAGCGCGTGCCGAAGTCGGCGACGGTGAACGACGCCGCAACGGTGCCGTAGGCCATGCCGCGCTTCAGGTTGCCGATGCTGACGCGACCCGCGCGGGCCAGGTAGCCCATCAAGCCACCGGCGAACGAGTCGCCGGCGCCCGTCGGATCGACCACCTCGGTCACCGGGTAGGCCGGGAGCGCATGGAACATGTAGGTCGAGAACAGGAACGCGCCGTGCTCGCCCTTCTTGATCACCACGACCTTGGGCCCGAGCTCCAGTGCCTTGTTGCCGGCGCGGATCAGGTTGCGCTCGCCGGTCAGGCTGCGCGCCTCCTCGTCGTTCATGACGACGGCATCCACGCGGCGCAGGACCTCGAGCAGGGCGTCGCGCTCGTGCTCGATCCAGAGGTTCATGGTGTCGGTCATCGCGAAGCGCCGGTCGGGCGTCTGGTCGAGGACCTCGAGCTGGACTCGTGGCTCCGCGTTCGCCAGGAACACGAACGGTGTGCTGCGGTACGACTCGGGCAGCTTCGGGGAGAACGTGGCCAGCACGTTCAGCTGCGTGTCGAGCGTCTCGGCCACGTTCATGTCGCCCTCGTACTTGCCGGACCACCGGAAGGTCTTCCCATCGGCGACCACGTCCAGCCCCTCGGTGTCGATCGTCCGCCCGTCGAAGAGCGCAAGGCGATCCCGCGGGAAGTCCGTACCCACCGCGGCCACGAGCCGCACCGGTGCGAACGCCGACGCGGCGAGGGAGAAGAACGTGGCGCTGCCGCCGGTCTCCTCCTCCACCAGGCCATGGGGTGTCTGGATGGAGTCGAAGGCAACAGTGCCGACTACAAGCAAGGACATGCGAAGAGCCTTCCCGGTTACATGCGGGTTCGAAAAAAGCTCTCTCGCCACACCGGTAGACGCGGCGGGAGAGCGGATTGAGGGAGCGCATCGTACGCCCGGGAGGGGACATGCACAGAACACTAACAAACACCTACGACAAGCCGGAGCAGATCCGGGGCGGAGGGGTCAGGACACGTCGGTGAGCGGCGTCTCCGGCTCGGCGCCAGCCTCGGAAGCAGTCTCTGCGGCATGGGCGGCCACCTCGGTGACCTTGCCGCGGTCGAGGATCGTGTACACGCCACCGAGGGCGCCCCAGACCATCGCGTTCATTCCCGCCACGACCGAGAGCGCGACGGCGGGATTGCGGTCGACACCGACGAGGTGGAAGCCGACGGCAAAGGCCGTCTCGCGCAGTCCCCAGCCGCCCGGAAGGACCGGCAGCGCTGCGACCATCCACGCGACGGGCAGCACGACCATGTAGTCACCGACCGGCAGGGGGCCACCGGCGCGCGTCGTGACGTGGAGCGCGCCCGCAAAGAGGACCACGATGAGCTGGATGCAGAACTGATTCGCGAACGAGATCAGCATCGCGATGACGAGCTCGCCCTTGCGGTAGCGGTACGTGAAGAGCGCCTGATCCACCTTCTTGATGAGCCCGCTGCCGGGAAGCCGTCCGATCAGAGAGTCGAAGCGGACGAACCGCCGAACGGTCGTGCTGAAGAAGAGGACCGATCCCACGGCCACCGCGCCGAGGAAGCCAAAGATGAACAGGGCGAGTTCGCGGTACTCGGGCTGATCGAGCCGCGGGATCAGGAAACCGGCCGCGATCATCGCCAGCGCGACGATGCCCGTGACGCGATCGATCAGAACCGTGATCACGGCCTCTGCGCGCAGCGTCGTTCGCCGTGTCACGTAGACGGCCTTCACCAGATCGCCGCCCGTGGCACCGGGTACGAAGTTGTTGAAGAACAGCCCGATGAACGTGAGTCGGTGCGCGAGCCAGAAGGAGACGTGGATGCCCTGTCCGCGCAAGAGCAGCCACCACCGCAGAACGCTGAAGTGCATCAGGACGATCCCGAGGAGCACGCCCACGATCAGCAGAGCCTTGTCCGAGCGCCGGACGATGCGGATCAGGCCCTCGTTGACGATCGGCACGCTCCGGTCCCGGATGACCTCCTGCTCGAGGTCGTCCGAGGCTAGATCTCGCGCGGTGCTCTCGCCCTCCACCGCGAACTGAACCGTCGCACCGTCGCTCCAGTCGGTCGGGACGGTGTCGACGATCTCGCCGTGCAGCACCGTGCCGTCGACAAGGGTGACCGAGTCACGCCAGCCGACCTGCCAGAGGACGAACGCGAGGAGTGCCACGCCGAGGACGCGGAGCACGATCATGCCGATGCGGCGCGCTGGGGACGGTCGATCGCCGGGAGCGTCGCTCACTTGGATTCGGGCTGCTCAGAGTCGGACGGGCCAGACTCGGACGGGCCAGATTCGGGCTGACTCGGCTTGCTCGCCTGGTGCTCGTCCCACCATCGCAGCCATGCGGCGCGGTCGTCGGAGAACGACTCGCCCGAGACGCGAGACAACGAGCGAGACGCCGCACCTCGAACGTCGGACATGTCGTCGTGGAGCGCGTCGAGCAGCGGCGGCACCGCCATCTCGGCAGGCAGTCCGCCCAGGGCGATGGCCGCCTCGCGGCGAACCGAAGAGTTGCGGTCGGTGCCGACGGAAAGAGCGAGCGTCGCGCCATTCGGATCGAGCCCGAGACCGCCGAGCTGTCTCACGGCAGCCGCGCGCGTCGTCGGGGAACGATCCCCCGTCGCGGCCGCCAGCAGCGAGAGGCGCACCGAGGACGCCGAGAGATGCACGTAACTGCGATCGAGCGCGTCGTTGATCTCCGGATCGCCTCGGAAGCCGTCGAGGGCCCGCTGCGTGAACGAGGTCAGCACGCTGCGCGCCATGCGGAGCGCCGAACGATGTCCCCGCGCGGTCGACGAGAGGCTGGCACCCGGCTCCGGCCCGGCCGTGCCGCCAAACGCGTAGGCGGCGATATCGCGCACCGCCACGAGCACGGCGGCCGTCAGCGCGGGGTCCGTGTCGTCCTTGCCGGTGGCGTCGCGAATGACCTTCAACGCCTCGATGACGTCCGCCTCGGTCGGCGAGTGCTCGGGCTGGTCATCGGCGTCCAGCAGCCAGGGCGCCATGCGTCCCATCGTGTCGATGGCGTCGGCGCGAACCAGCGCGGACGGATGATCGAGACCCATCGACGAGAGCACGCTGACCACGACGCCGGTATCGGCCCACGTGGCGTAGTCAGCCTCGCCGAGCAGTCGCACGGCCTCGCGGGTCCGCTCGAGAGGAGCGTCTGCTCCGGGGCGGAACCGCCAGGTGGTCGGATCGTTGATGGCGTTGATCGTCTCGAGATGCTTCGACGGAAGATCGGTGCCAGAGAGCAACTGGGAGACGTCATCCAGGACGCCACGGACCCCCGAGTTGATTCGCTCCGCGGGGTTGGTGGCGCAGGCCGTGAGTTGGCCCCCGAGTGCCAGACCCACCAGTGCAAGCGCTGCGAGAGCCGACCTCACTCTGCGGTCTCCGCCTCGTCGAGGCCGTGCGTCACGCCCATCACCGTGTAGCCGCAGTCGATGGGGAGATGCGTGCCCGTCACGCCCGTCGCGAGATCCGAAACGAGGAAGGCGACGACGTTGCCGACCTCCTCACCGGTCACGTTGCGCCGCAGCGGCGCGACCCTCTTCACGTGATCGAGCATCTTCGCGAAGTCCCCCACCGCCGACGCACTGACCGTTCGGACGGGGCCGGGCGCCACGCTGTTCACGCGAATGCCCTGCGGACCGAGGTCGAAGGAAAGGTAGCGGATCGCTGCGTCGAGCGCGGCCTTGGCCACGCCCATCACGTTGTAGTTCGGCACCACGCGCTCGCCACCGAGGTACGACAGAGCGACGATCGAGCCGCCGTCGGTCATGAGCTCGGCGAACTCACGCGACACCGAAACGAGCGAGTAGGCCGAGATCTCCAGCGCGTCGCTGAAGCCCTGGCGCGTGGTGTCCCGGAAGCGCCCCTTCAGCTCCGCCGGGTTCGCGTAGGCGATCGAGTGCACGACAAAGTCGAGCTTGCCCCATCGCTCGCGCAGGTCGTCGGCCACGGCCTTGATCTGCTCCGGGTCCGTGACGTCGAGGCGCAGGACCGGGACGTCGTCCGAGGTGTCGAGACCCGTCGCGAGATCCCGGGTGGTCTGCTCGAAACGCTCACCCTGGACGGTCAGCGCGAGCGAAGCGCCCTGCGCCGCGCACGCCTGGGCGATGCGCCAGGCGAGGCTGCGTTTGTTGGCGACACCGAGAACGATGCCGCGCTTCCCTTCGAGCATGGGGTCCTCCCGAGGCGGAGCATAGCGACGGATCGAGCGCCGCCGGAAAGGATCGAGAGCATGTTGTTGTCAGACTCCGGCGGTCTGACTCTTGCGGTCCGAGTCTGGCGATCCGCCGGCGGCGGACCACCAGAGTCGGACCGCCGGGACTACGGACTACATCGGCCGGCCCGCCGGTTCGCTCCGGCGGGTCCGGTGGTGCGGAGGGGGGGATTCGAACCCCCACGCCCGTAAAGGGCACAAGAACCTGAATCTTGCGCGTCTGCCAATTCCGCCACCCCCGCACGGGGTTGGAAGGGCAGAGCATGACCTCTGGCCCGAGCGTGTCAACTTCCCTCGGAGAAAGATGCCGAGCCCGACGACGAGCGCCGATCCTCCGCGACCGAGGAGGATGGACGTCATGGCCCAACGGAAGGGCAAGGCTCCCGAGGCGCAGCCCGAGATCGGGAACCCGCGGGCGCGCTACAAGTTCGAGATCCTCGAGACGCTCGAGTGCGGCATCGCCCTCGAGGGGCCGGAGGTCAAGAGTCTCCGTGAGGGGCAGGCCAGCCTCGAGGAGGGGTACGCCCGATTCCGCAAGGGCGAGCTCTGGCTCTACGGAGTCCACATCGCCGAGTACTCGCGGAAGGGCTACGCGACGCACGAGCCCCTGCGGCCCCGGAAACTGCTGGTCCGACGGCGCGAGATCGAGCATCTGAAGAAGCTCGTCGAGCGCAAGGGACTGACCCTCGTGCCGCTCCGCCTGTACTTCACCGAGCGTCACCTCGCGAAGGTCGAGATCGCGTTGGCGAAGGGCCGGAAGGTGGCCGACAAGCGCCAGGCAGCCAAGGAGAAGGACGCGAAGCGCGAGATGCGACGGGCCGGCGGGCGGTAAGGCGCGGGACAGGCGCCCCCCGTGTCGCTCGGCAGGCGCGATGGCCGACCTCGTTCGTACGGGCGGATCTCCTGATCCGCCCCGCCCGCTCTGGTCGCGCGGTCGAGGTCGGGCCGATGGCGCTCAGCGCGCGATGCCGCCGGCGCGGACCGCTGCCGGACGGGAACGGTGGCTGCTCCTCGCGAGCGCGACGGTTCTCCGGGCCGCAACACGAGTCGCCCGGCGTCGTCCGAACGATCGCGATGGTCCGCTGACCGCCGTCCACCCGACGGGAGCGAGCCACCCCAGTCGGCGCGGGCGGATCAGGAGATCCGCCCCTACAGGGCGCTGCCGGCCTGGCGGCCGTCAGCGCAGGGCCTCAAGTAGGGCCGCGGAGCGGCCCTACTTGAGGCTCTTGCCCCACGCCTTCAGGTCTTCGAGCATCTTCCCGAAGTCCGTCCCGTCCCAGACCGCATGGGCCGCAGCCGGATCGCCGGTCTCGCGCAGCGTGGCGATGCACAGCTCGTACGTCTTTCGGTACTTCTTGCCCTGCTTCGCGTGGCGCAGGAACCAGTGGTAGGCCCAGAGCTCCTGGAAGCCGGCATCCATGTCCGGAACCTCGTTCGAGCGGAGAGTGAACCACTGATCGAGCGTGCGCGACGTGCGCGCGACCACGCCCCGGGTGCGGGACAGTCGATCCTTCGCTGGCTTCTTCGGCTTGCCGCCGTCCTCGAAGGCGTTGTTCACGTAGACCATCAGGCCGCCGCGTAGCCAGAGCGGCACCGAGCCCCCGAAGAACTGGGTGACGTACTGCGCTGCCACCATCTGCTGGAGCGAGTTGTCGAAGCCCTGCGACCTACGACTCATCCACTTGACGGCGACGCTGCCGGTCGTCGAGTCGAGAGCGGCGTTGTCCGGCGCCTCCCCCATGCTGGACTTGCAGAACGTCTCGTAGTGGGTGCCGTTGAAGAAGACGCGTAGGACCGGCGTGGACTCATCGAACGGATCGCCGTCGAGCGCGGACTCGGCGATCTTCCGAACGTCGGCGAGCGTCCCGCCCAGCGCGGTCGCTCCCTTCACCTTGTCCTTCTTCTCTTCGTCCGCGTGCCAGACCACGAACGGCTTGGACTTGGCGGTGAGCCAGCCCTTCGGCGGATCCGTGTCCAGGCCACCGCCCGGTACGCGGAACGTCGCGAGGCACGTCTTCGCGAGGGCGTCGACGTCGTCTTGGTACTTGTAGTAGGTGATGAAGCGCGCCATGTAGACGCGGCCATCCTTCTCGATGTAGCGATCCCAGTAGACGCGCTCGGCCTCCTCGTCGATGCCCACGCCCTGCGCCCAGCCGTCTCCGGCGCTGGTCTCGCCGTCGACCATCTGCAGCGTGCCCATCTGCGTGTGACGTGCCATCAGGGCGCGCTGGGTCCCGTTGACCGTCTGGATCACGCATCCAGCCTGCTTGCCCGCACCGCCTGGCCCGAGCCAGAAGCCGAACTGTCCGGCCGACTCGTTGTGCTTCTCGGCCTTCCAGTTCCGCGGTAGGTCGATCGCGACGGTATCGGCGCGGTCGCTGAACTTGATCGGCTCCCCCGGCTCCGGCGCCTCCTCCTGAGCCACCGCGGGCGGCGCGGCGGACACGAACGGAAGCAGGGCAAGGGCGAGAGCAAGGACGGTGGTGCGAAGCTGCATGGAAGACTCTCCGGGCCGCAGAGGGAAGACGCCCAGTCTAGCGTGCGCCCCTCCCGACACCGCGAGTGCCGTGCCGGTCCGGCTTCGTGCTGCCTGACTCTCGATCCCATTTAGGATCCTCCGATCACACCTGCGGCGCGACCGCACGTGTGTCCCCCAGCGGGGACTGACAACCGACGGTGGATGCGAATGCGCTCTCGCGGCGTCGGTCGGCACACGTCCGCTCGACGCCTTGGGGGCGAATGGAATCGACCGGGTGATTCGACTCTCCTTGTGGCGCGTCGAGGTTCCAGGTGGCCTCGTAAAACCCTGGACCACCTTTAGGTGCCAACCGCACTTACTCTCTCGCGGCCTAGCTGAAACTAGGATCCGTGACGTCCCCCACTCCCCCGCCCACAGGGAGTGAAGGGGCGCCGATTACGTGGGCTGGCCTGGTGTGGCGCCGATCTGCACCAGGCGAGATGAAACGGTCGGCTGGCCTCCTCGTGAGCGCGCCCTCACGCGCACGTTGAGGTAAGACCCAAACAGAGGGATACACGCGTAGATGCACGGAGAGAGACGCCGCGGGACGGGGGTTCGATACCCCCCGCCTCCACCAAGACTCGCTGCTCGAAGCCCGTACTCCCGAGTGCGGGCTTCGCTGATTCGGGACGGCCTCGACCGCGGGGGATGCCCGTCACGCGGACGGCGGCCGGTCTCGGATGTGACGGCCCACGCGCGTCCCATCGACCCGCCGCGCCGTCCGGAGGCAACGCGACTCGCCCGTGGCCGTCCGAGCGAACCGGATCGTCCGCTGACCGCCGTCCACCCGTCGGCCCCGAGCGACTCCCGTCGGCGGGGCGGACCAGGGGGTCCGCCCCTACGGCCGTCTTTGGCTCCCCGCGCGACGAAACTCACACACGCGCCCGATCTCTCGCGTGACCGTGGTCTCCCCCATCGCGCTGGACCCCTTGATCCTGCTACGCTTCGCCCTCACGACATTCTCGATGAGGCCCCAACCGGGAGGCGGCGATGACCCTTTCGTCGAACCGCGGATCCACGGGTCAGGCGAGGGCGTTCCGCGGGCTCGCGGTTGTCGCGGTGCTCTGCGGTCTGGCTCTCGGCCTCCCGCGTGCCGACGCACAGGAGACCCCTGCTACGCCGGGGGTTGGGGACGAGCCGGCGGTGCCGGCTCCCGTGAAGACAGCGACGTCGACGCAGCCCGTCGTGCTCGGAGAGCCGAGCGCGGTCTCCGCTGTCGGCTGGAACGGTCGCACCGCCAACGTGCTGCACGTCGAGGGCGCCGTTCGTGACGCACCGCTCACGCCGGCCACCAAGCCGCGGCCCCAGAACGACTGGTTCGTGCAGCGACTCCGCGCTCCGGTGCCGACGATCCTCAATCCGTTCGTGAACGACGCGCCGGACCTCCCTGGGATCGCACGCCACGTGCTCGGCCGGCTCCTCGAGGTCGATCCGGACGCGCCGCCGCAGGCCGCGCCGGCGCTCGCCGTCTCCTGGACCGTCTCGGAGGGGGGACGCGTCTGCACGTACCGACTGCGCAAGGGCGTGCAGTTCGCCGACGGGCGGCCCTTCACTGCGGCCGACGTCGTCTTCAGCTACGAGGCGGCGCAGGACCCTGCGGTCCACGCCGATCACCTGCGATCCTCGCTCGAGGAGATCGCGTCGATGGAGGCGACGGACGACCACACCGTCGTCGTCCGCTTCAAACACGTGCTCTGGAAGGCGCGCTACGTCGTGGGACGCGCGTTGCCGATCCTCAACTCCGGGTGGTACGCGGAGCGCATCCCCGACGTCGCGGCGAAGCTCGGCGTAGCCGACGCGTCGGCGCAGCCGGGGAAGCCGGGCTTCGCGACCGTCTTCAATCAGATGCCGGAGATCTGCCCGGGCACTGGTGCGTACTACCTCGCGTCCATGGAGGCCGCGAACAGCGACACGGTCGACCTCGTGGCGAACCCGTTCTCGTGGCGCATGCAGGTCCAGCCGGAGCGGCACAACTTCACCGGACTTCGCTGGCGCTACCTGCTGACAGTGGCCCACGCGTTCCATGCGTTCGTGAACGGCGAACTCGACGTCTGGGTCGTACCCCACGCTCTCTCGGAGGGGCAGCTCTCCCGTGACCCGCGCGTCGCAGCGGCGGGCCGCCACTACGTGTACGACCACATCGGGATCGACTGCTCGACGATCGCGTGGAACTGTCGCAAGGCGCCGTTCGACGACGCCAATGTTCGGCGCGCAATGACGCACCTGACCGACCGAGAGCGCATCCTGCACAGCATCGAGCAGGGGCACGGGGCGATCGCGTCGTGCAAGTCGAAGCGCTCGTATCCGACGTACTCCACAGACATCGCGCCGCACGCCTACGACTCCGACCAAGCCGAGGTGCACCTCATCCGGGCGGGCTGGACCCGCGATACCGACGAGGACGGGATCCTCGACCGCAAGGGCAAGCCGTTCACGTTCAAGCTGACGTACCCGGACGGCGCGCGGAGCCTGCGAGAGATCGCGGAGCGGCTGCAGCTCAAGTGCCGCAGCGTGGGACTGGACATGCAGCTCGACCCGGTCGGGCCGGAGGAGTTCCACCGCGCAGTCCGCTCGCGCCGTTTCGACGCGATCATCGGCTACTCGGCGTGGCCGGACCCGTGGATCGACCTGTATGGCGGGTTCCACAAGTCGCAGGACAAGCGGGGCGGCGGCAACGTCAGCGGATGGGATCACCCGCGCGCCAACGAGCTCCTCGAGCAGATGCGGCGCGAGCCGGACGACGCGGCACGCACGAAGCTGCACCACGAGTTCAACCGCATCTTCCACGAGGAGCAGCCGCACACGCTGCTGATCCACGGCAAGGTCGGTGTGTGGCTCTCGAAGCGCATGCGCGGCGTCAGCATCCGCCCCACGGGTCTGCAGTCGTTCGACCTCTGGGTGCATCCCGAGGACGTGCAGCACGGGGAGCCGCTGCCGAAGTAGCAGCCACCGCATCGACGAGGTTTACCTCGACGAGAGGAGTTGGGCGAGCCGCGCGGGCTCGACGTTGCCGCCGCTGACGACGACGCCGACGCGGGCATCGGAGGCGACGCTGCAGCCCCCGTGCAGGAGTCCGGCCAAGGCCGCGGCTCCGCTCGGCTCCGACACGATGCGGACGCGCTCCACGAGCAGTCGGAGCGCGTCGATGATCTGCTCGTCCGAGACGGTCACGATCTCGTGCAGGTGCTGTGAGAGCACGGCCAAGTTCTGCTCGCCGATCATGCGTGTGCGGAGACCGTCGGCAATCGTCGCGGGGACCTCGTCCAACGTGACGATCTGCCCGGTGGCGAGGGAGCGTCGCGCATCGTCGGCACCGACCGGTTCCACGCCCACGACGCGACACCGGGGACTCTGCGCAGCAGCCGCGAGCGCGCTGCCACTCGAGAGTCCGCCGCCGCCGACGGGGACGAACAGCCAGTCCAACTCGCCGACGTCGTCGAAGAGTTCCCACGCCGCTGTCCCGGCACCGGCGATGATCCGTTCGTCGTCATACGGGTGCACGAGCACGTGTCCGCGTTCCGCGATGAGCTCCGCGCACACCGTCTCTCGATCGCGCGCGTCGCACGGCACCACGCGCGCTCCATACCCCTCGGTGGCACGACGCTTCACCGCCGGGGCGTCGTGTGGCATCACGATCGTGGCATCGATGCCGAGGATGCGCGCCGCGAGAGCCAGGCCTTGAGCGTGATTTCCGCTGGAGTGCGTGATGACCCCGCGCGCGGCCTCCTTGACGCTCAACTGATGCACGGCGTTGTACGCGCCGCGGAACTTGAACGCGCCGACGCGCTGCAGGTTCTCGCACTTCAGGTGCACGCGGGCGCCGCCGGCAGCGACGTCGACGGCGCGAGAGGTGAGCACGGGCGTGCGGTGCACGACGCCCTCGAGGCGTTGCGCCGCTTCGGCGACCAGGTCGGGAGTGAGCGTCACGGGGGCAGGATACCGACGACTACTGCAGTCGCAGGAGGTCGATCACGGTGCCGTGGCCGCGATCCGGCGCGTCGTACACCACGAGCACCTCGTCGGTCGCTCCGTCGAGTCGCGCGATCGTGAGAGGACGGCGCTCCCAGACCCCGGGATCACGCAGCTGCACGCTGGCGTCCGGCGCCCGTCCGCCGGTGAGGCTCGCGGCTCGCCGATCCAGTTCGGAACCGAGCCAACCGAGAATGCGATCGAGATCCCACACGCGGTCGCCGTCTCCGAACAGCAGCTTCGCGAGCGCCTGCTCGGAAGCACTGTCGTCGGGGTTCGAGCCCGCTGTCCCGCGCCACGCCCGCAGCCGCGGACCGTCGTCGCTCGGTGCCACGATCAGCGCGTCCGCCGTGCCATCTCCGTCCAGGTCGCCGGTCAGCGTCGACTGCGCGCGGGTGCCGAGATCCTCGAAGCGTCGGATCAGAGCATCGGGGTCGCGGAGGACGCCGAGCAGCGCGGGCAGGCGTGCGGTCACGCCGCCTTCCCACGTCGGAGCGCGACCGAAGCGGCCGTCCGGCCCGGTGCGGTAGCCCACCGCGCCGACTTCGACATCCCACTCGGCAAGGAGACCGCGTACGAGGCCCGCAACGGACGGCACGTCGACGCGCACGAGAACGAGATCGGGTCGGAGGTCGCCGTCGGCGCGCACGAGCAACATCGCCGAGATGTCGTCGGCGACCTTCAGTACCTGGGCCGGATCTTCGAACTGCGGGCCGGCTGCTGTGCCGTGGAAGACCCAGACCTTGCGACGGTGCGTCAACACGTAGTCCGGGATCCCGTCCTCGTTCAGATCACGGCTCTCGATGCGATGGTCGTCGCCCCCCGCCAGCGTACGGCCGAGACGCAGCTCCGCTTCCGGGGTCGTGTCCTGGAAGAGCGCTAGGTCCACTCGCACGGTCGCGTCTTCGGGTAGCGAGCCATCGGCGCCCTGCAGGTGGAACGCGCGCACGTCTCCGTCCTCGACCAAGAGGTCGTCGCGACCATCGCCGTTGACGTCCGCGAAGCGAAGATCCGGGACGCGGAACGAACTCTCGAGCACGTCGGTGAGCGCGCCGGTGTCGGTCCGCACATCGCGCTCGACCTCGACGTTGACCGTCGTGCTCCGCGTGAAGCGCGGGCGTCCATCGTCGTCGGCCGGAAGCCGGAGCCAGAGCTCGCACGCAGAGTGCTGTGGCACGACGACGTCGAGCAGTTCATCTCCGTTCACATCGCGGGCGAAGCGCGCGAACGCGGGGCGACCGGTCCGCAGAGCGAGCCGTGCGCGCGGAGCGACGTCGATCGCGCGTGCAGCGAACGCTCCGTCTGCGCCCGCGGGATACGCGCGCAGGCCTGCCGGGCCGAGCACGAGGAGATGACGTGGGCCGTCCGCCCCGTCCTGGTCAGGTCCGTCGAGGTCGGCGATCGTCAGCAGCGCTCGCGCCGGCGTCGCCAGATCGAGCGTGCCGTGTGGACCCGAGAGCGAACCGTCGACGGCGCGCCGCCACGTCCGCACCTCGCCAAGAACTCCGATGACCACGATCTCGTCGCGACCGTCGCCGTCGACGTCGATGACGCGGTGCGTCGCTACGGCGAACTCCGGCTCGATCGTTCCGGCCTTCACGAGTCGTGACGCAGCAGCGGCCGCGGCCGGACTCGGCGGCGTTGCGAGTGTCGACCCCACAGCGAGCACCGTGGCCAGAGCGAGCAGGAGAACGCGCGCCTTCATCGGACGAACCCCACGTGCAGCACTCGGTTGCGACTCGCGAGGACCAGGTCGGGGGAGCCCCCTTCGAGCCGAGGAAGGATGTGCAGTTCGGCGCCCGGATCGACGCTCGTCGCGAAGAGTGGACGCTCGACGACGGCGAGCTTGTCGCGGGCGCGTCGAACCATCAGCACGCGCAGTTGCTCGGGCCGGTCGCGGAGGAGAAGGTCGAGGATGCCGTCGCCGGTCACGTCTCCAAAGAAGCGAGCGGCGAGCGTCTCGCGGGCCTTGCGCATGCCCTTCGCCGGCATCGAGAGCGGCACCGTGAGATCCGGCGTGCGGGAGAAGCGTCCATTCGTGTTCCGGTACACGTACAGCTCGGCGTCGAGCGTGCCACCACCCGCCGCGCGCAGCACGTCCAGCGCGTCCAGTCGCAGCGATCCGAGAACCAGATCGGGCCGACCGTCGGCATCGACGTCGCGGAGCCTCGGGTCTCCGGCGATGCCGGCCACCAGCAGGAGCTGCCGCGGCCGTCCCTTCGCACCGAAGAGCGGCGTGTCGTCGGAGGAGCCCGCCGCTCCCTGGAGGTAGACCGCGACCTGAGCGCGCACGTCCTCGGAGCGTTGGTCTCCCGCGACGAGTACGTAGTCGCTCCGTCCGTCGCCATCGAGATCCGCAGCCTGGGCGCTGTACGACACGTCGAGCAAGCGGCGTCGGTCGACTTCGAGCGGCAGCTCGATGATCACATCCGGCGACGTCGAGAAACCGTCTGCGCGGGACTGAAGCCAGACGTGGAGTGCGTCCGGCGTCTGCGCCAGGAGGTCGGCGAGTCCGTCGCCGTTCCAGTCGGTCAGAACGGGAGCCGGCGTGCTCTCGTGCACGGCGAGCAGATCGTCGGCCTCGTCGTCCGAGCGGATGCCGACGCGCACGGCGATCTGACGTCGTTCGCTGCGACTCTTGCGACGCGTCGAGCCACGCGAGGCCGGCCCTCCTGCGACCGTCTCGGGTAGCTCGAGCCGCGAGACGTCGAACGTCGCGCCGTTGCTGGGTGAACGCTTCTGTCGCGCGACCACGTAGCCGCTCGGCTCCGGGATGAGCACGTCGAGGAGACCGTCGTCGTCGACGTCGCGCACTCCCTGCGACCACGCGACGATCCGCCGCTCGTGCGGGAGCTGCCAGAGGAACTCCGCAGCAGCGATCTTGGCGTAGCGCTCACGTTCGTTCTCGGCCGTCGGTCGGAGTGCGAACGCGCCCTTCGCGGTGAAGAGCACGATCTCACCGCCGGGGTCCGCGTGGACGTCCCCCACCGCGAATGCCGTGACGTCCGGCAAGAGGTCGAACGTCTGGTCCGGCTCCGGTCCGAACACCGCCGGGCCGTCACGTCGGAAGTGCACGTAGAGCATCCGCCGACCGCGGCGGCCGCGAGAGCACGCGAGAACGAGGTCGCTGGCGCCGTCGCCGTTCACGTCGCCGGACGCCACAGCCTCGACGCGCACGCCGCGTGGCATCGCGATGGACGTCGTGCGCGCGATGGAACGCCCCTGCGCATCCCCGTTGGAGGCGAGCACGAGCAGTCCGAGGGCGACGAAGCCGACGCGTCTCACGGCGTCTCCTCCAGCCGGTTGGCGTCTCCGCCGGAGAACGTGAACAGCCAGAACAGGCTGAGCTCCCACGCCGCCGCCGTCCGGTGGTAGCGAATGAGTCCGAGGAGGATCGACAGTTCGGACTCCCCGCGCTCGCTGCCATAGTCGAACAGGGGATTCAGCGCGACGCGCCGCACCTCCTGCTCGCGTCGACTGACCGGTGCGACGGTCTCGATCACGTCGCCGTTGCGGGCCACGCGAAGGCTGAGGTCCGCGCCGGGTTCGGCGTCGCGGATCGCGTCGAGGAGCACCTGCGGGTGCGCCACTGGGGCGCCGTCGACGGAGAGCACGAGATCGCCGAACTTCAGGCCCACGGTGCGCCACGGACTCTCTCGCGTCAGCCCGACAACCACGGCGCCACCGCCCGCGCCGAGCTCGTGCGCGCGGGCCTCGGCCTCGGTTGCCGTACGCAGAACGACACCGATGCGCTCCTCCTCGCGAAAGCGCTCGGCCGCCTTGCGATCGCGCGGTCGTACGCGGGGCGCCGTCCGCAGCGTCGCCGAGTGATCGCGCCCCGCACGGTCGAGCACCAGATCGAGTCCCGAGCCGGGAGCGGTCGCATCCTCGAGCGCACGCCACTCGCTCGGCCACGCCAGCGGCCGTTCGACGCCATCGACGTCACGAACGGCCACGAGCAGGTCGCCCTCGACCAGTCCCGCGGCATCACCCGGGGAGTTCTCGATCACCTTCTGGATCAGCACGCCCTCGGGAGCGTCATCGAGACCGCTGAGCGACGTGCGGCCGTCGGTCACGTGGACGCCCGTGAACGAGCCGAGTGAGAGCGCAACGCGGGCCTCCTCGTCGTCCGGCTCGGCGTGGAGCGCGGGCGGCTCCTCCATCGCCAAGAGCGGCGGGCTCTCCTCGGGGAGGTCGGATCCGAGCGACGCACAGGCGCTCAGGACGAGCGACAGGCCGACGGCGACGATGGACTTCATCGAATGGACCTCCGAGCGAGGGCGATGCACGAGATGACGGTGGCGACGACGATCCAGATGAGCGGGACCTCGAGGAAGCCTGCTGCGGCCTCCGTCGGATTGCTGATCCCTTGCGCGAGATCCAGGAACGAGCGGACGACCGACGTGTCGCGCAGAGGCGTCGGGAGGTGGTCCACCGGCAGACGACCCTCGAGCGCGGTGCCTTGCAGCATGGCCCGTGCGCCGTCGAGCAGGATCAGACCGAGAGCCGAGACCCCCAGCGCCGCTGCGGGACCTCGCACCAGGGCACCGACCATCAGCCCGACGGCTCCGCAACCGAGCACGGCCGGCAGCGTCCTGGCGAGCGCCTGCCGGAGCGGCGCGTGCAGTTCCTCGGCGGCGACGAGAGGGAACAGCTCGCCGTTGAAGAGCACTTCGGAGACGTCGGTGAAGTCGAACAAGAGAGCGGCCGCGCCGAGCGTGACGGCCGCGAGCAGGGCGTGCGACATCACGGCGGAGACCAGCAGCGCCACGGCCTTGCCGACCGCCACCTGCGTGCGACTCACAGGACGCAGCAGGACGTTGCGAAGCGTCCCGCGGGCGTCCTCGCCGGCGAGGCTCTGACTGGCCAGGGCGGCGAGAACGAGTGCGAGAACCGGCAGACCGGCGCGCAGTCCGTACGCCACGCCCTCGAATGCCGTAACCGTCGTCGTGGTGGCGACGGCGCCACCCTCGACCTCCGCCGCAGCGGCGGCTGCAGACGACCACCGAGAAACGACAGCGGCCGCCGCGACCAGGGCCGGTAGCGCGAGTGCAGCGATCGCTCCGCGACTCCGCACGATGCGTCCCAGGTCGTAGCGGGCCATGCGTAGGATCGGGGCGCGTGGAGCGCGTCGCGCGGTTGGCGCGATCGGCGTCGGGGGGCTGTCGACTGCCGTGGCCTCCCCACCGTTGCGCGTGAGCTCGAGATAGACGTCCTCGAGCGACCGACGGCGCGGAGCGAATGTGCGCGGCCCGGCTTCCGCGACGACGAGAGCGCTGAGCGCACCGTCGGGTGAGACCTCGCCGAGGTCGACGTGCAAGCGGTCCCCGCGTTCGGTGGTCGTGCAGCCGAGTCCATCGAGGACCCGCCGCGCGACGACCGGGTCGGACGCGTCGAGCTCGTGCACGCCGCCGCGGAGCAGCTCGCCGGTCGGGGCCTCCACCAGCAGTCGACCCTGACGCAGGATGCCGACGCGGTCGGCGACGCCCTCGATCTCGTGCAGGCGGTGGCTGGAGACGAGCACGGTGACGCCGTCCTCGCGTGTCAACCGTCGCAGGAGCACGCGGATCTCCTCGATCCCCTCGGGGTCGAGGCCGTTCGTCGGCTCGTCGAGGAGCACGATCGGCGGCGCCCCCAGCAGCGCTTGCGCGATGCCGAGTCGTTGACGCATGCCCTGCGAGTACGCACCGACCGGCTTGCTTGCGACGTCCCGCAGTCCGACGGACTCGAGCACGCGAGCGCTCTCCGATCGGGCTGCCGAGGCCGAGAGCCCCTGCAGACGTCCCAGCAGTCGGAGGTTGGTGGTGCCGTCCAGGTGGTCGTGGAACCCAGGGCGCTCGATGAGGCCCCCGAGCCGGGCGCGGGCCTCGAGCGGGTGCCGGGCGGCGTCGAAGCCAGAGACCAGGACCGTCCCCGATCGAGGACGCAAGAGTCCCAGCGCGATGCGCATCGCCGTGGTCTTGCCGGCGCCGTTGTGCCCGAGGAACCCGTAGCACTCGCCCTCACGCACGTGGATCGAGACATCCTCGAGCGCAGCCTGCTGGCCGTAGTGGTGGGTTACCCGGTGAAGTCGGAGTGCCATGGTGTTCGAGACTCGTGGAGCCGAAGTCAGGCTCCGCCCTCTGTTCGCATGCGGCGTGCCGGGCGCATCCGCCCCGTCTCTCCCGCCCCGTCTCTCCCGCCCCATCTCGCCCGCCCAGAGTCTCAGGTCCGGTGCCTCAGGTCCCGAGAGCCTGGATGGCGAGGCCGCTCAGCACGATCGCCCCGCCGGCGAGTCCGTGGCTCCAACGCTCCAGCCGCGGAGCCGACAGAAGGCCCAGCCCGCTCCAACCCAGCGCCGCCATCCCGACCATCGCTCCGATCGTCACGACGCCGAACACACTCGCGACGAGCGTTGCCTCGACCCAACCGTGGAGCGCGGCCGGAGCCATCAGGAGCGGCACCAGCGGCTCGCAGGGCCCGAGCACGAAGATGACGAACAGCGACCAGAACGTGACCGTCGCCGGACTCCCGTGCGCGTGCGCGTGCTCGTTCCGGTGTCCGTGCTCGTGGCGATGCACCGTGCCGTCGCCGTGCGCATGCACATGCTCGTGTCGGCGGGCCCGCAGTCCGCGGCGCACACCCCATGCGGCGTACGCGAGGCCGAACCCGATCAAGAGCCAGGCCGCGAGCGAGCCGCGATGCGCGTCGAGCGCCTCGATCTCCCCCACCGCAGCACCGAGCCCGAGGCCCAGGCCGCCGAGGAGCACCGATGCGAGGACATGGCCGAGCCCGCAGATGGCGGTCACGCCGAGCACGCGCCGCAGTGACCAGCCCCGGGCACGCCCCAGGACGACGAACGGCACGTAGTGGTCGGCACCGATCAGCGTGTGGAGCAGGCCGATGCCGACGGCCGCGCTGACGAGGACGGCGAGCGTCATCTCGTTCATGGCACCTCCACGCGTCCGAGGATCGCGTCCGGCCGCAACGGGCCGAACGAGCGGCTGTCGGTGCTCTCGATCGGTTCGTCCCCGCGCACCTCGATCGAGCCGTCGGGATGCACGCGCGTGACGCGCTTCAAGATCTCGACGTCACGCTGGTACGGGTGCCGGGCCAGGACCACGTCTCCCGGAGCGGGAGTCGTCGTCGTGTAGGCGTCGAGGTCGACCCAGATCTCGTCGCCATCCCGCAGCGTCGGGTACATGCTCCCGCCGGCGACGCGCAGACGGCGCCGGCGGGAACTGGATGTCACTAGGAGGCCGTGTACCAGGCGATCTCGCGGCCCTTGATCGCCCAGAACATGTTGTGGATCGACTCGATCGCCTCCATCAACTCACCGCAGTGCACGAGGCTGACCTCGACCTTGACGGCCGAGCAGAGCTTCGCGGCCTTCCAGAAGGTCGTGTGGAGGTCGGGGTGCGCCTCGAGATGCTGCGGCTTGAAGAAGTCGGTCCAGAGGACCAGCAGCTCCGTCTTCGCGAGGTGCGCCTGCTCTTCCTTGATCGCGATGTAGCGCGAGAGCGTGTTGTTGTAGGCGAGCGTCGCGGCGGCGTTGTCGGCCGACGGCACCTCGAGGGCGACCATCTTCTTCGTCATCGAGACGGCGGCCTCGGCGGCGATGCGCGCGGAGGCGGGATCGTAGACGCCGCAAGGGCCATCGCAGTGAGCGTGGGCAACGGGAATGGTGGTCACAGGGGCTCTCCTTCTCCGGGCCGCGCGGCTGTCTGCGCGACCGATCGGTAGGTGTCGTCGGTAGCTCGCCCGGACGCTCGGTCCGGGGAGGCTGACGGTAGCCCGAGCGTGCGGCCGCGGCCACGAATCCGAAGGGCGACTGCGGTCTCAGACCGTCTCGGTCGACCTCAGTTCCAGGATGGGTCCGGCGGCACGTCGGCAAGCTGCGCGTAGGCGCCTCCGAGACGTCGCAGGACGCGCCTCCAGAGCGTGGTCGGTTCAGCGTCGAACACGAGGTCCTCGGTCGCGGGGCAGACAACCCACGCGCCCTCGCGCAACTCCTCGTCCAACTGGCCGGACCCCCACCCGCTGTAGCCGAGCACGAAGCGCACGAGCTCACGGCCCTCCTTGCGGCGCGTGAGCGCCGCGTGGATCACCGTCGGATCGCCGCCGAGATGGACGTCGTCGACCACGTGCAGCGAGCCGGGGACGCTGCTGCCCAGACGATGCAGCACCTGCACGGTGTCCTGCTGCACGGGCCCGCCGACCCACAGCGGATCGTCACGCCCCTCGAGCAGCTCGACCTTCGCCTCGAGATTGGCCACGGTCAGCGACGCGAGATGGTTCAGCACGACGCCGTACGATCCGTCGCTGTTGTGGTCGCAGAGCAGGACCACGCTGTGCATGAAGTTGGGGTCCATCAGTCGGGGTGCCGACACGAGAAACGTGCCGGGTCCGGGGTCGCAGGGCGCGAAGGCTGGCGACATGCTCCCGTTTTGGCAGATCCGCCCACCGCATCCGAGTTCTTCGGCCGCTTGGTACGCTGCCCGCATGCCTGGCCCCGAACCCTGCGATCTGCTCGTCCGCGGTGACGTCGTGCTGACCATGACCGACGGCCTGCCCGAGATCGCCGATGGCGCAGTGGCCGTGACGGACGGCCGCATCGTCGCGGTGGGCGCGTCGAACGACCTGGCCGCTCGCTTCGATCCGGCCGACGAACTCGTCGGTGGCATCGTGATGCCCGGGCTCGTGAACACGCACGGCCACGCCGGGATGACCCTCTACCGCGGGCTCGGCGACGACATGCCGCTCGAGCGCTGGCTGCATGAATTTGTGTGGCCTGCCGAGCAGCGCTTCACCACCCCGGAGAACGTTGCGCTCGGCACACGCTTGGCGATCGCCGAGATGCTCGCGTCCGGCACGACGACGTTCACCGACATGTACTTCTTCCAGGCCACGGTTGGCGAGGTCGCCGCCGAGGCCGGAATCCGCGCACTCCTCGGCCAGGCCGTCATCGGCTTCCCCGTGCCGGGCTGCCCGGACATCGAGACGTCGTTCCGCAAGGCGGACGAACTGGCCGCGACGTATCGAGATCACCCGCTCATCGACGTCTCGATGGCGCTCCACGCGGTCTACACCCTCTCGCCCGATCAGCTCCGCGCGGGTGCCGAGCACGCCGCGCGTCTGGGTGTGCCGCTGCAGATCCACGTGTCCGAGACCACGACCGAGGTCGCGAACTGTCGCGAGACCCACGGCATGTCGCCGCCTGAGTTGCTGGCCGAGACCGGCGTGCTGCGGGCCGGGACGATCTGTGCGCACGGCGTTCACATGACGGAGTCGGACATCGCACTGCTCCGCGAGACCGGAGCCGGCGTCTCGCTCAATCCAGAGAGCAACATGAAACTCGGTTCCGGCATCCCCGACGTTGCGGGCCTGCTCGCCTCGGGGATTGGGCTCGGACTCGGCACGGACGGCGCGGCAAGCAACAACGACCTCGACCTCTGGGACTCCGTGCGGCTCGCTGCGTTGCTCCCGAAGGGCACGGGCATGGATCCGGAGGCCGTCCCCGCTGCCGAGGCTGTGCGTCTCGCGACGCGCGGCGGCGCCGAGCTGCTCGGGCTTGGGGACGAGATCGGCACGCTGGAGCCCGGCAAGCGGGCTGATCTCTGCGTAATCGACACCGACGCCGCCCATCTGACCCCCGCCTACCACCCCACCTCCCTGTTGGCGTACGCCGTCCACGGCTCCGACGTCGTTCACACCGTCGTCGACGGTCGCCCCGTCTACCGCGACCGCCGCCATCTCACGCTGGACCTGCCCGCGACGCGCGCAGCCGTCAACAAGCTCGCACGCGACATCGCCTCCGCGTAGCGCTGCGCGTATCCTCCTCCGCTCACCCCGAGGACCTCATGAACGATCACCGCGCCTGCCGCCACGCCCACCGTTCGGATTTCACGATGCCGGGCGCCGACGTCCACTACCCGCCGGACCTCGAGCTCGAGCCGATCCACCTCGAGATCGAGTACCGCTTCGATCTGGAAGCGCAGACTGTCGACGGCAGCGTCACGCACACGATCCGCGCCTGCCGTGCCGGCCCCACGCGACTGACGCTGCACGCGGTCGGCTTCTTGGACGTCGCTGCGACCGATCCCGCCGGCCGCGCACTCGCGTGCGCGTACGACGGACGCGAGATCACTCTCGACTGGGCGGACGAGTTCGGTGAGAGCGAGGAACGCCACGCCGCGATCACGTTCCGTCTCTCCGATCCGGCCACCGGGCTCTTCTTCTCGAGGCCGTCGGAGCAGTTCCCGCAGCGCGCCTGGTACGCCGCCACGGATAACGAGACGGAGCGCGCACGCTACTGGCTGCCGACGATCGACCTTCCGAGCGTTCGTCCGACGCTGACGTTCCGGATCACGGCCGAGGAGCGCTTCACGATCCTGGCGAACGGCGCGCTCGAAGGCGAGACGTCGAACGGCGACGGGACGAAGACCGCGGTGTGGAAGCTCGAGCAGCCGTGTCCGAGCTACCTGACGTGCATCGCGATCGGCGACTTCGTGTCGTTCGAGGACGGTGAGTTCGGTGGCCGCCCGGTGGCGTCGTTCACGTCTCGCAAGTTCTCGTCGGAGGACCTCGAGCGCTCCTTCGGTCGCACCAAGGAGATCCTCGCGTGGATGCAGGCGAAGCTCGGCTACGAGTTCCCGTATCCGAAGTACTTCCAGTTCGCGCTGCCGGGCTACGGCGGTGCGATGGAGAACATCTCGCTCGTCTCGTGGGACGACATCTTCGTGCTCGACGAGACGCTGTCGCGTGAATGGACCTGGCTGGTCGACCAGATCAACGTCCACGAGATGGCGCACAGCTACTTCGGCGACCTCCTCGTGTGTCGCGACTTCGCGCACGCGTGGCTGAAGGAGAGCTGGGCGACGTACATGGAGACGCTCTGGCTCGAGGACAAGCGCGGTCTCGACGAGTTGCACTACGACGTCTTCACCAACGTCCAGGCGTACTGCGGCGAGGCCGACAATCGCTATCTGCGCCCGATCGTCACGCGCAACTTCAACCACTCGTGGCAGATGTACGACCGGCACCTCTACCCCGGCGGCGCATCGCGCCTGCACATGCTGCGCAAGGAACTTGGCGACGAGACGTTCTTCGCCGGAGTGCGCGAGTACGTGAAGCGCTACGCGTTCAAGACGGTCGAGACGGCCAACTTCCGACGCACGTTGGAGGAGGTCTCTGGCCGCTCGCTCGGCAAGTGGTTCGACCAGTGGATCCATGGCAAGGGCTACCCCAAGCTGAAGGTCGGCTTCGACTGGAACGAGAAGCGCAAGGAAGGCACGTTCAGCATCGAGCAGACGCAGGAGGACGCGAAGAAGGGCGTCCCCATCTTCGATCTGCCGCTCGACGTCTCGTGGACGATCGGCGACGCGACGGAGCGACGCACGCTGCGGATCGAGAAGGCCAAGCACGTCTTCGTGATCCCCATGGCCGCCGACCCGGTTCAGGTGCGCGTGGACCCCGACATGCGAACTGTGATGCGCCTCGAGATGGACCCGGGCAAGAAGCGCCTGAAGGCCCAGCTCACCGATGCGCCGGACGTCGTCGGGCGCATTCGTGCGGCGCGTGTGCTAGTCAAGGACGGACGTCGCGAGGGCGTCGACGCTGTGCTCGCCGCGTATGGCAACGAGTCGTTCTGGGGTGTGCGCCTGCGCATGGCCGAGGCGCTCGCGGGCTCCGGCAGCCAGGCGGCGCTCGATGCGCTCGCACAGATGATCGCGTCCGAAGAGGACGGCATGGTGCTCGAGTCGCTGCTGCGCAACGCGGGCAAACATCGCGACGCCGGCATCGTGGCGGCCATCGAGGCGCGACTGGACGCCGGCATCGGCCTGTACCGAGCCACCCAGGCCGCGTACGAGGCCCTCGGGGCGCAGCGCGATCACGCTCCGCTCGAACGCCTGACCGCCGCGGCCGCGCGCTCCGATCCGTACGGCATCGAGCAGTCGGGTGCGTTGCGGGCGCTGGCCGCATCGCGTCAGGGTGCCGCTCTGGATACGCTCGCTGAGGCAGCGCGCCCCGGCGGAGCGTCCAACCGCGCGCGTCCTTCCGCGGCCAGGTCGCTGGGAGCACTCGGACGTTCGCTCGAGCGGCATCGTCGGCCCGCCGTGCGGGAGCAGCTCGAAGACCTGCTCCGCGATCCCATCGACCGTGTTCGTGCTGCCGCCGCAGGCGGACTCGCGGCGCTCGGCGAAGGCGCGGCAATCCGGGCGTTGCAGGCCTACGGCAAGCGGCTCTCCGATCAGGAGCAGACCGACGTGCGCCGACACGTCGAGACGATCCGCGGAGCACAGAATCCGGCGCCCGCCGCGCGCACCAAGGAACTCGACGAACTGCGCGAGAAGGTGCGCAAGCTCGACGACGCGCTCGAACGGTTGACGGCTCGCGTGGACGCACAGAGTGAGTCGGGGGGCGAGTCCGAGGCGGAGCCGACAGGCGAACCTGCGAAAGGCTCCGCGGAGTAGCGTTGAGCTGCCACGGCCGCCTGCGCGTACGTCGCGGAGACGAGCAGAACGACCTCGGTCGGCGCTATCCGATCTTCGTGAACGACGAGCAGGTGGCCGAACTCAAGCGCGGTGCCTTCTGGGAACGGAGCGTCGAGCCGGGACGCTACACCGTGCAGGCGCGACTGGACTGGTGCTCCAGCCCCGCCGTGACTGTGGACGTCATGCCCGGAGAAACCGTGACGCTTCACGTCGAGAACTCGCTGCACGGGTGGCGCGCCTGGCTGTTCCCCTTCGTGATCACGAACAGTCGCGACCACTACCTGAAGATGCGCGTCCTCGGTGCGGTGGAACTGCCGCCCCAGCGCGCGCGCCATGGCTGATCGACGCGAGCATCGGATCCTGCCACGCCCCGGTGCCGATCGGTTGTTCCGCGCGCGCGGCGGTGACGTCTCACGCGTCGGTGGCCTGACAGCCTGACTCGCCCGGCGCGCGGCATGGCACCTGCGCAGGGACTCGTGGAGGTGTCCCCATGTCCCTGCTCGCATCGTTCCTCGGCATCGTCGTCTTTCTGTCGGCTGTCGTTCTGTCGGTCGTCGTCCTGCTGCAATCGCCCAAGGGCGGCGGCTTCGCGGGCATCCTCGGCGCCGCTGGCGAACAGGCGATCGGAACAGCCGAGGCTCCCGTCCGTCGCTTCACCGCCGGCGTCGCCGCCCTGTTCGCCTCGGCCGCGCTCGTTCACTCGTTCGTGATCTGAACGCGTTGATCCGACGCGCGTACCCGATCCGCGGGCCGGGTCGCGTACGCTCTCTCCGTGTCATATCGACAACTCGGGAGGGCGGATCCGTGTCGAACAAGAAGGGCTGGCACTACCACGGTTTGATGGGCATCTGCTACGGCAACATCCCGGTCGGGATCATCGTCGGCGTTGGTGTGTTCGTGCAGGTGATGCTCTTCTTCTTCTTCAACTAGGCGACGCATCCGCGCCGCGAGCGATCAGAGCCCGGGGACCTTGCGCAGCCGGTAGACGTGGGGCGCTCCTTGCGGTCCGTTGTCGTGAACAATGAGCACCTCGTACGCGGACTCCGTGTCATCGACGATGCAGAGCCCCTCGGGAGTCCCGTGTCCGTGGGCGGGGACGGTGCCGAGCAGCGTGACGCGCCCGAGGGGCTCATCGTTCTCGTCGCGCACTCCCGGCAGCATGTCGCCGCCGTCCCAGTGGACGATGCGCGCCGAGCCGACCGCGTCGCCGACGGGTCCCGTGAGGATCAGGAAGCCAGTCGCGCAGCGCGCGAGACCGCGCACACCCTGACCGTCGAGGTCGACGAACAGGACGCGGTGGTCCTTCACCGACTTCCACTTCTTGCTGGGATGCACGCGCACGATCGGCGTGAGGTTGCCGCGCAGGACCGGCCCGCGCAGGCCGAGATACAACTGCTCGCCGTCGACGGCCAGCCCCTCGATGTCGACGCCGTTCTCCTTGCTCGGGACGCCCGTCGCGTGACCGAGCATCGGGTCGTTCTCGAGCAGCGAACTCAGGTCGAGCGCATCGACGTCGCCCCCCCGCAGCATCCCCGACTCGTCGATGGAAACGCGGAAGAGACGGTTGCGCTGATCGTGCCCGCCGCGCGTCACTGTGCCGAGCCGGTCGCGGTTCTCCTTGTAGGGCTTGCCGCGTCGCGCGCGGCGACGTACGGCACTGTGCGATCCGACGACGTAGACGTGCTTCTCGTCCGACGCCAGGCCCTCGAGATCCAACTCGTCCACGAGCAACGGGTCCGCGGGGAGGTCGAGCGCGGGACGCGCACTCCAGCTCTGTTCGTCCGCGGTCTGGGCCCAGCGTTGGATCGCGGTGCCCTCGTCCCCGCACACGACGATGCCGCCCGCCGCGAGGGTCACGCCGCTCACGTTGTCGCGGCCGTCCTTGCCCTTGCCGGCGACCGAGCCCGTGACGACGAGTCCGCCGAGGTCCGTCACCGGGCCGTATCGATGTCGGCGGACCGTCGTCGTCTCATCGGTCACGTGCAGGACGATCAGGTTGTCGAACTCGTCGCGCTCGACTTCGAACGCTCCGTTGCCACCGAGGTGTTCGACGATGCGCGGGACCGTGTTGGAGTGCCCCACCACGAGCACGGCGCGCCCGTCGAACGCAGCCAGCAACTCCTCGCGCGCCGGAAGGGGATCTCCGTCGCCACGCCGCCCGGCGCGGTACGAAGTGGTCTCGAGTCCAGCGCTTCCGGCGGTCGGCCCCGCCGTCATCTGGGTGCGGCGGTACGACGTCGCAAACACCGCTGCCAAGTCGACGCCGCGCAGCGTGTCGCGCAGGTCGGCGGCGCGCGCCATCCCGAGCTCCGAGAGCGGCGGATCACGGTCGCTCTCGTCGGTCGTCGCCTTCTCGGCGTGGCGGACGACATAGATCGTCACCTCCGCATCGTGCTCGGCCATGGCGGACGACGAGCCAACGAGAACGCTACTGGCGCAGGCGAGCAATAGAGCGAGTCGAGTCGGTGCGTTCATGCGCAAACGCTACTCGTGGACCGGCTCACCCGCGGCCAGAGTTCCCGCCGGTCGTTGGCTCGCTCGGCGCGCCCGCGAGGAGGATCTCGTCGAGCACCCGGCTCGCGATGTTGATCTTCTTGGTGTAGCGCCACCCGTCGCGCCCGCGCTCGAGCTCGACGAACCAACGGTGGTGGCAGCGGTCCGCCAGCACGTAGGCCATCATGACTCCGCGACCCATCTTCTCGCTTCCGCCGCTCACCCAGAACAGCGACGAGCCGGGAGTGGCGTCGGCCACGATCGGTCCGTACTTCTTCCCGACGTGAACGCGCGCGTGCGGTGAGACGACGTAGCGACTCGAGAGCTCATCGCGGTCGTACGCGAGTTCCTGTGGAACGCGGTTCGGCATGATCGGCGGCAACCTGAGCCCACCGCTGGCCGCCCATCCGCCGAAGCCAAGCCAGCGATCTCCGAACCAGGTGTCGACCCGCACGATGTACGCGTGTCCGGGAGCCGAGGTGCGAACGGCACCGAGCACCAGCGTGCGGACGATGCCTAGGAACGTCTCGTCGTCGCCAGGCAGGCGCGTGAGGAGGTCGTCGATCTCGAACACCTGGTTCACCGTGGCTACTTCGGCATCGGTGGGACTTCCGTCCCCTTTGCCTCGGCCTGCGCTCGCGTGACCAGCCACTGGCAGTGCGCGCGCCACTGCTTGTTGAACTTGTCCCACTTCACGCGGCCCCACGCCGTCTGGAACGCGTCGGCATGCGTGGCGCCGGAGGAGAGTTCCTTGAAGTACTTCAGCAGTGACTTCGCGTAGCGCTTCTTCGCGCCCTCGATGCAGAAGTGCACGAGTGTCCAGGACGCGGCGTAGTTCTCACCCGGCGAGTTCGGCGGCTTGCCGCCGTAGCGTGGATCGCTCGATGGGTGCCCCATGAAGACGCGCGCCGAACGCTGCATCAGATCCTCGGCGCGTGGCCACCGGCCGTTACCAAGCATCTTGCGGACAAGTCCGATGCGCCACGGGTTCGTCTGTCCCACCTTGACCGACTTGCCGCTCTTCTTCAGCGTGCTCGCGCCGAAGTACTCGCCCTGACCCTCGTTGAACCAGTGCGGCGCTCCGGCGACGAAGTAGTCGATGTACTGATGGAACGCCTCGTGCCACGCGACGAGCTGCGTGTCCTCGAAGGTCTTGTTCTCGAAGAACACGAGGTGCTTCACGAGCGACACGTAGACGCCGCCCGTCTGGCGAGCCAACTGTGGCTGGCGTAGCACGCGTGTGAACCAGTCGACGTAGCCCGCGCGGTCCTTGAACACGAGCACCGGGAAGCGCAGTTTCTTGCCGCGCGTCTTCGACTTGCCCGTCTTCGAGAACGAGTACTGGCGGTCGTACTCCTTGTAGATGAGCTCGAGGCGCTCCCCCATGAGCTCGGCGTACTCCTGCGAGATGTCCGTCATCACGCGGTAGTGATCGGTCTCCGCGACGAACTCGGTGCCCCAGCCGGGACCGTTCACGATGCCCTTGATGATCGGGCGCAGGTCGTTGCCCTGGATGAGCGTCGAGTCGGCCCACCGCTCCCATGCCTCCTGCTGCGTGGCGGGCTTCTCCTCGGCCTCCTTCAGACGCTTGGCGAACTCGGCGCGCGTGGCGACCTGGCCCTCCTCCGGCGGCAGCGTCAGCAGGCGATCGAGGCCTTCGATGCAGCCCTGGAAGTCGAGCTCGAGGAGGTCGAGGTAGGCTTCGTTGAACAGCGCGTCCTTGCAGGCGGGATCGAGCTCGATGGCCATCTCGACGTACTCGCGCGCGTCGCCCAGCCGGCGCATGTAGAAGTACGCCTCGCCGACGCCGTTCGTCGCCTCGGCACTGTCGGGCTCGAGCTTCAGCGCATCCCGGAACCGGCCCAGCGCCTGCAGCCAGTTCTTCTCCGCGATGTAGGCCGTCGCTCGCTCGATCAGGTCCTGGGCCTCGCCGACTCGCAGCGTGTCGATCTGACGTTGGACCGGGGCCGCGCGGGGTTCGAGCCCGGGGTCGGCCCGCAGTGCGGCAGCCAGTAGCTGCTCGGCCTCGAGCCGCAGACTGTGGTCGCCGGCGTACACCGCGAGTTCGAACAGCTTCGGCCCCGCGTCGAGCGGCGTGATCGAACGCTGCGCCGCGAGCCACGAGGGTGCGTCGAGGTCCTTCCAGAGCAGGCGGAACTCGCCACCGCCACTGCGCTTCAGCGTGAAGCCGTCGGCGTCCTCGGCCGTGACCGAACCCGTGAACTCACCACCGCTGTCGAGCTTGATCGTGACGTCCTCGGCCAGGGCGCTGGCACCGAGGCCCCAGAGGAAGATCGCGGCGAGGAGCGCGGGCAGGAGAGTGGTGCGGAACGACATCGGTCGTCATGCTACGGGATCGCCCGAACGCGCCGCCGGAACGGCCCAGCCGGAACAGAGCAGCCAGAACAGAGCAGCCGAGGCGTCCAAGGATGTGACGTGAGTAGAGGGACCCGCCGCAGCGTCTTCGTCCGCAAGGTCTTCGTCCGCACAGGCGTCGTGATCGCACTCGTTGCGGTCGGACTGATCGCTGCGTGGTGCTCCGACGCGTGGGTGATCAGGAACGACGGACCGATCACGTCCGACGACGTAGTCGTGCCTCCGGATCCTCCGCCCGCGCCCCGTGTGCGCGCCGCGACGCCGGTCGTCCAACCGGAGCCGCCTGCGACCCCGACCGCGATCCCGAACGATCCGCCACCACCTCCGGCCCCGGCGCAGTCCCTCGTGCGCGTTCGCGTGCTTGATGCCACCGGCGCCCCCGCAGCGGACGCGATGGTTTCTGTGGTCGATCGTCGCGTCTCGCACAACGAGGGCGGCGGTGAGCTGACGTCGGGGCGGACGGACGCAGAGGGAACCGCCGAACTGCGCATCGACGGCGATCAGAGCATCGCGGTCGTCGCACGGAAGGGTGCGTGGGCAGCCGTTCGCGGCAACTACGCGGCGCGCACGAAGGCGCCGCTCGACGTCGAGCTCCGCCTCGTCGAGGCGCCGCCGATCCGTGGTGTCGTGCGCTACCGCGACGGTGTGCCGGTGGCGGGAGCACCGGTCATCGGGTGGTTCCAAACAGCGCCGCTCTCTCACTGGCAGCACTCCGTCGTCACGGTCACCGACCACGACGGCCGCTTCGCTCTGCACGGAGTACCCCTCGACCACCGGGCACGGGAGGCGCCTGTCAAGGTGCCCCATGAGATGGGCGTTCGCTGGGGTACGTCGACCACGATCTCTCCCGGGGCGTTCGACGAGTTGGTCGTACTCGAGATGCCGCGGCTGTGCCGACTTCGCGCGCGCTTCGTCGACGCTGATGGAGACGCGGTCGAACCGGCGCGGCTGACCTGGGTCTCGTCGTCGAACTCGTACGACACGGCGACGGATCGCGACGGTCGGGTGGAGATCTTCGTGCCGTACGCCACGTACTCCGTCGATCTCCGTTCGATGGACACGGTCGGCTGGTCTCGCAGCGACATCGACCTGGCTCGCGCGGAACTGGATCTGGGGACGATCACGCTGGAAGAGGGCGTGGCAGTGCGCGGCGTCGTCCAGAACCCCGACGGCACGCCGGCCGAACGCGCGCAGGTCAGCGTCGATGGCGCGTGGTGGAACGTCGGGACCGACGCCGAGGGGCGCTTCGAGATCCTCCACTTGCATCCTGGCGCGCGCACGTTGACGGCACGATCGTCGGACGGATGGGCGTGGGAGGAGGACTACCACACCGTTCACCAGGTCGCCGCCCCCTCCGAAGGACTCGTCGTGCGGCTGGAGTCGGGGCGATTTCTCAGCATCTCGTTCGTGACGACCTCGGGCGAGCCGATCGCGGTGCGCAAGGTCCAACTCACCGTGCGCGACGTGGACGGATCGCGGGTCTTCGGCGCGACATTCGAGGGATTGGGCGAGGCCGTGCGACGGCGGATCAGCCGCGCCGGGACGTTCGACGTCGAGGTCACGGTCGACGACGACGAGCCGGTGCTCTTCGCGGGGGTGACCATCGACGACACGGGCGAGACCACGCTGAGCGTCCCGGTCACCCTGCTCGAGTAGACCCCGCTCGAGTAGACCGTTCGCTCCCCCACCGCGTCGACGTCCCAGCCAATCCGTGCGATGCTGGACACCGGGTCGCTCGACGAGATGCGCGCGAACGAACACCTGTCCTCTCTGCTCGCGGTGATGGCGGTCCTCGCCGTCCCGGTGATCGTCGTCGTGGCGATCGGGCGTCACGGCCCCGGAGCCGATGGTTCGCGTCGTCGCCACGACTCCTCCGACACTGGCTCCTCCGTCGACTCTGCCGGAGATCGCGCCACCGTCGACGCTGGCCATCCGCACTGGTCCGGCGACCGTCCACGTGGTCGGCACCGCGCTGCGCGAAGACGGCAGACCGTGCGCCGGTTCGCCCGTGCTCGCGGTCCCCCAGTCACCGGCACCGTCGTCGACAGCCGCGGCCGTCCGGTGGTGAACGCGCTCATCCGGTACGGAGTCGGCAAGCGGAGGTGGGACGTCTTCTGTGACGAGAACGGTCACTTCGAGATTGCTGCTACCCCGTCGCGGCGCACGCGCATCTGGGCCGACACGTTCGCGCCCGGATTTGACCGGGACGATCGAGAGACCGCGGTGGTCGACGTCTCGCCGCCCGTCTCCGATCTCCGCATCCAGCTCACTCCGCAGGACTAACCCTCCGGCGTCGCCCATTCCTTTCCCGGGCCAGCACCCTGCCGAGAATGTCGGGCTCGCCGGCGTCCTGCCTGCTCGAAGCGGAAGGACAGCCCGGACGCGGAAGGACATCCCCGAAGCGGAAGGACATCATGGCCAAGACCACCCCTCTTCACTCGACGCACGTCTCTCTCGATGCGCGGATGATCGACTTCGGCGGCTGGGACATGCCCATCCAGTACGAGGGCATCGTCTCGGAGTGCGCCACCACGCGCCAGCGGGTCGGCATCTTCGACATCGGCCACATGGGGCGGCTCGAGTTCTCCGGTCCGCAGGCGGTGGAGGCCCTGGACTACTGCGTGTCCTGCAACGTCGCGGCGCTCACGGACGGTCGCGTGAAGTACGGCCTGATCCTGACCGAGCGCGGCACGGCGATCGACGACGTGCTCGTCTACAAGGACATCGATCGAGTGCACGTCGTCGTCAACGCGGGCAACCGCGACGTCGACCGCGAGCACTTCCGCAAGATCGTCGCCGAGAAGGGCTTCGACTGCCTGGTCATCGACGCCGCCTGCCCCCAGGAGCCTCACCAGGGGCACTCGTTCCTGGGTGTTCCGCAGACGATGCTGGCGCTCCAGGGCCCGAACTCGGAGACGCTGCTGCAGCGTGTCGTCAACACCGACACCGTGGTCTCGGAGCTGCGCTACTACCGCATGATGCGCACGACGATCCTCGGGCTGAACTGCCTCGTGAGCCGCACCGGCTACACTGGCGAGGACGGCTTCGAGATCTTCTTCGATCTGCGCGAGGCGCAGCGCATGTGGGATCTGCTGCTCTCGCAGGGCGAGGACCTCGGGATCAGCCCGGTCGGACTCGGCGCCCGCGACACCCTGCGCACCGAGGCTGGGATGCCGCTCTACGGCAACGAGATCGACCTCGAGACCACCCCCATTGAGGCTGGACTGCGCTTCGGCGTGGCGCTCAAGGGCGGCGACTACATCGGCAAGTCGGTGCTCGCGGACCAGGTCGAGAACGGCGTCTCGAAGAAGCTCGTCGGTCTCGAAGTGGACACGCGGCGCGTCCCGCGGCAGGGTTGCGCTCTGATGGACGGCGAGACGACTCTCGGCGCAGTGACGTCGGGCACGTTCGCCCCCACGCTCGACAAGAACATCGCCATGGGCTTCGTACCCCCCTCGCACGCCGAGGTGGGCACGACGTTCGAGGTGGACATCCGCGGCAAGCGGCACGGGTGCACCGTGGTGCCTATGCCCTTCTACAAGCGCTCGAAGTAGCCGGCTCGCCGGCACCGGAGGAGTTTGATGCGTCCAGAGGGACTGAGGTTTTCGAAGAGCCACGAGTGGGTTCTGATCGAGAAGGACATCGCCACGACCGGCATCTCAGACTTCGCCGTGAAGGCGTTGTCGGACCTGGTCTTCGTGGACCTGCCGGCCGAGACGGACCTGCTCGAGCAGGGCCAACCGTACGCAGAGGTCGAGTCGGTCAAGGCCGTCTCCGACATCTACGCGCCGCTCTCCGGTGAGGTGGTCGAGGTCAACGAGGAGGTCGGCGACGATCTCGACAAGGTCTCGAAGGACCCCTTCGGCGCCGGCTGGTTCGTGAAGTTCCGCATCAGCCACCCGAACGAGCTTGAGTCGCTGATGGACGAGGCCGCCTACAAGAAGCACTGCAAGGCCAACGGCTAGCCCCGCTGATCGGGCGTGAACGAACGCCGCGTGGCAACCCGCCGCGCGGCGTTCGTGATTCCACCTGTTCTCTCCGCGAAGCGAGCTGAGCGCGTCACTGCCGAGGTCTCCGAGCCCGGCGCGTTAGATTGCGCGCATGACCGCAGTTCGCGACCGCCTCCCGAACCCGCCGCTGGCGGCGGTCTGGCTCGTGGCGGCGGTCCTGCTGATCTACCTCCCGTCGTGCTTCACGAACCAGTGGGTCATCGACGACTACCGGTTCATCGTGAACAACGCGTTCCTCGAGTCCGCTTCGGGGCTCGGGGACTGGCTTCGCATCTTCTCGGATCCCTACACCGCCGATCCGACCGCCGGCGACGGCATCGTTCGCCCGCTCCGGACAGCGAGTTTCCTCCTCGACCTGCGGCTGTTCGGACCGGAACCGATCGCGTTCCATCTGCACTCGTTGGCGTGGCACTGCGCTGCGGTCCTTCTCGGCCATCGATTGCTCACCCGACTCGTCGGTCCCGCTGCGGCGTTCTGGGGAGCGCTCGTCTGGGCGCTGCATCCCATGCAGGTCGAGTCGGTGGCGTGGGTCTCCAGCCGCGGCGATCTCGCCATGGGCGCGTTCACGATCGGGGCGCTGCTGCTGGAACTGCGCAGTCGGGGCCGGGACAGCTGGCTCGCCGGAGCGCTCGCCGCTGGTCTGATCGCGTTGCTCTGGAAGGAGACGGCGGTTGTGCTACCGCTGCTCGTCGTCGCCGTGCATCGGTTCGGCCCGGACGAACGCCACCGCATGGGACTGCGGGACGCTCTAGTGCGAGCCGTCCCGTATCTCGTCGTCGTCGCTGCGTACCTGGTCTACCGGCAGAGCGTTCTCAGTGGGCCGATCGAGCACACGCGCGGGTTCGTGCTCGGCGGGTCGACTGCGGGCACGTTCGCGACGATGTTCCGCGGCTTCGCTGCCTACGTCGGCTTCGCCGCGCTGCCGGTCGCGCCGGCGAACGAGTGGTACCTGCCCGTCTCCACGTCGCTGCTGAGCCCGACGGTGCTGCTCTGCCTCGCGCTCCACGTGGCCCTGATCGTCGGCGCGTGGCGCTGGCGTGTGACGCGTCCGGTCCTCGCCTTGTGCGCAGCGCTCTTCTACGTGCCGCTGATCCCGGTAGCAAACTGGCCGTTCCAGCTCGGCATCCCCACCGCAGAGAGGTTCCTCTACCTATCGCTGCTCGGACTGGCCCTGCTCGTGGCGACGCTCCTCCGTCGTGCGCCGCGCGCGTGGCCCGCCGTCGCGCTCGCGGTCCTCGCCTGTGGCGTCGGGTCGGTGGTGCGCACCGCGGACTGGAAGGACGACGCGGCGGCACAGGCCGTCGCCGCCCGACACGGCCGCAGTCCGCAGGTCCACGCGCTACGCGCAGTGCACACTCGTCTCGCTGCACTCGAAGCGCAGGCGGACGGAGATGACGAGGCCGCGCAGCGCCTGTTCGAGTCGGCTCTTGCCTCGGCACACGCGTCGCTCGACCTCTGGCACGAGATCGAGGTCGTCAGTCACTCCCGCAGTCACGTCGTGCTGTCCGCGCACACGAACGCCGCCGACCTCTGCATCCGACTCGGCCGTCCGGGCGAAGCGCTCTGGCATGCCGACCAGTGCGCCGCGATCGGCGACGCCATCTTCCCGCAGACGCAGCTCAATCGAGCTCGCGCGCTCGTGGACCTGCGACGGGGTCCAGCGGCACGGCGAGCACTCATCCGACTGGCGGAGGTCACGACCGAGTTCAAGTCCGCGGTGGCGCTTGGGCGGCGGGCGGTGGCGATGGCGGGGCACGAGCACAAGGCGTTGTTCGAAGCCGGAGCGCCGCGCCGCATCGCCGGCGGGCCGCCGGAGGGATACCGCGCGGCTCTGGAGAGCGCCGACCTCACCGACTTCCAGCGAGCTGCCTGCCATGAGGAGATCGGGGAGGAGCAGCGCGCCGCCGAGCTCTTCGCCAGTGCGATCGCGGCCGGCGGGCTCGAACGCGAGCAACTCGAACGCGCGACTCTGGCGATCCGCCGCATCCGTGAGGGATGCCCGGACTGGCGCGATCACGGACTCGGCGGCGACTCCGAACGGTAGTCTCGCTCAGCGCTCCCGCGGCGGCGGAGGCGGATCGTACGGCTCCGACGGTTGCCGCGGTGGAGGCGGATCGTGCGGTGGCGGCCCGTGACGCTCCGGATCGTGGTCGGGAGGATCGACGTAGTCCGGCGCGTCCCTGGCGATCCGAGGCGGGAGCGTCGTCGCGCGGCGCGGCTTCGGGACGATGCACTTGATCCACGTGTTCGGCGCTGTGCCCCAAATCGGCTCGCCGCTGAACTCGGCGCCGAGGTGCTTGCGCCAGATGCCGGCCGCATCGTGCCAGGGCTTCGTCGGTGCAACGGCCAGGCGGTCGGCTCCCGGATCGAGCTCGGCGATGAACTCGGCCACGTCGGAGGTGTCATCACATGCTGACCAGTTGCCCTGCGTCGTCGATGCGAACGCGACGCCGCCGTCGGGCGCCTCGGCGCTGACGCCGAAGTACGACGCTCCGCCCCAACGCATGCGGTTGGCGACCACGTTGAACACGACCCAGTCGCCCTCATGGAGCTCGACGTTGACGCGCTCGGTGATCGCGCCGTGGACGTCTTCCAGCATCGACCGATGTGAGGTCGGAACACGCTTCCCGTTGACCCAGATGTCCACCACGAAGTCATCCGCGACGAGGAGGAGCGAGGTGGCGATCGGCGGCGGCGGGATCGGCCGCTCCGCACCTGACACACGGACGACCTGATCAGCGTGCGTGATGTAGACGGAGCCATCCGGACCGACCGACGGACGCCAGCGATGCGGTGCCGCGCCGGTCGCGATCGAGCCGCTCACGTCCCCCATCCGGTCGACCAGGTAGAGCGTGCCGTCGGCGTCGACGGTCAGGGTGTCGCCCCCGAGTGCGGTCGCCGGGCGAGTGAGTGACGATGCCGCCAGCCGCGACTGCCAGCGCACCCGCCCGTTGAGGTCGAGGCAGGACAGGTGTCCAGAGGAGTGCGTGACGCGCAGATGTCCGTCGTCGGAGAGCGCCATGCCCGTGAGCCCCTTGCCGAGCCGCTTGGTCCACAGAAACTTGCGTGTGCGTAGGCTGACGCAGCGCACCTCGCCGGTCGACGTGGCGCCGAGCAGCCGGTCTCCCAGCACCATCAGCTGGCGCATGCCGTTCTTCAGCTGCCAGAGCTTCAGGCCCTTCGCGTCGAAGCACGTCACCGTGTGCCCAGTACCGATGAGGATGCGCCCGTCCTGATCGAAGCAGAGCGACGCCCAGGGTGAGTTCCAGTCGCGGCGCAGCCAGTTCACGCTTCCCGTCGCCGCGTCGAGCGAGGCGAGGCCCACTGCGTCGGAGACGACGTAGAGCGTCTTGCCGTCGGGCGACAACGCTGGCGGGCGATGGATCCACGACGCCTTGAGCTCGGTCCGCCAGAGTCGCTTTCCCGACGCATCGACTGCCTGGACGAAGCCGTGATTCCCGAAGTAGGCCGTGAGGTCCGAGCCGATCGCGGGACTCGAGTAGTTCCAGTAGCGCGGGTTCGCGTTCGCGATCCACGCGTGCTTCGCCGTCGCGGGATCCACGGCGCGCAGGTGTCCCGCGCCGGCCATGATGCGAACCACGCCGTCCGGCCCGTGGATCGCCATCCCCGGCTTCTTCCCGCCGCGGTACGCCCAGTCGATCCGATCGAGCGAGCGCGCGCGATAGGGCCACTGCGCGCGATTCCACACGTCGACCGAGTCGCCGATGATCGTGGGCCCCGCGCTGACGGGCCCGTCGCCCGCGGTGGCCAGCAGACTCAGGGCGACGAGAACGGGCAGAACCAGAGCAGTAGCGAGTCGCATCGTGACCTCCCGGCAGACGCCCCATCCCGAGCGTATGGGCAATACCGCAACCGCGGTGCCGCGCCCATCGTAGACGTCGGAGCTCCAGAGCTCGCGAGCGAGTGCCGGGTCTCTGCCGATCTGCTTCGCCAACTTCCGCAGCTTCGTGAGTCCGATGCCGAAACTGGTGAGTCCGCCGGCCTTCGCCGCGACTCGCTCCCAGTGGACCATGCCTCGCGCGTCTTGATTCGTCTCCAGCAGCGTCAGTACTTCGGTCGTGGTCATGGACGCGCCCCCTCGTGTCGCGGTGCCTCAATCGCCCGCGTGGAGGGTACGGGATCTGGGCTAGTATCATCCCGCCACGGGGCCCGGGAGGGAACGCGATGCTGTTCGAGGCCACGACCTACACGATCCGCCGCAAGGTGTTCACGCTGTTCGGTGCGGCGTTCCACGTCTACGACCCGAGCGGGAACGTGATCGGCTACTCGAAGCAGAAGGCGTTCAAACTGAAGGAGGACATCCGCGTGTTCTCCGACGTGAGCATGTCGCGAGAGCTGCTCTCGATCAACGCGCGCTCGGTCATCGACTTCAGCGCGGCCTACGACATCGTCGACGCGCCGACCGGTGAGCCGGTCGGCGCCGCGCGGCGCAAGGGCTGGTCATCGCTCTTCCGCGACTCATGGGAACTGCTGGACGCGCACGACCATCCCGTCGCCTCCGTCGTCGAGGACTCGAAGATGATGGCGTTCTTCCGCCGGTTCCTCTCGAACCTGATCCCGCAGAGCTTCTCGGTGCTGGCGTCGGGCGGCGGTGACTACGCCCAGTTCGACCAGCACTTCAACCCGTTCATCTATCGCCTGACGGTGTCGCGCTCATCGGGCTCCGGCGCCGATCCGCGGCTGATCCTCGGAGCGGCTGTCCTGATCGCGGCGATCGAGGGACGCCAGCAGTAGGCGTCCGACGATCAGGCCTCGGCGTACGCCTCGATCGGGGGACACGCGCACACGAGATTGCGGTCGCCCCAGACGTTGTCGACGCGGCCGACGGCTGGCCAGAACTTCTGTGCCGCGACCCACGGTGCGGGATACGCCGCCGTCTCGCGCGAGTAGGCGTGCGGCCACTCGTCGGCCATGACGGTTGCGGCCGTGTGCGGCGCGTTGCGCAGCGGGTTGTCGGCGCGATCGGCTGTCCCGTCCTCGATCGCCTGGATCTCACGACGGATCGCGATCATGGCGTCGCAGAACCGGTCCAGCTCCTCGCGGGTCTCGCTCTCGGTCGGCTCGATCATCAGCGTGCCCGCGACGGGCCACGACATCGTCGGTGCGTGGAAGCCGTAGTCCATCAGGCGCTTCGCGACGTCTTCCACGGAGATGTCGGCGGAGTCCTGGAAGCCGCGGAAGTCGAGGATGAACTCGTGGGCGCTGCGGCCGTTGCGACCGCGGAACAGCACGTCGTAGTGCTCCTCGAGTCGCTGCGCCATGTAGTTGGCGCTGAGGATCGCCACTCTCGACGCGTCGGTCAGGCCCTGTGCGCCCATGAGCAGGATGTAGACGTAGGGGATCGGCAGGATGCTCGGGCTGCCCCACGGGGCGGCGGCGAGCGCACCGATGCCACGCTCGCCGCCGGTCGCGACGACCGGGTGCCCGGGCAGGTACGGCGCGAGGTGCTCGCCACAGCAGATCGGCCCCATGCCGGGTCCCCCACCGCCGTGCGGGATGCAGAACGTCTTGTGCAGGTTCAGGTGGCAGACGTCGGCGCCGAAGTCGCCCGGGCGGCAGAGACCCACCGAGGCGTTCATGTTCGCGCCGTCCATGTAGACCTGGCCACCGTGCTCGTGGATCACGTCGCAGATCTCGACGATGGTCTCCTCGAACACACCGTGCGTGGACGGGTACGTGATCATCAGCGCGGCGAGGTTATCCGCGTGCTCCTCGGACTTCGCGCGGAGGTCGGCCACATCGATGTCGCCGCGATCGTCGCAGCGGACCAGCACGACCCGCATGCCGGCCATGACCGCGCTCGCAGGGTTCGTTCCGTGCGCGGACGTCGGGATGATGCAGACGTTGCGGTGCCCCTGTCCGCGGTCCTGGTGGTAGTGCCGGATCACGAGCAGCCCGGCGTACTCACCCTGCGAGCCGGCGTTCGGCTGGAGCGAGACGGCAGCGAAGCCGGTGATCTCCGCGAGCTGGTTCTCGAGCTCGCGGAACATCTCCAAGTAGCCGGCGGCCTGGTCCGGCGGGCAGAACGGGTGCAGCGCCCCGAACTCCGGCCAGGTGACCGGGAGCATCTCGCTCGTGCCGTTCAGCTTCATCGTGCAGGAGCCGAGGGAGATCATCGACTGGACGAGCGAGAGGTCGCGGGACTGGAGGCGCGCGAGGTAGCGCAGCATCGACGTCTCGCTGTGGTGGTCGTGGAATACGGGGTGCGTCAGGTACTCGCTCGTCCGTGCGAACGGCGCGGAGAACCCACCCTGAGCGGCGGTCAGCAGTTCGTCCACCGTCGGTGTGGTCGCACCCTCCGGCGTGAAGATCGCGAGCAGGTCGTCGAGGTCCGCGCGACCGACCGTCTCGTCCAGAGTGACGCCGACGCTGTGCAGGTCGATGCGACGTAGGTTGATGCCCTCCGTGCGCGCGGCCAGCAGGACCTCCTCGGCGTCGCGATTGCCGAGCGAGACGTGCAGCGTGTCGAAGTACGGAGCGTCGGGCAACTGACAACCGAGTCGGCGCAGACCCTCGGCGAGCACGCGCGTCTTCAGGTGCACGCGCTCGGCGATGCGCTTCAGGCGCTGCGGCCCGTGGTAGACGGCGTACATGCTGGCCATGACCGCGAGCAGGACCTGCGCGGTGCAGATGTTGCTCGTGGCCTTCTCGCGGCGGATGTGCTGCTCGCGCGTCTGGAGTGCGAGGCGCAACGCCGGGTTGCCGTGCACGTCCTTCGACAGACCGATGATGCGACCCGGCATCGAGCGCTTGTGCTTGTCGGTGCAGGTCAGGAACGCGGCGTGCGGACCGCCGTAGCCCATCGGAACGCCAAAGCGCTGCGTGCTGCCGACGCAGATGTCGGCGCCGAACTCACCGGGCGGGCGCAGGAGCGTGAGCGAGAGGATGTCCGCCGCGACGACGAACAACGCACGCGTGGAGTGGACCTTCTCGGCCACATGCTCGAAGTCGAGCACGCTGCCGTGGGTCGTCGGGTACTGCACGAGGGCGCCGGCGAACTCCCGCGAGGCGAAGTCGAAGTCGAACGGATCGCCGACGACGACCTCGACTCCCAGAGCGGCAGCGCGCGTGCGTACGACCGCGATGGTCTGCGGATGGCAGTGGCGTGCGACAAAGAAGGCGCGTCGCTTGTTACGGAACGCCGACAGGCAGATGGCCATCGCCTCGGCGGCGGCGGTCGCTTCGTCGAGCAGCGACGAGTTCGCGACGGGCAGGCCCGTGAGGTCGACGACCATCGTCTGGAAGTTGAAGAGCGCCTCGAGGCGGCCCTGCGAGATCTCGGCCTGATACGGCGTGTACTGCGTGTACCAGCCTGGGTTCTCCAGCACGTTGCGCTGGATCACGGGCGGCACGATCGTGCCGTGGTAGCCCATGCCGATGTACGAGCGCATGATCGTGTTGCGCTGGGCCATCTCCCGCAGCTCGTTGATCAGCTCGTGCTCACCACGCGCGGGGCCGAGATCGAGCGGTTTCTCCACGCGAATGCCCGCCGGGACCGTGGCATCGATCAGCTCGTCGAGGGACGTGTACCCGAGCGTCGCGAGCATCTTCGGGATGTCGTCGGGCCCTGGTCCGATGTGACGCGAGATGAACGTGTCGAGCGGCGCCTTCAGGTCGTCGTGGGCGAGATCGGCCATGGGAGCAGGTCCTCCGAAAGCGGCCCGTCGCACCGTCCGGAACGCTCTCCGAAGCGGCGGGCTGCGTGATTCCGCGGAAGATACTCCACGGGGCCGCAGCGCACACGATGTCCCGCACGTGAGCGTGCGGGTAACCTCTGCGGCTGCTTCGCGCTTCCCTCTCCCCGAGGAGCCAGATGTTCCCAGTCCTCTTCCGTATCCCGCTGCCGTGGGGCGACGCCGACACGTACTTCCCCGTGCGGATGTTTGGCGTGCTGGTGATCCTGGGCTTCCTGGCCGGCTGGTGGGTGGTCTCGCGCCGCCTCGCCAAGCGCAACCTGATGCAGCGCCAGGAGTCGTTCGACTTCTGCTTCTACCTGCTCGCCGTCGGCATCGCCGGGGCGCGAATCATGCACGTGGTTCAGGAGTTCGAGCAGTTCCGCGGGAAGTTCTTCCGCGTGTTCGCGATCTGGGAAGGCGGGCTCGTCTGGTACGGCGGCTTCGCGGCTGCCGCGCTGTTCGCGTTCTGGTGGCTCGGCAAGCGCAAAATGCCCGTGCTCGAGATCACCGACGCGTGCGTTCTCGGACTCGCCTTGGCGCTCTGCGTCGGACGCTGGGGCTGCTTCTGCGCCGGCGACGACTTCGGCCTGAAGTTCCTCGCGGAGGACGGCAGCGCGATCGTGGCCGGCGAGCATGCGCCCTGGTACGCCGTCCAGTTCCCCGGCGTGGACGCCGGTTGGCGCTATCAGTTCTCCGAGACGCCCTTGGCCCCCGAGAGCTTCCGAGCCCCGTTCTGGCTGCATCCTGTCCAGATCTACATGTCGATCGCGAACCTGTTCGTGTTCCTGGCACTCGTCGTTGTGTCGCGCCTGAAGCTCGCCGCCAGCAAGCCCGGCATCATCACGGCGGCCTACCTGATGATCTATCCCGTCGGGCGCGCCGTGACGGAGCTCTGGCGCGGTGACATCGACCGTGGCGTCGACGTGATGGGGACGGGTCTCTCGTTCAGCCAGGCGTTCGGCATCCCGGTGATCCTGTTCGGCGCGATGCTCTTGCGCTACATCGTCCGGCCGCCGCCGCCCCCCGAGCAGAAACCAGCCTAGGCAGAAACCAGCCTGAAGCTGGCGTGAAGCCAGCAGCCAGAATGAAGAACGGCCCCGCGTGCGATGCACGCAGGGCCGTCTCCGTTCGAGAGAGAGTTCACCCGGGTCGTTCACGACGATCGCGCGCTCCGTGACGACGAACTCAGTCGACGTCAACTCAGGAGCGTCTCGGAGCAGGTGCGACACAGAGATCGGCGGTCTGAACCGCTCAGGCGCGTGAGTCGTCGTGAACGACTCGGGTGGAGTGGGCTACCTGACCATGGCCGCGAGCCAGAGGTGGTAGCCGAAGAGCGCGATGTAGATGCCGAGCAGGCCTCCGATGACCGGCTTCACGTAGCGGAAGTTCTTGTGCATGCACAGGATCAGCAGCCCGAGGTTGGTCACGAGGCACTTGAGAACCAGGAACGGGCGCGGGCCCCAGTCGATGACGGCGGCCATGATCGGGTTCGCCTCGGTGCCGCCCTTCTGCAGGTACAGCAGCGTGAAGACCGCATCGAGGGCGCACAGCGCACCGATGGTGACCATCGCGGCTGCGACCCAGACCTCGTAGCGGTCGACGTACTGGTTGGCGTTGCCGTGACGGCGATCGCCTTGGCGACGGCCGCCTAGGAGCGAGAAGCGCGAGAGCATCGGGGTGGGAGCGACGCGACGTTCGTCGCTGCGGCGTTCGACGCCGAGGTCCTGGATCTCTGGAGCTTCGAGAGAGGCGGTCATCGTTGGTCCTTCTGCAATCATGGCCGGGACGTTCCTCGTTTGCGACCCCCAAGGGCGTCACGCCGAAAAGGACGCAAAGTTCCTGCCAAAGCCCCGCATGGTGTGATCTGGGCTCCAATCCGAGCCTGGAGCCCGGTGCGGAGACAGTCCGGAGACGGTGCGTGTTCAACCACGTGAACATCGCGTCGGCTGGAGCCAACAGGGTTTCTCGAGCTAGCAGCCTGTCGAAGTTGCGGCGTCGCCGGGTGCGAGACCGCCAGCGCGACAGGCTGCTAGTTAGACCGCCCGCCGGGTGCCAGAGCGTCGCCAGCGTGGACCATGCTCTGCACGGCGCACAATCTGCTGCAATCGGCGGCCGCGCGGGCGTGAGCAGCCGTTTCGCGCCCGAGTCGACCCGCCGTGCCTCCAGAGGCCGGAACGTGCTGCTGCGATCCACCGCCGCTCGCCACCCGGTCGGCCCATAGCTAGCAGGCGGTCGCGCCAACCGGCGTGGCCCGTCGAGGCCGAAACTCCGGCAGCGGGCTAGCCGCTACTCGGCGCTGAATTGGGCCTTCTCGATCACGTCGCGCAGGATCACCCGGCCTCCGGCGTCCTGATCCCGCGCCCACGCCCGACGCAGGGCGACGTGACTCTCTGGCCGGGCGATGATCGGCAGCGCATCGAGCGCCGCATCGCGGACCTCTCGGTCTTCGTGCAGGAGGTAGCCCTCGACGATCGGCGCTCCCTCGCGTCCACAGGCGGCAGGAACGACGCCGATCAACCCGATGAGCCCGGCGAGTTTCGGTTCTCCGAAGTCACCGGTCAGCGCGCGGCGCAGGGCACCGCAGAGGCTGGCTCGGAACGTGTCGTTCATCTCGCGTAGCGCCGGCGCGGCGTTGAACGTCACACCGCCCAGGCCGTACGGCGTCGTATCGCGGGCGAACGTGCGGGCGACGGGCTCGGCGCCCTCGGGAGCTCCGGAGAGGATCAGCGCGCGCACCAGGAACGAGACCATCTCCTCGTCGGCCGGACGCTCGGCGGCGAGGGCGCGAATCAGTGCCGGCGCGGTGTCGGGCCGGCGAAGGCGTCCGAGTACGAGCGCCCCGACCATCCGGTCCTTGCGGCCCGAGTCGCCGGCGGCGCCGAGCAGTCTCACCACCCCGGCCATCGCACCGAGTGCGTCCTTCTCGACGAGGATCTGCAGCGCGACCAGGCGCGTGTCGCGAGGAGAGTCCGACGCGGCGGCATCGCGAAGCGCCGGCTCGACGTCCACCAGCGGGTACGCACGCAGGAGCTCGACGGCGCCGGCTCGGACGGTGTCGTCCTCGAAGCGATCTCGCACGCGCTGGACTAGGCGAGGCAGCGCCTCCGGGATCGCGGACTTCGCGAGGAGCCGCAACGCGGTCGCCGAGACGAACGCACCGGCGTCGCGGCGTGCGGCCTCCTCGAGGAGCCAACTCACCGGGGTGCGGTCATCCATGCGAAGGAGGCCCTCGGCGGCGCCGAGGCGCGGCAGCGGGTCCGTCTCCGCCTCGAACCGCACGTTCAGGAACGTCCGCGACTCTTCGCCCCCGATCTGGCCGAGTGCAGCAAGGGCATGCCCGCGACTCCGGATGTCCATCTTCAGGGCCGCGTTCATGGCAGCCGTGCGTGCCGCCGGGGTGGCGATCTTGGCGAGCGCGACGGTGGCGGCCTGCGCGACGGTGTCCTCTCGCTCGACGGCGGCGACACCAAGGTCGTCGCTGGCTGCATCCGCTGCCGAGCCGAGCTCGCCCAGGAGTTCGGCCGCGCGAGCCGCCGCATGGAAGTCGCGGCTCGAGAGCGCGGCTCGTGCGAGGGGGAGACAATCGGGACGGGCGTCGTCGCGCAGGAAGATCAGTGCGTGCTGGAGCAGTGCTGTGTTCGAGCGCAGGCTTCGCTCCGCTGCCGCGATGACGGCGGAGCGCCCGTCGTCACCGTCGCGAAGGAACTGCACGCGCGCCCAGTGCGCGTCCTCGATGTCCCCCGAGAGCAGGAGCCGCATCCAGTACGCGCGACGCTGGTCGAGGTCGGGACGCGGGTAGACCTCCGGGAACGGCTCGTCGGTGGCCGTCTCCTTCAGGATCGGCTGCGGGGGTGCAGTGGAGACGTTCAGCCCTTTCAGGCCTTGGCCGACGATCCAGACGAGCACGACGAGGAGCCCGGCGACCGCGGCAACGACGAGGAGCTGCTTGGGCTTCACTCGCCGAGCGCCAATCCCTCGAGCTCTCGCGACGCGAGCAGCGTCCCCGACGCGAGCTCAAGGTCGACGCGCGCCTTCTCGTAGTCGACGCTCGCGGCGATCTCCTGCGCCTCGAACTCGGAGAGGTCCTCTTCCACCTGCAGCACCTCGAACGGAGTCGAGCGGCCATTCTCGAGACGCGACTTCTCGGCAGAGAGCTGCTCCTCGGCCGCGACGCGCGCCCGCCGGGCAGCGGCGATCCGCTCGGCCGCCGACCGGACGTTGCGAGCGGCTTCTCGCACTTCGCGCATCGCGGTGTTGCGAATGGCTGCCCGCTCGCGCTGCGCGCGCTGTGTCGTCCGTTCGGCGCGCGAGAGTCGCGCCTCTTGGGCGCGATTTCCGATCGGGATGGCGAGCTCGAGGCCGGCCTCCCAGACGTACGTGTCCCGGTCGCCCACGCGCGTCGACGATCCGGAGAAACCAGAGCCAAGGCCGATCAACCCACCGTCCGCGAACGCGTTCAGCTCGTAGAGCGCAGCGTTGCGCGTTCGAAGCTCGGCGAGCCGGGCGGCGGCGAGCCGTGCATCGACGGCCCTGACGTCTCCCCGCTGACCGAAGATCTGCTCGAAGTCGGACCGGGTGGGCTTGGCCGGAAGATCGCCTGGTGTCGCGGCCGCTGCATCGGTCGGCGCCAGCTCGAGGTCCAGGTCGGGACTCTCGGCATCGAATGGCATGATCAGTTCGCGCAGCCGATCGGCCAGGTTCTGCACGAGTGTCTCGCTCGCGATCACGTCGACGTCGCGCCGGGCGACGCCGGCTTCGGCCTCCGAGACCTCGACGGGCAGCCCGCGCCGCGCCTCGAGCCGCGCACGGGCGACGTCGAGCAACTCTTGCGCGACCTCGCGCGACTTGCGACGCACGTCGAGGTCGGCTGCGGCACCGACGAGGTCCCAGTAGAGGGACTCCGCGGCGGCGACGGTCTCTTCGGCCGAGCGTGCGAGACGCAGTTCGGAGTCCTCGGTCAGCCGCTCGGCCTGCCGCGTGGTCGAGAGACGCACGTCGCGACCGGAGTGGCGCAGCAGCGGATGGGTGTAGCCGAGCGAGAGGAGTCCGTCGTAGCGCGGCGACAGGGCCGAGATGCTCGATGCGCCGCTGCGATCGGTGCTCTCCACCGTGTAGCCGAGCTGCCAGGCGCCGCCCCATTCCTCGACGCTGCTGAGCGTCGCCGAGCCGCCGAGGGTGTCCTCCTGCAGGAGGCCCGACCCGCCTCCCCCACCGGGGCCGAATGCGCTCGGATTGAAGAACACTTCCGACTGGCGTGTGCCGCCGGAGGCCGAGGCCGCGAGCAGGGGATCGAACTCGGCCCGGGCCTCGTCCTCGAACGTTCGCGCGATCGACGGATCGAGGAGGAGCACCTTGAACGCCGGACTGTTCCGGAGCGCCAGTCGGCCGACGTCGGCAATGGACAGGCGAAGAACGCGCGCGGTCTCGACTGACTCGCCACCGCTCGGCTGAGCGGCATCTGGCGGCGCATCCTGAGCTCGCGCCCCGGTGGCGGCCAGGAGCAAGACGACCAGCAGGAAGGCGTTGCGCGACATGAGACGTACTCCACCAGACGAGTGACTCAACGCCGGGCGGAAGCCCGAACGGCGGGCGAGTCTAGCCCGCCACCGACATCGCGCCGCCCTCGCGAACGAGGGGGCCGATCTATCGGCTGGACCGTGGGTCGTCGCTCCGCATGCGCCCCAGTCCCCGCTCCTGCTCGACGAATGCATCGGAGAGCAGGAACGCGATGAGTCTGCGCCGCTCGGCGTCGGTCGCGGCGTCGCGCAGGCCTTCGAGCGCCAGCAGCGCTGGTTCGTCACGAACACGGGCGAGAGCGAAGGTCGCGTCCTTCTCGAGCGCCCCACCGCCACGCGCCATGAGCGACAGCGTGGGAACGGCTGAGGGAGCGGCCAGGTAGCCGAGGGCGCGTACGGCCGACCGGCGGAGCGGCAGCGGATCGTCGCCGGTCAGCATCCCCAGGATGGGCTCGGTGAGAGACCGAGCGCCGACCTCGGCCGCAGCGGCAATGCCCGCCTCGCGCACTCGGGCGTCGGGGTCCGCGAGCGCGCGTCGCAATAGCGGCGTCGAGCGTCGTCCGAGATCCACGGCGGCGTCCAGCACGAGGTCGCGACGCTTCGCAGCGTCCTCCGTGGCATCGAACTCTTCCACCGCGGCAGCCAGCGCGGCAGTGTCGGCGCGGGCGGGGTCCCTCGACGGCCCTCGGGCGGTCGTGGGACGTGCGCCGGTGTCCCGTTCGGCGACCGCTAGGGCGCGCTGGAGCGCATTCCGCGTGCCCGGATTGCGCGCCGAGAGGATGGCGGACCGGAGCGGCGCGATATCCGCACCGCCGAGATCGTCGGGACGTGCGGCGGCCAGCGACGCGTACTCGAGTGCAGCGTTCGCACGCGTCCACCGGCGCGGGTCGCGCAGCGCGTCGCGCAGATAGTCGAGGAGTCGCTCGACTCGTTCGGCCTCGTCCGGGAGCCCTTCCACGTCGAGGTACAGTTCGAACGCCTCGAGGCGCTCCGCCCCACCTTTGCCACTGACCGGCACGACCTGCACGGTCTCGTGGTTCGGGGAGCGCGGGCGGCGCCGCAGGATCAGCAGGGCCTGTCCGCCGGGCCCGGGCAGGATTCCGGGTTCGCCGCAGATCACCGTCAGCGTGCTCTCGTCGGTCGGTGCGGCGCCGTGAAGCGTGCGGAGCGGCTCCACGCGAGCGATCTCGATCCCCGCCTGAGCTGGGGTCAGCCTCTCGGTGCGCGCCAAGATCACGAGTTCCGCATCGGGGAGCACGGTTCGACCGAGGTGCGTCACCGGAATATCGCGTGAGACGGGGACATCGCGTGCGGCTGGGACGGGCGCCGGGCGGCCGGCCTCGAACACCGCCGGATCGAGGTTGGCGACCTTGGAGGTCCCAGGGTCTGGGGCGATCGAATCCTCGGACGCGCACGCTCCGAGCAGGAGCAGGGCGAACACGGAGGAAAGGGCGAGGCTTCGCACGGCGGCACCGTGAAGGATCGGCGTCACTCGGTCGTCACGCACGGCACCGGGTGATAACCGCTGTTTACGCCCCGTCAAGGGTCGTGCGAGAGCGCGCGTTTCCAGCGCTGCTCCGGCTACTGCGCACGCAGCCGCTCGATCGGGCGGCCCGAAACGACGAAAGAGGGGCGTCTCCGTGCGGGAGACGCCCCTCTTGACCACCGGCCGGGCGGACCGGAGGCTGGGATGGCTGAGTGAGTGGCCTAGTAGCCGCTGGCAGCGGCCGTGCGAGCCCAGGTTCGATAGACCTTGGCGGCCGGCTTGGTGCGGCGACGGCGGTTGCGGCGCGCCTTCAGCTCCTTCTCGACGTGGAGCTTGGCGTAGCGCCGGCACTCGGCCAGGCTGCCGGTGAACACCGAGCGAGCGTCCTTGAGAACCTCGTAGAAGTAGCGCCCTTTGATGATCGCGACCAGCCTGGTTTCCATCGTCGATGCCTCCTGGGAACGGAGGGACAGAAGCAAGGCGCGTGCCGCGTCACGGCGATTGCTGGCGCCGGGTGGGTGCAGGCGGCTCGCGAGAGGCGGCAATCGCCGCGCCTCGGGGTGTTTCTGGTCGGCTCCGCGGCTGCGTCGGCTCGCATCCGAGACCGGCGCTCTCGGTCGCAGCCTTGCGTGGCCTCCATGGCCCGCGTCACGGCGCCTGCGCTGACGCGCAACCGCAGCGCCCCGGGCGAGCGTCGGATCGCTGACCGCCCCCTCGGTTCCATGGGGCTCCACTTCGTCAACGGCGCCGAAGGGGAGCACCCCCTGGTCCGCCCCGCCCGCCGACGTGGCTCGCGCTTGGCGGGTCCACTGGCGCACCGCGAACGACCCTCGCGCGACTCCCTCCATACCGTCCCAGGGTCAATCCGCCGGACTCACCGCTCCGTCTCGGCTCAGACGCGCGGCGCTCGGGCGGTGGTGCGCGTGGCGAGCGCCCGAACCCGGCGGAGTGACCCTGGGACGGTATGACTCGGTATTCACCCGAGGATCAGCGGTCGCACGGTCCACGCGCGGCGCGCCGCCGAACGCAGCACGAGCAGGTAGACGAACAGCACCGTCGTCGAGGCCTGCAGTGCGATCGGGAACCATGGCGCGAGGCTCGCGGTGAGATCGACGAGCATCCCGTCGCCGGGAAACGGCCCGAACCCCACGAGCGCCGGAAGGCGGAACCAGTAGTAGCAAGCCACCGCGGCGGCGGCGAATGCACGCACGAGCACGCCGCGGGTCCGCGGGGGGAGCACGCGGCGCAGCACGATGAACACGGCGAGCGTCACGAGCATGGCCGCGAGCGGCCACCCGTACGCGACGCCCAGGTGCTCCCAACCGTCGCCCGCGTAGTCGCGGACCTGGAACCAGCCCCAGATGAAGCCGGGGAAGCCACCGACGAGCAGCACGCCGGCGGTACGCCCGAGCTCCGACCGGTTGCCGCGCAGCGGGTGCACCCCGGCGATCGACTCCGGGCACGTGCTCACGCAGCTCGTGCAGGTTCCGCAGTGCGCGTTCGGGGGCGAGACAAGCGGCCGCTGTCCGTAGAGCTTCTCGACCGGATGCACGGGGCACGGACCGGAGCACCAGCCGCTCTTGCGGCGGAACACGAGCCCCATTCCGAAGGCGACGAGCGCCAACGCGACGAGGACCAGGGCGGTGGCGGGGCCGTTCGTGTCGAGGACGACGTGGCGCAGCGGCACGATCGCGAGGAGCAGGACGACGCCCAGGAACGCGAGCCGCCCTTGCCACGCGAGGTCGACGCTGCGCTCACGCGACCAACCGGCGTGGCGTGGCAGCATCGCCACCGACCCCAGCGGACAGATGTTCCGCCAGAGTCCGGGGGCGAGGACCAGCAGAGCGGGGGCGACCGGGATCAGGACGTTCCAGAACGCGTGGATCCCGATTTCCGGCCAGACCAATAGCGCAACGACGATCCACACTCCGGCGAACGCGACGGTGACCTGGGCAACGCGCCACACAGCCGTCGCACCGCGAGAGAGTTCGGCCGGGTCGGGCGCAACCGCAGCGACTGCGTCGATGCCTCCTTCGGGCGGGCGACGTGGGTGGATGGCTCGGCTCCTTCGCGCGAAAACTCCATGTCGGGGACGATTCCAGCGAAACAACACTCCGCGGTGCTGGTTAGATCCTAGCACCTCTGCCGATCCGCGCCCGGTGCGGCTCACGATCGGCAGACTGCCAGCGGAGGTCCATCGTGCTGCCCCACCGCCAACCCCTTCTGCGCGGCCTCGCCGTGGCCTCGATGGCCACCTGCGCCGCCGTCACGGTCTTCGCCCAGGAGACCGCGCCGCGGCCGCTCTCCGAGTCCGAGCGGATCGCGCACGTCCTCAACCGGTTCTCGCTCGGCCCCACGCCGGAGCTCGTCAACGAGGTGCGCCGGAAGGGCATCACGAAGTGGCTCGACGATCAGATCGAGGGACGCGCCGGCGGCGACACAGACCTCACCTCGCGGCTGCGTCAGCTCGAGTCGATCTGGCTCACGAATCGCGAGGTCGTCGATCGCTACGCGAAGCGCCCGCAGCCGGACGAGACGCAGAAGGAGCGCCGCGAGCGCCAGCGCCTCCGCAACGTGCCGCGCGCCGAGCTGCTCGAGAGCGTGCTGCTCCTCGCCATCGAGGACCGCAATCAGGTCCGTCAGGTCGCGGCCGACATCTTCCGCAACCACTTCTGCGTCTCGGTGGACAAGGGGCGGGTCCGCTATTTCGCCACCGAGTACGAGCGGGAGGTGATCCGCCGCGGCGTGTTCGGCACGTTCGGTGAGATGCTGAGCGCGAGCGCGCACCATCCGGCGATGCTGGTCTATCTCGACAACGTCGTCTCGCGCCGCGCGCCGACCAAGGCGGAGCTCAAGAAGATCGAGATGCGCACACGCGCGCGGACCGACTCGAAGGAACTCGGCGAGGAGGCGAGTGACATCGCGGCGCAGCGCGGGTTGAACGAGAACTATGCGCGCGAGTTGCTCGAACTGCACACGCTTGGGGTGGACAACTACTACACGCAGCGCGATGTCGAGCACGTGGCGCGCGCGCTGACTGGATGGACGGTCGAGAACGACCGCACGAAGCCGCTCACGTTCCGATTCCGGCCGGAGATTCACAGCAACGGCGACAAGCGGCTCCTGCGCTCGTCCATCAAGGAGAACCAGAAGGACCCACATGCCGAGGGCGAGCGCGTGCTGGCCCTCCTCGAGGCGCATCCCGGCACGGCGCGGTTCCTCGCGTGGAAGCTCTGCAAGCACCTCGTGACGGACGATCCGTCCGACGAGCTCGTCGCGCGCATCGCGAAGGTGTTCGAGAAGAGCGACGGCGATCTGCCGACCGTGTACCGCGCGATCGTGCGCGATCCCGAGTTCTTCGAGCGTCGCCACTACAAGGCGAAGTTCAAGCGACCGTTCGAGTTCGCGGTCAGCGCGCTGCGCGTCACGGGCGCCGACGTCAAGCACACCCGTGGCATTCAGCGCGCTCTCACGTCGATGAACGAGGCGCTCTACGCGTGTAAGGACCCGACCGGCTACTACGACCAGGCCGAGGCGTGGCGCGACGCCGGCGCGATGGCGGTTCGCTGGAAGTTCGCGATGGACCTGTCACGCGGCCGCGTGCCGGGGGTGACGTTGCCCCGCGAGCTCTACGCCGGCCTGAGCGAGGAGACCCCGGAGCTCTGGAAGGACCAGCTCCTGTTCCGTCTCCTGCCGGACGCACCGGAGCCGCGCACCTCGCGCGTGCTGGACAGGATGGTCGGCGCGTACCTCGCGAAGAAGCCCAAGCCGAAGGTCCAGGAACTCGCGCCGTACATCGTCGGATCGATTCTCGGATCGCCCGAGTTCCAGAAGCAGTAGCCGAGACGCGGAGGAGGCACGAGATGCTGCGACGCCGACAGATCCTGGGGGCCGCCGGAGCGGGCCTCGTGTCCGCTGCACTGCCGTGGCAGGCCGGGCTGCTTCGCCGCGCGTTCGCCGGAGACGATGCCATCCGCACCGTCGTCGTCATCTTCCTGCGTGGTGGCGCCGACCCGCTCAACGCCGTGGTCCCCTACGGCGATGAGCGGTACTACGCGCTGCGGCCGACGCTTGCGATTCCGCCCGAGGCGACGGCCGACGGTCCCGGAGTCGTGCCGCTCGACAAGACGTTCGGGCTGCACCCGGCACTCGCGCCGCTGAAGCCGTTCTGGGACTCGGGTCGACTCGCCGCCGTGCTGAACACGGGTTCCCCGCACGCCACCCGCAGCCACTTCGATGCGCAGGACTTCATGGAGTACGCCGCGCCCGGCGTGCGCACGATCCGCGACGGCTGGCTCAACCGTTACCTACACCTGACCCGCAAGATCGCGACGGAGCGCGGCGCCAAGCCGGAGTCGTGGCTGCGCGCGATCGCGATGCAGGGACTCCTGCCGCGCGCGCTTCGCGGGCGCTACCCGGTCCTCGCAGTCCCCGGCAAGAGAGTGCTCGACGACGACGACGTTCTCGACCTGTTCGAGCCGCTTTACGAGGACGAGGGCGAGCAGAAGTCGCTCGAGGCCGAGATGCGGCGGCGCGAGGAAGAGAAGGACGAGGTCGTGCAGACCGGGCGCAACACCGTGGCGACGTTGCGGCGCTTCCGCGAGATCGTCAGCCAGCCGGAGCGGCGCGAGCCGCCCGCATATCCAGCGACGGCACTCGGCGCGAGGCTCCAGACGATCGCGAAGGTGATCCGCTCGGGCGAGGGGCTGGAACTCGCCGCACTCGACATCGGCGGCTGGGACACGCACGCGGCCCAGGGCGCGACGGACGGCGCGATGCCTCGCCTGCTCGACGGGCTGGCCGGCGCCGTGGCGGCCTTCGCGGCGGACCTCGGTCCCGCGCTCGACGACACCCTGATCGTGACGATGAGCGAGTTCGGCCGCACCTGCCGCGAGAACGGGAACTTCGGCACCGATCACGGGCACGGCGGGTTCATGCTGCTGCTCGGCGGGTCGGTCGCCGGCGGCAAGATCCACGGCAAATGGGACGGGCTGGACGAGAAGTCGATGTACCAGGGCCGCGACCTGCAGGTCTCCACGGACTTCCGCGACGTCTTCGCAGCCGTGCTACGCGATCACCTGCGCCTCGATGTGCCGCGCGACTTCTTCCCCGACTACCGCGCGAAGGCGCTGAGCGGGCTGTTCGGATAGCCGGCCACGTCGACGTGCGACGGGTGTCGCCTCACCAGCGCCGAGCCGCTGGAGATCGCGCGCAGGCGTGGCGCAGCGCGGACTACCGACGAACTCCGAGACGGGTGAGGCCCTCTGCGGATCTCTGAATCCCGGGTTCGTCATGTAACCCCCGGCCCCGCTGAGGAGTCCTCTAACGGGAGGGAGCATCGCCGCAGAGGGCATGGAGCGCCCGATGACGATTCGCGAGATCCTGCGCCTGCTGCGACGTCGAGGTTGGCGTATCGTGCGGACGCGCGGGAGTCACCGTCAGTTGCAGCACCCCACCCAGCCGGGCACGGTCACGGTTGCCGGCCACCCGTCACGCGACCTTGCCCCGGGTACACTGAAGAGCATCCTCCGCCAGGCGCGGATCGAGGAGGTGTAGCGTGCGATACGGAGTCATCATCGAACCGGCCGGAGACGGCTTCTCCGGATACGTTCCCGACCTGCCGGGGTGCGTCGCGGCGGGCACCACGATCGAAGAGGTCCGCGCCCTGCTCGCGGGAGCCGTCCAGATGCACGTCGACGCGCTCCTTGCGAGCGGCGACGACGTCCCGGCCCCCGGGGTCGTCTGCGAGTACGTGGAGACTTCGTAGCGGGAGGGGCGCCGCCGTTCTCGCGCGAGTCCTGGGACGTGAGGAGATCGATGCCCGAGTTGTTCCGCCTCGCGCGGGAGTTGTTCGCTCGCTTTCGGCCGCCGCGAAAACCCGGCGACGGGGAACTCGTCTTCGTGATTGTCGCCCGTCGCACGACGGACCCGACGCTGGCGCTGTCTCTCGACGTTGAGCGAGTGTGCGTAGATCGATCGCGCCGCTGGGGAGTGCTGGCATCGCAGAAGCCGTACGACTCGTTCGACGGCATGTTCGAGGACGGTCGACGCCACCTGGTCCTCCTGTTCATGCGAGGCTCTGACTGTTTCTCGTCGGAAGAGGCCGCAAGGGAGGCGATTGCTGATGGCGCGGCGCGTCCGGCATTCGTGCCGAGTCTGACAGAGGCTTCCTGTGGGGCCGGGGACGCCGGAGACTGATGTACTCGCCTCCGACCCGCACCGCGCGCTACGGCAGGTAGACGCGCGTTACGGAGAGGACGCCGAAGGCGGTCGTCAGGTCGTCGCCGCCGAGGCGGCAGTGGCGGTCGGAGGCAGCGGGCCAGGCGCCGTCCTTGCGCTGCGCGGTGAGCACGCGGTCGAGGGAGGGCGCGACGTCGCGGCCGTGGCGGGCCAGGGCACGCAGGCCGGACCAGGCGAGCAGGGCGTCGGCGGGACCGGCGGCGGCGATGCGGCGCTCGACGGCGTCGAGCGTGTCGGCCGACGGACGGGACACGCCGAGCTCTCGTGCGTACGCGAGCAGCGTGGCGGTCAGCGCGAGGTCGTCCGCGCGATCGTCGGCCTTCTGGTAGCCCTGGAGCCCGGCGTCGTCACGGCGCTTCGCGAGGAAGCGTCCCGCCTTGCGCAGCGCGCCATCCGAGCGGAGCACACCCGCGACGCGGAGGTCCGCCAGCGTCGTCGCGGCGAACAGCGTGCACGACGCATCGAGGCGCTCGTCGCCGGTGCGATAGCCGAAGCCACCGTCAGCGGCCTGCCACTCGGTGAGCTGGGTTCCCGCATCGCGCAGCAGCGTGAGGCGTTCGCTGCGCTCGTCCTTCGTCATGTGCCGGAAGTCGAGCGCCCACTGCCACGTGAGCGCGCGCAGCGCCAACGCGTGGGAGTAGATGGGCTTGCGGTCCGCCTCGGCGGGGCCGTTCTCGAGTCGACGCTCGAGCACGTCGATGGCCGGGCCGAGAAGAGCCGCGTCGTCGCCGATGCGAGCCGAACGTCCGTCCTGCACGAAGGCGAGCACACAGGCAGCCGTCACGCCATGACGCACGTCCTCACCGTCGGCCTCGGGCACGGGGCCCCAGGTGCCGTCGTCAGCGCGGCGCGTGGCCAGCCAGCCGAGCGCACGCTGCACCGAGGCGTCGGCACGCTGGACGAGTCCCGCGTCGTCGATGCGGCGGCGCAGACGCTCGTTCCGCTCCTCGTGATCCATCAGGTAGCTGAGCCGGACCATGATCGCCCGCGTCGGGAAGCGCAGCGCGTTCGCCTCCGTGCGATAGATGTCCGGCGTCATGTGACGCGGGAGCGGGACGCCCTCGTCGGAGGCCGCGTCGAAGGGCAGCAGCGCGGTGCGATCGGGCTCGAAGCGCGGGGGCGTCGGCCCGCCGCCATCGATGGGGACGGGGTTGATCTGGGGCGGGTCGTGGAGCTTCGGCGCATCCTCGATCGCGACCTCGACGTTCCCGTTCCAGACGGGCTTCCCCGCACCGGAGATCATCATCCACGCGATTGCGGCTGCGGCGGCCGCGTGGACACAGATCGACGCGATCGTGACGCCGCGGAAGCGGCTCGAGGTCTCGTAGCGGTGGAGCGCTCCGGTCCAGACGCGGCGCCAAGCAGGGTGCTGCACGATCGGGGTCGTGTCCGCGGCCGCGACTTCCGAGGCCAGGGCGTCGTCGATCGCGGCGAAGAGCGAGGAGGTCTCCTCGGCGGTCGGCTCGATCTCCGTGGCGGGTCCGACCATCGTCAGTACCGAACGGAGCAGCGAGAGCTCGGTCGCGAGCGAGGGATCGGAGGCGACAGCAGCCTCGACCTCGGCCGAGCGCTCTGGTGAGAGCTCGCCGTGCGCGTAGGCAGTCAGATCTGCCTGCAGGTCCGTACGGGGGTTATCCGAGGCGCTCACGGGCCTCCTCCTCGAGGAGTTTGCGTAGCTTCTGCGTGGCCGCGTGCATCCGGGACTTGACCGTGCCGACCGGGATGCCGAGCACCTCGCCGATCTGCGCGTACTTGAGTCCCTTGGTCTCCGCGAGCACGAACACGCTGCGCTGCTCCTCCGTCAATTGCTCGACGGCTGCCTGAATCTTCCGCGCCAGCTCCCGGTCGCTCGCCGCCTCTCCTGGCTCAGACGAGCGTCCCGGAACCACGCTCCCCAGCTCGCCTCCCTCCGCGGTCACTGCCGTTTGCAGCGAGACCTGAGGGGGAGCGGCCTTCCGAGAGCGATACCGGTCGATCCAGTGGTTTTCCGCAATCCGATACATGTAGGTCGTGAACTTGGCCCGGGGCTGCCATCGGCCCCTGTGACGCACGAGCCGGAGGAAAACCTCCTGCACGCAGTCCCGCGCCAGGTCTCTGTCGAAGCAGCGTCTCCAGAAGAAGTTCAGCAACCCCTTCTGGTGACGCTCCACCAGGAGACGGAAGGCCTCGTCATCGCCGGCCCCGAAGCGCTCCATGAGCTCGGCATCATTCGGAGACATCCGTCACCTTCCTCCTGAACGGAGGACGCGGGGGATGGTTCGGAGCAATCTGCGGCATGCCGCCGACCGGTGTATCACGCCCCGGCCTCGCTCGGGACCTGCGGCCTACTGGTCGTCGGTCCAGGGCACCCAGAAGAGGACGTGCGAGACGTCTCCAGGCTCGATCCGGACCGGGAACGCCACATCCAGGTCCGCGTTCCGCGGGCGAACCGTGTACGTGCCCGGCGCGAGATCCGAGATGACGAGCGTGCCGTCGGGGCCGCTCGTGCGCTCTTCGTCGCGGGGCCGCAGGGGACCGGGCGGTGGCCGCAGCTCCCGCGGATCGCGGCCCAACACGTCCTCGAGCACGATGGAGATCCCCTCTGCGGGGTAGCCCCCGGGGTAGAGGATCGCCACGCGCAGCGCTCCGGAGCGCTCGAGATGGATGCGTCCCACGTCCTCGACGCCGCCGGTCAGTGAGACGACCCCGAGCGGCTGCCTGCCGTAGCCGGGTGCGCCGACCGAAATCTCCCACGAGCCGGGTCCGAGGCCGCCGAGGCTCACGCGTCCGGAGGTCGGGGCGTAGGCGCGCAGTCGCACGGGGGCGACGCGATCGTCTGTGCGCCGGGCCGCGATCCAGGCTCGAGGTACCGCCCGACCGGACTCGCCGACGATCTCGGCACGCACGCTGGACTGCTGCGGCAGCGTGGCCACGACTCCGAACGTCGGGGCGTCGGGAAGCACGTCGAACGAGAGGGAGTGCGCTCCGCCGAACCCGTCCCGCCGCGCCTCGACCTCGTAGTGTCCCGCGGCGACGCCTCCGATGCGGAACTGCCCCTCGGCATCCGATGTCGTCCGCGCGACGACCTGCGCGAGTTGGTTCTCCGCGCCGACGCTCCAGAGCCAGACGAAGGCCCCCGGCACCGGGGCCCCGCCGATCTCGGATCGCACCTGGCCGACGACAGCGCCCGCAGGCAGTTCGAGGTCGGCGAAGTGCGTGTCAGTGGTCGGCAGGAGCACAGTCGTCGTCCAGGGATCGGACGCATCCGATGCCAGGACCTCGATCCCGATCTGCCCGGGCGGCAGCCGCGGCAGTCGGTACATGCCGCGCGCGTCCGAGACGGCGCTGGTCTCCACGAGATCGCTCCCGGAGGTGAACCCGGTGACCCGCGCGTAGGCCACTGCTCGACCGTCGCGCGTGATGCGACCCGTCAGATGCGTGCCGAGGCTCAGGTCGAGATCGACCACGTGCAGCTCGCGCCCACCGGGGACCGAGATCCGGCGGCTCTGGCCACGCACGGTCATCACGACGCCGCCGGACGGCACCCCACTCACGTCGAAGCGACCGTGCACGTCGGTCGCGATCTCCCAGATCCAGCCGTCGTCGTGTTCGAGGTGCAGGTCAACTCCAGCCGCCGGAACGCCGTCGACGTAGATCGACCCACCCAGGCGCACGCCGCCCAGGAGGTCGATGCGTCCGATATCGAGCGTCTCGGCCCGCCGTACCGCGAGGGGGCGCGTCTCGTAAGGCGCGTGCCCGGGAGCGGAGATCCGCAGTCGCACGATCCCGGGATCGAGACCCTCGATGATGAACACCCCGTGCGCGTCGGCGCGGCCTCGCGCCGGCACTCCGCTCGGGCCGGAGACCGCATCGACCTCGATGACGGCCCCCTCGAGCGGCCCGCCCGTGACCGCACTACCGACCTCGCCCCGCAGGAGCTCTCCCGGGCTCAGCTCGAGCGTCGCTCGATGGGGGCGGTTGCGCGCCACGTCGAGGTCGAGCGATCCGCGCAGCGAGCCGGCGCGCGCCGAGAGTCGCCACGGTCCTGGTGCGAGCTCGATCGCGAAGACCCCCTCCACATCCCGAATGTGGAATGTCAGCGCCTCGCCTGTCGGGCCGCTGCCGGGGCTGTCTTCGCGCCCGTCTCGCCGTTCACTCGGCCGCACCGGCTCGGCGACCAGCGTCGCGTCCGGCACCGCTCCGCCCCGCGCCAGCCGGAGAACTCCGTCGACGCGGATCGTGTCGTCCCACGTGAGCTCCACCAGATCGAGGGGGATGGCGACGCTCGCACGGGCTCCGTTCGGGCGCGCTGCTGTCCCTGCCACGACGTCGATCTGGCCCCAGGGAAGGCCCGAGAACGTCGCGCCGCCATCGGCATCCAGCTCGGCCTCGCCGAGGAACTCGCCACCGCCGTGCACCTGGACGAACGCGCCCTCCGGGGCGTGCTGCACCTGAACACGGAGCGGCCAGCCGTTCTCCAGCCGAACCTCGCCAACGTCGTTCGGCTCCGCGCCGCCGATGAACGGGCCGACCCAGGTGGTGGCGCCGGACGCATCTTCAGGGGGCGTCAATCGCAGCCGGACCGGGCTGAGGGGCAGACCGCTCAGAACGAAGCGCCCGAGTTCGTCGGCTTCGGTCGCCGCGACCGACGGACGGCGCGTCCCGTCTGCCGTGCGCCACGCCTCCACGCGCGTGCCCGTCGACGGCAGGCCCGCCGGCCCCAGCACGGTCCCCGCGAGCGATGCGCCGCGCTGAAGACGCACGTCGATCGGGCTGGCCGGCTCGCCGGCCGGGAGGGAGATCCCGCCGACCACGAGCTGCGCGACGCCCGGAGCCGATGCCTCGAGCGTGATCCCGTCTCCTGGTCGCAGGCCGGTCAGAGCGAAACGGCCTTCCTCGTCGACGACGCCCTCGAACGTGCGGCGTCGTTCGCCTAGCGGCGCGCTTCTGCCCGGCCAGAGAAGCGAGAGCGTCGTGTCCGGCCGCGGCTTGCCGTCGGGTCCACGAACCCTCCCGTGCAGTTGGCTGGTGCGCAGCGCCGTGACGAGAAGTCCGTCCCGCTGCTCACCCTCCGTCAGCACGAGGGTCAGGGGCTCGGCCAGGACGTGTGCCGTGCTGACGAGATCGAGAGTGTGCGAACCGGGCACGACGGGCCCGAGGACGAATGCCCCATCCGCGTCGACGCGCGCACGTAACTCCGAAGGTGGGTCGGCCTCGGAGCCGGGCCGCTTCTCGCTGCGCAGCACCACCTCGGCTCCCTCGGCCGGTGCGCCGCCGGGGACCTGACGAACGATGCCCGAGACGCGCGCCCCGCGTCGCAGTGTGATCGTGACGCCACCGTCCTTGGGGTGGGCCGTCTCCGCCGGGGCGTCGACCCAGCCGTCGGCCGTCGCGCTGACGCTCACCGAGTCCTTCGGCAACCCCTCGATCGTGGCGTGACCGTGCGCGTCCGTCAGCGCGCTGACCGTGTAGGTGTGAACGGCGCGGGCGCGCGGTGGCGAGCCGGCCACGCGCAGACGCACCCGCACGGCCACGTCGGCCTTGGCGAGCGGCTTCCCCGACGGCGATTGCACGCGAACGACCAGCTGACGCCCCGGCTCCAGCGAGAGGGGTTCCGGGGCGAGTCCCGACGTCCAGAGGGCCTGCGGAGCACTCTCGTCGGCCCAGACGAGCAGCAGCGCTCCCGGATCGCTCACCGGGATCAGCACGTGTCCGTCCTCGCCCGTCGCCAGGGCGTTGACCGCCGCTTCGTCGGGACCTGCGCCGGGCGGGACGGAGGCGACCCAGGCGCCCGCAGCCGGGTCGCCGGCCGACAGGATCGTTCGACCGCGACGGACCTCGACGTCGACGTCGGTGTCCGCGCCCAGCGCGTCCCCGGCCAGTGTTATCCCAGCCAGGGTCACCCCGGCCAGAATCACGCCAGCCAGGGCGATCGACAGCGCGGGCGCCACGCTCCGCTGTCTCACGCGAGCTCTCCCAGGCGGTCCAGCCACGCGCTCGACGCGGCCCCGTGGGCGGAGATCCGGACGTTGCGCGCGGACTCGTCCACGTGCGCGAGCGCGACCTCGAGACGATCGGCGGGGAGTGCTGCCGCCACGATCTCGGGCCACTCGAGCGCGACGACGGCACCGCCGGCGAGATCCTCGTCGAGGCCGAGTTCCACGACGTCGTCGGGCCCGCTCATCCGGTAGGCGTCGACGTGCACAAGCGACGGTGAACCCTCGAAGCGCACCACGCGTAGGAACGTCGGGCTCGTGACCTCGCGCGCCTCCGCCACACCGAGCCCCTCGGCCAGTCCCTTGACGAGGGTCGTCTTCCCTGCACCGAGATGCCCCGAAAGGCAGAGCACACCGGCCGTGGCCGGAGCCAGGGCGGCGGCGAGCTCGCGACCGAGGACGACCGTTGCGCCAGGTCCGGCGAGAGTGAGTTCACGCGCCGCGGAAGTGCTCATGGCCCCCCCGTTCGAGCGCGCTCGCATGGTCGTCCGAATCCACGAGCCAGGCGCCTCGCTCCGTCGTGACGCTCCCGATGCGTGTGACCGGAGTCCCGGCGAGGCCGTCGGCTTCCAGCGCCGTGGCCCGCTCCGGTGAGACCGCGAAGAGCAGTTCGAAGTCCTCGCCGTCATCGAGAGCGTGCCGGAGGGCCGACGTGCCATCGGCGCGGGCTGCGGCTGCGGCGTCGGGATGGCGCGGGATGCGGTCTGCGTCGATGCGTGCACCCACACCGGATGCGTCGAGCAGATGGAGCAGATCGGTCGAGAGACCGTCGGAGAGATCGATCATGGCGTGCGGCACGCCCCCTTGGACGAGCGTGAGGGCCTCGACCTGCCGCGGGATCGGACGAAGATGTCGGCGGGCTCCCGATCCGCCGAGAGATCCGGTCACGCAGAGTGCGTCACCGGGACGAGCACCAGTCCTCGCGACGACGTGCTCGGAGCGCGCGCTGCCGAACACCGTCGCATGGGTAAAGACCGCGCCCGGCGAGCCAGAGAGGTCGCCGCCGACCAGACGCACCCCGAACTCCGCGGCGCATGCGAGCACACCGTCGAGCAGTGCGTCGGCGAATGCGTCCTCCCGCCCATCCGGCAGCGCCACACCGAGCACGGCCCAGGCGGCGCGCCCCCCCATCGCGGCAATGTCGGAGATGGAGACCGCGAGCGTCTTCCAGCCGACGTCGAAGCCGCTGGCGCACGTCTGCGGCGAGCCGTCGTCGTGTGGGTTGCCAGCCAGGGCCGAGTTGCCCGCCCGGACGGAGTTCCCGGCCAGGATGAAGTGTCGTCCTTCGACCAGCACGTCTGTCGTGACCAGCAACTGCTCGCCGGGCGGAGGCACCAGCGCCGCGGCGTCGTCGCCGATCGAAATCGCGATCCCTGCTGCGAGGTCGGCCGATCCCGCGCGTTCGCGGATCCGGCGGATCAGGTCGAGCTCGCCCCGGCGCCCGTCGGGCGAGCGGGGCGGATCGCTCACGTGCTGCTGCCCCCATCGCCGTCGCGATCGGGCTTCCGGGGCGGCTTCGGGCGCGGCGGCGGCGGCTTGCGCCGCTCGTCGTCCGTCCGATGCGCCGGCGGTCGCGGCGGCTTCGGCTGTTGCTTCGGGGGTGGCTTGGTCCGCGCCGGGGTCTTCACTGGCGCGGGCTTCTTCGTGGGCGGCGGCGACGGGGTGGGGCTCCGCTCGGCGCGGCCCGGAACCGGAGGAGGCAACTCGGCACCGCCGAGCGGTCTGCTCGGCGGCGCGGCGGCCGGAGGAACGGTCGGTGTCACGACTGACTTGGCTGGCGGCTTGACGGGCGGCTTGACGGGCGGCGCCACCGGGATCTTCGAAGGTGCCGGTTTCGGAGACGGCGCGGCGCTCGGCGTTGAGATCCCCGGCCGCACGGTGGTCTTCGTACGTGCCGGAGCGGGCTTCGGCGTGGGAGTCACCGGGGAGGTCCCGAGAGATTTCACTGCAGACTTCACCGCAGAACCCGGCGCCCTCTTCGCTGCACGCGACGGTGCCAGCACGGCCGCCGCGGTCTCGCGGACGAGTGCGGAGGGGTCCTTCTCGAGCTCGCGGGCGCGGGAGAGTCCACCGTCAGCCGCAGCGAGAGACAGCATGCGCAGGGCCGCAGCGCGAACCTCGGCATCCGTGTCGCGCGTGCCTCGCTCGAGATCGGGGGTCGCGGCCTCGCCGACGGCCAGCGCTAGCGCGGCCAGTGCGAGGCGGCGGACGTCCGCCGTCTCGTCGCCCGCCAGGACGCGCAGGACCGGTGCGACCTCCGGATCTCCGGTCTCGCCGAGTCGCGTCGCGGCGCGTCCCCGACGACGGGGATCGGTGGAGACGAGGTCGGCCGCGACACCCGGAACGCGCGCGGCGATCTCCGGGGAGACCCCGATGGCGTTCAGTGCCTCGTTGACCGCGGGCGAGTCGGGATGGTCTGCGGCGTGGCGGCGGTAGAGGCTGGCAGCGGTCGCGCGCTCACCGGATGCGGCAGCGAGCCGGGCCGCCAAGAGTTCCGCGTGGACCGGACGGAGCAGATGGTCGGGATCCGCCTGCGCTGCCACGAGGAGCCTGCGTGACTCGTCGGTGTCCCCCGCCAGAAGCGCGAGCTCAGCCAGTACCACGCGCACCTCGGTGGCGAGGTACGGCGAGAGGGTCCCGGACTCGAGCTCCGCGCGAAGGGTGGATGCGGTAGCGGCCGCGGCCGCGTCCTCGTTGCGAAGCGCCTCCCGCGCTATCGAGATCACGCGCAGCGGTCCGCCCGCTCGCATCGTCTCGAGCGCCCGCGCGCGGTCGGTGTCCGCCGCGGCATCCAAGAACTCGGCACCATGGATCCCGACCTCACGCAGCGCCGCCTCCTCCGGCGTCCCCGCGAGGAGCAGCGTGACAAAGCGCGCCAGGCGACGCTCGCCTCTGCCCGTGCGCTGCAGCGCGTTCAAGCGCGTGGCTGCCCAGAGCGGATCGTCCCCCGACGGCGTCTCCGGAAAGAGCTCGGCCTCGGTGAGAAGAACGGCATCTCCCGCTAGAGCGCGCTCGTGGAGTCGGTGTTCGAGGGTGCCGGAGATCACGACGGGCAGCCCAGCCCGCAGCCAGTCGGGCACGGGCTGCTCGCCAGCCGACGAGAGCAACGCGCCTTCGGCGAGCCGCGGGGCGAAATGCGCTGACGGTGTGAACAGTCCTGTGACCAACCGTCGCGCCGGAACCGGAACGACCGGGCGGCGCACGCCGTCGACGAGGCGCAAGCGGACGGCGCCCTCGCCCGGCGTGCCCGCGTCGACGAGCCGGATCACCGGTCCGCGGCCCGGAAGTGCGAGGAGCCCCGCCTTCTCCTCTGCGGCTGCCAGCGCCTGAGGGATGACCGCCTCCAGAGCCGAGAGCTGCGTGGCCAGTCTCGGGTCAGACTCCCAGCGCCCGGCGTAGGGTTCGATGCGGGCCGTGCCGACGTCGCGCGCGGTGACGCCCTTGCTCGCCGTCGAGTTGGGGTCCGGCTCCGTCGGGCGAGACTCGTTCGTCGACTTGCAGGCAGTGCAGAGAGCGAACGCCGCCACGAGGCCGAAGGCCACATGCCGCTGCAGTGCGGTACGCGATTGCGAGGTCATCGGTCCTCCGTCGGGGGCGAACCCCGCTCAACGCCTCGGCGGGCGCGCCCGTCTTCTGCGGCTTCGAGCGCGCGCCGGGCGCGCGCACTCTTCGGGTCGAGTCGGAGAGCCCGCTGCGCCAGGAACGCAGCGACATCGAAGCGCCCGGCAGCGACCTCCTGCACCGCGTGGGCGATGGCCCAACCGGCTCGGGTCTCCCGCACCAGGGAGAGCACGTCCCCCGGCGGCGAGGGCCACGCGGAGTCGCCAGCGGGCGAGACCGCCAGCTCTCGTTCGAGGAGTCGCTCCGCCTGACGCGCCAGGCGATCCGCGCGAAGGCGCAATCGACCGAGGATGGCTGACGTCGGCTCGGCCCGCTCGGCTTCGGTCATCACCTTCCGCGCGTCGGCCAAGTGCCCGCGTGCCGCGACCAGAGTTCGGCTCGCCCGGGCCGCGCGCTGCGACGCCGCACGATTACGCGCGGCGGGACTGAGCGCCGCCTGCTCGCTCGCGGCGGCCGCCTCCAACGCGGCGAGTGCCGCACCGGCGTCGTTGGCCTTCGGCGTGCCGCGACCGGCTCGCGTGGCGAGACCGATCAGGGGCCGTGCGCCCTCGCGATCGCCCGCGGCCCGTGCCGCAGCGGCCTCCGCAAGCCAGGCATCGATCTGCACCGCCCGTACCTCGCCAAGGACTCCGTCGATCTCCGCTGCACGCTGCGGCGCGAGCACGCGCGCGCGCCGTAGGTCGCGAGCGGCCAGGGGCAGGAGCCCACCGCGGCGCGCGGCATTCGCGAGATCGAGCAGCTGCTCGACGTCGGACGGATCCGTGTGGTCGCGGAGCGCTTGGTAGTACGTCAGAGGGGCGAGCTTCTGGGGGACGTAGGCGACTTCCTTCACCTCGCCGCGCTCGAGTCGTCGGATGACGACGTCGGGGTTAGGGCGCGCCGTGACCTCGGACCGAACGATGCTCCCGTCCGCGAGGCGGAGGTTCCACCGGCGTGTCGACGGAGAGGGCCGAGCGGCATTGCGAACCTCGCGTCCGGCGCCGCCGCAGACAATGCAGAATCCAACGCCACGATCGAACTCGCAGTCTCCCGTTCCACCGCAGTCTCGACAGTCGCCGCTGCCGTCGCACGTCGCGCAGGTCTCGCCGTGCAGCGCGGTTTGCAAGCCGCCGCAGTCCGGGCACGCCCCGCTGCCGTCCAGGCACGTCGAGCAGACGCCGGGGAGGGCCGTCTCACCCGATCCGAAGTCGTCTTGTCCGGACTCGCGCCATCCGTCACCCAGACACCCGCGGCAGGTTCGTTCGCCGCGGCACGTCGTGCACTCGCTGCCGTCGACGTTCCCGGCTCCATCGCAGCCCGCGCATCGGCCACCACCGTCGCAGTCGAGACACGCACGGTCGTCGCCGCAGCGCGTGCAGCGTCCCTCGCCGCTGCAGAGCGTGCAGGCCCACTCCGTCGGCCAGGACTGGATCTCCAGCCCGCAGCCGGTGCACTTCTCGGAGCCGTCCGGCTGCACCTGGCTGCACGCCGGGCAGACGGCAACCTGGCTCCCGGCGTCCAGGTCTCGATATACGACCGCCGACGGGTGGTCGGGGTCGACGGGCGCGGCGACCGGTCGTACCTCTCCGCCGGGATCGGTGGTCGGTCGGCGCGGCGTCGTGGGCTGCGCCTCGGCGGCCTCGGCGACCTCGGAGGGTGGAGCGCAGGCCGCGAGCCCACACGAGAGCATCAGGAGCAGGCACACGGTCAGGCGAACGAGACGGACGCTCATCGAGGACGCTCCCCGTCAGCGTGAAGAGCGCGCGCTGCCGCCGCTTCGTCCGGGGTATCGAGCAACGCTCGGATCGCGGCGACTCCGGCCGCGCCGCGCGCACGCACGTCGGCGACCGTCCCGGGCCCCACGCCCCCCAGCGCGATGACCGGCATCGGCGCCAGCCGTCGCACCGCGCGTTCGAGCGCATCAAGGCCACGCGGAGCGACCAGGCCGCGCTTGCTGGGCGTGTCGAAGATCGGTCCGAACGTCACGTAGTCCACTCCGTCCGCATGGGCGTCGTCGAGCTCAGCCGCATCGTGTGTGCTCCGGCCGACGAGGCTCCCCTGAGCCAGTTCGGCGCGCGCCGCGGCGACCGACCGCGCACGATACCCGAGGTGGACACCGTCAGCGGCCAGTTCGCAGGCCGCCTCGATGTCGCCGTTGACGAGGAACAGCGCCCCACCGGATCGACAGGCGGCTGCAACAGCGGCCCCGAGTTCCAGACGTTCGGCATGCGACACATCCTTCTCGCGCAGCATCACCGCCGTGACACCGCCGTCGATGGCCCGCGCCACAGCCTCGGCCAGCGGTCGGCGCGCCAGTCTCCGATCCGTGACGAGGAGGAGCCGCAGCCGCTCGGCCAGGGGCGCGACAGAGCTCAGAGCAGATGCTCCAGCCCGTAGGTCAGCCCCGTCCGCTCCTGCACGTGCCGGATCGCCAGCAGCACGCCGGGCATGAAGGACGCGCGCGTGAGCGTGTCGTGGCGAAGCGTGAGCGTGTCTCCGGGACCACCGAACAGGCACTCCATGCGCGCGAGCAGGCCGGGGACTCGCATCGCGTGGACGCGAACTCCCTGGACGACACCTCCACGAACTCCCGGGACGCTCTCGCCCTCGGGCGCGCTCGGCACCTCGACGCGGGCGCCGGCGATGTCAGCGGCGACCTTGAGCGCGGTACCCGACGGTGCGTCGGTCTTGGCGTCGTGGTGCGCCTCGAGCAGTTCGACGTGCGGGAGGTAGCGGGCGGTCTCCGCAGCGAAACGCGCGAGGAGGACGGAAGCCACGGCGAAGTTCGGGGCCACGAGGGCGGGGCGCTCGTGCTGCGCGCAGAGCTCGCGAGCGCGCGCCACGGCCGCGGCATCGAACCCGCTCGTCCCCACCACCGCCGCTGCTCCGGCAGACAGGATGGCCTCGAGATTGGCGAGCGCGGCGTCCGCGACCGTGAAGTCGACGACGACATCGGCGCGGTGATCGCGAATCGCCGACGCGAGGTCGTCGCCGAGATCCGTGGTCGCGACGAGCTTGAGATCGACGGCGTCGGTGACCGCTCCGACCACCTCGGTACCCATGCGCCCGCGCGCACCGTTGACGGCGACCCGGATCACGGCGAGCCCGCCTCGGCGAAGAGAGCGATCGCCTCGGCCTGCGCGCGCGTCTCGACGCTGCCCGGACGTCGCGAGCGCACCTCGCGGATGGCCGCCTCAGCCGTGCGCCCCTGTGTCGTCAGCCAGGCAGCGCAGATCGTCCCTGTCCGACCGAGACCGGCGGCGCAGTGCACGGCGATCGCACCGCCGTCGACGTGTCCGGCGTCGATGAAGTCCGACGCGGCGCGCAGTTGACCCTGGGTCGGTGGGTGGAAGTCACGCACCGGAAGGTGGAGGTGGCGCAAGCCTGCCTCGGCGACGCCCGGAGGAACCTGAGAGGTGAGCGAGATCAGGCCCACGACCCCCATCTCGCTCAGCTCCGGGAGATCCTCGGGCCATGGCGCCGCCATCGCCAGGAGGCGATCGGCGACGATCCAGCTCGCGCTCAACTGCCGTCCTGGGTTCGCAGCTCGCCCTTGATGAAGTCGGCGATCGCGCGCTGCGCCGAGTCGTCGCCCCAGCCGACCCACCAGAATTCGAGCCCGATCTCGTACGGCGGCCCGGAAGAGCCGGAGAACGCGGCACGTGCCAGAGCCAGTACCGGGCTCGGGAAGTCGGGCAGCGTCAGTTCCACGGCGACGAACCCGCCGACGTCGATGGGCACGTCGCTGTGGTAGCAGAGGCCGCCACCCGAGATGTTCACCGTCATCGCCTCGACGCCTTCGCCGGGCAATGTGAACCCGGTCAGCGGACGAACGCGGATGAGGCACGACTCCGAGAGCCGCGGGAAGCGCCGTCGCTCCCGGCCGGACCCCTTCGAGTCCCCGTCGGACCCCTTCGAGTCCCCGTCGGACCCAATGGAGTCGCTGCCGGAGCCGCTCGCATCTTCGGACATTTCCCCTCCACTCTCGGCAGGGCCGGACATCCGGAGGAGTTGAGCGCCGCAGACGCCCGTGCAGACACGAATCGTCGATGGTGGAGACGATGGGAGTCGAACCCACGACCTCTGCATTGCGAACGCAGCGCTCTACCAACTGAGCTACGTCCCCACCGGGTCGCTCACGGGCCCGGGCCCGTCCGGATCACCTCGTTTGGAGGTGTGCGGCGAGCCTAGAGACGGGCCTCCAGGTGGACAAGTTTTCATCCGGTGCCTCGTCCCACCCGATAGCCTGCGCGTCGACCGCCCGGCGGGAGGGGACGAGGCCGTCACCGACGGCTCCCGGGGGCAGCGTGGCGAGAGGTCTACGTGGCCCGCAAGATCATCACCTGTACAGCCTGCAAGGCGCGCTTCGACGTGGCGCGCTACCCCGCTGGATCGCGCGTGCGCTGCGGGCGGTGCAGCCAGGTTCTGACGGTCCCCGGCGAGAGCGCTGACCGCACGAGCGGATCGAAATCGTCGACCGCCGGTCAGGCTCGGCGGTCGCCCGTCGCCAAAGGGGCCGGCGCGGCTCGCCCGGCGGGAGCGATGGCGCCAGCGCCGAGCGGTGGCATCGGAGGTCGCCCGCCCGCCACGGGCAGCGTCGGGGCGCGCTCCGACCGCGATCCCCTGCTGGGCGAGATGGTTCACGAGCAGTACCGCGTCATCCGCAAACTGGGTGAGGGCGGTTACGGCGCCGTCTACGAGGCACACGACGTCCAGCTCGAGCGGCGCATGGCGATCAAGGTGATGCTCCGCAACCGCGCGAAGAGCCGGGAGTACGTCACCAAGTTCCTTCGAGAGGCCCGCACGGCCGCACAACTCTCGCACCCGAACGTGGTCGGCGTGCACGGAGTCGGGTTCGACAAGGTGCACGGCATCCACTACCTGGCGATGGAGTACGTCGAAGGACGCACGATCCACGACATCCTCCAGGAACGCGGCCCGATCCCGATGGACGAGAGCATCGAGTACATCGTGCAGTCGTGCCGTGGTCTGGCTGCCGCGCACGAGCGCAACATCATCCACCGGGACATCAAACCCGGCAACCTGATGATCACGCCCGGCGGGGCGCTGAAGATCGCCGACTTCGGCCTGGCCAAGGTCTATGACCCCGACGGCGCGCAGAGCACGGTGATCGGCACGCCCTACTTCATGCCGCCCGAGCAGTTCGAGGGCAAGGCGCGCGACGGTCGCACCGACATCTACGCGCTTGGCGTGACCTTCTACTACATGCTGACGCTCAAGCGCCCGCACACGGGAACCGGTCCCGCGCAGATCCTGCTGTCGGTGATGACGAAGGAGCCGCCGTCGATCTGCGAGCACCGACCGGAGCTCGACGAGCGACTCTGGCCGATCGTCATGCGGATGATCCACCGCGATCCCGATCAGCGCTACGACGACTGCAACGTCATCATCCGCGACCTCGAGGCATTTCGTGGCGGGGTCGACTCCGACGAAGAGCCCGTGTACTGCCCGTCGTGCGGCGTCGCGAACCCGATGGACGAGGAGGCGTGCACCAAGTGTGGGGCGTCGCTCCTGGAGACGTGTCCCGTCTGCGGCGCCGAAGACTTGGCCGGGACCCGGTTCTGTGGCGACTGCGGCTCGAACATTCCCGAAGCGCGCGCCGTGGCCGCGTTGGTGGAGGAAGCGCGAGCCCTGATCGGTGACGGCCTCCTCGACTCGGCGCGAGAGCGCATCCTTCAGGCCCAGTCCCGCGCCCCCGAGAGCCTCAGCATCGCCGAGGCGCTACGCGAGCTGGAGGCCCGACGCGAGGAGTGGATTCGTCGCCGCAATGCCGTCCGCGAGCAGTTGGCGACGGGGCGCGCCGCCGAGGCTCGCGAGTTGTTGGAGCAGCTCCGCGAGGAGTACCCCGAGCTCGACGAGCTGGCGCAACTCGAGGCGGACGTCAAGAGCACGCTCGCCGCTCAGGACCCGGTCGCAGCGGCAAACGCCGAAGCCCACGAGAAGGGCCGCGCGCTCGAGGACGACGGCCGCATTCGCGAGGCGCTCGTGGCGTGGCGCGGACTGCTCGTGCTCTCCCCCGACGACGAGGAGGCACGCGACGGCGAGCGCCGTCTCTCTGCTCGTGTCGAGAAGGCGGAGACCCTGTTCGCCGAGGCGACCGAATGCGTCAACGCGGGCGACCCCGAGACCGCGGTCGAGCGCCTGCTCGAGGCCAACACGATCCTGCCCGGCGACCCCCTCATCGAGGGGCGGATGGAGGAGGCCCGGGCGGCTGCGGCAGAGCTGAATACGGAGCTCGAGAGCATCCGCCAGGAACTGGCCGGGGAGGGCGGCCGCGGCGAACTCGTCGCGCGGTTGATCGCCCTGCAAGGCCGGTTCCCCGGAGCGACCGCTTTGGCGGCCGTGCTCCGCGAGGCCGAGAGCGCCGGGCGTGAGGCCAGCCAGGAGGCGGTGCGGGAACGACTCGCTCAGGTGCTCGTCATCGCGCGCGCCGCCGAGGCGAAGCGCCATCCGCGCGAGGCCGCCGTGGCGTGGCGTGAAGCGTGCGGTCTCGAACCGCAGAACACCGAAGCGGGCGAGGGACTGACGCGGGCGGAGCAGCAGTTGGCCGAGTTCGATGCGCTGGTCGCGCAGTCCCGAACGCTGCTGCAGTCCGGCGATCCCGAAGGCGCGCTCGAACGATCGCAGCAGGCGCTGGAGATCGTCGCGACCGATCCGGCGGCTCAGGCGCAGTCCGCGCGGGCGCGCACAAGCCTGGAGACGATGCGTCACGAGGCGGAGCGTGTGCGCCGTGCGATTGCGGACGATCCGGACGACGAGATCCTCTCGTGGGCGCAGGACCTGGCCACGCGGTTCTCCGGAGCGTCGCTCGCTGCCGACGTGCTGGCCGAGACGGAGGCCGCGTGTCGCGAGGCCGCCGACAAAGAGTCCGAGGCGCGCGTGCAGAAGCTGCTCGCGCGCGCCGTGAAGCTCGAACAGGAGGGGAACGTCCGGGTTGCGCTCAAGACGTTCGCCGACGCCGTCGGCATCGACGCAGGGCACGCAGACGCGGCGGCGGGACAGACGCGCGTCGCACGCCGGATCGAGACCGGCGAGGCGCGCGCGATCGATGCCGCCACTGCGCTCGACCGCGGAGACCCCGCGACGGCTGCCGACGCCGCGAAGGAGTCCCTCGACCTGCTGCCGGATCAACGCGAAGCCGCGGTGACTCTGGCCCGAGCGCGCTCGGCTGTCAGTGAGATCGAGCGCATCGCACGGTCGCTGCGTGAGACCAACGACGAGGCGCCGGCAGCGGCGCAACTCGCCCGCTTTCAGCAGCTTCGCGAACGGTACCCCGCGGCCCCGCGCTGCGTCGAACTGACGATCGAGTGCGAGCGCGTCCTCGCGACCGCACGCACTCGCGCGGCCGCGGCCGAGATCAGCGCTGCGGTGACGCGCGCTCGCCAGTCGTTGGCCGCATCGCTCCTCGTGGATGCCGAAGCGGCGTGCGCCGAAGTGTTCACCGCCGATCCAGAGAACGCCGACGCGCGTGCCATCTCGGCCCAGATCGCCGCACGGCGCACGTCTGCGGCCCAACACCTCGCCGACGGCGAGGCCGCCATGGGCGATGGCCGGTATGCGGCTGCTCTCCGTTCGCTCACGGTCGCCCTGGAGGAGGACCCCCAGAACCCCGGCGCGTCCGAGCTCCACGCAGAGTGCCAGCAGCGCCTCGTGGCCGCGCAGGCGGCGATCTCCGATGCCATCACGCAGGCTCAGTCGGCCGCGGGCGGCGGTGTTCGCGCCGCGCTGGCCGCGTGGGAGGCGGTTCTCGAACTGGACCCGGCACACACGCTCGCCGCCGGACAGGCTGAGTCGCTTCGGGCGCGGATCACGCGAGCGGACGCGGCGCGGGAGCGTGGTCTCGCAGCCCTCACCGCCGGAGATCCGGTCGCGGCGATCGGCCCGCTCCGAGACGCGCGCGCCGAGCTCGAGAACGATGACGATGAGCTGACGACGTTGCTGGCCCGCGCCGAGTCCGCGGACGACACACTGCGGACGGAACTGGGTGAGATCGAGGCCGCTCTCGGGCGCGAGGGAGAACTCGACGACGTCGCCGACCGCGCGCGTCAGCTCGCCGAGCAGTTCGCTGGTTCGGAGCCGGCACGCCGACTCCTCGAGAAGGCCGAGCGTGCTGCGCGCGAGCGTCGTCGCGCGCTCGCGGTCGTCGGGGTCCGCGCGCTCCACGGAGAGCGCCGCTACGGCGAGGCGGTCGCCCTCGCCGAACGCCTCCGCGCAGAGGGCATCGAGACGCCCGAACTGCTCGCCGCCGAGAGCGACGCGCGCCTTGCGATGGACGCGCTCGACGGGCTCCGATCACGTCTGACGACCGCCCAGGAGGAGGGCCAACTCGAGGACGCTCGAGACGCCTGTCGCGAGATCCTCGTCTCCATCCCTGACGATCGTGCGACGCGCAGCATCCTGGCGGAGATCGAGGAGACCCTGCGAGAGGTCGGTGCCCGGCGAGACCAGGCCGAGCGCGCGAGGCGGCGCGGCGACATCGAAGAGGCCCTCGTCCTGTACCGCGAGGTGCTGGAGCTACATCCGCAGACGCCGCATACAAGGGACCTCGTCGTGCGTCTGGAGGCCGAGGTCGAGGGGCGGCGCGCGCTGCTCGACACGGCGCGTGACGCGCTGCTCGCCGGCCGCATCCCCGAGGCCCGCCAGGCTGCCGGGAAACTCCTCGACCAGTACCCCGAGGACAGCGACGCGCAGGATCTCCGATCGATCGGCGACGGGCTCGGCCGCGCGCTCGAGGGGCTCGAAGCGTGGATCGCCCGGCTCCGCGAGGCGGGCGAGACGGAGACGGCCGAGCGTGCTGCCGTGCTACGGACCCGGATTCTGGGCTCCGGCAGCCCCACCGACTGACTAGCCACTCTCACCTCAGCCTGGGCTGGATTCCGATGAGAGCGAGTGACCTTTTCCTCTCCCCTCGGCTCGACCGCTGGCGCCTCGCGTCGCTCCATACTCGGCGGGAAGCTCGCGGTTCGAGCCTGCGCCGCTGCCTGGATCGGCCTCGCGTTCTGGTGCGGAGCGCTCTCGAGTGAGGTCGGCGCGCTCCAGGACCAACTCGAGCGCGGAGACCAGTGGCTCACCCGATCGAACGAGTTCCGCGCCGGACTGGTCTCACACGGGTTCGGCAACGCGCCGGAGAGCTGGGACCCGGCGATGCTCGCCTCGCCCAGTCTGGCCGAGGAGGCGCCGCTGCTCCGCGACGCTGCCGCCCCGGAGCGACTGCTCTGGGTCGAGACCGCTGCGGGGCTGACAACGGCTCTCCACGCGGAGGATCGTCGCGCAACCGCACTGGCAGCGGCGCGTCTGGTCCCCGTCCACGACGAGCTCCATGCCGGCGTCCGCCGGCGACAGAGCCAGCAGTTCGGCGACCTCGGGCGGCACTGGTCGCAGCTGTATCTCCTCGCGGTCATCGCACTGGCCGGCGGTGCGGCTCTGGTGCTCCTCGTCACCCGCGTCCAGCGGCAGCGACGCTCGCTCACCCTGGCCACTCAGCGGGCCGAGGAGAGCCATCGGCGTTTCCGCGAGCTGTTCGAGGCCAACCCCGCCGTGCACCTCCTCGTCGATGCCGAGACCGGCGTCGTCGTCGACGGCAACCGCGCTGCGGCGGCGTTCTACGGCCTGGATCAGGGAGAGCTCCGAGGGCGTCTCTTCCCGGTCTTCGAGCGGACGACGATCGACGCCTGTCTGGTCGGGCTCGCCGAGGCCGCCGACGGCGAGCCCGACTCCGGCGATCGGCACCACCACCTCGACGATGGTGAGAGTCGCGTTGTCGAGCGCGTCGTGGCGCGAACCACGGTCGAGGGCCGCCCGACGTACTCCGTCACCGTCCACGATGTGACGACCCATCGTGAGCAGTTGACGGATCTTCGCGAGCAGCACGACTTCGCGCGCACGATGGTGGACGCCGCCGGGTGTCTCTCGGTTGTGGTCGACCGTGACGGCTGCATCGCCCGTTGGGGGCACGCCTGCGAGGAGCTCACCGGACGACCCGAACGGGACGTGCGTGGTCAGCCGTTCGCCCAGCTCTTCGTCGAGCCGCACGCAGCGGAGGACGTCGCGCGCACCTACGCCGACCTGGATGCCGCCACGTTCCCGCTTCGCCGGGCCTCAGTCTGGCTCGATGCCGACGGACACGAGCGCCTCGTCGTCTGGCAGTCGGCTGCGCTGCTCGATCCCGCAGGTCGTGTTCGCTACGTCATCGAGACGGGCATCGACGCGACGCATCCCGCCGAGTTCGAGACCGGCGACGTCCTGCGCGCCGTCTAGCCCGCATCGCTCGCAGGGGCGCTGGGCCAACACGACGCGATCGAGGATCGGCACGGGTTTCACGGCGGCGCGTATCGCGAACGCACGTCGCACGATGCCCTCACGGGTGGGTGGATTGCGGCGACTCCAGTGCCAGGGATGCCTCTCACGCCGTCTCGAGGAAGCGCTCGATCAGCGCACGGCGTCCTGACGATCTCGAGTGCGTGAGATCGCGTTCCAGAGACGCGAACGTAACTTCGATCCGGTGGTGAGGCGCCGCCCTTGTCTCGCGCTTCCCGCGGAACGGAAACTCGCGCCGTCGTCGACGTCAGGCGTCGTGCCCTCGTGAACGAGGTGGGCCGGCTACTGCATCCCACGCCGGTCGCGCCGGGTGCCATGACACGGCCGGCAACAGGTCTCGCGGCGGCACAGCACCGGATGCGATCCGTCATCCGACCGATCGATGGCCGATCGCGTCAGGCGGTCTCGACGGGCTGCCGCGTGAACGTGCGGAACTCGAGTTCGTCGAGCGCGCGGCTGAGCAACCCGTACGCGACGACCAGCGAGAGCAGAGCGGCGAGCGCGTAGCCCACGCCGTACGACTCCATCCCGACGCTCAGACTCCAGAGCGCGAGCACGGCGTTCGAGACAAAGAAGACACACGCCGAGAGCGCGGCCTCCTTGCGGAGATCGAAGTAGAGGAGCAGCAGCAACGTCACCAGGAGCATGACGTGGAAGAACGCTCCGAGACAGGCAGCCCGGAACACCGGGACGGCGCCTGGCGGAAGCCCAAGCGTGGTCATGATCGGCTCGGCCATGATGAGCACCATCGCCGTGATTGCACCCTGCACACGTAGCAGTCGCGAGGTGGCTCCACGGAGGTCGGTCACCATGTCGCGGCGAGCCTCCTCGATCGTCGCCAGGGGCAGCCCTTCGAGGATCGCTCCGTAGTAGCGACGGTAGCGCTCGTAGAACGACGTCTCGACGCGCACCAGGTTCACGGCGAGGGCCGGCACCACGGTGAGGTAGCCGATGAAACAGCACGAGTCGTAGAGCGGATGGAAGCGGATGTAGGCGTGCGGGCCGACTCCGTCGACGAACCAGAACACCATCTTGTCGACCCAGATGCCGGCGTTGTAGGCGAAGCCCACGACGACGAGCAGCGGGAAGCGGTGCATGCTGGTGAGCACCTCTGAGCCGCTACCGGTGCCGAGCGCCATGCCTCGCACCAGAGTACGCATGAGCAGGGCGAGTGTGACCGCCTGGCCGATGGCGTAACCGGTGAGCATCCCCGCCGTGCCGGTACCGAGCCACGCGAGCAGGATCGAGAGTCCGCTCACCACGGCGCCGAGCGCGTAGGCCTGGAGTACGGAGTCGTACTCCTTGGTCACCCCAAGCCAGATCAACGCCAACCACGTCAGGCTGACCACGACGTACAACGACACGGCCGGAATCGCGACCGCCAGCGGGAGGCCCGCGAGAACGCAGAACGACGCACCGACGACCGTCTGCACGGCGGCGACGGTGAGCGCCGACGTGTTGAACGCCGGAAGCACATCCTCGTGTTGTCGTCCGAACAGCAGATCCGCAACGTGGCGCGTCGCCGCCATCTGGAGCAGGCCCACCGTCACGAGACTGAACGCGAAGGCGTACGTCACGAGTCCGCGGAACAGCTCGTAGTCAGCTTGGTCGGAGACGTACGGCGTCGCCACGCCGAGTGCACCGATGGTGATGACCGTCATGATCCACGGACCGGCGGCGATCAGCCCCGCCGACGCGTAGCCACGCGCCCGCGAGACGAGGCCATCCTCCTCGTCGATCATGCGGCGCAGTTCGAACCCGATGCCCGCCATATCAGGCCACCGCCGACGCTGAGAGGTAGCGCTCGTAGAGGAGCCGGTACGCCCGGATCATGTCGCGCTCGTCGTGGAACGAGTGGACGCGACGCTGGAGCGCCTTGCCGAGGCGACGCCGCATCTCCGGGTCGTCGTGCAGCCGCAGGATGGCGCTCGCCGTCTCGCCCGGCGACGCGATCGCGGTCAGTAGTCCGCCCACGCCGATGCGCTTGTCCTCGACCGTGCGCCCGTTCAGAAGCTCGTCGCAGGACCCGACGCGCGTCGAGACGATCGGGATCCCCACCGCACCACCCTCGAGGATGATCAACGGCTGGCCCTCCGAGACGCTCGTGAGCACGAGAACGTCGACATGCGGCGACTCCGCCACGACGTCCACGGAGCCTTCGATCGTCACGTTGTCGGAGAGTCCCAAGGACGTCACCAGCGAGCGCACCTCGTTCGCGTAGTCCGGGTCTTCCTCGCACGGCCCGAGGATGCGGCCGCGAGCATCGGGCAGGCGATCCACCACCACGCGCATCGCGTAGACGTACGTCAGCACGTCCTTGATGGGAGTCACGCGGCCGACGAACGCCGTGGTGAACGGGGCGTCGGCTGCGCGCTCGTCGTGCAGTTTCGCGGCGTCCGCGAAGCGCGCGAGGTCGACTCCGTTCGGCACGATGTCGATCCGCCCGGGAGGCGCCCCGTCGGCGATCTGCGCGGAACGATTGCCTCCGAAGAGCGTCAGGATCTGATCGGAGTGCTCGTAGCAGATGCGGCTGAGCATCCCGAAGTGGCGACGCCAGAAGCGGCGGAAGAACGGGGCGTTCCGCTCGGCGACGACTTCGCCGGATTCCCAGTCGGCAATCCACTCGGCGCGGTTGATCTCGATGCGCCGTTCCTTCGCGTAGATGCCGTGCTCAGTGAGCAGCATCGGGCGGCCCGTGCGGATCTTCGCCGCCGCGGCCAACGCGCCCGCGTACCCGGTGGAGATCGCGTGATACGCGCCCGCCTCCGGGACCTCGGCCGCGAGCAGGTTCAGGACGGGCAGATACGTGTAACGCCACGTCCAGAAGAAGTTCAGGAAGCTCTCGTGCCGTGCCTCTGAGCGATATGCGTCGACGAGAACGCGCCAGCTGTCACGCGTCTGAAGCAGGTCGAACGCATCGACTCCCGGCAGCCCCTCTTGGAGCGCCTGGACGAACGGTGCGAAACTGCCGACGCGCCCACCGCGGAGGTCATCGAGAAGGTCGCGGAAGCGATCGACCTTGTTCCCGGAGTCGCGCGTCTCCAACCCCTCGTTCATGGCGTAGTCGTGCAGGAACACCTCGTCGATGCCGACCACGTTCTTGGGCGGCGTGTAGACGCGCCCCTTCTCGTAGAACCCGGGACGCGGCGAGATGTGCACGATGTGGAACGTCAGTTCCTCGAGGCACGTCGCAATCCGATGCACCCACGACGAGACGCCGCCCCGAACGAACGGATACGTGCCTTCGAGGATCAGGCAGATGTCGGCGCTCACGCGGCACCCTTCTGCCGGCGCAGGGCATCGAGCCAGTTCGGCAGGTCATCGTTGTGGCGCACGAGCCGCTCGCCCAGCGCGCGAGCCACGCCGTACCGTCGACGCGCAAACGCCACGCTCGCGCGGATCTCACGAACGTCGGCGAGGCGCTGCTCCTCGGTCGACAGTGACTCGATGATCTCCACGGCAGTGCCGTGCTCACCCAGTCGACTGTGCGCCACTGCGGCGACCTTGGCCGCGTCAACGCGAGGGCCACCCATCGACAGCGCGGTTGTCGCACTCTGCCGAGCCAGTCGGTGGTGCGATGCGGACGCAGCAGCGTCGAGGATGCCCGACTCGGCGAGTTCGAGGTGTGCCTCCGCAACGGCGGTATGCGAATCGGCATCAGCGCACTCGGCGACGTCGTCGAGGGCATCGTGGATCGAACGACGATGCGTCTTCAACACGCGATCGAGTTCGGCGTGCGCGAACAGTCGGACCTCTTCGTCGAGGTCGATAAGACACCGACGAACGCGCGCCATGTGGCTCGGGCCCCCGCGCTCCACGAGGCGCCGCACCGCGTTGCGGCGTTGATCGGGAGCGCCTTCGCGCAGGACCTGCGCGAACGTCTCGACATCGAGCTCGCGTGCGAGGTCCCGCGTCTCATTCCCGGTGAACAGCGAGCGCTCGTGCGTCGGCGTAAGCGGCTCGACGTGCTCCAGGTAGCGTTCGAACAGCTCGTGAGCATCCTCGATCTCGCGCGTCTCGGAACGATGCGGCAGCGCCCATGCCAGAGCAGGGCCGACCACGGGAACGAACATCGCCATGACAAACACTGTGTCCCGCTCGGGGCCCAGGAGGGGTCCACCGCGTCGTTCGCGAGCCGCCCACATGGAGAGTTGCGCGGCACCGAGGTGCAACCCGATGCCGACGAGGCCGCCGACGAACGTCGTCGCGACGAGAGGCACGATCACGGCGAGCGTGCCTAGCACCATCGCCACCAGCCCGAGCAGCGCGGCCAAGAGGGAGCGGAGGGCTTGCATCAGGCAACGGCCTCGGCGAGCGGTGCCCCGCGCAGAGGAGCAACGCGTCCCAGCTCCTCGATCAGAGCGACGCCGTCTGGGCAACGCTGGTCCATCCGGATCGCGTGCATACGCAGGTTGTTGGTCCAGCCCTCGGAGTCGCCGTCGGCCAGATGCTCGCGCAGCTTCTGCTCGACGGACTCCGCTTCGGGAGCCGTCGTCGCGGGCAGGATGACCGCACAATGATCGGGCCCGACCGAGTACGCACCGTCCGTCTCGCGGAGGCGATCGAGAACGCGTTCGAAGCGCGGTGCCAACAGCTCGCCGCCCTCGAACTCGCGGACGAACCGCACGCTGAGGACGTGGAGCTCGTGCTCGTGTCGAACGGCCAACGTGACCTCGTGCGCCAGTCGGTGCACGAACTGCTCCACGCTCTGCAGCGTGCGCATCGGCACGGGAGGCAACGACAACGACGCAGAGAGCGGGATGCCCGAACGTTCGTGGAACAGACCAGCCAAGCGGTCGAGTACCTCGACCGGAGACGGCTCCTCAGGATCCGGGCAGATCACGTCGACCCGCAGGGAGTCGACGACCGACGCCGGGAGCCGCAGCGCGCGGCGTCCGACGCGCTCGGCGACGATGGCGCCACCGGCCTCGGACGTTCCGGCGAGGACGACCGCGTAGCAGTGACGGAAGCCGAACGCGAAGATCGCATCGGACGAGCGTCGGGCGGCGAGCAGGTGCCGTACAAGGTGCTCCGCTCGCGTCCCGGTGATCTGTTCGATCGGCTCGGCTCCGGTGAATTGCACCGCGAGGATGCAGACCTCGACACCGTGTCGAATGTGGCGACCGACCTCCACACGCAGACGTTCGGCGAGATCTTCCGGCGTGCCGACCAGCGGCGCGCCGACGTGCAAGGGTGCCGTGGTGATCGGCTCGAGCGTGCCGTCGAAGCCGCCGTGGCGGCGCAGCGCAACCTCCATCCACTCGCCGATGGCGAAGAACGTCCCGACGGTCGTCTGATTGAGGCGCGTCTCGGGCACGTCGTCGAGACAGAACAGCGCGTGCACGACGTGCTCGGAGTCGGCGAGCGGCCGCACCACGATCGGTCCGTCCTCGGGCAAATCCTCGTCCCACGCGAAGCCGTTCACCGGGGCCCCAGAGGCGATCGCACGCTGCACGACGGCGCTCTTGCGCGCGGCCGTCAGGCGCAGCGCGTCGTCACCCTCGGCCCAGCCGCGCGAGCACTTCACTTCAAGGCTTCCACCAGGAAGCAGCAGCAGCACCGACGCCGTCGCACCGCACTGTTCCTCGACCATCTCGAGCGCGACTCGGAAGACCTCTTCGCGGCCAGCCATGTCGATGCGCGCCGCCGCGACGATCATGTTCCCGAACGCGACGGCGTGGTCGACCAGGCGGCTCTCGACCTGACGGTTCGCGCGCGCTAGGACGTCGCGTTCGCGTCGAACGCGGGAGAGGGCATCGTGCAGACTCTCCATATCCCGCTGACGCTCTGCATCGCGTTCGGCCTTGGCGTCGTGGAACTCACCGATGAGGAACGACGCCGCTGCGAACAGCAACGGATCGAGCAGGATCTGCACGGAGAGAAGGTCGCGCGCGGTGAGCGTCGGGTCGGCCCGCAGCACGCCGGTCACGACCATTGCGCTGGCCAGGACGGACGCGACGAGTCCCGCCACGAGTCCACGCCCGGCTGCCATCGGGATGACGACGAGCCAGTATGGGTGCGGGTGTGCTCCCGGCGATCCGATGCCGCGCGACGAGACGAGCGCCTCGGCGAGCACCACCGCGCCGAGGATCAACACGGTCTCCAGCAGCGTTCGCCGCCACCAACGCCCGGTCGAGGTGGCGGTGCGCGGCTCCTCGTCGCTCGCAGTGTTCGGGTCGGGGCTCACCATCGCAGCGTCACCGCAAGGTCGACCCCCACGGCGTCCTCCTCGTCATCGCGTCCGAGCGAGCGTCCCCACGTCACGCCGAAGCGGACCTCGGTGGACTCGTCCGGCCGCCACGCGCCCGCGAGCGCGATGCCGGCGACCGTGTCGTTGCCATGGAGGTCGCGGCCGACATACCCCTGGGCGATCCCGGTGATGCCACCACCGAGGTAGTCGGAGATGGCGGCATCCGCGGTCAGGTAGTCGAAGCGCGTCCCCAACGGCAGCCGCCGCGACAGTGCCTGGTCATCGCGTAGACGCGTCGGTTCGTAGGTCGCCCACACCTCGATCGCGGGCCCGGCGCCTTCGACGTCCGGCTCGCCGTCGACGCGTGCTCCCTCCCGCTTTGCGGGCACGTGGCGCGGACGAGTGGCGTCCTGGACGACGTGCTCGCCGATGCGTAGCCGGTGACCGAGCGTCGCCCTACCGACGATGCGCCGATCGCGCACTCGACCGCGACCAGGCGTGTGGATCTCGAGTCGGTTCCATTCGGCACCGCCAGCGACCCACCACCGATCTTCGGGGCCGATGTCGTGATGCGCCTCTGCTTCGAACGCGTCGGTGGTGCCGCCGAGACGCACCGCAGCGGCGGGGTCGTCGAACAGCTCATTGCGTGACGCGCGCAACGTGAGGGTGCGGAACGGGTCGATGCCCTCGAAGTTCACCTCGCTCCAACCGCCGACCTTGCGGCGATCGCGACCGGAGTCGTAGATGTCGATGCCGATGCCACCGCGAACGATGTCACTCAGCGGATGCGTGATCCCGAGACCAAGCGTCGTGACGTCTTCCTCGGCGTCGCGCGTGCCCTGGGCGAACGCCAGCGCGCGGCCGGAGTAGTGCGCCGTCGCCAGACGCGCCGAGATGCGGCTCTCGTCGTCACTGAGCGGGACCGACCCCTCGAGTTCGAGACGCCACGAGTTGTCGTCACCAATGTCGCGCACGTTCATCTCGACCTCGAGCGCGTGAGCGCCCCGATCGAACACGCGTCGGCGAAGGCGCGCGACATCGACGTTTTCCGGCTGCAGCGCGAGCGCGCGATCGTACGCGTCGAGTGCGGCCTCTGCGCGGCGCGCCCGATGATGGGCGCGTCCCAGATCGGACAGCGTTCCGGCGTCGTCGCCGTAGAGCGCGATCCAGGTCTCGAAGCGCTCCGCCGCGAGATCGACTTCATTCTCCTCGATGAGGAGCTGGCCGTCGAGACGCAGGTAGCGCCGGGACTCGGGGTCTAGCGGAGCGGCTGCGTCGACGATGTCGCGGGCTTCGTCCACGCGACGAACGATCATCAGCGAGACCGCGTGATCGAGTCGCAGGCCTTGGTTGCGGGGTTCGCCTGCCACGAGCCGGCGGTAGATCGCGTCGGACTCGTCGGCCTCGTCCAGACGCGCGAGAGTACGTGCCACCATGGCTTCGCGCAGCGGTGTCAACGTCTCTGCATCGCGCAGACGCGGCAGCACGTCCTCGTGCGCGTCGCGCCCCTCGTCCTTCAGGTTGGCGGACCAGTACGCCTCGCCGAGGAGGTACTCGAGCTCGGGGTCGTGCGACTCGTCGCTCTCGACGGCGCGCTCCAACCACGGGATGGCTCCGCTCGGGTCGTTCGACCACGAAAGCACCTCGCCCGTTCGACGGAGAGCCAGCACGTCGGTGTCGTCCTCTTCGGCGAGCGCGATGTACTCGCGCAGCGCGCGGTCGAGATGCTGTCGCGAGAGGAACAGCTCCGCGAGTGCGTGACGATCCGTCCGGGATGCACCCGGAGTGTCGGCGCGTCGCTCGATCCAGAGTTCGGCCTGCTCCGTGGCCTCGATCGACATCAGGGCCGCGATCAACCGCCCAGCGTCCGGAGAGGCGGGGCCCGCCTGTTCGGCGAGACGCTCCCAGTGCGACACGGCCTCCGGGGTGCGACCGGTGCCTTCGAGCAAGTCGGCGAGGCGACGGCGTTCGGTCACGTCGTTCGGCAGGTGACGGAGGATCTCGGCGCGAGCGTCCGCTTCGACGGCGCTGCGCTCGGCCCACGACGCGCGGTCTGCCAACATGCGTAGGATCTCGAGATCGCCCGGGTGCGCCGTCGCCAATGCCTGCGCCGCTGCGAGCGACGCGTGCGGATCGGCGATGGCCTCGACCGAACGAACACGAAGCTCTCGAGAGAGCGGCGTGCCGTTCGTGACCACGACGACGAGCGCGGCGTGGCCGCTCGACTCCAGAACAATGAGCTGTTCGACGGCGTTCGCGCGGGCAGCGCTCCCGTGCGGGAGTTCGGCGACCAGCACGCGGGCTCGCTCGGTCGCACCGGGCACGTCAGCCGCCACGAGGGCGGGCAGAGCCGCGAGGAGCGAGGTCAGGTCGGTCGTGCGCGCAACGCGTCGGCCGGCGACCTCGGCAGCACGCGTCGCGTCATCGGCGAGCATCCAGAGTCCCTCGATCTCGAGAGAGAGTTGCTCATCGTACGCGTCGTCGAGACGGGTCTCCAGCAGTTCCGCGAGGTCGGCGTGGCGGGCTGCACGACGGAAGATCGACTCCAGTCGGTCCCGCGCGTCGCTGCTGGGATCGAGTTCGGCCTTCTGACGCAGAGCTGCCGTCGCGACGTCGAGTCGCATGTCGCGCAACGCGATTTCCGCGCGGAGGTCGAGAGCTGCCGATCGATGCGCCGGGTCCTCGGCGAGTTGACCGACGTGCTCCAACGCGGCATCGATGCGACCCTGCCGCGCCGACTGCTCGACGAGCGCTTGCAGCCGCTCCGTCGTGGCGTCCACCGCGTAGCTCTGCTCCGCGTAGCGCAGGGCTTCGTCCGGACGGCCACTCATCTGCCAGAGACGAGCCAGACGGTCCCACTGTTCGACGTCCCCGCCGTCGCTAGCCTTGCGCTCGAGTGCGGCAATCTCGTCAGGGAGCGAGGAGGTCCAGCGCGCGACGTTCACGTAACGACTCGACAGCGCATCGTCGTCGAAGCCCTGAGCGGTGACGTGGCGGAGCAGCGCGAGCGCCTCGGAGAGATGCCCGTGCGTCACGAGTGCGGCGGTCAGGTTGTCCCAGGCCGCGACGTCACGGGGGGCAGCGACCACTCCGCGTGCCCACCAACGCAGTTCGGCACGGACACGCTCGTCAGCGCGGAAACGTCGTGCGGCGATCGGGGCAGCTTCCGTTACGCCCTCCGAGAGGAGCACGGCAGCGCGAGCGGCCACGCGATCCGGCGGATCGAACGCGAGTGCGTCGGCGCGCAGCGTCTCGAGCTTGTCCGTGATCGGAAGGTCCGCGGCGAACAGCGCCTCGACCTCCGTGGCCGCCGCGATCTCCTGACCGCTGAGCCACGCGATGGCGTCGGAGGTCTCGATGAGTCGCGGCAGCTCGCCCGCCGGGGTCTCGACGGGCGACGGAGCCAGCAGCTCGATCGCGAGTGCGGTGGTCAGGGCGTCGTGTTCGGAGTCGACGTCCGCGACCGCGACGAGGATCTCGTGCGCGGTCCGGGCCGAGCCGGATGCGATGGCCCGCTCGTACGGAGTGGCGTCCGGCGGCGCGTCTTCCGCCGGGGCGTCCTGCGGCTCGACGGTCATGCCGGAGTGACGGTCGACCACCGGTGCGTCGACATCTCGGTGGCCGAGCCACGTGAGGAGCACGACGAAGCACGCTCCGACGACGGCGAACAGGCCTAGGCGGGTGCTGGTAACGAGTCTCATGGCCGGCGTACCTCGACGAGGACCGGCGCGCCGGCGGGGAGCCGGACGACGATCTGTCCGTTGGCGTCGGCGCGCGCATCCGTGGGCTTCTCACCCACCGCGACGCGGACGCTCTCGTTCGCGACGAAGCCTCCGACGATGACCTCGCGCTCGAGCTCCATCCCGGCGCGGAACGACACGGCGTCTGGCGACAGCGAGACGTCGACGAGCTCGCAACCGGCCTCGACGACGTGCGGGCGGCGCGGGGCGTTCGAGGCGAGCGCCACCTTCGCGTCCGGCCCGCCGAGGTGCACGTAGAGGGAGTCACCGCGCCGCTGCCAACCGATGAGGCCGGAGCTGCGCGTCAGGTCGACGTCGCGCGACTCGCCGTCGATGCGTGCGGTGCGGCAATCACCGAACTTGCTGAGCGACCATCCGTCGTCCGTTCGCGTGACACGCGCGGTGCGTACGGCCGAAGTCACCGAACGCGTGTACCGCGAAGCGGGCACCGGAACGGTTGGCTCGTCGACCACCCAACGCTGGAGCAGGTCGTTCAGCACGGTGAGTCGAGCGGGGCTCGAGACGCAGTAGAAGTGCATGTAGATGTTGGCGGGCTTCAGGATGCGCTCGGCGCCGGTAGCCTCGATCGACGCCGAGACGTGGCGGAACGCGGTCGGCACACGATCGAAGAACCCCGCAAACACGTTCTCGTTCGGGGCGCCCGCGTAGACCTGGAGCTGGTCGTCGTCGAGACGTCCCCAGCCGCGCACACCGACCAACGTGCGATGCAGCGCGTCGAGGCGGTAGATGCCGCCGTTCAGGTTGACGGCGCCCGCTGCGTCGGCGGCGGCGATGGCGCTCGGAGGCGGAACGCAGTCGCCGCTCCAGAGCATGACGCGGCAGCGTCGATCGCCCTCGAGCAGTTGCTCGTCGATGAACCGGAGGCTCTCCGTGACCTCGGCCTCGGCGCTCGGCTCGTACCCGTCGAGACGCGCGAACGCGGCGCGCCCGAGTGCCGCCTGTTCCTTCGTACCGGGCACCGTCCACCAGAACGGGTGCAGCACCGAGTGCGACGCGGGCTCAACGTGCGCGTGGTTCAGGATCTCGCTGGCGACGCGCATGCGGTACGTCGGTTCTGCGGGAGCGAGGTCGTCCGTCAGGCTGGCGACGATGACGCTCACCGTCATCGGCACGGGCCAGCGAGACAGGATGTGGTCACGGAAGACCTCACCGCAGAGCTGCTCGCCGTCGACGGTCGAGCGGCTCTCGAAGCCGTCCCCGTCGACGTGCAGGAAGAACATCCGGCGACCGTTCAGGACCGAGGGGTGCGGCGCGGGAACGCCGCGTAGACCGAGGGCGTCGCGCAGGAACGCGAACGGGTCGAGGTGCCACGCGCGATCGGAGTAGTCGGCGACGCCCGTGCCGTGGTGCATCACCCAGGGATCGAGGGCGATGCCGCCCCAGTCCCCCACGACGACAGGCGCCAACTCGCGAGCGTCGGTGGCGCGGCGGCGCACGGTGACCCACGCGGTGTTGCGCTCGTCCTCGATCCAGGGCCCCGCGTACACGGCTTCGCCGCGAGGATCGCGCTCGAAGGCGCACGTCTGCCGGTCGAGGAACGAGACCTCGACGGTCAGCGGACCCTTGGCGAACTCGTCGCCGAGTCCGAGGCCTCGACGTCCCAGCCAGCGGCGCAGCGTGGCACCGTCCTCCGCGACGGCCAGGGGACCGAACTCTCCGACGTGCACGACACGCAACCCGGCGGGCTCGACCACACCCTCGAGCCAGGGCCACAGCCACTCGGCCGCGTTGGACGTCCCGTGGAAGTAGGTCAGGACGGCGCGGGCGTCCGCGAGCCACTCGACGGGCGGCGGTCCGTCGCGGACGTCGTGACGTCGTACCACCATCCCAAGATGGTTGAGCGGCAGCTCGAGCGTCTCGTGCACCGGGTCCTGCGTGTCGAGGACGTAGCTCTGCTGATCCGAATCGAACAGCGCGATGACCGTCCGAGCCTCGGTCTGCGCCGCTGGCTCTGGGGTGTCGTCAGCTGCGTGCGCCCAGCTCGCGACGCCGACGACGAGGGCATAGAGCATCCCCCGAGCGACCTCACGGAGCCTGACGCGTCCCCTGGGGTCGCGATCCTGCATGAGCCCCTATCGGTCAACCGGGCGAGGCCGCTGGAGTCTCGGCAGGCACCCTTTGAGGCTCGATCGTCGCTAGTCGTCGCCTGGGTTGCCGCGAGCCGAAGATCGATTTACTTCGAGAGTGTTCGGGAGCCGATAGACTCCCGCGTCGCGCGGTGACGTGGGCCGTTAACTCAGTGGTAGAGTGCCATCTTCACACGGTGGAAGTCGCTGGTTCAAATCCAGCACGGCCCACCACGTAAGTGCCGCGCGAGAGGGCACTTACCGCAACCCGCGGTGTCGGTCGCCAAGTGCAGTCCCCTACCGAGTCCCCTACCGGCCACTGACGTACCCTGACCGCAGAGGATCCGCCGCGTTCGGATGCGAAGGACACGCCCGAAGCGGGGCGCTCCATCGTCGGGGGAACCCCGACGGCCACCGACGATCGAGTCGCGCAGCTCCCCGTGCGAGACACGAGTGGAACTCGGTCATGCCAAGGGTGCGCCCGATCCACGGCGCGCCCGCTGTGCCAACGTCGGTGAGATGCCCACCCCGCGCGTGCGGTTACCGGGGAGTCCTTCGTGGCGCGTCTCGGCCGACGCACTCGAGAGAGCGCGTCACGTAGTCGTCGTTGCTAGGGTCTTGCGATCATGGACCCACCGCGGATGGAGCTTCGACACTACTCTGTCTTCCTGTCGTCACCTGCCGAGATGGCGCACGAACGCTCGCAGGTGACGGGGTTCATCGCGAACTGGAACCGCAGCGTCGGCCGTCACTGGGGCGTCTGCCTTGACGCCATTCAGTGGGAGACAGACTCCACGGCCGGGATGGGGCGTCCACAGGGGGTATTGACGCGCGACCTGCTGGACGCGCACCGTTCCAACATGATCCTCTTTCTCGCCATCGTGGGCTCGCAGTACGGCTCTCCGACCGGAACGCATGACTCGGGCACCGAGGAGGAGATCGAGTGGGCCCTGGGCCAGCACCGATCCACGGGCGCACCGGAGGTCAAGGTGTACTTCCACCGGTCTCCGACGATCGACGTGGGCTACTCCGAGAAGTCGATGGAGGCGCAACTCCGGAGTCTGCAGCGAGTGCTCTCGCTACGAGCGCGCCTGATAGACCGCCAGGAGGCGCTGGTCCTCGAGTTCCGTGACCGGTTCGCGTTCTACGAGATGATTGAACGAGACTTGATGAACTGGCTCGGACAGTCATCGCGAGAGTGGCATGGTTCCGACGCCGGAGAGGATCAAGTTGCGCGTCAGCTGGCGTACGCCCAACTAAGTGGGCGAGCAACGATGGACGCCCTCACCTCGTCGGCTGCACCGGACGCGGAGTCCAGACTGTCGGCAGCCGCCCGGTGCCTCCCGTTACTCGCTCCGCTTGCGACCTCCTCCCGCACCGGGCGTGTCGAGGCGATCTCGTCCGCGCGCGTGCTCGATATCGAAGCTCCGCTGATGCTGGCAGGCGGTGTCCGATCTGGGAAGAGTGTCGTCGTCCGTGAGTTGTTCCGTGCGCTCCGCGCAACCCGGGGGGCCGTACCCGTGCTCGTGGACTTCCGGGACTTTGTCTGTCCGCCGGATTCCGGGCCATCGGCGGACGCTCTGGTCCGTGTGGTTGAGGGCACAATCGCGAGAGGGGCATCAGTCGACTGCGAGTCTGTCTCGCTCCGGGGGCTGATCGAATCGTCGCGGCACCGTGTGGTCGTTCTGGGCGAGAACTGGTCGCGCCTCGTCGGTGACTCGTACCTGTGGGCTCATGCAGCACTGGCGGACTTCAGGAAGACGTTTCCGAGCGTCCGTGTCGTTCTCGTTACCGAAGGCGCTCCGTACGCGGCCCGTGCGGTTCTCCCGGGAGTCGAGGTCGCGCATCTGCTGCCGGCCGATTGGCGTCACAAGGGGATGGACGCCCGCATCGGGTCTATCGAACGCAACGAGGTCTCCGGAGCACTCGGAGACACACCAGCGATGCTGGCCCTGTCGCTCCCCGGCGACACACCGGCGAGGGCAGAGACCGGTCGCTTGGACGCCTTGGATGGAGCGATCAGCGACCTGATCCGCGCGAACGATCGGACAGGGGGCGACGGACTGGCGCAGGAGAGTGTCGAGCGCGCCGCGGTCGCGATCTGGAGTACGGCATTCCCGATCTCGGAGGACGGCTGGACGTCAGCGACCGTGCAGATCGGCGCGGAGCACGGCAAGCGACTTCGCTCCGAGCGCGTGACGGGAGCGTTTCGCAGCTACTGCGCGCCTGAAGAGGTCAGGTTCTTCTCAGATGACTTGGGCGCATTGGAGCGGAGGGACGACGGCGGATACCGAGTCCTGGAGCCGGTGGTCTTCGAGCGCCTCTGCATGCGCTATCTGGTTCGATCGGGGGAGGAGCCAGCGAGTTTCATTTGTCGGGCGGCACGACACAGCTGTTGGCGGAGGGTCGCGCTGTTCTTGGCGCTTGAGCAACCGGAGGCTGGCCGCCGGAGCGTAGACCGTCTCATCCAAGAGCTCGTCGCGGAGGAGAGCCCGAAGTACTCCGAACGGGTCTTCGATGAGCTCGGCTGGCTCTTCGCGCACGGTGTGGGATCGGACTCGAGTTTCGAGCGATGGCGTTCCATCGCCGCGCGCCGCGGGGGTGCCGGGCGCTTCGGTCTGCGACATGCTCACGCGTCTCACACGGCGTGGCGCACCACCAACGAGCTCCACCGACGAGACCGATTGACGATGTCTTTCCGAGATCTGGCGGTGGAGGGCAACTGGCTTCGCCAACTCTCGCGCGACGAGTGGGCAGTCTCCGCTCGCGTCCTTCCCGCCAGCCCGAGCCCCGCCGCATACGAACCTACCCCCCGACTCATCGGCGCCGCGCTGGGCGAACTCCGTTCGCTTGAAGACGTCGCGATTGGGAGGGTGTGTGGAGGCGCCTCGCCGTTCTGGCCATGGCGTGTTCCGAAGCTCGTTCTGCTCCGTCTGGTGCCGTCGCGACGTCGTGTCGTCTCCGCCATGCTGCAGGTCATCGCTTCGTTGGGAGGCACTCGCGCAGAGTTAGGAGCCGCGATGTCGCACCTCTGCGATCCCGATCGATTGCTCGCCACAGCGAATGTGCGTGACCTGGCAGATAGGCTCTCGTTGAGCAATGACCCTGAAGCTGGCTACCACCTCGGCGGATGGGAGCCGTCGAACTGGGACCGAACCAGTGCGCCCTGGCGCGTGACGCTGTGGGAGATCGCGTCGCTGGCGCACCAAGTCGGTCTGAGCAGTGTGCGGCTCGCAAGCCCCCGTGCTTGGGCCTCGCTGTCGGCTCTCGAACGAGGCCATGATGTGCCAAGAGAGTGGCTGCGGATCTGCGCGGGTCGCGGTCGCGCAGGCCTACTTCCTACTTCGATCCCAGCTCGCATGAGCGGGTACGTGTCGACGACCGTCCGAGCTGCCGCGGGCGCTTCGATCGAAGACGTGCTCCCGCGGACGTCGTCGGTCCTACTCGGCGAGTGCTGGGGCTTCGTCGGACCGCGATCGCTGTTGCACACCGCTGATCGCCCTCCCGCGCTCGCGCCGGACCTGTGGTCGCAAGCGATCGCCGCGTGCGACGCGTACCTAGGTGATCGCTCATGGACACCGCGCCTTCCCGTGGATGCCGACCCACGGAACCCGTGTGAGTTCGGAGCCGAATTCTGGCGGGCCCTCTTCAGCGCAGTGGCGGGGAGTCCAAGCCACGCCGACCTCGACGCACTCGGCGTCGAGGTCGCGAGGCTGGCGGAACGCGACACACTGGCTGGGTGGGGCGTTAGGACGATCGTGCGCGGGGATGTCGTGCTCCTCGACGGCGGCGTAGTGACGCTAGATGAACTGGCGAGTGCGTGCTCAGTTCCTCGACTCCCTCTTGTTGACATCGACTTCCCGGGGCGGCCCCCGGGCTGATTCACGGGCCGTAGCCGCGCTCTGGCCCTCCTGTCTACCGCGTGCGCGGGCTCCCGCACCGGGGCACCACAGCGCGTGAGCCTGGCGATAGCGGGCCGCGGCCGCGCGTCGTTCCGCACGGAGACCGGTTCGCCATACCGCATCAGGCCCAGATCGGCGGCGCCAGCGCCCGCGATGGCCGCCAACAGGCCCCGCCCAACACGCTGCCCGGTAGACTGACGCTAGGAGGTACGCAACCGGTGTTCGTAGGACGACACCGTCGACGGACGGGCAAGTCGCGAGAACTCCACCTCCCCGCGGAGTACCGAGCGAGAGCCCTCACGTCGAACTGGGTTCTCGTCCCGACGGAACGCGGTCTCTGGGTTCTGCCCAACGGTTCGGACCGCGAACGCCACTGGGCGATGGACATCCTCGAGACCGGTCGTCACCTCGTCTCCCGCGACCTTGCCGCGGCCCTGCGTGGTCAGCGCGTTCGTCGTAGCGCGGCGACACATGCCAGTGACGAGACGCCGACGACACTCAAGCGTGCCGGTCGGATGCTGGATGAAGAAATCCGGCGACTGCGCGAGCACGGCCATGAGATCGACGGTCGTGGGTTCGAGGATCTCGTTCGCGCGGTGTTGCGCGAAGCGGGTGCCACGGTCGCCGGCAACGTCCGCATCAAGGGCCTCGAAGTCGATGTCCTCCTCGTCGAGCTCCCCGCGAACGAGAAACTCCGCTTCACGTTCGTCGAGTGCAAGCACCGCGTGCGATCGGGGCGCAAGGCCAGCGTCAGCCACGTCGCGCGGATGTACGGGTTGTCGGAGGCGATGCGCGACGAGGCACCGAGCCGACGGGCGATGATCGTCTCCAGCACAGGCTTCTCGGGACCGGCGGCCGTCTTCTCGCGTCTCTACAACCTGGACCTCAAGACGTTCGACCAGGTCATCGAGTGGGCGGAGCTGGAACGTGACGCGTGGTCGCGAGTGAGTTGGCCGATATTCAGCGCGAAGTCGACGGACGCGGCTGGTCGCATCTACATTCCGGCGGCGTTCTCGGGGTACGCGTCGCTCCGCGAGACGGTCGTCGTCTGCGGAGCCGGCAGGTACCTCCAGTTGTATCGCGAGGAGGAGTACTTGGCGCTGGCTCGCCATCCGCGGGAAGTCACGGCAGATCTCGCGGACACCAGCGAGATCTCCCAGCGTGCGAGAGCAGACTGGGTTCGTGACTTCTAGGGGCCGACACCGGCGCTGGCTGCCGCCGGAGCCGACTGGCTTGTCACGGGCCGCGGGATGGCCAAGCAACCCGTTTCCGAGACGCGCGCGGACGTCGACACCAGCGTCGGGCCACTCCCCGGGAGGCGTGGCGTGACTCCCGAACTGCTTGCCACACGCCGCCGCACCCGACTCGAGGACACGGCCTCCCTGATCTCTCAGCGTGAAGGCAACTGCCCCAGCATCTCGCCACCGGTATTCGCGCTGTGGCGAGACTGCTGTTCGTCAGCACGAGACGCCGTCAGCGCCTCCTGGAAGGCGCGCACGGCTTCTGCCGCGCGAATCGCGAGCATCTCGAGGCGGCGACTATCGGCGACTGCGATCGCGGGTGGCCCAGTCGCGAAGAGTTGGGTGCGTCGCTCATGCGCCCGAAGCGACGCCGCTGACACGAGGATTCGGCTCTGCCGATGCGCGCCTCGCTTGAGCCCACGCAGCCGACCGTCCGCGAGCATTCGCGCCATACCGTACCAAGCCCAATTCGGCGGGCTGACCGCTCCGCTTCGTATCAGGCTCCGCGTTGCGTTGGTCGCGGTGATCCCGCGGTGACGCGGGGCAGCTCGAGGGGATGCGACGGGGAGCGGGGAGCGGGGAGCGGGGAGCGGGGAGCGCACGTCGTACGGCGTTCTGGAGGGCGCGGGAGACGAGATCTGCGGAGAGATCTCGCCGGTCGCCGCGCGCACGAGCAGGTGGAGCTGCGTCGTCACAAACACGAACGCGAAGACCTCGACCGGGCCCGCGTGGACGACCGCGCAGATCCTTGCGTAGCAACGCTTCCCACCCGGCCTCGTCGAGAACACGCCGCGGCTAGTGATGAGCCGGTCGGCGCGGGCGAACTCCTGGCCAGGTGGGTGCAGGAGGGCACCCTCTGGGCGACGGACGCGCCCGAACGGCGAAGGTCACGTCGCTGGTCGGATGGGCGACAGACGCCGTCCGCGATCGAGCCTGAGAGGACGTGGAGCGCCCAGGCCGCCGAATTGGGCCTGGTACGGTATGACGAGGCGCTGGCGATGCGGACGGTGTGACCCCGACGCCAACTCGGAGTTGCCGAGCGGGCATCCTCTCGAACGCGGCGCGGCTATCCCGCGATCAGGTCTCGGACTAGATCCTCGACACTCGCGAGCCCGAACAGGCTGCTGTGGGTGATCTTGAGCACGTCAAGCGAAGGCGCGGCCACAAGGACAACGCGTGCGACGTGATCGTCCCGCACTTTCTCTTCGGCTGCGCGGTACGCCTCGAGAGCTGGCGCGGGGCGACGGAACTCCGTCACGTCCACCGGAATCCCGTGCTGACCGTGGTAGACGATCAGGAAGTGCTTCATCGGAGCGTGCGGAGTAATCACAGTTAGAGCGTAGCCTCCGATAGAAGGACCGGCAATCTCTCGGCACCATCATGGAGGCTCTGCCGAAGTGCTGGCGGCACATCCTCGCCTCGCTCCATCACATCGATGAAATCGGCCAGAACCTTGAAGATTTCCGAAATCTCGACCCCTCCCGGAGCCTCTCGCAGCCACGCGCCAAGCCTGTACTCGGCAGCTTCGATCGACGCGGCCCAGCGATGCTGCTGCTCCGTCCGGAGTTGAACCTCGACGAGACTGCCGTGCCGTCGAACGACGAGATGGACAGCCCGATAGCCGGAGTCTCGGGGCGACTCGACGTAGTCCGCGGTGTGGACGATCGTCGAGCCCCAGACCCGCTCGATGTGCCGCCGCAGCACAGCGAGTTGGACTCTGTCACGAACCACCGCCCGACAGCCACCGATATCCTGCATCTGGCTCAGCCGCATTGTCGCGAGCCGATCCAACTTGTCGACGATCCGGTGGCGTCGCTTCAGCCGCTGGGCGACGACAGCGTTCACGCCAGCGGTTCGCGACATGGATCGCAGGCTCATGTTGACGCTGGCGAGTGGTTGCTTGCCGGTGCTCCATCGAGTTCGAAACGCGTCCAGCGTCATCCATGCACGGTAGCGCGCTCTCATGGAGACATCCTCGCCGCGCTCACTCGCTCGCAGCGTACGGCCCGCGCGATCGATGCCCTTTCGAGTGAGCACGATCGGTTGGGCCGGTGTCATCGCTAGAGCCTAGCAGCCCCGCCATGGCCTGGCCCAGCGAGCCTGCGCGCTCCCACGATCCTGCTATCCGGCTGTTCGCTGTTCGCCCAGCAGAACCCACGACAACGCCCGTCGAGGCGACTAGGAGGGAGCAGAACGGTGCGAGCCCGATCGACTTGGTGTTCGGCTGGCTAGAACGGTCGCTCGCCGAACGCGCCAAGGATCACCCGGAATGAGGCGATGCCGACATACCGAACCCGGTCAGATTCTTCGGAAAACGGAACCCGGTCCCATCCTCCGGGGCCGAAAAATCGGACGGGGTCCGTATTCCGTGAGGGCACCCTCTGGGCGACGGACGCGCCCGAACGGCGAAGGTCACGTCGCTGGTCGGATGGGCGACAGACGCCGTCCGCGATCGAGCCTGAGAGGACGTGGAGCGCCCAGGCCGCCGAATTGGGCCTGGTACGGTATGGCGTAGTCTCCACCGTCCCCGCTTCCACGCCGACCTCCGTGGCGTGGACGGCTACCCCTCGTCAGCCGTCTGCGGGCTGCTCCTGAACTGCGTCCGACCCGTCCGCTGGCTGGACGGTGCCCCGACGTGCGAGGTGGTCGAG
>JAJFFG010000006.1 GCA_021776825.1 Planctomycetota bacterium
TGGAAAGCCGCCCGCGACGCGCAGCGCGCCGCCGCCGCGAACTGACGGTCCGCGCCAGCGGATCGTCGTCGGCAATCGCGTCTCACCCCTCCGAACTGGCCGCGATCTGCAACCGAGGATGGCTGGATCGGACGCGTACACTCCGGCGGCCTGAACGGGGTCGCGCACGGTGTGCACTGGAGCGCGCTGCTCGGGTACTTCGTCTCGTTCCCGGTGCTCGCCCTCGCGGCGTCGGTCGGCGCCACGTTTCGAACTGCCGTCCCGCGGCTGCTCCTGCTGAGCGTCGGCCTCGAGTTCGGGGCGCAGGTCGCGCACTCGTTTCAGCGACCGTGGCGCCTGGACTACCTGGATGACATCAGCGGCTTCACGGTGGCGTTCGCCGGTGGCGCTCTCGTCGTGGCGATCCCGCTCGGCCGGCTGCGTCCGAAGTTCCACGCGCTGGCGGGTCGATGGCGTCGTGCGCCTGAGCCCACCGACCACGACGCGCCGCCTCGGCGACCGGCTTAGAGCGCGATCAGCCACTCGCGAAGGCGGGCGAGGCCGGACTCGATGTCGTTCATCGACGTCGCGTAGCTGAGGCGCACGTGCGCGTCCGAGCCGAACGGGGCGCCCGGGACGACGGCGACGTTGGCTTCCTCGAGGAGCGCCTCGGCGAGGGCGAGCGAGCCGGAGAGGCCCTCTCGGCGGCCGAAGAACGCGTCGATGCGGGGCAGCACGTAGAACGCGCCGCCCGGAGTGGCGACGTGCACGCCGGGGATGTCGCGGAGCAGCTCCAGCATGCGATCGCGTCGCTTCACGAACTGCGCCACCATCGCGGCCATCGGCTCCTGCGGTCCGGTGAGCGCCTCGACGGCAGCCCATTGGGCCGGCGCCGACGGGTTGCTGGTGGACTGGCTCTGGAGCTTCCGCATCGCGGCGATGATGTCGCTCGGGCCCGTTGCCCAGCCGATGCGCCACCCGGTCATGGCGAACGTCTTACTCACACCCGAGATCGTGATGGTGCGATCTGCGGCGTCGGAACCCGAGACCGCGAACGAACAACTCTCGAGGCCGTCGTAGACGAGACGCTCGTAGATCTCGTCGCTGATCACGGTCAGGTCGAGATCAGCGCAGACCTCGGCCAGCGCGGCCAGCTCGTCTCGCGTGTGTACCGCGCCGGTCGGGTTCGAGACGCCGTTCAGCACGAGCACGCGGGCGCCCTGGGCGGCGCGGCGCAGGTTCTCGGGCCGCAGTTTGAAGCCATCGGCCTCGGCGCACTCGACGAACACAGGGGTGCCGTCGGCGGCGCGCACCATCTCGGGGTAGCTGAGCCAGTACGGCGTGGGGATGACCACGCGATCACCCGGGTTCACGGTGCACTGCAGCGCTTGGAAGAGGGCGTACTTGGCACCGGCGGTGACCAGGACATCCCCAGGATCGACGCTCAGGCCGCGGCTCGCATACTCGGCCGCGACGGCGCGACGTAGCTCGACCACGCCGGCGACAGCGGTGTAGCGCGTCTGGCCCTCGTCAATCGCCGCCTTGCCGGCCGCGCAGATGTTGGGCGGCGTGTCGAAGTCGGGCTGGCCCGCACCGAATGAGATGATGTCGCGGCCCGCTGCCCGCAACTCTGCCGTGCGCGCCACCAGTGCGAGGGTGGCGGATGGTTGGAGTCGCTGGACGCGGCGGCTGATCCTCATGACCGGCGGCAAGATACAGGACTCGCACGGCTCGGGCACGTTGTCTGACGGAGCACGGACCGGCGGGGTGGGCAGAGGCCATAATCCTGATGTGAGCGACTCCGACGCCTCCACCCCGACCCGTCTCGGCCCGATCGCGCTGCTTCTGATCGGCGTCGTCGTCGTGATCGCTCTGGTCGTCTTGGTCTGGCTGCCCTGGAACCCACTCGAGGGCGACGCGGGTCCGCTCGACGAGATGCTCCCCGAGGACGTGGACGTCGCCGTGCGCTTCGAACCGCGCGAGCTGGCGCTCAGCCCGCTGGCGGACTCTCTGTGGAGGCAGGAGGCGACCCAGCGCGCTCGCTCGGCCGTGGACCTGGAGGCTCGCGTGCTGGGCCCGCTGCGAGCGGCCGAAGAGCGGCTTGCCGCCGCCACGCTGGGACTGACCGACGCGCCCACTGCCCAGCGCGACGTCTTCGGCCGCGAGGTCGTGATTGCGTTGCGCGGCGACGACGTGCTGCTGCTCTCGCGCATCACGGACCGCGCGCGCGCCCTGGAGCTCCTGCGACGTCTCGGCGGCGAGGAACTGCGCCAGCTCGGCCTCTACCTCGATGGCGACCTCGCCGTCTTCTCGCGCGAGGGTCTGCCCTCCGTCTATCTCGCTCGCTTCCGCGACGTGCTGATCATCTCCACCGACCGCAACATGGTGACCGGCGCTCTCGCGCGTGGCGCCGAGTCGGTCGCGCGAACGGGTCCCGCCGGGCCGGCGCCGTTCGCCGAGGCGTTGCAGACCGGTCGACGGCCCGGGCAGCGGATGCTCTTCTGGATGGATCCGGCGCGCGTGTCCGCTCGGTTCGGGTTCGGAGACGACGACGCGCCTGATCCCGACGGCGAGACGGCGCTCGACCTGTGGCTGTCGCTCTTCCCGCCCGACATGCTGGGCGCCGCAGCGGGCGAGCTCGACTTCACGGATCGCGAGCGCCTGTCGATCGCTCTGCGCGGTGAGTATGGCGCGGCGATGCCGGAGCGGGTCACGCGGCTGCCGAACGGCATTCCCGGGAGCGCGGCGCTGCTTCGAGCCGACGCCGCTCGCTTCGCACGACCGAGCGAGACGGTCGCCGTGTCCGGGCTCGCGGTGCGCGCGTCCGATGCTGTACGCACGCTCGTCGAGTCGCAGCCGCCGTCGCGGCGCGAGCTGATCGACCAGATCCTGGCCGAGGACGGCCACACGATCGAGTCTGTCTCCGACCTGCTGGCGGGGCATCTCGAGGACGGTGTGGGCGCCGTGGTCGCACGCCTCGACGAGACCGACGCTCTTGATCTGGAGACTCCCGATGGGGGCGTGGTGCAGCCGATCCCCGCCACGCTCGTCCTGTTCCGACTGCGCGACCCGGCGGACAGCGACTCGCTGCTCATCGATCTGGCCGACGAGGCCGAGAGCCTCTTCGGGGCTGCACTGAATCTCGAGCCGCAGCGCCTTGCCGATGGTGCGCGTCTCTACGGACTCGACGACGCGGGGTTCGGCCTCGAATGGCAGCTCCTGCAGCCCGCGTTCGCTCTGGTCGACGGCCTGTTCGTGTTCTCGACTAACCACGCGTACCTCGAGCGTGCTCTCCACTACCGTCGGGACCACCCAGCGGATCGGACCGGCGCCGACACCGAGCCGACGCTGGATCTCCTGCTGCGCGGGGACCCGCTCCGCAAGTACGTCGAGGATCAGCGCTGGGACTTCGCGTCGCAGGCCACGTATCGCGACTGGCGGGCGGAGCGACATGCGATCCGCAAGGAGCTCGACGACGGGGAGTCACCCATGACCCCGGACGATCGTCAGCACTACGAGGACGTGCGCATCGAAGAGCGGATGGCGCGCGTGGCGGCCGAAGACTGGCCTGCCGCGATCCAGAGCTACAGCGAGATCTGGCGCCCGCTCGACGTCCTCGGCGACGTCGAACTGACGGCGACTCTCGAGGGCCGGGCGTTCCGGATCGACGTGCAGATCGACATCCGCCGCTGAGGCGGGGCGCTCGAACCCGCGATCGACGGGGCGAGATTCTTGGTCCGCTCGGTCGGGAAACCTACGATCCGCCGGTCGAGTGCGCCCCCGGGCGCTCTCGGCGTCCGGTGCCGGGATGGTGGAATGGCAGACACGCCAGCTTGAGGGGCTGGTGAGCCTATGGCTCGTGCAGGTTCGACTCCTGTTCCCGGTACCACGCTTCATGCGCCTCCGGCGCATGAAGCGTGGTCCTCCTGGCGCGAAGCGCGAGGGGGACCGATGGCGGTTGAGCGTCGAGGCGCTCTCGCGCGTGAGGGTGGTGGACCGGCACGGCTGTCGCGCCCTCGTCAGGGACGACCCGGGTCCCCCGTCGCGCCGGTGAGTTGCCGGACCTCTCGAAGACGGCGGACGTTCGACGCGTGGCGACCCGTGGCGCTATGGGGGATGGCTCGGCTGCCCCCGGAGGGGGCGCAGAGCCACGAGTCATCGTCGACTCGGGCTCCTTGATGGATCCCCTCGAGCTACTTGCCGGCCATCTTCAGCACGGCGTCGAACTCCGACTTCGTCACCGGCTGGACGCTCAATCTCGCCCCGCGCTGCGTCACCATCATCTTGGCGAGCTTGGGGTTCGTCTTCAGCGCCGTGAGCGGGACGACGTCGTCGAAGGTGTCGACGAAGGCGATGTCGACGCCGTACCAGCGGGGCTCGGACTTGGTCGCCTTCGCGTCGTGGTACTTCGACTTCGGGTCGAACTGCGTCGGGTCGGCGTAGCCGCCCTTCGAGACGCGGGCGACTCCGGCGACGCCGATCGGCTGGACGCGGCTGTGGTAGTAGAGGACGCGGTCTCCGCGCTTGATGTCGTCGCGGAGCAGGTTGCGCGCTTGGTAGTTGCGGACGCCGTCCCAGAACGTCGTGCCGTCGCGCTTCAGATCGTCGATTCCGAACACGTCGGGCTCGCTCTTGAACAACCAGTAGTGACGGGCGCGGGCCACGGCTATCCCCTCTGCTTCAACGAGGCTTCTTCAGCCACAACTGATCCACGGAGAGGCGTCCGCCGCCGAGGAGCACCAGCGCCAGGCAGGTGGCCAGGTAGACGAGGGCCTTCTCCTTGGCGCTGAACGCGTCGTCCGCGTGGCGAATGAACGCGGCCACGAACATCGTGAATGCGACAGACGCTGCAGCGAACCGCGTGTAGACGCCCAGCCCAACGAGGAGGCCGCCGACGAGCTCGGCGGCGACGGCCGCCCAGGCGAACACGACGGGCTCGGGGAAGCCGAGGGCCTCGACGCCCTCGACCCACTTCGCCCACTTGTCCGTCTCGAAGACGGAGCGGTCGTCGCGGTGAATGAACCACTGCAACTTGCCCCAGCCGTGCGAGGCCATGAGCAGGCCCGGCACGCGCAGGAGCAGGAGTCCGAAGTCGTTGGCGCCGTACTTGGCCATGTCATCCTCGGGTGCCATCAGCTCCCAACGAGCCGGGGCGACGATGGGGCGGAGTGTACGGCCCGCGTCGGACCGTATCCTCGGCGTGTGCGTCGGCCCACCGTCCTGGCGATCCTGTTGCTGATCGCGCTCTTCGTCGGGGCGGTCGGTGCGTTCATCGTGCACTCGGTCGCTGCCCCGCCAGCGATGGCGACGCCACCCGCGGCGGAGACGGTGCCGGACGCCACCGCCGACTCACACGAGAGCCGCCACCCTCGATGCCGCGTGCCCGGGGACGGCACTGGGTCGGACGGCACTGGAGCGGACGGCACTGGATCGGACGGTGTCGAGTCGGGCGAGCGAGCGCGAGAGAGTCGAGCTGCGCCGTGGAGGGAACGGGGGGACGACCCACTTCTCGTCACCGGCCGCGTCGTCGACACCCGGACCGGTGAGCCGATCGAGTGGGCGACCGTGCGCTGGACCGTGGTGGGGGACGGGACGGAACGCGGCCACTGGCAGACGTACGCCAAGGACGACGGCATCTTCGCGGCCGGCCCCCGTGGCGGCCTCGCTCCCGGCCAATCCCTCCAACTCGAGACGCGAGCGTCCCGCTACGCGACGTCGACGTCGATCGTCGAGATCGGCGACCACGAGGTACGGCTCGAGCCACTCGACCCGTCCGAACCGCCGGGCACGATCGTCGGTCGCGTGCTGGACCCCGATGGAGAGCCGGCACCTGGACGCCACCTCGTCTCCCTGGTTGATTCGTGGGGAGGGTGGTTCTCGCAGTGGGTCGACGCGGACCACGCCGGCCGCTTCCGGCTCGAAGGCGTCGCCGCCGGCGTGACAGAGGTCCGCATCCACGGGATGGGCGATCAGCTGGAGGCGATCGTCCCCTCCGGCGGCGAGGCGTCGCTGGACGTGACGACCTGGACGAACCCCGTACGCAAGGCATCGAACGAGCGACAGGTCATCGTGGCGGTGCCGTCACAGACCGTCTCTGTGAGGGCGGAGAATGGCGACGGACAGTTCTTCCGCCGCCTGCGCACGGGCTCGTCGGCGCGGTTCTCGTTGAGCCCGGGCCTCTGGACGATCGTCTGGTTCCGCGCGTGGGACGACGAGGATCGACGTCAGATCCAGGTCGCCGCCGGCGACTCGCCGCTCTCGGTCTCCGCGCCGGACTAGCCACGACGCCGTATCCTCGTCGCGATGGGGCTCTCGCTACCCGTTCGTGCCGCAATCTGCGGCGTCATCGCCGTCAGCGCCGCCGCGACGATCGCCGTCCGTGCCGTCGACTTCGGCCCGCGCGTGGACGTCAAGCTGCGCCTCCGCTGGCCCACCGACACGATCGACGTGTGGGAGATCCGCATGACGGCCCGCGGAGGCGAGACGATCGAGTCCGTCAATGTCGAGCCGATCCTCGGCAACGTGGTCATCAGCAAGCCGACCGGCACGGCGAACCTCCAGTCGGGGCAGTTCTTCATCACCCGGCTGAACGTCTCGCATCCCGGGCTGCCGCCGGCGGTGCGCGTCGTCCAGAGCGGGCGAGTGGAGCGCATCTACGAGTTCGAACTCGACGAGGGGGGGCGATGACCGCGCCGCGCTGGTCGGATCGCGTCGTTCGTCTGACGCCGCGAGGGGTGGAACTGCTCTTCGCCGGCGTGTGGGCCGTGGCTGCCGTGACCAAGTTGCTCGACCCCTTCGTCGCCTACGAGTTTGCCGTTCAGGTCGTCGGTGGCGGCGCGGGCGCCAAGGTCGCGTTGGCCGTCGGCGTCGGGCTCGAGGCGCTCCTGGCCACGACGATCCTCTTCCGCGTCGTGAACGGACTCTGGCCATCTGCGGTTCTCCTCGGGACGTTCACCGGCGCACTCCTCTTCGTGCGGTCCAAGGCCGGCGGCGCGCTCGCGTGCGGCTGCTTCGGCAGCGCCAACACGATCGACGACGAACTGGTGACGAACGCGATCCTCGGCGTGCTGCTGCTCGGGGGCTTCGCGGCGCGCGTTCTGGTGCGTCGCAAGGAGGAGACCGAGTGAGGAACGCACGCCTGGTGCTGACGATCGTCCTGTTGATCTCGTCCGCCGTCGCCGTCGCGGGGGTCGTGGCTGGGCCAGCGCTCGGCGCAGCGCGCGGACTCGCGAACGGTTCGTTCGAGGCCACGGGCGACGGCATCCACGGCTGGACGTCGATGACGGGGGCGACGAATGCCCACTCGGGACCCGAGAACTCGGTGACCGTCGACCGTTCCGTGGTGCACGACGGCTCGGCCTCGCTGCGCTGCACGGGCAACGGACGCACGATGATCTGGAACATGGTCGCGCAGTCACGTCGGGTGCGCTCCGGTGACCGCGTGATCCTGCGCGTGTGGGCTCGCTCCGACGCGCTCGTCCGCGAGGGCAATCAGTACCCGAACGCCAACGGCCTGGTGATTTTCAAGGACGCCGCCGGGAAGCGACTCGGGCTCTCGACCACGGCCGCCCTTTCGGGAGACCGCGGCTGGGTCGAGCTCGGGATCGAGATCCTGGCGCCGGTCGGTGCCGCGACCGTCGACGTCGGGCTGTTCGCATCGCAGACAGGCTCGGTCTGGTTCGACGATGCGCGGCTGACGGTCGCGCGCGGTGACGACGGTGACGCCGCGGGACGCGCAGTGGCGTTCGACGCGTTGGCCGGTCATCTGCGCCGGACGTACTCCTACTGGGGATACGCCGGTCGGCCGACTCCCGACGCGCTCTTCGACCGGCACCGCGAGACCGTCGTCGCCGCAACGGATCGCAAGGGGTTCATGCAATCCGTGCGCGCGATGCTCGCCGAGCTCGAGGACGTTCACGCGTGGATCAAGGTCCCGAGGGGCGTGATCGGGACGGCGCCTCCGGCCAAGCCGCACGGGTTCGAGATGCAGCGCGTCCTCGCCGCGCTCGACGGCAAGCCGATCGTTTACGGCGGCAACGTGCTCGCCGGACACCTGCCGGGCAACGTCGGGTATCTGCTGATCGGGTCCTATCAGCTCACGCCGGAGCAGAAGGCGCTGATCGAGAAGGGCCTCGACGCGCTCGCGACGACCCGAGCGCTCGTCATCGACGTGCGCCCGAACACCGGCGGCGACGAGAACGTGGCGCAGCGCGTGGCGGGACGCTTCGTCGAGGAACCGCTTCGCTATGCACAGCAGCGCTGGCGCGATCAGGCGGACCCGCGCCATGACGCGTTCCTCCCGGCGAACGATCGGCTGCTGCCGCCGCACCCCGAGAAGAAGCGCTACTCAGGTCGGGTCATCGTGCTCCAGGGGCCCGCGTGCGTGAGTTCTGCTGAGGGGTTCCTGCTGATGGCCAAGGCGTTGCCGAAGGCGACGACCGTCGGCCAGACCTCCCGCGGGTCCAGTGGCAACCCCGGCGGGTTCGTCGTCGTCCCGGGGCTGGAGGTCTGGACGTCGCGCTGGCAGGGCCTCGATCTCGACGGGAAGCCGATCGAGGGGGTGGGGGTGCCGCCGGACGTCGAGGTGCCGATCGACCGAGAGGCCGAGACGGACCCGGCGATCGCGAAGGCGCTCGAGCTCCTCGCGATCTGAGCCGCGTCCTCGATCCGCGTCCTCGATCCGCGTCCTCGATCCGCCGGCACGCCTCACCCGGCCCGCCCCTTGCCTCGCCCGCATCGTTCACGAGGACTCACGCGCCTGAGCGGTCCGGACCACCGATCTCTGCGTCGCGCCTGCTCCGAGACGCTCCTACGTCGCGTTCGCAGGCGCTTCTTGATCTCGG
>JAJFFG010000051.1 GCA_021776825.1 Planctomycetota bacterium
CTGCTCCTCTACGTGGAGGACGGACGGCTCGAGATCGACAACACGGCGATCGAGAGGTCCATCCGCGGCATCGCTCTCGGACGTCGTAACTCCCTCTTTGTCGGGTCCGAGCAGGGCGGCCACGACGCCGCGCTCTTCTACACGCTGATCGAGAGTTGCCGCTGCGCCGGCGTCTAGCCGATGGAGTACCTCACCGACGTCATCGGGCGCATCCGAGACGTGCCGGAGTCAGAGGTCGAAGAACTCTTGCCGGCGCGCTGGAAAGCCGCCCGCGACGCGCAGCGCGCCGCCGCCGCGAACTGACGGTCCGCGCCAGCGGATCGTCGTCGGCAATCGCGTCTCACCCCTCCGAACTGGCCGCGATCTGCAACCGAGGATGGCTGGATCGGACGCGTACCCTCGAACGAAGGCCGCACTGGCTGTGTGCGGAGCCGCGCGAGCGTCTCGCCGAGGGCGTGCGGCGGTGTGGCGGTCCCTACGGATGCCTGACCCCACGCGACAAGGCGACATGGGTCGGAACTCACGGGAACCAGGACGACGGTCTCGCCCGTCCGTCCAGTTCGAGCCCGGATACCCGCTGGGTCAAGACGACTCAACGCGTGGTCACTGAGGACCAGGACGTCGTGTGGTGGTAGTTCCGTTGCGATGAACTCGCGAACCGAGACGACGCGCGCGGCGTCGAGGGCGGCGGGGAGCTCCAGTGCCCACCCGACGACAGCGACGCGCAGTCCGTGGGTCTTGTCCGCCATGATCAGTCCGGCTCCGCGTTGGTCCGCCGACGTCGAGTGTTCCCTCACGCGAGTGCCGGATCCTCACGAGTTGGGCGGCCGAGATTCCCCCTCCGCACCTACCTAGATGCGGACGATTGGAGAATCGACGCGTCCATTCCGGGGATTTCTGCGCGCAGTCTCGCGAAGCCTCTCTGCCCTCTCCGTAGGTCGGTGGCTTCGGCGTCACTCGGACCCCGGGCGACCGACCGCGAACGATCCCGTCGCAGCCAGGAGCAACAGCACTCCATTGAGACGTACGTGCGATCGCACGTCCTGGAAACGCACTCGTTCGCCGAAGCACGCGCATCCGACGCGTTCTAGTTCCTCCGGCGGCACGGAGAGCACGTAGAGCGTCACAGCACCCATGAACAGGGTCACGACGACGCCCGTGAGTCGTCCTGGCCTGGCGAGGGCAGCTGAGGCGAGCCCGATCTCGATCGCACCCAACGCTGCGAGTTGCCAGGCCGGGTAACTGAGTGCCGTGGAGCGCGGCAGCCCAAGATCCACGAACTTCGCGATCCCGGCGATCAGCACGACTACGGCGACGGCTCGGAGCAGCAATCGTCCGGCGAACAGGGCGCGTCTAGGCATCGTGTCTGCCGGGAGTGTAGGGGAGTGATCTGTGCTCGTGACGCCGCGATGGCGGGGTGCCGGCCGCCGTTCCGGCGCTTCACGTGCTCCGATGAGGTTCCGGGCGGCACGCTGCAATCTCGCTCTCTCCTCGGCGTACGGCATCTGATTGGCCGCCGAGGTCACCACGTTGACCACGCCCCAGACGGTCACCTCAGAGGGCTGGTGCCCCGAGTTCGTTGGATTCCGGGGGACCACAGGACTCCGGCGGTCCCGCGAACGGAGCGCGAGGGTGAGGGATCCCTCCCCTCGCTGACGCGGTCCAGGTCAGCGACCGTCCATGTTCTCCTGCGTGAGCGAGATGTCGATCCCGGTGAGGTCGTCGCCGGTCGTCACCTCGATCGCCTGAGCGCGCCCGACGAACTGCGGGCCGTTGATGTTCTTCTGCGCGACGACCTCGTAGGTGCCGGCCGGGATGCCGGTGAGCTTGTACACGCCGTCCGCGTCGGTCTGGGCGTTGCGCCAGAAGCCGTCGCCCGAGACGTACACGGTCGCGTTGGCCGCCGCCGCACCGTCGGCCGCGAGAACGCGTCCCGAGATCGAGCCACCCTCGCCGAGTCGGACAACGAGATCGGTCTTACCGGCCTCGGCCTGCACCGTGGTCGGCGCCTGCCCCTCGATGTTCGCCGTCACGGAGTAGCGGCCGGGCGGCAGTCCGGCGATCTCGAACGTGCCGGCGACGATCTGACCGCCTCCGTTGTGGCGTACCCTCTCCTCCTCGTTCGGGTCCGGGATGCGGTTGACCTGCGCCCAGCCGTCGGCCGCGAGGTTGCCGTCGGCGAGCCGCACCTCGCCACCGATCCTCAGGCCACGGTTGGCCTCGATGCGCAGGCCCTCCTGACCGGCCTGAACGTCCTTGACCACGGTGGGCAACACGTTGGCGCGCTCGCCGCCCCACCAGCCCTGCCCGACGTGGACCTCGTACCTACCCGCCGGGATGTCGCGGACCACGAAGTCGCCGGCCTCGCTCGTGACGTCGCTCTCGACCTGGTTCGTGCTGCCGTCGTCTTTCACGAGATGCACCGAGATGCGGGCTCCGGGCACCGTCTCGCCGTCGGCGTAGACAACCGTGCCGGAGATCACGTACGCCGGCTCCAGCCGGAGCGACAGCGGAGCGCCGCCCGCCTCGATGGTCACGGATGCGCTCGGGGCCAGGCCCTCGGCGCGCGCGTAGATCTCGTACTGCCCCGGCGCCATGCCCTCGATCGCGAACTTGCCGTCGCTACCCGTGAGCGGATCGTCGATGCCCTGGTCGTACGGATCGCGCGAGGCGTCACGCCCACCGACGCGCGAGACCTCGACGCGCGCGCCGACGTGCGGCTTGCCGTCCGGGCCGGTCACGAGACCCTCGAGACGGCCGCCTGCGTCGAGCTCGAAATCGAGCGTGAGCGGCGCGCCCTCCGTCGTCTCGACTCCGGTCTTCGACACGGACAGGTACGTGGTGTGCGTCACCTGCACGACGATCTTGCCGGGCTCCACGTTCTGGACGCGGAAGCGCCCGTCATCGCCCGTGGTCGACGGGTCGGCGCGCTGGAGGGTCCAGCGAGTCTGCCACTCGTTCTGTCCGGCGGTCTGCGCGATCCACCGCACCATGGCACCACTGATCGGAGTGCCCTTCGCATCCTTGATCAGGCCTTCGAGCACGGCGCCCTGCCGCATCGTCACCTCGAGGCCCTCAACGGTCTCGCCGGGACCGGCGCTCACCGACGCGCTCTTCCCGTCGAGGAAGCCCTGCATGCGGGCGACGATCGTCGCGGCCTGACCGGGGGCCGGGCCGGGTAGCTCGAAGCTCCCATCCGCCTGTGTGATGCGCGGCTCAACCGCCCCCATCACGGCGTAGAGGGCGTCGAACGGGCCACCGCCGCCCCCGCGCTCCAGCGTCACCTGCGCACCCGGCACCGGCTCTCCCTCGGGCGAGAGAACGACGCCGCGCAGCACGGAGCCGGTCGCCAGTTTCAGTTCGCGCTCGATCTCCTGACCGGAGTCCGTCACCGAGATCGTGACGCCACGCCCCGGGTCGGTCGCCGGCGCGCTGCCACGTCGCTGCATCTGCGCACGGATCAGAAGGCCGACCGACTGAGGGTTCACGCCGGGCTGGAAGTAGCCCTCCTTCTCGGCCATCAGGATCGCCGCGCCCTTCGGCACACTCTTCATCTCGAATCGGCCGTCGGCGCCCGTCGTCGCCTGCTTGGTGCCGCCGAAGAAGGACATCGGCGAGAGGAGCGACACGCGCGCGCCCTCGACCGGCTGGTCATCCTCCTGGTTCAGGACGATGCCGCGCACCACGGCACCCGGCGAGAGTTCCACGTCCTTGACGTTGCGACCGACCGAGAGCGTCAGGCCAGAACCGCCGCCGCGGAGCAGCCCCATGAGGTCGTCGGGGAAACTCCCGTAGCCCTCGGCCTGCACGAGGAAGACCTGGACGGGTCCGCTGCGCAGGCCGTCGATGCGGTACCGCCCCGTGGCATCCGTCAGCGTGTTGCCGACGGACGGCGTGCCGCCGTCGGTCAACACCACGTAGACCTCGGCGTCCGCCACCGGCTGGTCCTTCCCGGCCGACACGGTGCCCTCGATCCACGCGTCACCCTGGATGACGAGCTCGAGGAACTCGGTGCCGGGGATCGCGACTTCGTCGCGGATCGCGAACGGCTCGCCCTCCGGGATCGCCGCCACCATGAACTCGCCGGCGGCCAGTCCCGTCAGCTTGAAGTCGCCGTTCTCGTCCGTGGTGGCGAAGCGCTTGTCGAGCTCGAACATCTCCGCGAGTCCCTGCGGATCCTCGAACGCGACGACGCGCATGTTGGCGACGTTGCCTCCGCTGGGGCGGACGACGCGGCCGGAGAGCTCGTACCCGCGCTGGATCACGAAGCGCAGCTCACGCTGCGCGGTCTCGGGCGTGACGACGATGCCGCGATCGACACGAAGAGCGTGGTCCTCGGCGCTCAGCTCGAAGTCGTAGCGACCGGGCGGCACCTTCGTCAGTTCGAAGCGGCCATCGGTGCCGGTGGTGGCGGTGTCGACGGCGGCCGCGCGCTGTGGCAGCTCACGGATCAGACGCAGGAAGTCGGTCGAGCCGCCTTTCGCGCGCTGGCGGAGCACACGCACGATCGCGCCGGCAACGGGATCACCGCGGTCGTCGACGACGATGCCGGGCACGCTGAAGCCGGGCGTCACGTAGAGCACCCCGAGGTCCGTCTGCTGGTTCTCCACGACCTCGATCGCGTTCAGCTGCAGTTCGCTGAGCGGTGCGTCCGGCTTCACGCGCAGCATCCACTCATCGAAGTTGACGGCGTCGTCGATGTGGAACGAGCCGTCCTCGCCTGTGGTCGCGCGCAGCACAGCGTCGGGGCCCGGCAGGCCGGCCTCGAGCGAGACCGCGACGTCGGCGAGCGGACGGTCCGTGCCGTACTCGCGAACGAAGCCGACGACCGAGCCGGGGCCGCGCGGCTCCCAGCGATTGCGCGGTTCGACCTTCTCGGGCTTACTCGGCGTGCGATCGGCGTCCTCGACCTCGGCGTCCGGGTCGACGACGGGGACCGGACCGGTGCCGTCGTCGTCCGTCCCGAGGACCATGAAGATGGCCGCTCCGACGAGCAGGAACAGGAGTACGAGAAGGAGCGGAACGACCTTGCGCGTCGACATCAGTGCGATCCCCGAGCGGTGGCGGTGGGCGAGGCTATGAACTGGCGACGAACCGGAGTGACCCCGATCGGTTCGCCAAGCGCTCCAAGATTGAACGCACTGAGGGGCGCGGAGGTCTCAGAATCCGACCATGAACGAGATGCTCCTCCTCGGACCGGGCCCGAGCAACTGCCCGCCTTCCGTCCTCCAGGCCCTGGCCCAGCCGACGCTGGGCCATCTGGACCCGCAGTTCCTCGAGCTGATGGAGGGACTCCAGGAGGACCTCCGCTCGCTGTTCCGCACCCGGAACGCGCTGACGATCGCCGTCAGCGGCACCGGCACCTGCGGGATGGAGGCGTTGCTGACGAACCTGATCGAGTCGGGCGACCGCGTGGTCGTCTGCGTGAACGGCGTCTTCGGAGGCCGCGCGGCGGAGTTGCTGCGACGACTCGGAGCGCGCGTCGAGAGCGTGGAGGAGCTCTGGGGGCGCCCCGTGGACCCGGAGCCGGTGGCCGTGGCGCTCGCCGCGGAGCGGACGAAGGCCCTCTTCTTCGTGCACGCCGAGACCTCGACGGGCGCCCTCTCCGATGCCAAGGCGCTCGCGGCGCTTGCCCACGAGCACGGCGCGCTGGCGATCGCCGACTGCGTGACGTCCCTCGGAGGCGTCCCGGTCCTCGTCGACGAGTGGGAGTTGGACGCCGTGTTCTCCGGCACGCAGAAGTGTCTGTCCGTGCCACCGGGCCTGGCGCCGATCACCCTCGGGCCCGCAGCACTCGACGCACTCGACGAGCGCCGGTCGCCGCCCCCGTCGTGGTACTTGGACCTCGATCTGGTCCGGCACTACTGGGGTCCGCAGCGCACGTACCACCACACCGCGCCGGTCAACATGCTCTACGGGCTCGCCGCCGGGCTCCGCCTCGTCCGCGAAGAGGGTCTCGAGCCGCGCTGGGCTCGCCATCAGGCGGCGCACGACCGACTCGTGAGCGGGCTGGCAGAGCTCGGCCTGGAGATCCTCCCGCCACCGGGAGCACGCCTGCCGATGCTGAACGCCGTGATCATCCCGGACGACGTGAACGAAGTCGACGTGCGCATCGGCCTCCGCGACCGGCATCGCATCGAGATCGGAGCGGGCCTCGGCGATCTGAAGGGTCGCGTCTGGCGCGTCGGTCTCATGGGCGAGAACGCCCGGCCCGAGGTCGTCGATCGCTTCCTGGCTGCCCTCGCCGAGGAACTCGGCCGGTGACGACCGACGCGCCGCCGCCGCGTCGGAGCGGCGCGGACCGCTGGTCACGTCGGACGCTGCGCGGCACGGGCAAGATGGCGCTCGCCGCGCTAGCCGCGGTGTGGTTCGTCGGCAGTTTCGTCATGGTCTGGTTCGCCGTCGTCATGGTGGCGACGCGCTGCGCGTCCGACTGATCTCGCCCTGCGCGAATGTGGGGGGGGGGGCTGCGCGAACGTGGGGGGCCTGCTCGAATGTGGGGGGGCTGCGCGATCATGAGTCGGTGAGCGAGCTCGTCCGACGCCTGACTGCCGCGCTGCCGCCCGAGGCCGTGCTCTCCCGTCCGGAGGAACGGCTCGTCTACGCCTGCGACGGGCAGACGCTCCACCCGGGAGAGGCCGACGTCGTCGTGCTTCCGTCGAGCACGGCCGAAGTCGTCGCCGCGCTGCGCGTCGCTCGCGATCTGGGCGTGCCGGTCGTCCCGCGCGGCGCCGGCACCGGTCTCTCCGGCGGGGCCATCGCTGCGCACGGCGGCGTGCTGCTGGGGACCGCGCGCATGAAGACGATCCTCGCCGTCGATCCGGTGGAGCGGCGAGCGCGGCTGCAGCCCGGAGTCGTCAACATCGACGTGTCGCGCGCGGCGGCACCGCACGGCCTTCGCTTCGCGCCCGACCCGTCGAGCCAGGTGGCGTGCACGATCGGGGGCAACGTCGCGGAGAACTCCGGCGGGCCGCACACGCTCCGACTCGGCGTCACGACCAACCACGTCACCGGCCTCGTCCTCGTGACGGCCGACGCCGAGGTGCACCGGCTCGGCGAGTGCGCGGAGTCGCCGACGACGGCGGACGACGGCCTGATCGGCGCGATCGTCGGGAGTGAGGGTCTGTTCGGCGTCGTGACCGAGATCGTCGTTCGACTCGTTCCGGGCGCGGAGGAGGTCCGCACGTTCCTGGCGAGTTACCGCAGCGTCGCCGACGCCGCGCGCGCCGTCGCCGCCGTGATCGCCGCGGGCGTCGTCCCGGCCGCCGTCGAGCTGATGGACCGGCTGGCCGTCCGCGCCGTCGAGGAGCACGCGCGCGCGGGGTTCCCGCTGGACGCCGAGGCGGTCTTGCTCGTCGAACTCGAGGGCTCGGTCGCCGAGGTCGACGCGCTGCAGGAGCCGGTGCTCGCCGCGTTGCGGGCACACGCTGCGATCGATGCGCGCGCCGCCGAGGACGACGACCATCGCGCGCGCATGTGGAACGGTCGGAAGCAGGCGCTCGGTGCGCTGGGGAAGATCAGCCGCGGGTACTACACGCACGACGGCGTCGTTCCCCCGTCGCGTCTGGCCGAGGCTCTGGAGCGCATCGCGGAGATCGGACGGCGGTACGGGCTCCGCATTGCGAGCGTGAACCACGCCGGGGACGGCAACCTGCACCCACTGATCCTGTTCGACCGCGCCGACGCCGACGAGCTGCGTCGCGCGGCCGACGCGGGCCGCGAGATCCTCTCGACCTGCCTCGATCTCGGCGGCTCCCTGACGGGGGAGCACGGAGTGGGCAGCGAGAAGCGCGAGCTGCTCGACCGTCAGTTCGACGAGCCGACCCGCGCGCTGTTCGCGCGGCTACGCCGGGCGTTCGATCCCGACGAGCGCATGAACCCGGGCAAGCTGTTCCCGTCGGGATCGAGGTGCGGCGAGGGTCGCGTGCCCCTCGGGACGAAGGCCGCACGGGGCGGATGGCTGTGAGACCCGACAACGAGGCAGGGGTCGTCGCGGCGCTGGGGGACGCGTCGACCCCGGTTCGGATCCGCGGCGGCGGAACGAGCGCCGTCGCTGCTCCGGAGGGCGCACTCGACCTCGCACTCGATGGTCTGACCGGCCTCGTCGAGCATCGCCCGGCGGACCTGATCGCCCGCGCGCGGGCCGGTACGCCACTCCACGAGATCGCCGCCAGTCTCGCGCCGCACGGCCAACGCCTGCCCGTCGCCGCATGGGACCGTGATGCCCGTGGGACGATCGGTGGCCTGTTCGCCGCGGGCGCCGACGGCCTGCGCGCCCGCCTCGGCTTCCGAGCACGCGACATCCTGCTCGGCGCGCGCGCGGTGCTCGGCAACGGGGACCTCGTGACGGTCGGCGCCAACGTCGTCAAGAGCGTCGCCGGCTTCGACGTGCCGAAGGTGCTCGTCGGCTCGCGCGGAACGCTGGCGGCGTTGACGGAGGTCACGTTCCGCGTCGAGGCGGTGCCGGAGTCAACGGCGACCGTGGGGTTCGAGTTCGACGACCTCGATCCGGTGCTCGATCGCGCTCGGGCGGCCTGGTCGCTCTCGCTGGCTCCGAGCGCCGTCGTGGTCGTCGCGGAGGCGGGGCGGTATCGCGCGGCGGCGCTGCTCGAGGGACCGCGGCAGGCCGTCACGGCCGCGGTCGACGACGCCGCGACGCTCGGCCTCCACCGGTTTGCCGAGGACGGCTCCGAACAGGCCCTCTCCGATGAGCGCTGGGTCGCTGCCACGGCCCTCGACGCGTCGCCACCGCCTTCGCCTCTGACGCGCATCACCGGCCGCTCGGGCGACGCACCGATGGACGCACACCGGATGGTCATCGACGTCGCGCGGGGTCGCTTCACGGCGTGGGTCGACGGACACGCCCCACCGCCGCCTCCGCTCACTCCACTGTTCGAGCGCGTGCGAGTGGCCTTCGATCCAACGGGTCGCTTCCTCGCCGGTCGCGGGTACGGGGCTCGATGACCGCCCAGCGCCCACTCGACGCCGGCCCCCTCGACACCGTCCCCGCCGACGCTGGCCCCCTCGACACAGGCCCTCCCGACACAGGCCCCGCCGACGCGTGCGTCCACTGCGGGCTCTGCCTGCCGGCCTGCCCGACGTACGCCGAGCTCGGCAACGAACTCGACGGCCCGCGGGGTCGCATCGTGCTCGCGCGGGCGCTCGACGAAGGACGCCTCCCGGCGACACCCGAGGTGACCCGTCACTTCGATCTCTGCCTCGGCTGCCGCGCCTGCGAGACGGCCTGTCCCTCGGACGTTCCGTACGGCGCGATCCTGGCGGCGGCGCGCGCGAAGACGCACTCGGGCCGAGGCGCGCTCCTGCGGCGCGTGCTCTCCGGACGACACACGTCGACCTGGCTGTTCCGCGGGCTGGCCGTCGCGCGCCGCCTCGGGCTGGTCACGCTCGCGCGGCGTGGCGGTCGCTTCGCCGCGCTGGCGCGCGTCGCACCCCCGACGCGCTGGACGCGCTGGTCGCACACCGTGACGTCGCCACTCCCCGCAACGGGCGAGCGACGTGGCTCGGTCGCGCTGCTCACCGGCTGTGTGATGGACGGCGCGTTCGGCGGCGTTCATGCGGCCACGGTGACGTTGCTGCGCGCGGCGGGCTTCGACGTTCACGTCCCCCGCGGCCCCGTGTGTTGCGGAGCGCTACACGCTCATGCCGGCGAGACCGACGCCGCTGAGGCGGCCGTCACACGACTGAGCGACGCACTGCCGAGCACCGTGGATCACGTCGTCACCAACGCCGCCGGCTGCGGGAGCCACCTCGCGGAGTCGTCGCGGTCACTCCCAGCGGCGCCCGTCGACGTGCTGGAGCTGCTCGATCGCGTTGGGCTCGGGTTCACCCCGGGTCCGATCTGCGTCGCGTTCGGTCAGTCGTCGCCGCTGCGCGTCGCCTGGGACGATCCGTGCCATCTCCTGCACGGTCAGGGTGTGCACGGCGCACCGCGACGCCTGCTCGCGTCGATCCCGGACGTCGAGCTGTTGCCGCTGCCGGACGCCGACCGCTGCTGCGGCGGCGCGGGCACGTACAACGTCGACGAGCCGGAGATGGCTGAGCGACTGCTTGCAGCCAAGGTGGAGGCGATCCGCGACGTAGCCCCCGACGTCCTCGCCACGGCGAACCCGGGGTGCCAGCTCCAGCTCGAGGCGGGACTGCGAGAGGCGCAGATGGACGTGCCGGTCGTGCACGCCGTGGAACTGCTCGCGGCGTCGCGGAGGTGACTCCTCAGCGACGCGAGATGCGCACGTGTCCCGACGTCCCGGCTCGCTCGTCGACGCGACCGGACTCGATCCGCACGTTCACGTCCGTGTACAGGTCGCCCTCGACGATCAAGCCCGTGGCGACGTCGAAGTACAGCGCGCCCTCGAAGCCGCCGCCGATGCGGTTGTAACGCTCGAGCCGCTCCGGAAGATCGCGCAACGGTTTGCCGAGCACGTGCACAGCGACGCAGTCGTGCGCCGCAACGACCTTCCGACCGCGATACGTGAACGTGCATTCGTAGAGATGGGCCGTCAGCGCGCCATTGCCGTCGGCGACCAGCGCGAGTGCCTGCGGCGACGTCCACGATTCGTTCGCCAGGACGGCCGCCGACGGCGCGCGCGTCGTCCCCAGCGTGAGGAACGGCGTGATGTCGCTCCCAGCGGGAAGCCCCGCACCACCGAGGACCGACGGAGTCCCCTTCTTCGGGACGAGCACTCGCCACTTCGCGATGTGGCCGACCCACGGATACGCAGCGACCTCGCGGGCGTCGCCGGAACGCGCCTTGCCGTCCTGCATGGCCACGCGGCACTCGGTCGAGAGATCGACCACCGAACCGTTCGACTCGTCGCGAACGAACATCATCTGAGCGCTCTGGACGGAGTGCTGCGAGAGGTCGACCACCGTCTCCATCTTGCTGGTGAAGCCACCGAGGATGGCCTCGCGGTGGATCCGCAGGCGGTAGTCGGTATCGATCTCCACGAGCTGATCACGGGGCACGGCGTGCGTGAGTTCGCTCTGGATCGGCTTCACGCCCTGCAGGTGCACGTCGACCGGGTTCGGCTCGCCGTCGAGCACGACCACTGCGCCGGCCACGAGAGCCAGCACGAGACCGATCAGGGCCGCGACGGGACCGCGCCGCAGGGAGACGCGCCGCTCTCCGCGCTGAGTGGGCCGCAGGTCCTTGCTGCCCATTCGATCGAGGAACGACGACTCGTTCGAGTTGTTCGGGTGGATGTACTCGTCGTTCTGACCGAGGTTGCCCTCGGACATCTCCGACTTCAGGCCGCGGCAGCTCGCGCAGATACGGTTCTCGGCACCCGGCTCACAGGGCCCGAGACACAGCTTGCAGAGCGCGGGTCCTTGGGACGTCGGCAGCGCAGGCGGCCCCGATGCAGAGGAACTCGGCGTCGACGGGTCTCGTGCGGATGAGTTCGGCGTGGACTGCGGCGGCGCTTCGCTGCCAACGCCGGACGAAGCAAACGATTCCGACGCGTCGGAGGGATCGCTACGTCGGCGGCCGAGGTGCGTGTCGGACTGCCCGGGGATGTCCATGGCACGACTCGCACCCGAGCGAGGGAGGTCGGCGCCGCCCTTGCCTCCGGTCGGACGCGAGAACAGCGACTTCCCACAGCTCAGGCACGTCTTCGCGCCCATGAGGGTCTCTTCGCCGCAGTGCGGACAGTCCATACGCATCCATCGGGAATCCCCAGCCTGGATCCGAAGCGCATTCGAGCCCGGGCGGCGCTCGATCAGAGCTCGTCGCGGAGGAGGTCGTCCAGGCTCTGGCGTCGACGCACCAGTTCGAGCGTGCCGTCGGCTCGCACAAGCAGCTCCGGAGCAGCCGGAATCGAGTTGTAGTGCTTCGCCGGCATCGAGGCGCAGTAGGCACCCGCACCACCGACCACCGCCAGGTCACCGAGGCTGGGCAGCGGCAGCTCGCGAGGCGCGAGGCCCTCCGGATCGCCCTTCGTCGGCGTCAGGAGATCACCGGACTCGCAGCACGGTCCGACCACGAGCAGCGATCTCGCGCCACCCAGTTCCCCCGCCGGATCGCGGGCGAGGAAGTCGATGGGATGCTGCGCGCCGTAGATCGAGGGCCGCAGGATCTCGGCCATGCCGACGTCGAGTTTCACGAAGACGCGGCCGGCGGCGCCCGTCGTGACGACGTCCTGCACGCTGCCGATCACGGCTCCGCCCGTGGCCGTCAGGTACGTGCCCGGCTCGATCTCGAGGTGCAGTTGGCGCCCCGTCTCGGTGGCGAACTCACGGAGAAGGCGATCCGCAGCAGCCGCGGCAGCAGAGAGATCCGAGCTGGGCTCGCCGGGCATGCGTCCGACCTTGAAGCCACCGCCGAGGTTCACGGTCGTGACGTCGGGCATCGTGCGCACGATGTCGAGTGTCACGGAGGCGATCTCGGCCCAGCGAGCCGGGTCGCCACCGGACCCGACGTGGTGGTGCGCGCCGCGCAGGCGGACGTCGTGCCGGGCGGCGAGTTTCAGAGCGTCGGGCACGTGCGCGTGCCACACGCCGAAGCTGGCGTCCGGACCGGCGACGTTCGTGCGGTTGTTGTGTCCGCTCCCCTCGCCCGGGTTGATGCGGAGCGTCGCCGACGTGCCGGGGAACGCCTGGCCGTAGCGCTCGAGCTGCGCCAGCGAGCAGGCCGTGAAGCCGACGCCCTCGCGCACGAGATCCTCGAAGCCCTCGCCGAGCATCTGCGACGTGAGCTGAATGCGTTCTGGCGCGATGCCAGCGAGGATCGCGCGCCGCGCCTCGTGCGTGGTGCTCGCATCGAAGGAGAGTCCCGCGTCGGCGAAGAGCCGCAGGATGGCGCGCGTCGGGTTCGCCTTGATGGCGAAGCGCGGCGTGAACCCGAACGGACCACCGAAGCCGGCGACCTCGACCGCGAGGGCACTGAGCGTCGTCGCGTCGTAGAGATAGAGCGGCGTACCGAAGCGCGCAGCGGCCTCGCGGACGACGTCCACCGGAGGGTCGAAGGTCGGGATCGCGGTCACGCCTTGGACGTTGGCACGGGGTCCCGCCCGGGGCAACGTTTACCCTGCGCACATGCGCGTCCTCCGCACGCTCCCGCTGATCCTCGCCTCTGCCGCGGCGTGCTCCGCGCCCGCGGCGTCCATCGCTCCGGACCCAGCTCCAGAGCCAGTTCCCGAACCGATCGCCGTCGACGTTGAACCTATGGCTCCGGCGCTCGACTGGTCCGACCGAGACCTGCCGTTCGAATCCTCCGCCGACGACCGGGCGTACCTCGGTACGGGCTTCACCGGGTACTTCGCGGTCCCCGAGGGGACGGGCTACTCGCAGGGCGTGCGCTGCAGGGGAGTGCAACCGACCGGCGCCCTCGGGCGTGCCGGGATGAAGAATGACGACGTCATCGTCTCGCTCGCCGGGCACACGCTCACCGGCCCCCAGGATGAGCTGATCCAAGAGCTGCGCGAGGTCCTGAAGGGCCTGGCGCCCGACACGTGGACGACGCTCGCCTACTGGCGCAAGGACGTCGGCATCACCCCCGTCGAGCTGCTGCTCGGACGGCAGCCGCCGCGCTTCGATCGCCTGATGACGGACGAGGGCTGGTTCCGCGCGCCGGTGGACACGCAGCTCGCCGAGCTGGCGGGCGCGGCGCTCGCGCTCGACGAGGGCGAGGCGCGTCTCGCCGACACGCTGTCGCGACAACGGCGGCGCTTCGCGAAGCGCGATGTCTTCCGACTGAAGGAGACCGTCCAGGCGCAGATGTCGCCGTTCGCGCAGGAGGAGCTGGCGTGGGGCCTGACGTACCGACTCGGCGGACTCTCCGAGGCGGCGGCGCTGGCGGCGGGGCTCGACGCCGCTCCCGCACCGACGTTCCGGCCGGGCGTCCGCGAGGGCGGTCTCGCCAACATGCTCAACCACATCGAGGAGTTCGTGGTCGCCGCGGACGCGCGGGCACGGGCTGCCGTCGGCTGGACCGGCGAGGAACGCGCGTGGGTGGCGGAGAACGTCCACCTTCTGACCGAGCGATTCGCCGTCGAGGGCGACTACCTCTACGGCGACGAGAACGTCGAGCGGGAGCGCGCCAACCGCAGATTGATCACATTGCTCGAACGCGTGGATCGGCGTGCCCTCGCGCAGCTCGCCGTGGACGTCCAGGCGTTCTCGACGTGGGCGGCATCGGGCATCGAGAGCCACAAGTCGAGCCGGGGATCCGGCCTGCTCGGCAGCCGCGACACGTCGGTCGGACGCATCGAGATCTGGGGCACCGGGAACCAGCGCCACACCAAGCGCTGTGTCTTCCGCTACGACCGCGACGGCAACGACAACTACCTCGACTGCGCGGCGCGCGCCGATCTGACGCAGCCGATCTCGATCTCGGTGGATCAGTGGGGCGACGACACCTACGGCTCGACTGCGTCGTTCAGCCAGGCAGGTGCCCTCGGCGGGATCGCATGGCTCATTGACAGCAGAGGCGACGATCAGTACCTCGGGCGACAGTGGTGCCAAGGTGCGGCGATCGCTGGCGTCGCCGCACTCGTGGATGAGCGCGGGGCCGACGTCTACCGCAGCCTGGAGTGCGCGCAGGGTGTGGGACTCGTCGGCGCCGGGACGCTCCTCGACGGACACGGTGCGGACACGTACACGGCGCAGCGCTTCAGCCAGGGCGTCGGCTTCGCGGCGGGAGTCGGGGCGTTGGTCGATGTTGACGGGAACGACCGCTATGCGTGTACGGGTCAGTACGGGTCCGAGTACGGCGAGGCGGGCCTCTACAGCGGTTGGGGCCAGGGGGTCGGGTTCGGGTTCCGGCGCGTGACCTCCGGTGGCATCGGTGTGCTCTACGACGCACAGGGTGACGACGTCTACGAGGCCGGGAACTTCAGCCAGGGCGGTGCGTACTTCTACGCATGGGGCATCCTGCGCGACCGGGGGAACGGCGACGACCGCTACATCGGCTCGCGCTACGCCCAGGGCTACGCCGCGCACCAAGCCGCCGGGACGTTCATCGAGGAGGGCGGCGACGACCTCTATCAGAGTCACTCCAACGTCGCGCAGGGCCTGTCGTGGGACGAAACGAGCGTGTTCTTCCACGACCACGGCGGCAACGATCGCTACGAGACGAGCGGCTTCTCGCTCGCCTCCGCCGCGCACAACGGCATGGTCGTGTTCATCGACGGCGCGGGGGACGACTGGTACCGCGACCTCCCGGGCAAGGCGAGTTCGAACAACTACCACGGCGGCTGGTCGTTCGCGCTGTTCGCGGACTACGGCGGGCGGGACACGTACGGCGATCGCGACGTCGATGCGTGGAACGATCGGGTGCACCTGCGGCATGACGGGGCGTACATCCTCGATCTGCCTTCGCTGGAGTCCATTGATGACTTGAAGGCGCTCCTGCGCGTGGACGCCGACTGATGTCCGCAGCATGGGAGCTGGTCGTCCTCGGTGTCATGCAGGACGGCGGACTGCCTCACCCCGGTTGCGCGTGCGACCGGTGCGACGCAGCCGCCGACGGCGAGCGACAGCGCGAGCACGTGGCCTGTCTCGGACTGACCGACGGACAGCGCGCCTACCTGTTCGACGCAACCCCCGACCTCGGGCACCAACTGCGGCTGCTCGGGGCGGGTCGCCCCGACGGGATCTTCCTGACGCACGCGCACATCGGCCACGTCATGGGCCTGCTGTATCTCGGCCGCGAGGCGCTCGGCGCGCGCGGCGTGCCGGTCTACGCGACCGCCGCCATGCAGTCCTTCGTGCGAGACAACGCGCCGTGGTCATCGCTCGTCGAGCAGGGGCGCGTCCGCTTGTTCCCGAACGAGTCCGTGGATCTCGGCGGCGTCCGCGTCTCGGCGTTCCAGGTGCCCCACCGCCCGGAGCACAGCGACACGGTCGGCTACCGCATCGAGGGCCCGACGCGCACCGCGATCTACATCCCCGACATCGACGGCTGGGACGCCTGGGAGACGGACATCCGCGACCTCGTCGCCGAGGTCGATGTCGCGCTGCTCGACGCCACGTTCCTGTCGCCGGACGAGTTCCCGCACCGCGACCCGTCGGAGATCCCGCACCCGTTCGCCATCGACACGATGGAGCGCCTGGCGGACGTCGCCGACCGCGTCTGGCTCACGCACCTGAACCACACGAACGAGTTACTCGACGACCCGGCGCCCGCGACGGAACGGGGGTTCCGAGTAGCGCGCGAGGGCGAACGGATCGCACTGTGAACGAGCTCGCGGAGACGATCGGGCACGCCGTGATCTCGACGCCCTCTCGTTGATCAACGAAGGGCTGTCCTCGCTCAGGACGGGCCACTCGGCGCGGGACGTGGCCCCCGCATCCAAGTTGTTCCTGTGCTCGCGGACGGCGGTCGTCACCGAGTGCGCGAGCCTCATGAATCGTCCGGGCCCGACGTACGACGGGTGGCCATCCTAACTAGCAGGCTGTCGCGCCAACCCGCGTGGCACGGCGAGGCCGCAACTCCGACAGCCTGGTAGCCAACGTCAGTCCTCGATGCGCTCCATGTTCTTGACTCGCTCGATCAGCGGGAGGAGCGTGCCGAGCGCGGGCTGGTCCTTGTCGCTCGGGCAGGATGTGCTCCACGAGAGCTGGCCCTGCTTGTTGATCAGCACCCACGTCGGGCTGGGCAGCCACTCTCCGCCGACGTAGAGCTGGCGGGCGACTCCGTATGCCGCCTGGGCGCGCCCCGCGGGATCGGAGCAGACGGTGAACGGCAGCCGCAACCGCTCGGCCCACGCCTTCGTACGCTCCTTCTCGTGGGGATCCACGACGACGACGCGAACGCCCCACTCTTCGAGCTGATCTCGACGGCTGGCGAGGCGCTGGAGGAAGCGCACGCCGTGCGTCGCGCGGTCGCCGTGGGTGAAGATGACGAGCACGGTGCTGCCCGACATCGTCGAGAGGTTCACCGGACCGTCGAACGAGGGCAGAGCGATCTCCGGAGCCGGCTTCCCGCGCTCGGGCGCCCCGGGCTGGGTCGTGCCGGGCTGGGTCGTGCCGGGCTGGGTGCGACAGGCCTCGACGTACTCGGCGCGGATCGACTCGATGTCCCAGCGGCCGCCCTTGAGCTGCCGCCGCGCCATCCCGATCGCGAGTTGGAGGTTCTGGTCGACCCCGGGCTTCTGCTGAGCCTCGACCGCCTCGAGAGCGCCATCGCCGCCCGTGCGCGCGAGCGCTCCGACGAGCACCGAGCGAACGGAGTCGTTGCGCTCGGCCTCGAGCGCGGCGACGAGCAGCGGCCCGTGGTCCGGCCCGCCGGCGATCCCGATCGAGCTGGCTGCGAGCGCACGCACGTGACGATCGTCGTCCTGCAGGAGCGCCGCCAATGCGGGCACCTTGTCGGAAGCGACGGCCGCGAGCTCCCAGGCGGCGCGCGAGCGCGCCTCCCAGCCAGCCGCTGCGGTCTTGCCACGACGCGGCTTCGCCGCGGCCGCGTGATCGACCTTCCGGAAGGCCACGAGAGCCTCCTCGGCGCTGGCCGGCAGACGTGGAACGGCGTCCGGTTCGGCCGCCGTTGCGGTCAATGCGAGGGCGGCGGTGACGAGCACGATCAGGGTGCGCATGGAGATCTCCGAGGCGTTCCGATTCAAGGAGTCATCGGAAACCTGGCATCGTCGGGTTGAATCGCCCACCCGATGTCCTCTCCCCTCGTCTTCCCGATCTTCCCGCTCGAAGCGGTGCTGCTCCTCCCCGGGGCGCTGCTCCCGCTGCACATCTTCGAGGCGCGCCTGAACTGAGAGGCCGCCCTCGTCGGCGACACGCGTCGTCACAGTGCCCCCGTCGGGGTAGAGTCCGGCGTGCCCCACGAGACTGCGGCGGACCCGACGCTCCCCTCCGCACGAGGCGCGGTTCGGAACACGCTCGCCATCCTCGGCGGTCAGTCCGCCGGCATGCTCGTCCGCACGCTCGGCACGCTGCTGCTGATCGCGCTGCTCCCCCGCGATGCGTACGGCGTGCTCACGGCGGCCATCGCGTTCGTGGACCCGATCCGATTCCTCGCCGTCCTGAACCTCGACACGATCGCCATCCGCCAGGCCACCGTCGCGCCGCGCGACGCCGCTCGGATCGTCGGGACGCTCCTGCGGCTGCGTCTCGCGCTCGCTGGTGTCGCGTTCCTCCTCGCAGGCGCGGCGGGGTTCCTCATTCGCGGCGCTGCGCCCGGCGGCGGCGTGGTCATCGTGTGCGCGGCTCTGCTCCTGCTCCCGCAGGGGTTCCAGGGACCGTTCGAGGTCGCGTTCCAGGCTCGACAGCGCATGCGTCGCATCGCGGCGGTCCCGGCGCTCGCGGGCAGCGTGAACCTCCTCGCCTTCGTCTGCCTGTGGAGGCTCGACGCACCGATCGCCTTCTACATCGCTGCGCCCGCGCTGGGCGACGCGGTCGGGTGCGCGGTCACGTGGCGCGTCCTCCGTCGCGACCTGACCGAATGGAACAAGTCGGCCGAGTTGAACAAGTCGGCCGAATCGAACGAGTCGGAGGTGTCGGAGGTGTCGGCCAGGGAGACGCGACTGGCAGGCGATGCCTCGATCGCGCGCGCCATGGTGCGCGACGGACTCCCGCTCGCATACGTGGGGCTCTTGACCGTGCTGTACACGCGCATCGGGTTCTACCTGGTGGAGTGGAGTCATGGACTCGGCGACGTCGCGGACCTCGGCGTCGCCGTGAAGCTCTCGATGCCGTTGCTCCTGATCGGGTCGGCACTCTCCGTGTCCGCTCAGCCCTACGCGACGAGGCTGGCCACGGAGGGGCGCTTCGACGACCTGCGACAGTTCTTTCGAACGACACTCGTCCGCGTGATCGGGACGCTGCTCCCCGTCGCCGTACTCGCCGCGCTCGTCGCGGAGCCCATGGCGCAATGGCTGAAGCCCGAGTACACCGGGGGCGCCCTGGCATTCCGCTGGCTGGTGTTCGGGGCGCTCTGGATGCTGGTCTGCCAGTTCTCCTCCGCGTGTCTGATCGCTCTCGAGCGCTATCGCGTCATCGCGTTGATGACGACGTTCAACCTGGTGCTCTTCCTCGCTCTCGCCATTCCCCTGACACCGTTGCTCTCCGCCGAGGGCGTCGCGGTGTCGACGTTCGTGATGGAGCTCGTCAACGCCGTGGTTCAGGTGACGATCGTCTTCTGCCTGCTCGGCCGCGGCGTGCCACGACTCGGCGCAGGACGCGGCGCATGAGTCGAGGATCGCCGCCGCGCCGCTACGCCCTGGACGCCTCGCCGTTGCTCGGACGACGCACCGGCATCGGGCGCTACGTCGAGGAGCTGGTCGATCACTTCGTGCCGCTCCTGTGCGAGGACGAGCGGCTGACGCTGTTCGCCGGGACCTTCCGCCAGAACCCGCTCTTCGGGATCTCGCACGAGCCCCTGACCCGTCGCGCGCGCGCTGACCGACGCGTGCGAGTGCGCCGCTCGTGGCTGCCCTTCAGCGTGCTGCGGACAGGCTGGAACCTGCTCGACTGGCCGGGCGTCGATCGTCTAGCCGGGCGCCCGCACGTCTTTCACGGGACGAACTACAGACTCCCACCACCCGGGCGAGCCGCGGGGATCGCGACGTTCCACGACATGGCGGTGCTGCGGTATCCGGACACCGTCCCGCCGGCCTTCCGTCAGTGGTTCCGCACGACTGTCGACGCCGCGGCACGTCGCGCGAGCTGGATCGTGGCCGACTCGGACGCCTCGCTGCGCGACACGCTCGAGCTGACGGACGCCGACCCCGAGCGCATCACGTCGATCCCGCTCGCGGTCAGTGAGGCTTACCTGGTCCCAGGTGACCGTGATCAGGACCGGCGCCACATCGCGGAGCGCTACGGGATCACCCAGCCGTACGTGCTGTATGTCGGGACGACGCATCCTCGGAAGAACCTGCCACGGCTGTTGGACGCCTTCGCGAAGGCACGTGCCGCGGTGGACCTGCCGCATCGTCTCGTCCTCGTCGGCGACAAGGGCTTCGGTTCGGGCGACGTGCAGACCCGCGTCGCGCGCCTCGGCCTCGCCGACACGGTGTCCCTGCCCGGGTACGTCCCGGAGGACGACCTGCCGCGCTTCTATCGTGCGGCCGACCTGTTCGCGTTCCCGTCGCTGTACGAGGGCTTCGGGTTCCCCGTCCTCGAGGCGATGGCCACCGGCTGCCCCGTCGTCACGTCGTCGGTCTCGTCCCTGCCGGAGGTCGCCGGTGACGCGGCGCTGATGGTCGATCCGCTCGACGTCGACGGCATCGCCGAACGGATCGAGCAGGTTCTGACGCGACCCGAACTCGCCGCCGAACTCCGCGAGCTCGGACGTGAACAGGCGGCGCGCTTCTCGTGGCAACGGACCGCCGAGGCACACGTGGCCCTCTATCGCCGCCTCGCAGAGGAGAGTGAAGCGTGACGCGCCTTCACCTGGCGTTCGACGGGCTCACGATCACCGCGCGCCCCGCCGGCGTCGGCAGTGCGGCACGAGAGATCCTGACGGGCCTGCTCGCTCTGCCCGACGGGCCGCGCATCACCGCAACGCTGCCGCGTGGGACCAGCCTATCGGCCGCCGCGCTGGGGTCCGACCGCCTCTCGGTCATCGAGGCTCCGGTCGACGGCCCCGACACGCCGCGCGCCCTGCTGCAGCAGCATGTGCGCCTGGCTCGACGACTCGCGGCGACGCGCCCCGACGCGTATCTCGGGCCGGCGTTCGTCCTACCGCTGCATCCGGTCCGGGCCCCGATGGCGGTCATCGTCTACGACGCCGCGTGGCGACGCTTCCCCGCGACGAAGACGCGCCGCTTCCGCGCGTACATGGATCGAGTGGTCCCGTCGTCCATGCGTCGCGCTGCCGCGGTCATCACGTGCTCGCGCTTCACCGCGGGCGAGTGTCGCGAGCTCGCACCCGACCTTCCGAACGAGCGACTTCACGTCGTGCCGCTCGGCGTGCCACCGCGTCCCGCCACCGCCGATCCCGGTAGCGTCCTCGAGGAGCTGGGCATACGTCGGCCATACGTCCTGGCCGTCTCGAACTTCGATGCGCGCAAGAACCTCCCGCGTCTCATCGATGCGTGGCGGACGCTGCGCGACATGTTCGCGTTCGAGACGACGCTCGTCCTCGTCGGCCACCCGGAGCGGGCGGCGCTGCTCCGCGCCGAGCGCGAGGTCGGTCCTCACGAACGCGTCGTGACCCCCGGCTACGTGAGTGACAGCCGGCTCGGGGCGCTGTACGCGGGAGCCGGGCTGGTCGTCGTGCCCAGCCTCTACGAGGGCTTCGGGTTCCCGGTGCTCGAAGCGTACGCCGCGGGAGCGCCCGTGGCGTGCGCGGAAGCGGGCAGCCTGCCGGAGGTCGCCGGCACGGCGGCGCTACTGTTCGATCCGACGGACGTGGCCGGCATGGCCCAGGCGATCGCCGAGGGACTCCGACCGAGCGCGGCGCGACAGCATCGCGTGGAGACCGGTCGTGAGATCGCAGCGAATCACTCTTGGGAGTCGACGGCGAGCGGCGTGCTCGACGTGCTGCGCGCGATCACTCGGGCGTGAAGACCACGCCGGTGTTCAGCGCGTTCGACGCCTCTTCCGTAAAGCCGCCTGCGAAGAGAATGCGGCCATCGCGCAGCGCGGTCGCCGTGTGCTGGGAGCGCGACTTCTCGAGCACGACTTGCGTCCGAACGACGCGACCGGTCCCGGTGCCCGAGAAGTCCGGCAAGTAGAGATCCATGGACGACAGCGCAATGAAGTTGTCGCCCTGCTTGTCGAACCCACCGACGATCAGGACGCGGTTGCTCGGTAGCCGCGTTGCGGTCGCAAACGTGCGCCGCACGAAGCTGGCGCCGCCGGCATCGAAGAAGCGCTCCTGCGTGGAGTCGTAGAGCTCGAGCTTGCCCTGACCGCCGTCGGCGATCAGCACGGCGCCACCCTCGAGGTACGTCGCGGTGTGGAGCGAGCGCAGCCCGGCTGTGGGTGGACTGGTCGTGAACGTGAACGTCTCGCCTGACGGGTCGAAGAGCTCGGCCGTCGCTCCACTGGGACTTCCCGGCGGGTCGCCGCCGACGATGAGCACACGCCCGTCGTCCAAGAGCGTCATCGTGTGGCCGGCGCGGCGCTGGTTGGGACGACTGCGCGTGACACGCCACTCGCCGCGAGCCACGTCGTAGATCTCGGCATCCAGGCTGAACTCGGCTCCGTTGGCGCCGTAACTCAGCCCGCCCATCACAAAGATGCGACCATCCGCCAGGTTGATGGCTCGGATGAAGTCACGCTCCTCGAGCATCGGTGGACCAGGCCGGAACGCACGCGCCGAGGGATCGTAAATCTCCGTCGAGGCGAGTGAGGAGGGAGCGGCGATGGGGCCTCCGAACCCGCCGAGCAACATGACGGCTCCGCCGAGTTCGGCCGAGGTGTGGAACGCGCGCGGATCGATCAGCCGTGACCCGACGGCCCGGAACTCGTCGGAAGCCGGGTCGAAGACGTCGGCGGTGTCCGTGATCTGGACGAAATCGGTCTGCCCACCCGCGAGGAGCACGGTGCCGTCGCGCATGCGCGTCGCCGTGTGGGCCGCACGGCCCTCGAACATCGCGCTCGTGAGCGTCCGGAACTGCTCCGGATGGAGGAAGGCAAACTGCTCGAAGGTCGGGTCGGTGAAGAAGTTTGCCTGCTTCTCGCGCTTCAGCACGCGGCCGTCGACGGACTGTATGCCGAAGCGAATGCGCACCTGGTAGTCGGTTCCCGGCTCGAAGAACGCCGTCGGCGAGAGGACGAGGACGCGATCGTTCTTCTCAAACCGCGCGTTCCACGATCGCGCCGTGCCGTTCAGACGGCAGAGGTGGATGGTCGACGGCGTGATGGAGGCGCGGTTGACGGGCCGCGAGAAGCGGATCCGGACCTCGGTCGTCGGGTCGACGAACTTCTTCCCGTGCCGCGGCTTGATGCGCTTGACCTTGATGAAGCGCTGCCGCTTCGCGGTCGGCTGGGAGCCGTCATCGGCGTGCGCCAGGCGAACGTCTGCGAACGCCAACAGCGCGAACGCTGCCAGAAGAGTCGCGATCCCAGTCCTGATCCTCACCCGAACAGCATAGCGCGGTCGGGCGTCCCGTGGGGACCCCGGTCTCCCGGAAACGCAACTTCGACCGAGGTCTCCGCCACCTCCGGGTGAGATCCGGCCGGGCTACGCCACCGGGGCGTCGAGCTCAGAGGCCTCGGCCTCCGCTGCCACGGCCGCGTCGGTGCTCACGGCCAGCTCGGCCTCGGGCATCGGAACCGACTCGACACCGTCAGCGTCGGACGAGACGTGTCGATCGAGGCGCTCGGCGGCGTCGAGCGCAGCGTGCGAGAGCGTCAGGAGCTCAGCGGTCGGCGCGCTACGCTCGACCGCGGCGATCACGGCGCGAGCGGACTCCAGCGTCATCTGGTTCATGCGGGTGACGCGCACCTGATCCTCGCGCAGCGCCTGGACCGTGACCGTCATCGCCTCGGCGACGTCGAGCATGTAGTCGCCCTCGCGGAACGTCACGCGCTCTGGGAAGCGACGCTGTGCGATCTGCGCCAGCACGGCCTTGACGCGATAGACGGGTCCGGCGAGGCGGTGCGTGAGGAAGACCCCGTGCACAGCCATGGCCACGAACGTCAGCGTGAGGGGCACGACGACGAAGCTCCCGAACGCGCGCAACTGCGAGACGGCCTCGGCGTACGCCGGGTCGCCGATCTTGGCGAACACGAGGTCGCTCATGGCGGCCGCGTTCGAGCCGAGCGCGAAGAGCACGATGTAGAAGTAGAGCCAGCTGACCAGATGCAGGCCGAGCCCGAGCTGGAGCTTCGGATCCACGAGCTTCTGACGACGTCGATGAGCAGTCTTGGACATGAGGGGACTCCGCGGTGCCGTGTCTCGCATCGGCACGATCCTCACCATCGCTTGAGCCCATCGACCCTGGCGGTGGGTGGCGGCCTCGCCGCCGCACGCGATCCGCGGCAGGCGATCCGCGGCAGGCGATCCGCAGCGACGTGTGCCGTCAGCGATCGTCGGCCGGGGGGACCGGCGCATCGTCGTCGGGAGTCGGCGCAGGCTCGTCGGGAGTCGGCGCAGGCTCGTCGGGAGTCGGCGCAGGCTCGTCGGGGCTCTCGCCAGCAGCATCGTCCCCCCCCTCCGGGGCGGCATCATCCGGCGCGGCATCATCCGGCGCGGCATCATCCGGCACGGCATCATCCGGCACGGCATCATCCGGCACGGCATCGGCTGGCGCGCCATCGACCGGAGCCCGGCGCTTGGCACGGACCTTCTCGAGCCGGTCCTGGATGCGCTCGCCCTCCTCGACCTCACCCAGTTCGAAGAGGAAGCGGCCCAGCGAGCTCATGATCGTCTCGTCCTCAGGAGAGAGACGGTGCGCCCGGCGCAGGATCTTGACGGCCTTGTAAGGCTCGCCGCGCTCCTTCTGGATCATGGCCAGGAGGAACAGCCCGGCGGGCGCATCGCGACGGACGGCGAGGTAGCCCTCGGCGGCGCGCTCGCACTCGTCGAGGCGCCCCATCCGCAGGAGAACGCGGGCCTTGGCGACGAGCGTGTCGTCGAACGGGATACGTGTCGCTGACGCCTTCAGGATCGATCGGTCGAACGCATCGAGAGCGTCGTCCAAGCGCCCCATGTCGTTCAGGACCTGACCCAGCGTGTGCCAGGCGCGGGCGGCATCGGGGTGCTCCTTGACGACGCCGAGGAGGATCTCCTCGGATCGCTTGCGCTCGTCGCGATGCCGATGCGCGTCGGCCAGGTTGATCTTCGCGGCCACCTCGTCGCCGTGACCCGGTACGAGTTCGAGCGCAATCCCGATGTCCTCGATCGCCTCGTCGAACCGCGCGGCCTCGATCAGCATCCCCGCTCGGTTCACGAGCCCGCGGTAGTACCAGCGCCGCGCCATCTCGACGTCGAGGCCGACGGCCTCGGCGCCTTCGTACGCCTCCTTGAACATGTCGTGCGCGAGCGCGAAGTCACGATCGACCCACCGCAGCCGGCCGATGGCGAACGCCAGTCGCGCATCGCCCTTGCCGCCGCGCGAGACGGCGTGCCGGATCAGATCCTCGGCCACCCGGTAGTGGCGAGACGTCTTGGTCAGGCCACCCGGGCGGGCGACGCCAGACTCGATCGCGAGGATCGCGGCATCGGCCAGCTGGCCCATCGCGCTGGCCTTGATGGCAGCGCACGCGAACAGTTCCTCGACGGCCTCATCGACACGACCGGCCGCCAGAAGCTCGTCCGCACGTGCTTGATGCCAGGCGAACCACTCGTCGGAGGTCTCCTCTCCCGCGTACGTGGGCGTGGCGAGGGACGCGAGGACGATCAGCAGCAGGGGGGCGATGCGCATGGCGGCAGTCTACGGGACACCGCGCATCACGGGATCCACGCCCGGGCGCGATACCACGCGGCCGTCTCGCGCAGTCCGTCATCCAGGGTGCGAGCCGGTTCCCAGCCTAGGTCCCGCCGGGCTCGGGAGACGTCGCACGCCCAGCCTGACGCCGTGAACTCGACGGCCTTGTCGCGCGAGAACTCGGGCACGCGGCCTCGAATCCGCGCGATCTCCTCCGCGACGACGCCCACGGCCTGGATGACGCACTCGGGGACGCGCACTGTCACGCCACGTCGACCGACCGCATCGGCGATCTTCTCCAGCACGGCGTCGATCGGCAGGCTGCCTGGATTGGCGAGGTAGTACGTGCGCCCGGCGGCCGACGGCGCCTCGAGGGCCTGCCGCAGACCGACGGCGAGATCCGCGCCGTGCACGATGGAGACCCGACGCGGGCGCGTGCCGATGCGAAGGCGCACGCCGCGCGCCGCCGCTCGAAACAGGTCCAGGATGCCGCGGTCCCATGGCCCGTAGACCGCCGGCGGACGGATGACGGTGAGCTCGACCTGACCGGGCAGCGCGCGTCGGGCCGCGTGCTCCCCGAGCAGTTTCGTGAGGCCGTAGCGGCTGACGGGACGGTCGTCGTCCTCCTCCGACACGCCCCGATCGACGCTCGGCCCGCCGGCTGCCAGCGACGAGACCAGGAGGAAGCGTCGCACGGTGCCCGCGGCCGCGCAGGCAGCCGCCAGGCGTGCCGCCCCACCCTCGTTCACCGCCCGCATTGCCTCGAACGAGCGTGCCGTGATCAGCCCAGCGACGTGAACCACGGCGTCGCAGCCCTGGAGCGCGTCTCGGAGGAGCAACGTCGAGGAGAGGTCTCCCACGACCAACTCGTGACCGGCGGCCGCCAGGTGCTCGGCGCGAGGCTCCGACCGCACGAGGCAGCGCAGATCGTGCCCCGCCCGCGCCAGCTCGTCGGCGGCGTGGCGGCCGACGAACCCCGTCGCTCCGGTGAGCAGCACCTTCATCGAGCCTCGCGACCTCCTGGACATGTGACCCTGCGCGCACGGGCATTCGAACGTCTAACGCCGCCCCGTCCAAGGCCTGCAGTCAGGCGGCTTCCTCAACGCCGCACGAGCCTCCAAACACATTGACACGCAATCGCGACGCTCCCTACCCTCCGTCCGCGCCTGACCTTGCGTGCGTCGCAGTGACGCACCGCCGCCGCGAAGACCGCTTCGGCCACCGTCGCAACGGGCGCACAGCGAGAGACCGCCCGTGGATCTGTTCGAGAAGTGCAACCGTTTCGATCGCGCGAACGCGCTGAAGCGGCAGGACCTCTATCCGTACTTCCTCGAGATCTCCGAGAACCACGCGGAGGAGGTCGTCTGCGAAGGCCGGTCGATGATCATGATCGGCTCGAACAACTACCTCGGGCTGACGCATCATCCGCGTGTCAAAGAGGCCGCTGTCGAGGCCGTCCGACGCTACGGATCGGGATGCACGGGCTCGCGCTTCCTCAACGGGACGCTGGACCTCCACAACGAGCTCGAGCGGCGACTGGCGCGTTTCGCCCGCAAGGAAGCGGCGCTGACCTTCTCGACGGGGTTCCAGGTGAACCTGGGCGTGATCTCCACGCTGGCCGGCAAGAACGACGTGATCCTCTGCGACCGCGAGAACCACGCGTCGATCTTCGACGGTTGCCGGCAGTCGTACGCGACGCTGCGCAAGTACCGCCACAGCGACATGGAGGACCTCGAGCGCCAGCTCGCGATGGTCCCCGAGCACGCGGGCCGCATGATCGTCACCGACGGTGTCTTCTCGATGAAGGGCGACCTCTGCGACCTGCCGAGCATCGTGCGACTCGCGCGCAAGTACGGCGCGCGGATCGTGCTCGACGATGCCCACGGCATCGGCGCTCTGGGTGTGGGCGGCCGCGGCACGGCGGAGCACTTCGGGCTCGAGGACGACGTCGACCTCGTCGTCGGGACGTTCTCGAAGTCGCTCGCGTCGCTCGGCGGCTTCGTCGCCGGCCAGGCGAACGTGATCGACTACGTGAAGCACACCGCCCGGGCGTTGATGTTCTCGGCGTCGCCGGCGCCGGCCTCCGCTGCCGCCACGCTGGCCGCGCTCGACATCGTCGAGAACGAGCCAGAGCGTCGCGCACGCCTCTGGTCGAACGTGCGTCGGATGTGCAAGGCGTTCCTCGAACTCGGCTACGACGTCGGAATGAGCAAGTCGCCCATCATCCCGATCCCGGTCGGGGGAGACGTCGAGACCTTCCGCTTCTGGCGACAGCTCCACGAAGAGGGGATCTTCACGAACCCCGTGGTGTCGCCCGCGGTGGCGGCCGGCGAGGGGCTTCTGCGCACGTCGTACATGGCGACGCACACGATCGAGGAGCTCGACCGCGTCATCGAGGTGTTTGCGCGCCTCGGGCGAGCGGCCGGGCTCCTGCACGTCGCGTAGGCGATGCACCCCGAGCTCGCCGCGATCCCGATCGGCCGCGGCCGGGCCGAGCGCGCGCGCTTCTGGCGCTCCGGACTCCCGCCGTACGAGGGCGACCGGCACCACGTGGTCCCGCTGCTCATGGACTGCCACGCACGGTGGCACCCGGAGCACCCGTTCTTCCGGCACGCCGAGACGCAGCACTTCGTCCTCACCGGACCAGGCCGCCACGATGGGCGCATTGCCGCGACCGTGGACCGTGCCAACGACGCGCTGGGCGAGGCGCATGTCGGACTGTTCGGCTGGTTCGAGTGCACGCAGAGTCCGAAGCGCGCCGAGTGCTTACTCGACGCCGCTGCGGCCTGGCTCCGCGAGCGCGGCTGCACGCGGATGCGCGGGCCCGTCTCGTACACGACCAATGGCCTGAGCGGGCTGCTCGTCGAGGACAACCACCCGGGCCCGCCGACGCTCGACATGCCCTACAACCCGCCGTGGTACGCGGAGCTCCTGGAGGGCTGGGGGCTCGAGAAGGCCCAGGACCTGGTCTCCCTGCGCCTCGACGTCGGTGCTGCGCCCGACCCGCGCCACGTACGGGTCACGGATCGCGCGCTGGCGCGAGGCGGGTTCTCGATCCGGCACGTCCGCGCCGATACTGCTGGGTTCGCCGCCGACGTCGAGCACGTCCTGCGCATCTACAACGGAGCCTGGGAGCAGAACTGGGGCTTCGTGCCGCTCACCGCGGGCGAGATCCGACACGAGGCGAAGACGCTGAAGAGTGTGCTCGTCCCGGAGCTGATGCTCTTCGTCGAGAAGGACGGAGAGCCAGTGGCGTTCTCGCTCACGCTCCCCGACCTCAATCAGGCTCTGCGCACGATTCGCGGACGCCTCTGGCCGTGGTCCGTGGTGCGGTTCCTGCGAGCGCGGAAGCAGATTGACCACGTCCGCGTCATCACCCTCGGCGTCCTGCCGGAGTTCCGGCGCAACGGGCTCGACATGGCGCTCATCGTTCGAACCCACCTGGCGGCGTATCCGCGCGGGGTCCGGAGCGCCGAGTGCGGTTGGGTCCTGGACGACAACGACGCCATGATCTCGGCCATCCGACGGGTCGGCGGAGAGATCAGCCGAACCTATCGGGTGTACGAGCGCGACCTGTCACATTGACAGCCAACGAGCCGAATCAAGTAGCCCCGCGCAGGGGGTCCGGCTAACCTGCGCCCCGCCCGAGGGCGTTCGGATTCGGACGCGGCACCGGGGCGCCACCCGACGTCCTGCGTGCGTGATCGCACATCTGGCGTCAGGCCGCTCCATCCGCTTCGACGCGTGAACGAGCGCCATGCAGGAACGCTCGGGAGAACGACGGTTCACGCACACGGAAGGACCAGGCGTGGCGACCAGATCCAAGGCAGCGAAGTCGAAGGCAGCGAAGACGGGGCCTTCGAAGGCCGCGCGAGCGGCTCCAGCCCGCAAGACGTCGACGAAGCCCACCGCCAAGAAGGCCCCATCCAAGAAGGCCACGTCGAAGAAGGCCCCATCCAAGAAGGCCCCATCCAAGAAGGCCACGTCGAAGAAGCCCGTGGCGAAGAAGTCCGCCGCCAAGCGGGCGACGCGCAACGCCCCGGCGAAGAAGGCCCCCGCGAAGAAGGCCCCCGCGCGAACGACCTCAGCGCGGAAGCCGACCGCGAAGAAGGCCCCGGCGAAGAAGATCACGGCGAAGAAGTCCACCGCCAGGAAGACGCCGGCTAAGAAGGCTCCGGCCAAGAAGGCCGCGTCGAAGCGCCCGGCTGCCAAGAAGCCCACCGCCCGCAAGGCTCCCGCACGGACGTCCACGACGAAGCGCTCGGCCACCAAGAAGCCGACGAAGTCGTCCGCGCGGAAGCCAGCGAAGAAGACCGCCAAGAAGCCCGCGGAGCGCACCGCGTCGACCAAGCCGGCCACGAAGTCGACGACGCGCCGCACGACATCGAAGAAGGCGCCCGTCAAGAAGACCACCGCGAAGAAGGCGGCGACCCGGAAGGCGCCCGCTAAGAAGGCGACCATCAAGAAGTCGCCGGCCAAGAAGGCGCCCACGAAGAAGGGCTCTGCGAAGAAGCCCGCCGCCAAGAAGTCCACAGGTAGGAAGACGGCGACGAAGCCGGCTGCAAAGACCACCGTGGCAACGAAGAAGACAGCGGCCAAGAAGGCCGCACCCAAGACGAAGAGGAGCACCCAGTTGGCCGATAGCCAGACCGGGTCCTCGGCGGAAACCGCCGGGGACCTCAGTACGAAGAAGTCCAAGTCCGCCTCGTCCGTCGCGACCGCGACGAAGACGGCGGGCGCGCGCCCGAAGCGCAAGCGTGAGCGCAAGCCGAAGCCGCCCGCGAAGACCATGAACGCGCCCGAGCCGGTGCGCGACATCCTCCTGTCGATGGACATGCCCGACGTGCGCCGGGCGCGGACGGCGAACCAGCGTCGCCAGGCCTCCCGCGGCCACCTCAAGCCGGCCCACACGGATGACCTCGCACAGGACGACATCACGGCGCCGCGTGAGCCGCTCGACGCGACGCTCATCATGAACACGCTGGCCGTCGACGTGCAGCCGCGCATCGAGGATCACTACGACTACACGGTGCTCGAGGAGTTCAGCGAGTCCGACGAGTGCCCGCGCTCGACCCGCATGGTCAACACTGGCTGCGGTGGTGGCGAGGCAGCCGTCTTCTTCGCGAAGCGTGGGTTCCACTGCGTCGGGATCGATCCCGATCGCGGCGACGTCGGCCTCGCCCGCGAGCGTGCGTGGCTGGCCGGAGTGGACATCGACTTCATGGTCGGTGACCTCTTCGAGACCCCCAACCTCCTCCCCGGTGGTTCGTTCGGGCTCGCTGTGGATCGCGGCGCGTTCCACCGCATCGAGGAGCCGCGCGAACGTCAGCGCTACCTGGCGAACATTCGTCGGCTTCTCTCTGAGGGCGGCGTGCTGCTCCTCAGCGCCGGGTACTTCCCGGTACGCTCCGAGAAGGGTCAGAGTCGCTCACGCCGCACCGGCGAGACGATCCTGCTCGCCGAGGAGGGTGGAGTCGTCGTCGGCGAGATGCGCACGGCGGGCTTCGCGTTGCTCCACCGCGTGCTGAGGCAGACGGCGGACTCGGGCGAGTTCGGCGAGCTGGTCCTCTACCTGCGGAAGTAGGCATCGGCGTCGCGGGGCGTCTCGGAGACCGGCTGGAGTTACGGCTCGGGCTGGCCTTCTGGTGCGTCACCGCGACGACTGCATCCCTGACCGGCGCCGGGGCGGCGTTCCTGCCGTACGCGGTGCCGGTGGTGGTGCTCATCCTGCTCTGGCCGCGGCTACGCACGCTGCGGCTCGCGCCCGCGGTGCTTGACTGGCTGCCGCTCCCGTTCGTCGTCCTGACGTACGAGATGCTGCACGCTGTCGTGCCACGGTGCTGGAGCGCGACCATCGATCCATGGCTGCGCCAGGCCGACCGCGCGTTGCTCGGCGCGGACGCCGCCTCGTTGCTCGAGCCGTGGGTCGACGCGGGTCTGACGACCGCGCTCTCCACGGCCTACGCGAGCTACTACGTCCTGCCGGTCGGTCTCGCGATCTGGTGCTGGCGACGGAACCGCGTCGCGTTTCGATGCCTCATCGTGGGCGAGGTGGGCGCACTCTTCATCGGGTACCTCGGGTATCTCTTCCTCCCCGCCATCGGCCCGCACCTGTTCTTCGAGCCGGGCACGTTCGCCGCCGCGCTCGACGGCGACTTCATCGGGGAGCTCATTCGCTCGCTGAACGGCGCGCACGACGGGCGCTATCCACGGGACGCCTTCCCGAGCCTGCACACGGCGAACGCCGTGACCGCCGTGATCGTCGCCTGGCGACACGAGCGCCGAGCGCTCGCCGTCGTCGCCCCGCTCGCCGCGGGAATCATCGCCGCGACGGTGTACCTGCGATTCCACTACGTCATCGACGTCGCGGCCGGAGCCGCGCTCGCCGTGGCCTGGCAGGCCTGGGTGCCACGGCTGGTCGCGAGCGAGACTCACGCGACGTCCACTGTCCCTTCGCCGGAGCGCAGCACGACATGAACCCCGCGTCGACCTCTCCCGCCCTCGCCGGTGCACTGGTGCCGCTCCAGCGCCGTGACGCGGGGAGTGGTGCGAAGATCGGAGCGGCGATCCTCGTCCGGCTCGACCACGCTCAGGCGTACGCACCGCGGGCGGTGACGGCCGTGGCGGCAGCTGCGGCTGACGGAGTCGAGCGGCTCTCGGCCTACGGAGCCGGATGGGCCGCGGATGTCGCCGCCGTCGCTGCTGCGCGCGACATCCCGTGCACTGCGGTGATCGAGGAGGACGCGCCGACGACGTACGTGACGCTCCTCGCCGCACTGGGCGCGGAGATCCAGCGTGGGCCCGGCGACGTGCCGGGGAGCACGCTCGTCGATCCCGCAGAGGGGCTGGACCCGCCCGCCGAGGACGTCGAAGGAGATGTCCTCGTCGGCTACGGCCGCGCGCCGGAAGGGGCCGCCACGCGCCGTGTGGGGGTGACGGTCTCGGGCACCTCATCGAGCGGCCTGTTCCCGGCATCGCGGATGGACGCCGCGGACGAGCTCATCAGCGTCGACGCGCGCGAAGCGATCGCTGCGGCGCGCGCGGTGGCGCGCGACGATGGCCTGCTGGTCGGACCGGCCTCGGGTGCCGTTCTCGCGGTGGCTCGGCGCCTCGCGGGCGAGATCGCCGACGACATGCGCGTCATCGCCGTCCTCCCGGACGGTGGCGCCGCCGCGCTGGCGACGATCCACGACGAGGCCTGGCTGCGTCGACACGGGCTGCTCGCCGACACTCCGGCCCTGACCGCCGCCGACCTTCTCTCGCGCAAGGGCGGCGGGCCCCAGGACATGGTGATGCTCGCACCCGACGCGAGCGTCGATCATGCGATCCGGATCATGCAGGACCTCGAGGTCTCGCAGATCCCGATCGTCGATGAGGGCGAGGTCGTGGGCACGATCCGCGAGGATCAGGTCATCGACCTCCTCCTGCACACGCCGGAGCGCAAGGACGGCCCGGTGGCGGACGTCATGGACGATCCGCTCCGCGAGATCACGCCCGACGCGGATATCGAAGACATCCAAGCGATGATCGTGGCCGGCGGCTCCGCCCTGATCGTGCGGTGGCCCGACGGCCGACGAGAGATCCTCACGAAGTACGACCTGATCCACGGACTCGCGCGCGAGTCCGGCGACCGAGACGAGGAACGATGAGCGACCACGACGACCAGGGGTTCGGAACGCGCTGCATCCACGGCGGACAGAAGCCGTGCGAGGCAACCGGGGCGATCATGCCGCCCGTCTACATGACCAGCACGTACGTGCAGAGCTCGCCCGGCGTCAACCAGGGCTACGACTACTCGCGCACGATCAACCCGACGCGCCGCGCGCTGGAGCGCAACCTGGCGTCGCTCGAGGGTGGTCGGCACGGGCTCGCCTACTCGAGCGGGATGGCCGCTGCCGACTGCGCGGTGCACCTGCTCTCGCAGGGCGATCACATCGTCGCGTGCAACGACCTGTACGGCGGCAGCTACCGTCTGCTGCGCGCCGTGTACGAGCAGCTCGGGATCGAGTCGACGTTCGTCGACACAACCGACGAAGCCGCGTTCCGCGAGGCCTTCCGCCCGACGACGCGCATGGTCTGGATCGAGACGCCGAGCAACCCCCTGCTGCGGATCACCGACATCGAGCTCTGCACGTCCATCGCGCGCGCGAGCGGCGCGCTCTCGGTCGTCGACAACACGTTCGCGACGCCGTACCTGCAGCAGCCGCTGGGACTCGGCGCGGACATCGTCCTGCACAGCACCACCAAGTACATGGGCGGCCACTCCGACGTCGTCGGGGGCGCGCTCGTGGTGAACGACGATGCGCTCCACGAGCGGCTCCGCTTCCTGCAGAACTCCGTCGGCGCGGTGCCCGGACCGATGGACTGCTTCCTCACGTTGCGCGGCGCGAAGACGTTGCACCTGCGCATGCAGCGTCACGCCGAGAACGCCTCGCAGATCGCTGCCTGGCTAGAGGCGCACGAGGCCGTCGACACGGTCATGTACCCGGGCCTGCCGTCGCACGCGCAGCACGCGCTCGCGATGCGGCAGATGAAGAATGGCGGCGGGATGGTGAGCTTCGAAGTGCGCGGCGGGCTCGACGCGAGTCGCATCGTCGCGGAGCGCGTGCGCCTGTTCGCCCTGGCCGAGAGTCTGGGCGGCGTCGAGTCGTTGCTCGACCACCCGGCGATCATGACGCACGCCTCGATCCCGGTGGCCGAGCGTCACGCAGCGGGTCTCACCGACGGACTACTGCGTCTCTCGGTCGGGGTCGAGGACGTCGCCGATCTGATCGGAGACCTCACGCAGGCTCTCGCGGAGATCTGATTCGAGTCCTCGCGGAAAAGCGCTTCCTCCCGTCGCGATCTCGATCCGTCTCACGGAGACAGGGATGGCAGGGGACTCCGGGAGGGTGCCATGCGCAACACGTTGAGGTTCACTGCGTTCGTCGCGGGTCTGCTACTCGTCTCCGCCTGCTCGGGCGGCTCGTCGGAACGAGGTGCCGCCCCGGATGGGAGCGGGATGCCGAGCGCGACCGAGGTCGCGCAGCTCGACGAACACCGCTCGCTCGGCGAGCCCGTGTCGATCGACAACCTGACCGTCTGGCCCGTGCACACGGACGCCCCGCTCGAGATCGGCGAGTTCCTGACGCTCCAGGAGGCGCAGGCCGACGGCGTCGCGGCAGTTCGCGAGGTCGGCGGCAGCGCTCCGGGCGAGGCGCCGAACGGATCGAGCTCGAATCGCAGCGGCCGTCAGGTCGACAACCATCTCGCGAACGGCTCCGCGACGGTCAACACGCTCGTGGTCGAGAACTCCGGCGACAAGCCGATCCTGATCTGCGCCGGCACGATCGTGAAGGGCGGCAACCAGGATCGCCAGATCGGGCAGGACCTCGTCATCGCTGCCGGGAAGACGGTCCCCGTCGGCGCGTTCTGCGTCGAGCAGGGCCGCTGGACGAACGTCCGCGAGGGCGTGGCGAACGACGGGACGTTCGCGGCCATGAACGTCGTGGCCCCGATGAAAGTGCGCACGAACGCCCAGTACGAGAAGGACCAGGGCAAGGTGTGGGAAGAGGTCGCGGCGGCACGCGTCGTCGCGTACCGGATGAGTGGCGGGGGCGGTGAGAGCACTGCGGCGCGCCGCTTGGCCTTCGAGTTCGAGGCCGACCCTCAGGCCGACGACATCCAGGTCCAAACCGCCAGTTTCGGCGGCGGCACGAGCTTCGTCGACGCCCTTGAGAAGGCGGACGGCTCCGTGCAGAAGGCGCGATCCCAGCGGACCGACGCGATCCGCGCGCACTTCGCCGAGCTAGCGGGCGACGACGCCCCCATCGGCTTCGCGTACGCCATCAACGGCAAGCCCGTCACCGTGCGCGTGTTCGCGCACCACCGTCTGCTCGAGCAGAACCTCGACCCGTTCCTGAACGCCATGGCGCTCGAGGCCGAGGCCGCGGAGGAGCAGGAGTTCACGCCCTGCACGGCGCACGACGTGGTGACGATGGTCAACGAGATCAACGTGGCTGCCGAGCAGCGCGAGGAGACGAAGGCCGCCAACTGGAACGGACTCCGTCAGAACGACCGCGGCTTCAACGGGAACTGCTACTTCGGGGACGGAGACGCTGAGGACGCGGAGTTCCTCTACATCCCGGTGACCCAGGACTGGACGTCTCGGTAAGTTCGATCCGTCGTCGGCGCGGGTGGGTCACCCCGCACACAGTCGCGTGGCCCGTCGGTCGCAGCCTTGCGTGGCCTCAATCCACGCGTCACCGACGGCGCCTGCGCGAAGCGCAACCTCCGCGCCCCGGGTTCGGATTCGGGTGGGTGTCGTCTCCTCCAATCCAACGCGATCGCTACGTCAACGGCGGCGTAGGGGCGGACCCCCTGGTCCGCCCCGCCCGCTGGGGTTGCTCGCGCCATGCGGGTCCGATGGCGCACTGCGAACGACCGGCGCGACGCGGACGGCCATCGGACGACGGCGCCGAACCCGATGGACTTCCCTGTGCGTCGGCGTCATCGGGTCGCGACGGGGATCGCCCGTGACGGACCGATCCACCCCCCCAGCGGTCGCTCGCTGACCGCCATCCACCCGCCTCATCCGGGCGACGCGTGTCGGCGGGGCGGACCGGGGGGTCCGCCCCTACGGGCGGTCCCGGAAGTTCCCGACGCCGTCCGGGCGGCATACCCGATCGAACGGTGTCGCAACTCAACGGTCCCGTACGGGCGGATCTCCTGATCCGCCCGCGCCCGCTGGGGTCGCTCGCTCTGGGCGGGTCCGACGGCGCTCGGCGGACGACTCGCGTGATGCGGACAGCCGTCGGTCGATCTGATGGCGGCTCGACGTCGGGGCTCGATCCCTCGATGACGCCGTCGGCGCCCCCGCCTACCCCTCGTCGGGCTTCGGCCGATCCACGCCCACCCAGCAGTTCGCCGAATCGAGCGCGCTCGCCCCGGCCTGCTTGGCGTAGAGGAAGAGCTGCATCCGGTACGCCACGAGCGTCTTCAACACCATGTCGACGAACCCCTGGCCCTGCTTGCACGCAGTCCCCCACGGCATGGTCCGATCCGTCTCGAGCGCGTCGGCAACCTCGATCCCGTCGAGGATCTTCTCGAGCGCATCCATCTGCGCGTCCATCGCATCGCAGAAGCCCTCGGGCGTAACCGCCTGTGCGCGCTCGTTGTGCTCGGGCCCGTGATCCCAGTTGTCGTTGACCAGGTTCACGGCGGGCAGCCACGCCGAGATCGCCATGTACTGCAGCAGTTCCCGCATCGACCGTTGCCCGTCAGTGGGACGCCAGTCCATCTGTCCTTCGGGGATCTTGGTCGAGAGGTGCTTGATGATCTCCACCTCGTGACGCATCGAGGCGAGCAGCTGTTCCTTCGTGATCAACGGGGCCTCCGGGAGCAAGCAGAATGGTCGCGACGAGCGTCCAGCATACAGCGCACCGTGACCAGGCCCCGCGGCTCCCGCCAACGTTGCACCGCTCCCGCGCCTCCCCCACCCTCTGCGGATGAGCGCCGACTCCGCTCCGCTACTCGTCGATGTCGAGCGTCCGATGCGCCGCCTGTTCCGCTACCTGCGGCCCATGCGAGGTCGACTGACGTTCTCGGTCGTCTCGAGCGTGCTGAACAAGGTCTTCGACCTGATGCCGCCGCTGCTCGTGACGTGGTTCGTGGACGTTGCGCTGCGCGAGTCGCCAGAGTGGCTGTCGGCCATCTCCGGAGAGGGTATCCAGCCGGAGCTGATCGCTCTGGGCGTCCTCACCGTGATGATCTTCGCGGGCGAGAGTCTGTTCCAGTGGATGTACAGCTGGGGGTTCATGACGCTCGCGCAGAACCTGCAGCACCGCCTCCGTGTCGACGCCTACGACCGCATGCAGGAGCGCGAGCTGCGCTTCTTCGAGGAGCACCGGTTGGGCCGGACGCTCTCGATGCTGAACGACGACGTCAATCAGCTGGAGCGCTTCCTCAACGCGAGCCTCAGCGATCTGGTGCAGCTCACCGTGCTCGTGCTGTTCGCGGGCACGGTGCTGCTCTCGACGGCGCCGACGCTGGCGCTGATCGGGCTCGCGCCGGTGCCGCTGATCATCTGGGGCAGCCTCCGATTCTCGAAGCTGCTCGAGCCGCGCTACGCGCGAGTCCGCGCCGCGGTCGGTGAGCTCGCCGCGCGCCTCGAGAACAACATCGCTGGCATCCTCGTCATCAAGAGTTTCACCGCCGAGGAGCACGAGAGCGCCCGCGTCGAAGAGGTCTCCGACGACTACCGCCGCGCCAATCACGACGCGATCCGGCTCTCGGCCGTCTTCGTCCCTCTGATCCGCATGGCCATCGCCGTCGGCTTCGCCGGGGCCCTCGTCGTGGGCGGAACGTGGGTGGCTTCCGGCGAGCTGAAGGTGTCGGTCTTGGTGCTGTTCGGGATGATGATCCAGCGCATCCTCTGGCCGATGACGCGGCTCGGAACGACGTTCGACGAGTACCAACGCGCAGCGGCGAGCGCTCGGCGCGTCTTCAGCCTCCTCGACACGCCGTCACAGGTGGTTGACCCCGCCGAGCCGCTGGAGCTCACAGCCGTGCGCGGCGAGATCGCGTTCGACGACGTCGTCTTCGACTATCACCGCGGCGAGAGCGTTCTGCGCGGGCTGTCGTTCCGGGTCGCTGACGGTGAGACCGTCGGCGTCGCCGGCCCGACCGGAGCCGGCAAGTCCACGCTGATCAAGCTCCTGCTCCGCCTCTACGACGTGACCGGTGGAGCCGTCCGCATCGACGACACCGATGTGCGGGGCGTGCGTCAGCGAGACCTCCGGCGTCAGATCGCCGTGGTGACGCAGGACGTCTATCTGTTCCACGGGACCATCCACGAGAACATCGCCTACGGTCAGCGCGCGAACGGCGTGACCGAACCGACGTTCGAAGAGGTCCGCGCCGCGGCACAGGCGGCGCATCTTCACGAGTTCGTGGCGACGCTGCCCGACGCCTACGAGACGGTGGTCGGCGAGCGCGGCATCAAGCTCTCCGGCGGGCAGCGCCAGCGGCTGAGTCTGGCGCGCGCCATCCTGAAGGACGCTCCCGTACTCGTGCTGGACGAGGCGACGAGCTCCGTCGACACCGAGACGGAGCGCCAGATCCAAGAGAGTCTGCGCAGTCTGGCCGCGGGACGGACGGCCATCGTCGTGGCGCACCGACTGAGCACGATCCGTCACGCAGATCGCATCCTCGTGCTCGACGACGGCCGCGTCGTCGAGGAGGGTCGCCACGACGATCTGGTGGCATCCGGCGGGCTGTATGCGGATCTGTGGAACGTGCAGTCGGGGAACATTCGGCCGGAGTAGGGCGGGGCCGGATGAGGTCACGTCGATTGCGAGCAGTCGGTTGGTGACGCGCTTCGGGACATGCGGCAATCGCCGTGCCCACGGTGTCTCTGGTCGGCTCCGCGGCCGCGTCACCTCGCTAGCGAGCGCGTTGCCCCTCGGTCGCACCCTTGCGTGGCCTCCACTACCCGCGTCACGGCGCGGGGTCACGCCGATTGCGGGCGGTTCGTTGGTGACGGGCATCGGGGCCTGCGGCAATCGCCGCGCCTCCGTTGTTGTTGGTCGGCTCCGCGGCTGCGTCTGCTCTCACGCAAGAGCAGACCCCTCGGTCGCAGCCTTGCGTGGCCTCATTCCCCGCGTCACGGCGCTTGCGCTGACGCGCAACCGCAGCGCGCAGGGCTAGGATCCGGGTCGGCCTCGCCCCCGCCAACCTCACGCGATCGCTGTGTCAACGGCGCCGTAGGGGCGGACCCCCTGGTCCGCCCCGCCGACGCGCGCCGCACGCACGACTCGGGTGGATGGCGCACCGCGGACGAGGACCGTCGTGTGTTCGGCGACCGGCCGACGGCGCGGTCGCGGCGAGGCGGATGGGAAGCCATCCGGATTGACCGACGACCGTGCGCATCAAGTCATCGTTCGCTGAGCGCCCGCGTGCCCGAGTCCTCCGCGCGCGCCCCAGTCGGCGGGGTGGATCAGGAGATCCACCCGTACGGCAGTTCGGGCACCGATCCGCGAGGTCCTCGTAGGGGCGGGCCCCCGGGCCCGCCCCTACGGCGCCGTTGACCTAGCGTGTCCGTGGGATCGGAGGAGACGACACCCATCCGGATCCCCACCCGGGGCGCGGAGGTTGCGCGTCAGCGCAAGATCCGTGACGCGGGTATGGAGGCCACGCAAGGCTGCGACCGGGGGGAACCGCTCTCGCGTGCGAGGTGACGCAGCCGCGGAGCCGACCAGAGACAAACGAGGGCGCGGCGATTGCCGCATGTCCCCGATCAGCGCCCGCCGATCCACGGGCCCGCAATCGCCGTGACCGCCACGCAAAGGCAATGGAGGCCACGCAAGGGTGCGACCGAGCAGGCAACGCCCTCGGCAGCGGGGTGACGCACCCGCGGAGCCGACCAGACAACAAACTAGGGCGCGGCGATTGCCACATGCCCCCGACGAACGCCCACCCACCGGGCGCCCAGCAATCGCCGTGACCTAGTTCCTCTGCAACTCCGCCGGGGTCATCGACACGCCTTCGGGCGGCGTGTCCTTGTTCTTGTCCCACCACTTCTTCGCGGTGCGCGCTCGGCGGCGGCGCTCGGCGAGGGACTGGTCCTGCGTGACCTCGAAGTCCTGCTGCGTGATGTTGCGCAGGGCGAAATTCGCCTGCTGCGCGACGTACGCCTCCTTGTCCTCGAGCGCCTCGATCAGGTACGGCGTGGCGAACCACGACTTCAACATCGAGAGCGAGCGGGCACAGGCGCGCCGCACCAGGAAGTGCTTGTCGTTCACAAGAGCCCAGGCGAGCGCCGGCGTGGCGGCGGGATCGCCAATGCGGCCGAGTTCGTTGGCGGCCGGGAAGCGCACGCCGTCCTCACCGGACTCGAGCAGGTCCTTCGAGAGACGCACGACCTCCTCGTTGACCTCGGGAACCACTGGCTGGTCGTCCCGCGGCTGGTCGTCCACTCTTGTTCGCTCGGGAGTCGTGTCGGTCTTCTTGACGACGACCTCGGGTCGCGTGACGGTCGCGTTCGCACGCGAGACGACATCGTCGATCCGCTGCTGCAGTCCCTTGAGCTCGCCCTCCATCCGTGCGACGCGCTGGTCGAGTCGCACGTCGTCCCGAGCCAGGTCGGCGCGCACGCCGGCCAGATCGGTCCGGAGTTTCCCGATCTCGTCGGCGACGTCGCCACCCACGGCCTCGGCGAACTTCTTGAGTTCACCGGTGATCGCGGCGCGATCGTCGTCGCGCTGCTTCGCGATCTTCGCGATGCGCCCGTCCATCTCGGCGCGGAGTGCGGCGACCTCGTCGCTCGGAGTCGGACCGCCCGCCATGCGTTTCTGCACCATCGGACCGATCACGTAGCCGATGCCGCCAGCCAGCGCTGCAACGATGAGGAAGACGGCCAGCACGCGCAGACCACCGCCGCCCGACTTCGACGACGAGACGGCGCGACAACTCTCACAGACGACGCGGTCGCCCTGGACGAGTGCCTTGCCCGTCACGACATGACTGTGCGGCACGACCGCTGAGCAGACGTTGCACCGCGTCGGCTTGACGGGGTCCTCCGCCTCGATGTCGGCAGCCATCTCGGCCTCGACCGCCTCACGACGCGCGGCCCGCTTGCCGGGATCAGCCTTCGTGCACACGGCGCAGAGGAGCGAGCCGTACTCCTTTCGAGCACGACCCGAGCGCTGGTCCGACGCAGGGACCGACACGCGGCAGTTCGCGCAGAAGAGAAGCTCGAGCTCGGTGCCGTCGTCGGTGGCCGGCGCGGTCTCCGCTGGCTTCGCGTCGGCCGCTCCGTCGCGATGCTCCGAGCAGAGGTTCTTGCCGCCTTCGCCCATGGCGAGGCCAGACTCGACCTCCACGTTGGGGATCGACACGCCACACACACTGCAGAAATGGAGTTCCATCAAGGTCTCTCCGTGGCCTGCCATTCTAGCCCCCGTTCGCAGCCTGGCGCGTTCGTCGTCGGGAAACCGCGGTGCGAGGCCCCGTGCCCACGACCGCGAGTCCGATCTCGATCGCCAGAAGGGCCGCAAGGGGCGTGCCCGCCGCGAGCGCTATCGCTCGCGAGCGACCACGAACGCGCCCGGCAGGGAGCGCGAGGAAGTTCGCCGTGGCGTGAAGGTCGCGCGAACAGGTTGCGCGCGGCCGGGAGTTCGGTCAGATCGAGTCGTGACGAGCCCGGTCTGTCAGAAGGCGCCACGTCGGCCATCTGAACGGTGACCATCTGAACGGTGAATATCTGAACAGTGACCATCTGCACGGCGGCAGACGGAGCCGCTGCGGGCCGCGGGTCGGGACACGATGCGCGGAGACACCGTGCGTTGAGACACCGTGCGTTGAGACACGGTGCGTTGAGACACGGTGCGTAGAAGTACCGTGCGTCGAAGTACCGCGCGCCGCGAGGGCGCGGCGCTACATCACGAAGAAGGCGACGACCACCATCACGATCGCGACGAGAACGGGCAGCTCGGATGCAGCCTGGCGAACGGACATCTCGACCTCCTGTCGAGAGCCTCAGATCGCGGCCTACCGGGGCCACGGCCTCTCGACACGGGGAGCCTACGATGAGGGAGGGACACCGATTCCCAGTCGCCGTCATGCGCAGGCTCGGGAGGCTCTCAGGAGAGCGCCGTGGGAGGTCGCGGGCTCGGACTGGGGTCGTCGGTGACCCGCTTCTTCATGAGGCGGCCAACCTTGAACTTCACGACGCGCTTGGCCGGGACATCGACTTTCTCGAGCGTGCGGGGGTTCTGGGCGCGCCGTGCAGGGCGTCCCTTGATCTCGAACACCCCGAACTCGCGGAACTCGAGACGGTTGCCCTTGGCCAGCTCGTTGATGATCTCGTCGAGGAAGCGCTGCAGGATGTCCTTCGTGACGACCTTCGTCTCTCCGGTCTGCGATGCGATTCGTGCGACGAGTTCCTTCTTGGTGATCGTGGCCATGCTCAACTCCGCGGTGTCCGGCGGCTCGGCCGGGCGCCTTGGCGGCCCCCTCACGTTTCGACTTATCTCCGCTCTCCAACGAGAGTTAGAAGAACGTAGCCAAGTGGCCACATGGGAATCAAGCGCGAATCCGAGGTGGACGTGACGGAGCCCCGCCCTGAGCCATCACCCGCACGGGCCGGCGACACCGTCCGGACCCAGGTCACGTCTCGCTGGGAACGCGTGTTCCCGGACGAGACCACGCGCGACCGTCTCGCGCGACTGCGAGCATCTTACGAGGCGCTCCCGGTAGAGACCTGGGCGACGAGTCGCACCACGGACACGTCGGTGATCGAGGTCGGCGCACTTGGGCGCATCGTCCGTAAACGGTGGAGATTTCACGAGTTACGGGATCGTCTCCGCGGCATCGGGCGGACGACGGCGTGGGCCGACTCGCCAGCGGCCCGCGAGTTCGCCAGCCTCCAGGCTGGGGCGGACGTGCACGAGCAGGACGCCTCCGGGCTTCGGTACCCGCGACCGCTCGCAGTCCTCGAACTGCGTCAGGGGGGGCTCCTGATGGACTGCCTCCTGCTGCTCGAGGAGGTCGCGGGCGCCCGCGATCTGGCGACATGGCTGCGCGCGACGGATCGGCGGCGCGCGAGACGAGACGTCCTCGCTCAGCTGGGCCGCAGAGCGGCCGGCATGCACGCCCTCGGCATCGTCGACGGCGACTTTCATCTGCGTAACCTGCTCGTGGACCCCGAGTTGAGGCTCTGGAAGGTCGATTGTCGGCGTCTCCGGACGCGGGCGCTCTCGCGACGTCGGCGGGTCTACGATCTGGCCAGCGCCGACGTCGGCCTGCGCGTGCTCGCGTCGCGCACGGAGCGCGCGCGGGCTCTGCGCGCCTACGCTGACGGTCTCACACGGGCCGAGCGACACGCGCTCGCGAGACTCGTCGAGAGACTCCGCGCTCGGCTGGCTCCCGACGAAGAACGGCGTCTTCCGCCGATCGACGCGTCCGGCGACTGACCAGCGGCCCGTTTGGGACAGGGTGAGGAACAACGTTTCCACTCGATCGTTCTCTCTCGATAACGATCGTTCTCTGGATCCCGACGGCTAGGGGGGGAAGTCCAGTGGTACGGCGTGTGCAAAAGGAACGGTGCGATCCCCTCAAAAAGGCGGCGTCAGGAGAGTCCCAAGCGGGGCCCTGGCGCCGTCGATCGTTTGGGGCCGGCCTACCGGGCTCACACGCACGGTCGCGCGCCCGGTACGCCGGCCCCTCGACGGAGTGGTACCCGGGACGACACAGTGAGGAACACGGCGCGACGCGCTACGCACGCAGCACGAAGCGGCGAACTGGGCCGGAGTCGTCGACGTCGAACGCATCGGGGTCGGCGCAGCACGCGCGGAAGTAGGCCAGCGAGGCGGCGGGTCGAGGGTCGTGGTGTCGCTGAACCCGTCGAAGGTGAGGCCAGTCGCCGTGACGCGGAACGTGTAGCGGAACACGAGGCCGCGCTCCGGCACGAGCGCTCCCGTCCAGACGAGCTCCTTCAGCGCGTGTCCCTCGGGCCACGGGTTCCCCGGGAACCAGATGCGGCCGTTCACGACGGTGGTGCCTCGGCCGCGCGACGCTTGCGGTACACGAGCACGAGGTTCCGCGTGTAGACGACGAGGCCGAACATCTGGCCGAGCACCGCGGGCGGGGATGCGATCTGGATGAAGTAGACGAGCGAGATCGCGCCGCCGACGAGCGAGCACCACCAGAACCCGATCGGGATGACGCTCTCGCCGCGACGCTCCGACACGACCCACTGCAGTGCGAAGCGCGTGAAGAAGATGCCCTGCCCCACGAAGCCGAGGATGTGGATCGGGTCCTGGAGAGCCCCGAGGAGCTCGCTCCAGTTCACGACTCCTCCTCGCCAACCGACACGACCCGGTAGCTCAGCCGCCGACGCTGCATCCACCGGATCGCGCGGAGATCGACCATCCCTCGAAAGACGCGGTTCCACACGCCGTACTTCGAGGTGCCACCGCGTCGTGGACGGTGTCGCACGGGGACCTCGACCACCGAGAAACCCGCCATCTCGGCGAGCGTCGGGAGGAAGCGGTGCATGCCGTCGAACGGGAGGAAGGCATCCCGCACGTCGCGGCGGAACGCCTTCAGCGGGCAGGTCACGTCCCGGATCGAGCTGGAGGTCCGGAGGTTTCGGAACGAGTTGGCGACACGCGACGAGGCCCGTTTGACGAACGAGTCGTGGCGCTCGCGTCGCCAGCCGCACGCCATGTCCGCGTCGCCGCGGCGCACGACGTCCACCAGGCTGGGCAGATCCCGCGGGTCGAGCTGACCGTCGCTGTCCATCATCGCCAGGATCTCGCCACGCGCAGCGCGGAAGCCACAGTGCAGGGCGGCCGAGAGCCCGTGGTTGCGATCGAGACGCAGCACTCGCACAGTGGGATGGAGCCGCGCGAGCTCGTCCAGTTGCGCGGAGCTCCCGTCCTGCGAGCCATCATCGACGAACACGACCTCGTACGCGGGCGCGAGGTCCTCGAGCACCGGCAGGATCTCGTCGAGCAGCGTGCGCAGCGACTCGCACTCGTCGTAGACCGGCAGCACGAGACTGAGTTCGACGTCGTCGCGACCGCTCATCACACTCCATTCTCGTCCGCCGCGGACCGGCCGCGTCAGTCTACGTCGGCCGCTCCACGGCGAACGTACACTCCCGCGATGCGTCTCAGCGTCCGCGTCGCGATCGGCTCTCCGGGCGGAGTGAGGAGCCCGGCGTCGTGAGGAAGCCAACGTCGTGAGATCCGATCGTCGCTTCATCGCGGGTGTCGTCCTGCTGGCGCTCCTCGTGCGGTCGATCGCGCTCGGTCGGGACGACCTGTGGGCGGACGAGATCCACACGCTGCAGGCCATCGAGCTCGACTGGCGAGCGATGATCGTCGAGCGGTTCACGCAAGGTCACGTGCCCGGCTACTTCGCGATCGCGAAGGCGTGGTCCATCGCGGCCGGAACGTCGCAGGCCGCCCTGCGAGGGCCGTCGGTCGCGTTCGGCGCCCTGGCGATTGTGCCCCTGTTCGCGGTCGCGCGTCGCCTGTCTCCGTCCGCCGGCGCCGCACGGTGGACGGTCGTGCTGCTCGCGGCCCACCCGCTGCTGATCGAGTTGTCCCGCGAGGCGCGCATGTACCCGCTGCTGCTGCTGGTCGGGGCGGTCTTCGTCGCAGCGACTCTGCGCATCCTCGACGGCGGCGCGGGCTGGGCGTGGCTCTTCCCAGCAGCGATCGCCGGCCCGCTCATCCACCCCACGTGGGCGTTCATGCTCGTACCGCTCCTTGCCGCCGTGCTCTGGAGTCGCAGCGACGGAGAGCCGCGCCGCCGCCGTGGCATCGTCCTCGCCTGTCTTCTCAGCGCCGCCGTGACCGTCGCGGTGCTGCTCCCGGTCGACGCCCAGACTGGTCAAGAGCTCCTCCGGCGCCCGTGGTGGCGAGAGATCGGCGTGTTCGTCGTACGGCTTGTCGCCGGCGCCGGTGTCCGCGAACACTTCCTCCTCTGGTACGCACTGCTCCTGGCTGCCTCGACCTGGTGCGCGGTGCGCGGGTGGTCGCTGCTCGATGCACGCGCACGCCGTTTCGCCGTCTGCCTCGGACCGGGGGTCGTGGCTGCGGGGGGGTTCGCGTCCGTGTTCGGGCTGACGCTCGGCCCGATGCGCTACGTGCAGTTCGCGACGATCGGGATGTGCTTGGTCATCGGGGCCGGTGCGTCGACGGGTCGCGCGCGCTGGCTGCTCGTGCCGGCGCTGGTGCTGGTGCTCGGTCTGCGCTTCGTGCCGGCGCGTACGGCATGGAGCACCGCGCTCGCCGGCGTCGATCCCGCGCTGCCGCTCGTCTTGGTCGATCCCTCGGCGCGGATGGTGGCCGAGCACTACGCAGGGCGTCCGGTCTCGATCGGAGATCCACCGGCGGGCGCGGCGGCGTGGATCGAGCTCGCGGCGAACGCGGACGAGGTGCGGGTCATCGAGCGTCCCTGAGGAGTTCCGACGCGCGACGCCTCGGCTTCAGCGTGGGCCGCGGCGGAGTTCCCAGATGCGGATCACGTTGCCGCCTTCGCCGTACTCACCAACCCGCGAGACGCGTTGGTTGCCCTCCGCGTGGAGCGCCAAGTAGAGCTGACGCTGCAGCGCGAGTTCCTCCGACCTCGGGTGATCCGGTGGGATCGCGGACCGCACGAAGCGGTCCGACCATGCGCTCGCTTCGACGAGGAACACACGCCCCGTGGCCTCCGCCAGCGCGTCCCAGTCGGGAACCGGTGTACGGACCACGCGCGCTCGGGGCAGCCGCCGCCAGTGATCGTCGAGCACGTCGCGCGCCCGAGCATCCACGTGCGGTCGCTGCGACCACGGCACGGCGTCAACATCCACGACGACGGGAACGTAGTCGGGGGCCAGCCACACGGTGTCGCCCGGCTGCAGTAGATCCCGGAGGTACTCGCCTGCGGCGGCGCGTCCGTCCGACGCCTTCGTCGCGAACGCGTCGCGGGCCTGGATTCCCAGAATGGCGAGGAGCGCCATCCACGCCACGCCTCGCAACCAAAGCGGTTCGGCCAACGACGTCCCGTCGTCACGCCGCGGCTGTAGCACGCCGTACGCCACGGTCGAGAGCAGCGGCAGCAGGTAGTGGGCCGACTTCTTCTCGATCCCCCAGAGCAAGACAAGCGCCCCGACAGCCCCCCACACCCACGGCTCCCGCAGCATGCGTCGCTGCCGGACGAGCACGGCCACGGCGACCGCCGCGGCGAGGAACACGATCCCGTCGGGCACGAGCCGCTCGATCAGCCAGACGCCGTCGATGCCCCAGTCCACAAGGTGACCGTCCACGCGGACATGCGCGTTCTCGGCGAGCAACGCCTCGAGATGCGCGCGTCCCGCGACGAGCCACGACGGAGCGCCGACGACGAACCCGATCAGTCCGCCCACGGCGAGCCGACCCGCAACGCGAGCCCGCCCGCGGAGATCGTTCGCGAGAAGCAGGGGCGCTGCGATCCACGCGAACCCGACCGTAGCGGCGGTCGCCTTTGCGGCGAACGCGAGCCCGAACGCGAACCCCGCCCGGCCCGGTCGCTCGGCGTCCCACTGCGCGAGCGCAACGACAGCGAGGAGCGAAACGAGCACGTCTGGCACCGCGAACGCGCCGTAGCGCAGGAACGGCGGCCACAGGAGGAGCCCGACCACCAGCAGCGCCCCCACGGCGGGCGTCCGACTCCCCGCGGCCCGGCGCAAGAGCAAGCGAGCCAAGACGACGTACGCGACCAGCGACGGGACGCGCGTCCACCAGACCAGTCGCTCCGGCGTGGCGAACCAGTCCACGAAAGCCTGGACGACGATCGACTGACCGTCGCTCCACGCCTGCAGCGCGATCCCGAGCGCGGCGAACGGCGCGGCGAGGTACGAGTAGAGGGGGCCGTACGCGAAGTGGCCCGGAACGAGCGTCCGGCCCTGCGCGAACGTGAACACGTTGCGGCTCGTCGCCAACTCGTCTGAGAAGACTGGTTGGTCCCATGCGCCGAACAGCATCACGCCGACGGCGACCAGCAGCACGTCGACCCAGCGGTTCCGCAGTCGCTGCAGCGGCTCGCTCACTCGGCCCGGTCTCGCGGAACTCTCGTCGCGACGGCGCGCGCAGGCGACGCGCGCGTTCGCGGGGCGAGCGCGACGACGGCGCAGCGGCAGAGTAGTCTCCGACTCATGAGTTCGGGACGAGCGTAGCGGCAGGCGGAATGGAGTCGAACAGCGGAACTTCGTCGCAGCCCGACCGCTCCGGGCGGGATCGCCTCGTTCGCGCGAGCTGCAACGTCGGCGTGTTCGGTCTCGCCCTCGGGATCGCGCTGTATGGGCTCGGTCGAGCGGACCTCTGGCACGACGAGGCCGCGTCGCTTCACTTCGCACGGCTCTCGCTCTCGGAGCTGCCGGGAGAGCTCGCGCGGCGGGACAACCACGGGCCGACGTACTTCGCGTTCCTGCACGCCTGGGCGTCGGTATTCGGCGAGGGCGCGTTCGCTGCGCGTCTGCCCTCAGCGCTCGCTGCGGCGCTCGCTTGCGTCGGGACGACGTGGATCGGGCAACGGATCGCCGGGCTTCGCGCCGGAGTCGCCGCTGGGGTCCTCCTCGCCACGAGCCCGATGCACCTCTGGCACGCGCAAGAGGTGCGCTTCTACGCACCCGCTCTGATGCTCGTGACGGCCCAGGTGGCTGCGGCGATGACGCTCTGTGATCGACCGACGCGACGGAGAGCAGCGGTGCTCGGCGCCACCGCCCTACTGGGCTTCTCCACGTTCTACCTGGTCGGGCTGGTGTCGATCGCGATCGCCGCCGGCGCGTTCCTCGGGCGCGACGACGCCGCACGCGCCAGTCGGCGGCACGTCATCGGCGCGTTCGCGGGCGCGGCGGCGGTCGGCCTGCTCTGGGTGCCGTCGCTGATCGAGCAGTCGCGTCACGCGCTGCGGTTCCTGTCGTGGATCCCCGATCGACCGATCGGACAGTTCCTCGTGGACGTCGGTCTGGAGGCGGTCGCCGGCGAGGGTGGCGCAGGCATCCTCCCTTCGATGGCGATCATCGCACTCTGCCTCGCGAGCGCCGTGTTCGTCGCGGCCACGATCCGACGGCGGCGGCCCGACGATCTGCTCATCACCTTCTGGCTCGTCCTGCCTCTTGTCGTGGTGCTCGTTCTCTCGCTGCGGCAGTCGTTCCTGTTGGTGCGCTACCTCTACATCGCGCTGCCGGCGCTGTACGTTGCTGCGGCCGCGGGGATCGCACTCCTGTCGCGTCGACGACCGGGACGTCTCGGCGGATGGGCGCTCGCCGCCGTTGGTGCCGGACTCGTGCTCCCTGCGCAGGGTCTGGGTCTGCTCGATCAGCACAGCGCCCCGAAGCGCCCCGAGCGCTGGCGGGAGGCGGTCGCGTGGGTCCGTCCGCAACTTCGCGCCGGCGACGTGCTGGCGGTGGCTCCGCACTGGGACCTGTACACGCTGGAACTCCACTTCGACGGCGCCGGGCCATTCGTCGCCCTGCGGGCTGACGAGGACTCGCTCTCCTCGCTCGGCAACGATGCGCGTCGTCTGTGGGTGCTGCAGTCGTTCGACGAGGGGGAGCCGACGCGGATCGCCCTGCGCGAGGACCTGACCCTCAGCGACGAGCGCACCTTCGGCACGCTTCACGTCGACCGGTTCGAGTTGGCGCGAGACGACCGTTGAACGAGCTGGCTCCGCTGCTTCGCCTTGGTCCAACGCTCGTCGCCGCGCTCGCGATCTGGGCGCTCACGACGGCGTGGCTCTCGTGGTGTGGGCGCACCGGGCGCGACCGACTCGCGTTCTGGCCGCTCGCCGCCGTCGCGAGCGGCGCTGCGCTGTTCTGGGCGGCGCAGGTCGGGGTGGACTGGGACGAGTCCGAGCACCTGCACGCCGCGTGGCGCGTCGCGGTCGGTGAGCGGCCGTTCGTCGACTTCTGGCAGCACCACTCGCCGACACTCTGGTTCGTGACGTCGCCACTCGCCGGAGCGCTCGGCGAGTCGCCGTGGCTCATTCCGGTCGCAAGGGCGCTGAGCACGATCGCGACCATCATCGCGGCCTGGATCGCATGGCGTCTCGCCCGGCGACTGCATGGCGACGTCGCGTCGCCGTCACGGTTCGTGTTCCTGTTCGCTGCGGGCGCGATCACGTGGCAGTTCGCCTGGCTGCGGCCGGACGTGCCCGCCCTGCTCTTGCTCCTCGGTGCCGGTCACGCGTGCGTCGACGTCGCCGAGGGTCGCCGCCGCGGCGCGCTGCTCGCGGGAGCGATGCTGGCACTCGCGTGGGGCTTCGCGCCGAAGCAGTTGGCCTTCGCCGTGCTGCCGCTGGGCGCCATCGTCTTGGGCGGGATCGGTCCGGGCAGGCGAGACCGGCTCCCGCATCGGCTCGGAGCCTTCGGGATCGGCCTCGTCCTCGGCGCCGCGCCCCTCGTCGGCGTGCTCCTGCAACAGGACCTCGCCCACGCGTTCTGGCAGAACGTGGTCCGCTTCAACGCGCAGCACGTCGGACCCGGGTTCCCGTTCGGACCAGCGTGGCTGGTGCTCGGGACCGCGGCGGCCGTTGCTGCGTGGCGGCGGTCGGATCGCTCAGCTGCGGGCAGCGTACTCGTCGTTGCACTGGCTCTCGTCACGCTCGGTTCCGTGGTCGCCGTGCAACACACGGCCCGCTACCACCTGGCGCCGTGGATGGTGCTGGTCGCTGTGCTTGCGTGCGGTGCAGACGTTCCGGCCGGACTGGGCGGACTGGGCGGCCGCGTCCGACCCGCCGTGATCGGCCTCCTCTGCGCACTGCTTCTCGTGCCCGGTCTCCGGCAGGCCTGGAACGCGCGCGGCGAACTCTCCCAGGACATCGCGCGGCGCACGGAGTTGCTCGCGGTCTCGCGCGGCGAGAGCGTCCTGTGTGTCCATCCCGACCATCCGATCGCTCGGCCGGACGCGACGCGCCTGCACTCGACGTGGCAGCTGCGCTTCACGCGGCGCAATCAGCTGACGCCGCTGGAACCCGACACCGGCGCGGGGTTCCTGGACCGCATGCGCGCGGCCCGCCCTGCTGTCGTCGTCACCGAGATCGATCAGGTGCCGATCGCCGAAGCCCTTGCCGCGCGCGGCGTTCTCTCCGAGGCTGAGGCGCTGGAGCTGAAGACGCTCCTCAGCAGTGCCTACGCGCTGCGAGTCGTCGCAGGCCGGACGTTCTACGTTGCGGAGTAGCCGGGCTCGGTCACGGCGCGCGCGAAGGATCTCGGCGCTCCGATGACAGAATCCACCGCACTGGCACGGCCGCCACCCGTTGGTGAGATGGAGACCCCCATGCGCCCCTCGACCGCCTCGATCGCCGCCGCTCTCCTCCTTGCCGTCGCCGCCTGCGGGACGCCACGCGCCGAGGAGGCGCCGAGCGCGACGAACCCGGACGCCCCCGTGACGGTCGCGGAGCCGGTCGCCGAACCGATCAAGATCGTGTTCGAGCCTCCGTTCACCGGGCCGTACGTCGACATCGACACGCCGGTCGTCACCACGGCGCCGCAGCCGCATCCCGTGCGGCGATTGACGACCTCCGACCGTGTTCTCGTGACCGCGACCGATTGGGGCTTGCACGACGATCGCGAGACCGAGGGCACACGTCCGTTCCGCCTGCTGGTGGTCGATGCCGTGACCGAGGCGGTGGTACCGGACGCCGAGATCCGCTTCTTCCGGGTCTCCGACCGCGGTCCGGACTGGCGCCAGCAGCTCCCCGCGCGGCTGTACGCGGACGAGACCGGCACGGTGAACGTCGACGTCGCGCTCGATGCGCGTGTCGCCATGGTCGCCCGCGCTCCGGAGTGCCTGCCGGTGACGGCGATCCTCGATCCACTGGCCGGCGTGCGCACGCGAGAGGGTCTGCTCGGTCGCGGCCTGGTCGTCGGGCCGTCGGGTGAGTCGGCGACGCTCTTCGTCGGCGGCGGCGGGCGCCTCCACGGAGTGGTCACGGACGAGGACGGCCTGCCGCTCGCCGACGCCGTGGTGAGGATCTCGCCGCCGGACGAGACGCAGCGACAGCCCTGGCGACACGGCTACCTCGTCGACGCCGATGCGAAGCGCTTCCTGTCCCCCATGTGCACAACGGACGCGGAGGGCGCGTACGACCTCCGCGGGGTCGCGGTCCCGGGCCGCTACGTCGTCCTCGCCGGGCGGGCCCACGATGCGACGGGGCGCTCCGCTGAGACGCTCTTCCTTCCGGAAACCGACGAGGCCTGCGCGGACGTCCGACTCGAGCCGAGGTCCATGCTGATCGTGCGCGTCATGGACGCCGACGAGACACCGCAGCCGGAGGCGTGGATCGAGCTGCAGGCCACGTGGGGCCCGAAGACTCCGGACGTCAGCGACGGTGCCGCTACCGGAGAGTGGCGCTACGGACCGCTGCTCGCAGGCGAGTACCGCATGTCGGTCAACGCGCCGGACCTGGTCGGAGAACGCCGTGTCGTCACCGTCGACGGGCTCCGAGAGAGCACGCAGACATTCCTGCTGAACCGCGGCGGCGCGCTGACTGGTCGCCTCACGAACCCCTCCGGCACGCCGATCTCGGGCGTCGAGGTCCGCTTCACGAACCGCAGCTCGCGGCACTCCGCCAAGTCCGACGACGACGGCCGCTTCTCGATCCCGGGCGTCTCCGCGGACCCCGGCACCGTGCAGATCTTCACCCCGCCGGGACATCGATCGTACCTCCGACGCAAGGTCGTCCCCACCGGCGACCCGCTCGAGATCACGTTGGAGCCGCTCTCGTCGATCCGCGGACGCGTGCTCCCCGTGCCGGCCTGCGGCACGGTCACGTACTCCGGTCCGGGCGGCTCCCGCACGGGCTGGAAGACGCGCGAGATCGCGGTCGACGACGACGGCACGTTCCTTATCGATGGCATCGACGGGGTGCGCGCGTTCGACATGCTGCTCTGGCCCGGCGGCGGCGCGTGTCACATCCTGCGTGGCACGAAGCTTACCTCCGGCAAGACACTCGACATCGGCACGATCGACGGCTCCCCCGAGGCGCGCCTCACGGGTCACGTTGTCGACGAGAACGGAGAGCCGCTCCCCGGCGCGACGGTGTTCCTCGAGCAGTTCCCGGTGGCGCAGCGCGTCCGCACGCGGACCGACGCGGACGGCTCGTTCACGCTGCCGCTGAACGCGCGAGGCGACGGGCTGCTCGTCGTCAAGGCCGACGGCCTGCCCACGACCCACGTGCCCCTCGCCGTCGATCCCGATCGTCGACGTGTGTCGCTGCAGGTCCTTCCGGGCGGCACCGTCGCCGGCACGCTCCCCACGACGGGCAGCGGGCGGCAGTCCTCGTACATCGAGTTCCGGCGCAAGGCGGGCCCCGGGCGCTGGGTCGCGAACGCGACCGCCGGGCTGGGTCTCTACGAGGTCCGGCTCCCCGCGGGCACGTACACCACGCGTGGACGCATCAACGGCAAGTGGGTCGCCGGCGACGAGGTCGAGGTCCGGAGCGGCGGAAAGCACGTCGTCTCGATTAAGGCGCGCTGACCCGAATCGCAGACGCCGGGGACCGACCGGCCTCGTAGGCTCCGTCCATGCGACGACGGCTCATCGGCTTGGCGGTTGCGCTCGGAGGCCTCGCGGTCGTCGGCGATGCGCTCGCCGTGGATGCCGAGACCCGCAAGCTGGCGCGCTCGGACGACTGGTCGGAGCGAACCGACGCCGCGATACTGCTCGCGACAGAGGGCACGCCGGAGGCCGTGAAGTTGCTGCGCAAGCTCCTCACCGACGACCAGCCCTACGTCCGTGATTGGTCCGTCTACTACTGCGACCGGCTGAAGAACGAGGCGGGGATCGCCGCGCTCGAGCCGCTGACGCGGTCGCGTCACGAGTGGGCGCGGCTCAACTGCGCATCCGCGCTCGGCCGCACGGAGTCGCCGTTCGCGGCGCCACTGCTGACGCAGATCACGCTCAACGACCGATCCGCCGGAGTGCGGGCGGCCGCGATGACGGGCCTGGTCCAGCTGAAGAAGCAGGTCGATGTCGACAGCGTGCTGATGGAGGCATTCCAGAACACCGACGCCGACGTTCGCGCGGCCGCGGTCGTGGCCCAGGACAAGCTGCGCGGGGCGAGCGCGAAGGTCATGGCACTCGCCGCGTGCGACGACCCAGACGAGGGCGTGCGATGTGTCGGAACGTGGCTGCTGCGGCGTGTCGACCGATCGGCGCTGCTCGCACGTCTCGGCCAGACGCACAAAGGCGACCGATGGCGCAGTCGAGTTCAGCTCGCAGAGAACGCGACCTTCCTCCGCGCGCGGGAGTCGATCGACGTGCTCGTCGCGCTCCTCGACGATGCGAACCCGCGTGTGGCGTCACAGGCGCATCGCGGGCTGCGCCGTCTGAGCGGCACGCGTCTGGGCCGCGACCGGGATCTGTGGGACAGCTGGTGGAAGGCGAACCGCGCCGGGTGGACGGTGACCAAGGAGATGCCACCCGCCCCGTCGGTCGAGGCCGGCGACACGTTCGCGCGCTACCACGGAATGGAGGTCGATTCCGCCGGCGTGCTGTTCGTGCTGGACGCCTCCGCGAGCATGTACGGGCGGCTGGACGAGGACGCCACCGAAGGTCCTTCCAGGTGGGAACTCGCGACGACCGAGCTGTTCGCCACGCTCGATCAGCTCCCAGACGGACTGCCCGTCAACGTCGCGCGCTTCCACGAGGATGCCAAAGCAGCCTTTCCGACGCCGCGAGCTCTCAGCAAGTCCACCCGAAAGGCGCTGCGGGCCTTCATCGAGGGCACCGAGCTCGAGGCGGCGACCAACCTCTACTCGGCACTCCGCCTGACGCTCCGCATGAAGGGCATCGACACGGTCTTCATCCTGTCGGACGGCGACTCCACGCACGGCGAGATCGTCCGCGACGACCGCATCGCACCGATCTTCTGGCGCGCGAACCGGAGCCGAAAGCTCGCCGTGCACACGATCGCGTTCGGCGCGGACCAGTCCGGGAGCGAACTGCTGACGCGACTTGCAACGAACAACGGCGGCCGCTTGGTGAAGAAGTAGCGGCGGCGTTTCCGCGCTCTACCGGTCGAAGAGGCCGTGCTTCTCCATCTTCTTCCGCAGCCACACGCGGGAGATGCCGAGGTCCTTCGCAGCGCGGGTCTGGTTCCCGCCGGTGTGATCGAGGGCCTTCTCGATCAGCGCGCGCTCCATCTTCTCGAGGTTCTCCTTGAGCGTGCGGCCGGCCTCGGGGCGCACGAGTTCGGGCTCGGGGCCAGCACGCTCGCCCTGGATGGCGAACGAGAGGTCCTCGAGCGTGACGCGGTCGTCGGAGAGCGTCAGCGCCTTCTTCACCTCGTTGTCGAGCTCGCGGACGTTCCCGGGCCAGGCGTAGCCGGCCATGGCGTCGAGGGCGTCCGCGTCGAACGCCTTGCGCGTCAGGCCGAGCTCGATCGCGGCGCGATCGGCCATGTGCTCGATCAGCAGCCGGATGTCGCCGTCGCGGTCGCGAAGCGGCGGCATCGCGATGCTGATGACGGCGATGCGGTAGTACAGGTCCTCGCGGAACGTGCTCTCGCCCATCATCTTGCGCAGGTCGCGATTGGTGGCCGAGATGACGCGTACATCGACCTTCTTCACGTCCTTGCCACCGACGGCGCGCACCTCGCGCTCCTGGAGCACGCGCAGGAGCTTCTTCTGCATGTCGAAGCTCATCTCCCCGATCTCATCGAGGAAGATGGTGCCGCCGTCGGCCGCACTGAAGAGACCCTGCTTGTCCTCGTGCGCGCCGGTGAACGAGCCGCGCACGTGGCCGAAGAGTTCGCTCTCCATCAGCGACTCGGTGATCGCGCCGCAGTTGACGGTCACGAACGGTCCCGCCTTGCGGCGCCCGTACTGGTGCAGCGCGCGCGCGATCAGCTCCTTGCCCGTGCCCGACTCGCCGTGCACGAGCACCGGGACCTCGGTGTCGACGACCTTGTCGACGAGTAGGAGCACGCGGTGCATCTGCGGGGACTCGCCGATGAGCTCCGTATACGGGTACTTCGTGGCGCGCTCCGCGAGGGCCCGCGACGCCTGCTCGAGCTCCGCACTCTTCTGCTCGAGGTTGTGCTCGAGCTGACGGTTGAGCTGCTGCATGCTCTCGGCCTGCCGCAGGTTGCGGATGGCGAGCGCGGCCTGGTCACCGAGCGCCGTCAGGAACTGCAGGTCGCCGGTCCCGAACTGACCGTTGCGGGCCGGGTTGTCGAGGTAGAGAGCGCCGATCGTCTCCTCGCCCAGACGGAACGGCACCGAGATGATCGACTTCAGTTCGAGGCGCTCGACGCTCTCGAACTCGCTGAAGCGCTGATCTTCGGTCGCGTTGTCGGTGAGGATCGGCTGGCCGCTCTTCATCACGCGCGTAACGAGCGTGCGGCTGACCTTCAGCTCCGGCTTCGGGACCTCCTCGCGGCGGAAGTTGCGCGCCGTCTGGAAGGAGATCTTCTTCGCGTCGTCGACCAGGATCAGGAATCCGCGCTCCGCGCCCGTCGCCTCGGTGGCGACGTCCATGATGGTGTCGAGCAAGCCGCGCACGTCGGTGGCCAACGCGAGCTTCTTGTTGATCTCGAGCAGTTTGAACAGGCGTTCCTGGTCCATTTCGTCCTCTCGAGCGGCCTCCGGCGTCGCGTCCGACCCTGAACCAACAAGCAGCGCCATCTCATCCGCGAGCCGGTCCAAGCGCTCCTTCTTCGCCCCCGCGGCACGCGTCCCTCGTAGCGCCGGCGGCAGCGAGGCCTGGAGGTCGTCTTCACACTGGATCGCCTCCGCCAGCGCGGTGCTCGCGCCGTCGCGATCACCGGCGGAGAAGCGACCCCGCGCCAGAGCGTACGCGGCGGTGGCGCGGTAGTCACGACGCCCTGCCGCGTGGACGTATCGATGGAAGCGTTGGAGGGCTGCGAGAGCCTCGTCCGAGGCCTCGCGATCGGCATCCAGACGCCCCCGGACGAGGTCCACCCGAGCGCGCAGATCGGCCGGCCCGTGTTCCGCGGCGATGTCCTTGGCAGCCCGCCACGACTTGATCGCCGTGCCGCGGCGATTGCGGGCGTGATCCGCCAGCGCCGTCTCGAGCATCACTTCGGCGAGGCCCGCCCGATCGCCGGCCTCTTCGTGCAATCGAGCCGCGGCCTGGAGATGTGCCTGCGCTGCGTCGCTGTGAGGATCCAGGCGGCTCTCGAGACGACCGAGCAGCATCTCCGCTACCGCCTGGTGGCTGCGCAGTGAGGCCGAGGCGGCCCGCGACAGCGCCCGTATCAGAAGCGGCCGAACGCCCACGAGGTCGTCGGCAAGCAGGTGGATGTCGGCCATCTGGATCAGGAACTGCACCTCTCCGCGGGCGTCGCCGAGCGCGCGCAGGCGGCGCGTCGCGGTGTGGAGCAGTGTCAGGGCGGTCCCAAGGCGGCCACGAGCGCGATACAGTCCGGCGAGGTTGCCCGTCGTCACGGCGATCCCGGCCAGGTCACCGATACGACGGCGCAGAGCGAGACTCCGTCGCTGCAGTTGCTCGGCTTCCGTGAAGTCGCCGTGCTCGGCGCGCAGGTTCGCCAGATTGCCGAGCGTCTGGGCGACGCCCTGCAGGTCCTTGGCGCGGCGTGCCAGTCGCAGCGACTGGCGATAGCTCGCAGCAGCGTCAGCCGCGCGCCCCTGCTGGGCGGAGACCACACCCAGATTGTGCAGCGCGGTCGCCATGCCACGCCGCCGCCCGAGCGCACGACACGCGGCCAGACAGCTCTCGTGGAACTGCCGCGCGCGTCCGAGTTCGCCGAGCTGGAGGTACACGTTGCCGAGCAGGGTCAGGAGCGTCGCGCGCTCGGCGCCACGCCCCTCTCCCGCCAGCGGCAGTGCTCCACGGACCGTCTCGATCGCGCCGCGCAGATCGCCCAGGCCGCGCTGGGCGCTCGCCATTCGCGCGAGCAGTTGGAGGCGTAGGTCGCCCCTCTCGGCCGGATCGAGCGAGGTCCCCGGCTCTTCGATCAGGTCGAGTGCGCCGCGGCAAGCCGGCTCGACATCGGTCGCCTGCCCCGCCGAATCGAGGGCTTCGACGAGACCGAGGAGCAGGCGCACGCGTGCCCCGGTGTCGGTCTCGGCATCGAGGAGGTCGCGATAGACGTTCGCCGCAGCAGCCGGACGCCCCGAGCTGACGAGGAGCTCCGCCAGCGAGCGACGCACGTGCGGCACGCGCGGGTCCGACTCGTCGAGGGTCCGCAACGCCTGCCGGACGCAGTCGGCCGCACGTCCCGGCTCGCCGTCGCCACGCAGCCGACGCGCAGCGGAGGTGGCTGCCTGGAAGCCCTTGTCCGGGTCGGTTCCGCGCGCGACGTGATACGCCCGTCGGATCTCCGTCGCCGCCCCATGCCCGACGATGCCCCGCGCGAGCAGGTCATGGAGTTTCGCCCGCCCGCGCGGCGACAGCATCTTCAGCGCCGCCTGGCCGATGACGGAGTGCACGACGGTGACACCGCTCCCGTCGCCGGTCGGCGTGATGAGGCCCTCGGCTTCCAGCTCCGCGAGCAACGCCGCGGTCTCTGCGCCGAGGTACATCCCCGCGCGAGTCCGTGCGAGCGGCAGCTCGTGCCCGGCGACGATCTGGAGTGCCGCGCGCTCCCGCTTCGGCAGCGCTTCGAGACGCACACTCACGGCATCGGTGAGGCTCGCCGGCAGTCGCGGCGCCGCCTTCGTGTCGACGATCCAACGGATGCCGTCGTGACGCAGTCCGCGTCCCTGCACGAGCTGACCGAGGAGCTGCTCGGCGAACAGCGGGAGCGCACCACCGTGGGCATGGACGACCTCAGCCACCCACTCGGCGGGCGCCCGGGGACCGAGGATGCCGGCGACCATCTCGGCGACGCCCGCGGGCCCCAGCGTCCGCACGGGCATCGAGAGCACCAGTTCCTCGGTCGTCATCGCGGCGAGCGTCTCGACGATCTCCTCCGCGACCGGGACGCCCTCGGTGAACGACGCCACGGTCATCAGGAATGGCGCCTGGCCGGCGGCGTGGCTCTCGGTGATGGTGCGGGCGATGGCTCCGAGGACCCGGAGCGTCATCGCCGTGGCGTTCTGCAGGTCCTCGACGACGAGCAGGATGCCGCCGCACTCGACTGCCCGTTCCAGGAGGAAGCGTGCGGCCGTCTCGGCGCCGCTCTGGTCACCCTTGGCCGCCAGGAGGCTCGCCACAGCGCGTCCGCGCCGCTCGATCGCCGGCGAGTCCGCGGGCGCCGAGCGCAGGACTGCATCGATCAGCGTGCCGAGAGCGGGCAGCGGTCGATCGCGTTCCTCGGAGCACGAGGCCGACACCGTCGACCACCCCGCCGCGATCGCGCGCAGACGCATCTCGAACAGCAGGCTCGACTTGCCGACGCCGGACTCACCCTGGACCAGCACGAGACCGGCGAGATCTGGAGTCGGGCCCTCGGTGGCTGCGGTCGCGGCACCGGAACGCGCCTCGACCAGGTGACGCTCCAGACGCGCCAGCTCCGCCTCGCGCCCCGCGGGTTCGGGAGCGTGCGGCAAGGGGCGTGGGGATCGCCGGAAGCCGTCGGGACCGAGGGCGGCCTCGAGTTCTTGGAGCGCCACCTCCGCCGACTCGAAGCGTCGCTCGGGGCGTGGGTGGAGAAGCACGCGCAGCCAGTCTCGCGGTAGCGGGATGTCGCCGTCGGGCACGTCGTCGGGACCGAGCGTCGCCACGGGCGGGAACTGACGCCCGAGGACGAGCTGCAGCAGGACCGCGCCCGCCGCCCACAGATCGGAGCGAGCGTCGGCGGGCTCCCCAGCGAGCACCTCCGGAGCCACGTACGGCAGCGTGCCGCGCGGCGGAACGTCACAGCCTTCGCGGACGGCGAAGCCGTAGTCGAGGAGGACCACGCGTCGACCGCGGGCGACGACGACGTTCGCCGGCTTCACGTCCTGATGGAGCCAGCCATGGCGGTGCAGGTGACCCAGCACGTCGAGCAGGCCTCGCGCGACGTGTGCCGGGTCCTCGTCCTCGGTCGGCGTCTCCGACTCGACGTAGTGCATGAGGATCCACGGCCCGCTCTCGGGCTCGCGTCCGATCTCGACAAGCCGCGGCACGCCGCGATGCACGATCGAGGCCAGGACCCGGGCCTCGTGGAGCAGGCGCTCTCCGGCCTCCGCGGACGGCAGCGGACCGTCCTCGCCGAGAGTGCCGACCGTCTTCAGCGCACGGAGCACGCCGCCCCGTCTCAGATCCCGCACCAGAACGACCTGCCCGCCGCCGCCAGAACCGAGCGGGCGGACGACCTCGAATCGCCCACGCAGGCCGTCGGGAGGAGACCCCGCGGGCTGATCGGTCTCGGTGGTCGGCGGGGCCTGAGGGCTCTGAGATTCCACGCGTGCGTTCGCAGCGGCACCGTAGGTTGAGCGCTTCATCCTACGACGCGAACCGCATCTCGGGCGCGCCCCCTGGAGACGCACGATGCCCTTGGCGAAAGAACCCGCTCACCCGCTCGACAAGCGCGAGCTCCTCCACGCCGATCCTCCGGACGCGAAGCGCATCGATGCGGTGGCGTCGAAGCTCCTCGACGAGGGCCGTGAGGGCGAGTCCGTGGAGTACATCGAGGTGACGCGCAACGCGGAGCTCATCGCGCGCCTCACCACCGCCGCGAAGAAGAAGGGCTCGCCCTTCCTGCTCGAGCAGTCGCAGCGCCTGTCCGGCGAGATCCAAGACGAGACGGCCTGGCGCGACATTGCCGACGCTGCGCAGCGAGCGGAGCGTCATGTCGACGTCGTGCGCGCGTACTCGGCCGCCGGGCTCGAGGCAGAGGCCGAGGAGTACCGGGTGGTGAACTGCCCGGACTACGACCCGTTCAAGCCCCATAACAAGTAGCGGTCACGGCGATTGCGGCGGGCGTCGAAGGTGGGCGCGCGTCGACACAGTGGCAATCGCCGCGCCCGCTAGTGCTGTCTGGTGTGTGCTCGGACTCGTCACGCGTCACGCGAGGGAAACCGGCGCCGGTCGAGGACCTCCGCGCACACATTCCCCGCGTCACGGCGCGGGGTCACGTCGATTGCTGGTCGTGGGTTGGTGACGCACATCGGGACATGCGGCAATCGCCGCGCCTCCCATGTTTCTGGTCGGCTCCGCGGCTGCGTCACCTCTCACGCGAGAGCAACCCCCTCGGTCGCAGCCTTGCGAGGCCTCATCTCCCGCGGGGGCGGTCACGATCTCCCGCGGGGGCGGTCACGGCGATTGCGGGCGGTCGGTTGGTGACGCCGATCGGGGCATGAGGCAATCGCCGCGCCCTCGTTGTTGAGTGGCGTGTGCTCGGTCTCATCACGCGTCACCCGAGGGCAATCGGCGCCGGTCGAGGACCTCCGCGCACACATTCCCGCGTCACGGCGCTTGCGCTGACGCGCAACCGCCGCGCCCCGGGTGAGGATCCGGGTGCCGGTCGCCTCCTCCCGTCCAACCGGTCCATTACCTCAACGGCGCCGTAGGGGCGGATCTCCTGATCTGCCCCGCCCGCTGGCGTGCGCGCGATCGATGCGGGTCCGATGGCGCTCGGCGCGCGGCTCCCGTGATGCGGACGGCCATCGGTCGACCGCGCCTCACTTCGGCGATCCGCCCGATCGTGATTCGTGCGCATCGCCGTCACCGGTCGGACGCGCCAGCCACCACCGTCGCCCGCGCGATCCGTCGTCGGCGCGGGTGGGTCAGGAGACCCACCCCTACAACGCCGTTGACCAGGCGAACCCCGTCGTACGGGCGGATCTCCTGATCCGCCCCGCCCGCCGGGTCACGCGCGGTCAACGCGATCCGATGGCGCTCCGCGGACGATCCCGCTCATGCGGACGGCGACCGGTCGAGGGCGTCGCAGGCGATCGGCCGCGCAACCGACGCCTCTCCTACCACCCGCGTACCGGTCTCCACTCCCCCACCACGTCACCGCCCCGCGCCACATGAAAGCGCTCGAACAGGGCCGCCGTCAGGCACGAGTGGTTCGGGACGATACGGAGGCGACGACCGACACGCAGGCTCGCGAGGGCCGCGGCGTCGCCACGCAGCTCGCCGTGCTCCTGCGAGAGCGACGCGAGTGTCAGGCCTGTGTCCGCACCGCTCTCCGCGTCGAGCACAGCGCCGTACCCGCCGTCCCAGCCGGACACGTGCGTCGCGCCCGCGTCCTTCGAGAATGCCGTCGCTCCGCCGTCGACGATCGCTGTGCCGCGTGCTGGGTACGCGCCGATCACGGTCACGATCACCGACAGCGCACAGTCCTCCGGCGCGCACGAGTCGATGGCGGACTGATAGCGGTCGAAGAACACGTAGTTTCCCGGGCGCACCTCCGTGATGCCCGACAGGTCGTCGATCACGGCCATCGTCGGGGTGGACCCGATGCTCACCTCCGGTACGTCCAGGCCCTCGGCCCGCAACCGCTCGGCGAACCCGACGGTCACGTCGCGCTCAGCGGCGGCGACGACGGCGATCGCCTCGCGTCCGGCCGCGTAGTACGCGTGTCCGCCGTGTGCGAGCACGCCACGGAACTCGATGCCACGCGCGTCGGCGAGTCGCCGCGCGAGGCGCGGCCCAACGGCGCCATCGGGCGCAACTCCGGCGCGGTGGTAGCCGCAGTCGAGCTTCAGGTAGACGGGGACGTCCCGCGCGGCCGAACGCCCCGCGTGCGCCACGGCATCGGCCGCCTCGTCGGAGTCCACGAGCAACGCGAGCCGTCCGACTTCCGCTCCCAGAGCCACGGCAGCGGCCGCCTTCGCTGGGGCGAGCGGCACCGCGTACGTGATGTCGGCGAAGCCAGCCGCTCCGAACGCGCGCGCCTCGGCCAGGGTCGACACCGTGATCCCGCCGAAGTGGCCCTCCACGGAGAGAAGCGCCGCCTCCACGCACTTGTGCGTCTTCACGTGGGGACGCAGGCGCGTTCCGAGTCGGGACATCCGCTCGGACATGTGCGCGCAGTTGCGCTCGACGACGTCGAGGTCCACGACGGCTACGGGAGTCGGGAGATCGGTCACGCTCACCACGAAACGGTAGCGCCGGCGCTCACGCGACCCGGGCCGGAATCCCGATGGGATGCTGATGAGCCCGAACTCGAACTCTCTGCGCGAGAATTCCCTGCGCGATCCGGCTTGCGGCCTGACGGACGTCCACGGCGTCGCGATGGCGTACGCGGTGGCGGTCACGCCGGTCGAGAGCGAGCTGCCACAGCGCACGCTACTCATGCGGGCACGCGGCAAGGATTGGCTCCCGGTGCTCCGGCTCAACGCCAAAGGACAGCTCGTCGCGCGTGAGGACGACGCACGGGCGCTCGTCGATGATCTCGGTGTGAGCGGTCCATTCTGGGCGGTGTGGCTCACGAACCTGATGGTCGGGTGCCTGGTGCTCTTCGGATGCCTGTGCATCCTGGCGCCGTTCGCACTGCTGACCGCCCCCCTGGCGAGCGCGACCTGGGCGGTCTTCTCCGCAGCGGGCGTGTTCTTCGGGCACTCGGTTCAGACGACCTTCCGCAACCACGTCGCGGTCTCGCTCCAGCGCACGATCGACGATCTCGAGATCTCGCTCCGCGCGGGCCTCCTCGAGCGCGCGACGCTCGATGCAGCGTCGCCCACGCCGCGGAGCGTCGACGCGGACCCCACTCACGCGCCAAGCCCTGCCCCAACTAACTAACCAGCAGCCTCGAGTTGCTCGGCGCCCCGGGCGGACCCCTCGTGTCGCTTTCAAGAAGTTGAGGCCGCAAGTTAGTTAGTCAGGGCAGGGCTGAGAACGGGACTACCGCAGTCGAGCGCGCAGCTTAGTGGCCACGGACAGCGTCGGCATGCGTTCGAGCGCCTCGTCCAGCAGCACCAGCGCCTCGGACTTGCGCTCCGTGCGCGCGAGGAGCACGGCCAGGTTGTACCGCGCGATGGCACCGGCCTCGGGCTTGCCACCCGCCAGCGCCACCGCCCGCCGGAGAGGGCTCTCGGCGTCCGCGTCGCGGTGCGCCTCGAGCAGGATCGCACCGAGGATGCGCACCTCCTCGTCGGGTCGCGCGAGGCGATCAGCGGCCGCGCGGAGAAGACGCAGCGATTCGTCGAGATCCGCCGCGTCGCCGGTGTCGCTCAGCGCCGCTGCCAGTCGCTGCGTCGCCCCGCGGCTCTCGGGGTAGCTCTGCAGCACGTTGCGGTTCCACGTGATCGCGTCGTTCCAGGCGAGCACACGCACGTGAGACAGAACCCCCAGGGTCGCCATCAGCAGGAACGTCACCACGACGACGCCCGGCGAACGAACGCGGTCGAAGACGCGCTCGAGTCCCTCCCCGGCCAGCAGGTAGACGAACAGCGCCGGCAGGTAGACGAAGCGGTCGGCAACGATCGCCCCGATCGGCACGATCTGTAGGACTGGCACGAGCATCAGCGCGAACGCGAGGAGTGGGAATCCCACCTTCGGTCGCGAGCGTAGGAACGCGATGCCCAGACCGACGCACGCGGCGAGCAACGCCAGTCCCAGCGCGGCCTGCGGACCGAGCCCACCCAGCGCCGGCTGGAATGCCGCGTCAGGTCCGTAGTCGCCGCACAGTCGTGCGGGGAGGACGATCTGCGACATCATGATCGAGACGGCGCGACCGACGCCGAGCAGGCGATCGCCGACGGCGACCTCCTTCCACGCGACGCCAACGTCGGCCGGCAGCGCGTTCTCCAGCACCGCGGCGCGGGCGGCCAACCAGATCGCGATCGGCGCCGCAAATGCGGCCAGCCGCGGTCCGTGACGGCGACCGAGCAACTGCCGCGGCGGGAGACCGCGGTATGCCACGACGCCGAGAAACGTCACGACGGGCAGCATCACGGCGCTCGCCTTCGCGAAGAGCGAGAGCGTGAAGCAGAGGAGCGCCGGCACGAGCAGCATCCGGCGTGCAGGCGCGCGAAGGAGCAGGATGCCGGCGGCGAGCCCGAACGCCGTCGCGAGCAGGTCTCCGCGGCCGACGATCCACGCCACGGGCTCGACCGCGAGCGGGTGCACCGCGAACAGCGCAGCGCCGAGCATCGGAGCGCCGAGCTTGCGCCCGGTGAGGTGCGCCAGGAACAGGTACGCCAGTCCGGCGTTCAACGCGTGGAGCAGGAGGTTCGTCAGCTTGAACCACGCCAGGTCGACGGCCTCGGGCGTGCTGCCGGACAGGAACCAGTCGACCGCCAACGACGCATTGACGAGCGGCCGGTACGTCTCGTGGCGTGTCAGCCCGCCGAACACCGAGTCGCCGAATGCAGTGAGGACCGAGGAGAGGCTGCGCAGGCGCTCGTCGTGCAACAGGAGGGTCGCGTCGTCCCAGACGGGAGCGTCGCCCCCCATCGCGCCGAACTGAGCCAGCACCGCCAGAGCCGCCGCGATGACGAAGCCCGTGAGCGGAGCGCCGGGGGAGAGTCGGGGTGGGGTCACGATCGGAGTCCCAGAACGACCACGACCCGCGTCAGACGCGGGTCGTGGTGATGCAGTCGGTGCGAGCAGGGCGAGCGGTGCCCGTCCTAGTCGTCCTTCTTCTCGTCGTCGTCCCCGTCGTCCCCGTCGTCGTCGTCGTAGTCGCCGCCGCCGCCGTCTTCCTCGTCCGGCTCCCAACGTCCCTCAGGGGGCGTCGTCAGGGGCGTCTCCCACTGACTCGAACCGCGCTTGCGGCCGACCTTGCGGCGGAGGAGGAGGTTCCAGTACCAGTCGAACTCCTTCTGCACGTTGCCGAAGTCGTCCGGACCGGCCACACCGAGCGCCTTGGCGAATGCCTCGGGCCCGTGCTCCTGCTGGAACACACGCTCCTGGTAGTCCAGGAGGTTCCCTCGGTACTTGCCGTTGTCGTAGTACCACATGAAGTGGATGAGGCCCCACGCCTGGGCGTAGAAGATGTTCGCCATGAACGTGGGGTTGTGCGGCAGGAGCTCCGCACTCTTCTGCAGCAGCTCACCATTGTGATTCGGCTCGAGCAGATCGCTGATCGTCCACCAGCCGCCGTTCGCACTCTGTGACTCGTTGCGACGGTGGCGCCGCGCCTGAGCGATGCGCTCGAGCAGCAGGCGGTTGTGGAACCACTCAACGCCTTCGAGGTCGTAGGACTTGTCCTCGGCGATCTCGACCGCGCCCATGAACTCCGCCATGCCCTCGTCGAACCACATCGACTTGCGAGGCGCGACCGGGTCGTCACCGTCGGTGAGCGGCGTGCCGCGGAGGATCGCACCGTACTCGTGCTGGAGTTGGTGCGTGCCCTCGTGGAACGTCACCTGGTCACTGCCCTTCTGGATGTGACCGTCGGCGCAGTAGATGGCGTCCTTCTCCTGCAGCGCCTCGTCCCCGAGGTAGTGCACGATGTGCTTCTCGGTCGGGCTGTAGTACGCCCGGATGAAGCCCGAGATGCCGGAGTCCTGGCGCCGGTGCCACTCGTCGAACGTCGTGCGGTTCCAGAGGATCAGGACCTTCAGCAGGCGGTTCTTATCGCGCAGCTCGGGCATCCCGTAGCGCTCGGCGAACAGCTCGCGATAGCGGTGGTTCAACTCAGAGAAGATCTTGGCGTCACGCTTGATGAAGAGCTGCGCCTTCTTCGACCGATCCTTGTTGGCGCTGTCGACGTCGATTCCGCGCTTGACCACGATCGGGTGGTCGGCCGTGTAGACCTCCCACTCCTGGAAGATCACGTACGGGTCCGAGTAGCGCGAGATGACCTCGAGATCCTTGAAGAGGTCGTTCTTGCGGATCCAGTCGCGCGCCTTCTCGACCTGCACCATGCGCGGGTCGTTGTCGAGCGAGTCGCTGCGCACGCGAACGGCGTCGACGAGCGTCTGGAGCTGCTTCAGCTTCTTCGCGTCGACCCACTTCGACGAGTCCTCGAGCGCGGCGAGCGCCTCGCGGACCTTCCCCTCGTTCTCGTCGGCGAATTCGAACGCCTTCGGACACTCGTCCATGCACGTCTGCAGGAGATCGAGCCCGTTGGCGTGGCCGAGCGAGACGTGCGCCCACTCGCAGTCCTTGTCCTGGTCGAGGGCGGCCTTCGCGATGCGCTTCACGCCCTCCTTGGCGGCGGCGCTGCTCTTGAAGTCGTCCTTCGCGTAGAAGTCGAGCAGTTCCTTCAGCGCGACGACGCTGCCCTTGTTCGCAGCGAGCTTGCGCGTGATCTCGTCGCTCGCCGCCTGCAGATCCAGGGCGAGGAACTTGCCCTCGGGTGTCGTCGGCGCGGGCGTGTTCGCACCCGCCGTCGAGGTCCCGCCGGTCCCGGCTCCCGGAGCCGTCCCCGTCTCGGTCGTGCCGTCCGGGTTCGTGACGCCAGGCGGGTTGCCGTTCGGGTTGGCACTCTCGCCGCCGCCGTCGTCGCCCATCATGACGAAGCCGACGACGCCGGCGATGAGGACGACCGCGCCGATGCCGATGAACAGCGGCGCCTGAGACTTCTTCTGCGCTGGGGCCGCGCGACCGCTCGCAGCGGGCTTGCGACCGCCGCCCTTCGACGACTTCCCAGCCGCGCCGCGCTTCGAGCCCTTCTGCGCCTTCTTCTGAGCGGGCTGCTGGGCTTGCTGCTGCGCCTGCTGCTGGGCGGCTCCGGCGCGCTGCGCCGGTGCCGCCTTCTGCGCACGCTTCTGCATGGCCTTGGGGAGCTGAGCCTGCGGCTTCGCGGCGCCGGCCGGAGCAGCCCCGGCTGAGCGCTGCTGACGGGCCTCGTTCATCGCCTTGCGCATCTGATCCGGCGATAAAGCGACCGTCGGCGGCGGCGCGACGCCACCGCGCGGCGTGCCCGGCTGGATGGGCGTCCGCGCAGGCTTCTTGCCAGGCTGGATCGCCTTCTTCCCAGGCTGGATCGCCTTCTTTCCAGGCTGGACAGGCTGGCGTCGGGCAGCGGGAGCAGCCTTGGGCTTCGGGGTCTGCGTGTCGCCGACCTCTTGCGAAGCCTGCAACGCCTTCCGCATCTGCGCCGGGCTCAGCGCCACGGTGGGCGGCGGCGCGGTAGAGCCAGCTCGACGGCCGGACTGACCGGGCTGGATCGGCTGGACGACGGGCCCCGCGGCCGGCACCTGGAGCACGGTGCGGCAGCTGCCGCACACGAAGCTGGTGCCCGCCGTCATCGTGGAGACGTCGAACTGGGAGTTGCACTTCTGACAGGTGATCAGCCGCATGACTGGGGGTTCCTCGCGGTCTCTTCGAGGTCGCTCGATCCCTCCCGTCGCGGGAGGGCCGGACAGTCTAGTTTCCCTGGTGGCGGTTGTCGCGGACTCCGACGCGCCCGGACGTCGCCCGCGTGCCCGGGAACCCTTGCCGGAGCGTGCCGCAAGCGACACACTCGGAGCCGGTGCGTCAGTTGCGCGCCTCCACCGCCATGCGATCCCCCCCGCGCCGTCCCCTCTCTACGCTCGTCGCGGCGCTCGCGATCGCGGCCGTGGTGCCGGCGGCGGCGCAGGACCGTGAGTCCCCGCGCGTCGCGCTGTTCGAGATCGGCGAGGGGCCGCTGCAGAAGGCGGCGTCGGCCGGCGTCCGCGACGGGCTCCGGCTCGCCGAACTCGAGCCGACCCTGGACCTGGTCGTGGCCCCCGGTGATGAGGCGCGCGAGGCGCTGGCCGAGCTGGCGTTCGAGCCGCTCGACGTCGTCATCGCAGTCGGACCTCGGGCGGCGATGGCGTTGCGGGACGCGCGCCGAGCGAATCCCATCGTGTTCACGGGCGTGCGCCATCCGGAGGCCCTCGAGCTCCCCGGCCGCTCCACGGTCTGCGGTACGGCCGGAGGCGTGGACATCGACGAGGTCCTCCGCACAGTGCGTCGAGCGGCGCCGAGGGCGCGCACGTTCGAGATCTTGTATCGCGCCGACGATACCGAGGGGGCCTGGTTCGCAGAGCGGCTCGCCACGGCAGCCGAGGACTCACCGCTCACCGTCACGACGATCGAGTGCTCGCCCTACGACCGCACCGGGCTCGTCGCGATCGACGGCGTCTCCGTCGGGGGCGCGCAGCAGGAGGCGGACGTGGTGCTCATGACCGGGGGATTCAGCCCGCGGCAGGTCGAGACCATGGCGGAGTGCATGGCAGCCGACGGTCACGCGCTGATCGGCTCGCGGCGTGACCACCTGCTCGCTGGATGCGGGGTCGTGATCCGCACGGACGCGCGCAGGCTCGGCACCCACGCGATCGCCCTAGCGAGGCGCGTGCTCGACGGCGAGGCGCCGTCGGAGATCGGCGTGCACCGCCCCCGCCGACGACTGGTCGAGGTCAACCTCGATGCCGCGCGGCGGCTCGGCTGGGAGATCCCGCTGCCGGTCGTCGCGGGAGCCGACCACGTGATCCCTGCGCTGGGAGGACGACGATGAGCGATCCAGAACCGCTGGCGGATCGAGAGCGCCAAGCGGACGAAGTGCCGCTGCGGCGTTCGCTACTGATGCGGACGACCGTCGCGCTGGGCCTCGGTCTGGCGCTGGCCGCGCTCGTGCTCGTCCTGCTGTTCCAGCCGTACCTGAAGTCGGAGTTCCAAGACCGCAGCGGCGCCCTCCTGAGCGATCAAGCGCGCCGCGCGCGGAACGCCGCACAAGCGGACGCGACGGACGCCGGCACGTGGGTCCGCGAGTCAGTAACGCAGGCCCTGACGGCGTCGTCCGACGCCGTCGCCGATCTCCCGCTGGAGCTGGTCACGAACAACGCCGACGGCGTGCGCGCACTGGCGGACGAGCAATTCGCGGTGCTGCGCACCGACTCTCAGGGCAACCTCGACGCCCTCGCCGCTGAGATCAGCGAGCGCACGGAAGCGCGTCTACGACGCGAGGCCGGGCGCGTCGCGGAACGCAATGCCGAACGAGCCGAGGAGTTCGGTGCCGGAACATCTCGCCGGGCCGCCGCGCTGATGATCTCGCTGCTCGCCGCCCTGTTCCTCCTGCATGGCGCCTTGCTCTACCGCAGTGTGCTCTCCCCCATCCGCCGCCTCAGCCAGGCCACGCGCGACGTCGCCCACGGCGACCTCGAAACGCGACTCCCCGTCGCGGGCGACGACGAGGTCGCTCGTCTCGCCGGCTCGTTCAACGCAATGACCGCGAGCCTCGCCACGGCGCACTCAGATCTCGCCACGCTGAACGCCGAGCTCGAGGAGCGCGTCCGGAAGAAGACCGAGGAGCTACGCGAGAAGGATCGCGCCCTGCGCCATGCCGAGCGCATGGCGTCTCTCGGCACGCTCGCGGGCGGCGTCGCCCACGAGTTCAACAACCTGCTCGGAGGCATTCTCGGCTGCGCCGAAGATGCAGCCCGCGAGGACGACCCCGACGAGATGCGAGCGACGCTGGCGATGATCGAGCGCACCGCGCGTCGCGGCACGGCGATCACCGCGAACCTGCTGCGTTTCGCGCGGCCCGGGACCGGCTCGATGGAGACGGTCGACGTCGCGCATCTGCTCGATGACGTTGCCGGGCTGATCGAACCCGAGGCCGTCCGTCTGGGGGTGACGGTTCACGTCACACGCGGCGCGGCGCTGCAAGTCCGGGCCGAGGCATCCGGGGCGCATCAGGTGTTCCTCAACCTCGCCACGAATGCGCTGCACGCAATGCCGGACGGTGGCGAGCTGACGCTGTCTGCTGAGCAACGCGGCGACGAGATCGGCGTGAGTGTGGCGGACACGGGTCGCGGCATCGCGGCCAAGGATCGCGAGCGGCTGTTCGAGCCGTTCTTCACGACGCGCCCCGAGGGCACCGGACTCGGGCTCTCGGTCAGCTACGGAATCGTGAACGCGCATGGCGGGCGCATCGAAGTGGAGAGCGAACCCGGTCACGGAGCCACGTTCCGCGTGTGGCTGCCGGCCGCGGACAACGGAGGCCGCTCATGATCGAACGTCGTTCCGTGGTGCTCGTCGTCGACGACGAGGAGAGCATGCGCTACTTCCTCGCGAAGACGCTGCGCCGCGAGGGGTATGAAGTGATCGAGGCCGAGGACGGCCCTGCCGCGCTCGCTGCCGCGAACGCTCGTCCACCCGACGTCGCGTTGCTCGACGTGCGCATGCCGGGCATGGACGGCGTGTCGCTCATGCGCGCGCTGCGTTCCACGCTGCCCGGGCTGCCGGTCGTGCTCATGACTGCGTACGGCTCCGTCGAGAGCGCACTCGCCGCGATGAAGCAGGGCGCGAACGACTACGTCACGAAGCCGTTCCGCGTCGACGCCATCCGCACGACGGTCGCCAAGGCACTCTCCAAGTCAGAGCGACCGGAGCCGCTGCGCACCGTCCGAAACGTACCGACGGTCGACGAGCCGCCCGTGCCGCGCCCGCTGCCCGAACCGACGACGCCGCCCCGCTCGGCCGCCAATGTCGAGGTCCCGGAGCGATCACTGGCCGCATTCCTGCGCGAACGCACCGAGGCGCGCGCGTTGCCGGCTCCGGTGGAGAGCGCGGCGGGCGACCTCGGATTGCGCGACGTCGTGCGTCTGACCGAACTCGTGTACGTCGACGAGCTGTTGCGACTTACTGGAGGGAACGTGAGCCGCGCGGCAGAGATCGCCGGGATCACGCGCCCGAACATGCACCGCAAGGTGATCGACCTCGGACTCACCGCGGACGCGTACCGCGGCAACGATGACAACGGAGGATCGCGATGAAGCCCAAGGTGTTCCTGTCTCTGGTCGCGGCGCTCGTCGTCGCGGTGGTCACGGTGACGTTCCTCTGGCCCCGGCAGGAGGGCGTCACGCTCTACTGCGCGGTCGACGACGTGCACGCGATCCCGATCCTCGACGCGTTCGAGGCGCGCACGGGCATCCACATTCATCGCAACTTCGACACCGAGGCGAACAAGACGGTCGGCCTGGTCGCGAAGCTGCGCGAAGAGCGCGCGAACCCGCGTGCCGACGTGTTCTGGAACAACGAGATCATGCACACGATCCGCCTGGCTCGGGAAGGCGTGCTGACTCCGTACGCGTCCGACTCCGCGAAGGACATCCCCGATGCCCTCAAGGACGCCGACGCGCTCTGGACCGGGTTCGCTGCGCGCGCGCGCATCCTGATCGTCAACACCGAGCTGCTCCCCGACCAGGCTGAGCACCCGACGTCGATGCAGGACCTCCTCGCCGAGCCGTGGAAGGGCCGCACGTCGTTCGTGCGTCCACTGACGGGCACGACGTTGACCCACGCCGCCGTGCTCTACACCGTGCTCGGTGACGACGGCGCGCGCGACTGGTTCAAGGGCATGCACGCGAACGGCACCGTGTTCCCGAGCGGCAACGGTCAGCTCGCCCGCGCGGTCGCCGGCGGTCAGTCGACGTTCGGGTTCACCGACACCGACGACTTCGAGAAGGTGCGCCGCGATGGCCGGCCAGTCGCGAAGGTCTACCCCGATCAGGGCGAGGGCCAACCTGGCACGCTGCTCATCCCGAACACCATCGGTCTCGTGAAGGGCGGCCCTCGCCCCGACCTGGGCCAACAGCTCATCGACTTCCTCCTGTCGAGGGAAGTCGAGGCGATGCTCGCCGCCGGCGACAGCGCTCAGATCCCGGTCCGCAGCGACGTCGCTCGCCCCCCGAGCGTCATCGGACCGCCGACGTTCCGGACGATGGTGGTCGACTGGAATGACGTGGTCGAGAACTTCGATCAGCGGCTGGGGGAGTTGGAGGCCCTCTGGCGGCCCTAGTCACGCCGATTGCGAGGCGCGTCGCAGGTGGGCGCGCCTCGGCTGAGAGGCAATCAGCGAGCCTTGCGTTGTTGTCTGGCGTGTGCTCGGTCTCGTCACGCATCTGACGAGGGCCATCGGCGCCGGTCGAGGACCTCCGCGCACACACTCCCCGCGTCACGGCGCCTGCGCTGACGCGCAACCGCCGCGCCCCGGGCGGGGATACGGGCGGGCTGGGTCTTCTCCGATCCCACGGGTCCGCTCTGTCAATGGTGCCGTAGGGGCGGATCTCCTGATCCGCCCCGCCCGCTGGGGTGGCGCGCGCTCGATCGGGGCGGATGGCGCTCTGCGGACGATGTCGGTGATGCGCGCGGCTCCCGGTCGAGGGCGTCGGCGCCGATCGGCGATGCGACGACTGGCGTCATCGGGTCGCGACGGTGATCGCCCGTGGCCGTCCGATCCACGGCCGTCGTCCGCTGTCCGCCACTCACCCGCCGGGTCCGAGCGACGCGCGTCGGCGGGGCGGATCAGGAGATCCGCCCCTACGAAGCCGTTGAGCTGTCGTTCCCCTGATGGCATCGACGGATCACAGGCTGTCCACAATCCACACCGCAACCGTCACGAACGGCGGCAACAGACCCGCCAGCGCGGCAACGCCGACAAGACGTCGCTCGACGTCCGACAGACCGCGCTCCTTCTGCGCGTCGCGACGCAGCGTGACCGTGGCGGCCACCGGTCCGCAGAGCCAGATCAACGTCACGGCGATGCCCAGGCTGCCTCGCTCGCCCACCGTGCCGCCGAGGATGATCGCGCACGCGGCGACGGCGGCTACGCAGAGGAGCAGGCAGGCCGCACCAAACCGCACCCGCAGCCACAGCGAAACGAGCGCGGTGTGGACCGACGCCGTCGCCGGTTTGCGCGGACGGGGGACGGGGGTGGGAACGGCCACGAACGGAAGACTACCACTCGCCTCGGATCCGCTGAGCGACAGCCACTCTCGTCGCCCGCGTCAGACCGACCGCGCCGTCACAAACTCCGCTAGCGCCGTCCGCTGCACGGCGGTCAGGCCCGCACGCGGACGACGCTCGCAGATCAGTGCCTCCGCTTCGGTAGCATCCGCGACTCGTTCGAGAGTCACCAACAGCGCCGCCACGAACGTGGCGCTGCGACCGTGACCCATCGCGCAGTGCACGTACACCGTTCCGTCGCTCATCTCGCGCTGGAGCCAGGCCACGCCGCGCTCGAGGTCGACGGCCGTCGGTGCCTTCGTGTCGAGCAGCGGAATGCAGAGGTAGCGCTGCGTGCGCCGGAGAAACGCGATCTCCGAGAACTCACACGTGAGGTCGAGCACGCCGGAGAGCCCGTGCTTCGCAAGCGCCGCCTCGTCGCGGGCGTACAACCGGGCGCCCAGCACGACGCCGTCGGCGACCTCGTCGAAGGCGTTCTCGCGTGTGAACAACCGGTACCCAAGCAGGAGGAGATGGTTGAGCGCGAAGTACGGCCAGAACAGCACGTACGTCGCGGGCGGCAGGCGACCGTCACGCCGCTTTCGGAAGATCCGAGCGCCGACCCCTGAGTACGCCAGTGCGACGCCGAGGAATGCGATGGCGACGCTGGTGAGAATGACCCGCTCCGCCATCGTCTCCGCGAGGAGCGCCATGAGGCCGACCGTGGCGCCGAAGACGGAGAACGCTAGCGCGAACTTCATCGAGTGAGTCTAGTCGAGTCGAGAGCGCGGCTCGCTCGGCTCGCTCACCCGCGTCCGAACGTCCCCGGCGCCCAGGAGGCCAGGAGGCCAGGAGGCCAGGAGAACGAGCAGGGGCACGAGGCCGGCGATCGCGACGAGGCGGACGAGGGTGCGTTCCAATCCGACCAGATTCCGGGACCGCAGCGCGCGATAGCGCAGGAGCAAGGCCGCCAGCAACACCAGCACATCGAAGGACACCGCTGCGCCGAACACCATCGCGTGGACGGCCAACTCGACATCCGGCGGGGTGGGCTGGCCGGCGACGATGAACGACACGATCGACGCGACAGCGACCGCGATGAGGACGATGCCCACGTACACCACGTAGCCCGAGCGCACCGTCACTGGCGCGATCGTCGCCCCGACCGTGGCCGTCGCCGGTCGGCGAGGGTCATGCGCCGCCGCCGGTTCGTCGTCACTCACGCCCTCGACGATAGCCGATCGAAGTCGAAGCCGGGTTGGCGAGGGACTCCCCCACGACTCCGCCTACATCTCCAGGTCGAGCTCTCCGCTGAAGTAGTGGCTCGTGTTCTGCGCGCTCGTCAGCGGCGACTCGGCGGGGTTGTCCACCACCCCGACGATCCAGCCGTCGTAGCGGATCATTCGAAGCGTGTCGGCGACGCCGCGTAGATCGATGCGGCCGCGGCCCGGATCCACGAACTCGTCACCGCTGATCGAGTCGTCGTCCTCGCGACGCAGATCGCGGATGTGTACGACACCCAGACGGTGCTTCTGGGTCAGCAGGAACATCGTGGGGTCGAAGCCCATCTGCTCCAGGTGCGCCGTGTCGGCCGACAGCGAGAGCAGAGAGGGGTCGGTCTCACGCATGAGGCGCGCGACGCCCTCGCGAGAGTTGAACGGGCAGTGCCGATCCGGCTCGTAGCAGAGTTTCACCCCGACCTCGAGACCGATGGCGCCAACGCGATTCAGCAGCGCGGCTGCCCGCTTCGTGTCGGCGTCCGCATCGCCGGTGCCCTCACCGCCGTAGTAGATGGCGTAGTCGCCGCCGGCCGCCTTCACCCACTCGAGCAGTCGCCGCCACTCGAGCTCTTCGGCCTCGTGGAACTCCTCGTTCGTCAGGAGCCCGCCCGAGTGGATGCCGGCAAGCGGGACGCCCGTGATCTCGAGGATGTCCTTGAACTCCTCGGGACGGTCCGCGAACACGTGCGAGACATCGGCGTAGACCTCGATGCCGCCGAAGCCGCATCGGGCAAGGCCATGCAGTGCGGCCAGGAGGTGGTCGCTGCCCCACGCACTCGCGTGGAATCCGATCCGCGGGTTCCCCACAGTTCGCTTCGGCTCTACTTGAAGAGCTTCTTGTTGGCCGAGACCCAGGCCTTCCACTCGCGGTGCGTGCGGAACTCGTTGCCCGTGATCTCTTTCAGCGCCCAGCGGATGTACCCTTCCGTCTCCTGCCAGATCTTGTACCGCTTCTCCCAGTACGAGGCCGGGGGGTTGTTCTCGGAGTTCGGATTCTCGGGATACGGCTCACGTATCTGAGCCACGAGCATCGGAACGGACTTCATGTACTTCATCTTGCCGAAGTACATCGTGGCGCTCTTCACGAGGCCGGGAGCCCAGCTGGCGGTCATCCGTCGCTCGTTCGTGTAGAGCGGCCGGAAGTGATCCTCGAGGACCTTCTCCTCGTGACCCTCGATGGCGAACTTCGCAAAGTACGTGATGCACGCCGCGCCCAGACTGCCGTTGATGCCGCCACCCTGACTCTTCGGCTTCTTCTTCTCCGCGCGCTTGAAGGCCTTCTTGATGGCCTTCTCCTGGTCGTGCATGCCGTTGGCGACGGCAGCGAGCACCGCCGACTCGAGCACCCGCGCGTTCTTGCTCGCGAGACCCGCGAGGATCACGGGGACGAACTTCTCGTGACTGCGACGGCCCATGTCGTGCAGCGCCGCTGCGAGGAGCTCGGTGTCCTTCTTGCCGGCCTTCTCCACCGCATCGAGGAGCTGCGTCACCTCGTCGTCGGTGGCGGGGAGCACCGCCTCGAGCGTCGGCTCCTCGGGCTCGTTGCCCGCCGACGCATCGGGTGGGTGGACGAGCAACGTCAGGAGTCCAACCGCCATGAGTCCCAGGATGGTGACCGTGGTACGCATGAACCCAGTCTACGTCGTCGGTGGGTCCTCGCGCACGTCCGCGCCGTTTCGAGAGGCGCGGCGAGCCCGAAGTTCCAGCGTGAGCTTGCGTCCGCGCTGCCAGACCACAAAGAGCACGACCCCCAGGACACCCAGCCCCGCAGCCTGGAACTCCCACGAACGGCGGAGCTCCTCGGTGAAGATCGCGCTGAACGTCTCGGCGAACGCGGCCATCGTGGAACAGCCGATCGCAGCGCCCGTCGCGATGGCGATCAGGGTGCGGATCGGAGACAGACCGAGCAGGCGCCCGAAGATGCTCCCCCCGATCGCTCCCGTGCCCGTGAGCGGGAACATCACGAACACGATGACGCCGAAGAACGTCACGCGGCCGAGCCAACTGCGCTTCTCCAGCATGTAGAGGCCGTGCTCGGCGAGATCCTCGATCGTCGTGCCGACCCGTGGCAGCCGGTAGAGGCGCGGCAGGTTCAGGACGAGGAGCGTTGCGACCGTCACGTCCAGGTAGGCGACGAGGCCGGCCCACTCCCAAACCGAGAACGGGCTGTCGCCGCTCACGCCGGCCAGGATCGCGAACTTCCCGAGCACCGTGAACACGAGGACGGACGAGACGACCAGGCTCCACGCCGTCTCCGGCCCGCGCAAGACGCCGGCGACAATCAGCAGACCGATCGAGACCGCGATGGGCGCGATGAACGTGGCCGCGGCGATCTTCCCGGCGTGCCGGTGTCCGGATCGAGACTCCTCGTCCTCGAGGAGGCGGCGGATGTCGGGAGGGCCTGGAGGAGTCATGAGTCGTCGGGTGGGGCCGGGCATTGTCCCCAAACACCCGAGGCCGCCCAGTTCTGCCGGGAGCTCCCCTTGCACGCCTCCGTCTCGCCGCGAACGGCTCGACGGAGGCGGCGATCGGTTGCGCCGGGCCATCGCGCCGCGCCGTCGATATGATCCCGCCATGCCGCCGCCGCCGATCATCGATCCGGAGCTCTGGGACGTGGGCAACGTGCTCTACGGTCCCGAGGAGATCCGCGCCACCAACCAGCAGCGCTTCGAGATGGAGCAGCTCGACGCCGTCAGCTACTTCGACATGGAGGTTGGCGAGATCGTCGGCTGGAAAGACGTCGCCGCCGACGAGTTCTGGGTGCCCGGCCATGTGCCCGGTCGCCCGCTCATGCCCGGCGTGATTCAGATGGAGTGCCTGGCGCAGCTCATGAGCTTCGCCACGACCCGGGTGATCGAGGACATCGGGTTCGTCGGCCTGGCCGGCATCACCGACGCGAAGTTCCGCGCAACGGTCGAGCCCGGTCAGCGCTTCGTGCTGCTGGCGAAGAAGATCGAGCTGAAGCGACGACGCGCCATCTACGACGCCCAAGGCTGGGTCGACGGCCGCCTCGCGATCGAGTGTCGGATCACCGGCGTCCGCGTCTAGCCCGACCTTCTCACCACGTCGCCACGCCTGACACGTCGCGGGGACCACGATCTCTGCGTTGACACAGCTCGTTGGGGGGATGGGCCACGACCACGCCGCGTCCGCCTTGATCTCGCGGCCCCCGCTCGGTCAGGACACTCTGTCTTCGGTCCAACACCAGTTCTCACGTCGACCATCCCTTGTAGTTCCTGCCGTCCGGCCGCGGGCCGCGCCGACGTGGAGAGAAGGCCCGGCGAGGCGCAGGTCCTCCGACCGGGGTCACTCGTGCTCGTTCTCGTGTTGCTCGCCGTGTTAGTGATCGTCGTGCTCGTGGTCGTCGTACGTGGGGTCGAGCTCGACGTGGGCCTCCCCCGACGCCAGCAACGCGTGCGCTCCACGCCCGGTTTCCCCAGCCATCACGCGCAGCTTCACGCCACGCACGCCCGGCGGCAGGCCACGCAGAGTGAGGTGACCGAGTGAATCCGTGCGTCCCCACGTCGAACCGGAGCCCGCTCGCGCATCGAGCGAGAACGCGCCGACGCTGACAATCGCATCAGCCACCGCCCGCCCGCGCCGCGTGACACGCACGTCGAGAATGGCACCGACGTGCGCCGGATCGACCTCGACCCGCAGCGTACCGGCCACCGCACCCTCCAGCACCTCGAACGGAGTCTCGCCCCAGCGCTCCCCGTCGCGCACAGCAGCGCGATACGAACCGACGATCATCGACTCACCTAGAGCGACCGAAGCGCCATCGGCCACGTCCCGGAACGCCCGCAGGACACGGTCGCCATCCAGGACCATCAGTTCGACCGGCGCGCCGGAACGAGATCGCACGGTCACCGTCGGGCCCCCGGCGACCACGACACGAGCGGGAGGCGCCACCTCGACCTGGATCTCGGCGACGGCGGAGTCGACGAGCGCCTCCCCCGTCGCGAGCACCTGTGCAGTCGGCAGCAGCGGATGGCGCGAGATCGAGTACATGAGCGACCCCACGGGAAGACCGCGCAGCACAGCAACGCCATCGGCATCGAAGGGGACCGGGCCGAGCGTCGCGAAGACGGGCACGCCATCGCGGCGCGTCGATGAGCTCGCCAGAACGTGCACGCCGGAGAGATCCGAGACGCCCGAGAGTCGAAGCGTGAGCTGGGTCGGCGCGACGGCGAGGTCACCCACGTCGTGTCGGCCGATGCCGAGGTTCCGGAACTCTCGGTCCAGCGTCCACGCATCGGACGAGCGTGAATCGAACGCGCTGACGCGGATGAACGACAGCGGCTCGAGCGCCACCGTGCGAAACGCGCCGTCGGCGCGCGTGCGTACCCACGAATCCGCCTCGTAGCGTCGCACGCCGTTCGAGTGCCCAGCCACGAGACAGTGCACCTGCACGCCGGCAAGAGGTTGCCCGGCGTGATCGACCAGGCGACCGATGACCACGACGCCTTCACGCAGCGAGAGGGACAGTTCCGCGGTCTCTCCCGGAGTGACCTCCACGCGCTCGACGACCTCCTTGCGGTGGTCCGGATGCCGAACCTCGAGCGAGTAGGCGACGCGCGGGTCGAGGCCGCGGATCAGCAGGACTCCGTTCGCGGCCGTCACGGCCTGGCGCTCCGTCTCGCCGAACACGCCGCCGGTGGGCCGCTTCTCTGGCAGCACAGCCAGTGTGGCGCGTGCGCCCTCGACCGGCGCTCCGGCGCTCGTTGCCTGGACTCGCAGCGCGGCGACCGCGACCAACGTCAGCCGGATCGGGTTCACCGGCGCCAACCCCGGACGGAGCCGCAATCGGTCGCCGATGCAACCATCGGCCTCGAGTTCGAGCGAGAACCCGTCCTCTGTGCTGGCGACTGCGTGTGTGACCGTTCGCGCACTGCGGCCGGCGATGCTCGTCGGTCCCTCACCGGCGTCGACGACCAACGTCCATTCGAGCTCGGGAGCGTCGGGCTCGAGCACGACCTCCACCTCGATCTCGATCGCCTCGTCGGTGTCCACGCGACGTGTCTCGGCTGGCGGGAGTCCGCGGGCTGGAGACTCCGCAGCGCGCCCCCCCGGCCCCCCGGGGTTGCTCACCGATCCGCACGCCCTGGCCGCGAGCAGGGCGACGAGGAGCACGACGGCGAGACCCCCGCAGCCCATGACCCAGCGTCCGATTCTCCGCCGACCTGTCATCCGTGCCCCCTCTCGGCTCGCCCGCCGATGTCCGTTGAGGCGGAGCGGCGCACTCGGCGCCGCTCCGCCGTGTCTCTCCTTCGCCGACCCGCGGCTACGGCGCCGGGAACGTGTTGTGGTTCAACACGCGCATCGTGCGCCCGCACATCCCGTCGCACGTCGCGTCGACGATGGCATGCCAGTAGATGTTGTCGATGTCCCCGACCGCAACGTCCAGCATGTCGAGGTCGAGTTTGAACGCACAGTCCGTGGCTGTGTGCAACTGGAGTGGGGTCTTGCCGCCCTTGCCGATGTCGAAGTCCTTCACGATCTGCGTCTCCGAGCCACCGGTCGAGGCCTTCAGCGTCAGCGTGATGCCGAACGCCTGGACCTGAACCGTCGAGCTCGAGGAACTGTGATCGTCGTCGATCGACACGCCGCCCGCAGCGTCCGAGTGGACGATGCTGGGCGGGTTCACGGTGCTCGGGATGCCGGCCCAGAACTGCAGCCGCCCCATCACCTCGCACACCTCGTCGGCGTTGAGTGACGCAGAGGCACGGAACTCCTGACGCACGTCGGCCTCGATGTCCTCGAGCGGTGCCTCGCACGCCTGGACACGCGAGACCGTCCAGATCGCACCGCCGGAGATGGCGCCGGATACAGCCCCGAAGCCCCAGTCACGCGAGTACGCGTCGAGATCCATGTGAATCTTCCAGACGCCCGCGTCTTGCAGAACCCGCCAAGACCACACCTTCAAGGGATCGAACGCGTCGACGGTCGTGTCGTTCACCGTGTCGTAGTAGTCGGTCAGCGGGAACGTCCACGTGGACGACTCCCCGGCCAGGTACTCCAATGGTGGATCACTCGTCAGCACGGGCAGCAGCGCCCACTGACAGACGGACTCCTCGCCGCCCTCGTGAGCCAGAGCGGGAGAGGGGAGCGCAAGGGCCGCGAGCGCGGCGGCGAAGAGAGCATGGCGAAGTCGCATCGAACCTCCTTGAACGGGGCGCTCCGGCTGTGCTGTGCACGCCAGAACGCGATCCCGGCCAGACCATGGCTCCCACCCAATCACCCCGGCCGACCGTCGGCGCGGGGATCGCCCGTTAGTAGGACGGTCTCAGAGTCGCGAACGTGACATCCGGTTGCCCGTGAGTTCCGGCTCATCCACGGCCAGATCCGGAACCTGTTGACATGAAACGACTTATGAGAATCGGTGCGCGCGACGAGGGACGCAGGCGGTGGTGATTGCGGACGAGACTCGGCGGGCGGCACACGTTCGTCGACGCACCGAGCGCGTGCGTGCCCCGCAATCGCGCCAGATTGCGCCGGCATGCGGCGGCGCGAGCGCCTGGAGGCCGGATCAGCCCGAGGCGCGGTGCGGATCGAACGGCGAGAGGTCGCGGCGTCCCTCTCCGGCGACGAGCTCGCGGACGATCTCCGCGGTCACCGGCGCCAGCATGATGCCGCTGCGGTAGTGCCCCGTCGCCGCGATCAGACCCGGCTCGACGTGCCCCAGCACGGGAAGGTGGTCCGGTGTGTCCGGTCGCAGGCCGGCCCACGCTGTCTCGACCGGTGCGGAGGCCAGCCCGGGCGCCATGCGCTCGATCGACGCCGCGATCCGGCGTAGTCCGGACACGGTGACCTGACGATCGAACCCGACGTCCTCCACGGTGCTGCCGGCAAGCACGTGCCCATCCGCGCGGGGCACGAGGTACTGATCGCCGGCGAGCACCATGTGCTGCAACTCCCCGGGTCGGGCGCGGAGGAGGAGGATCTGCCCGCGCGCGGGACGCGTGCGGGCCGCCGGCGGTGCACGATCGCCGAGCAGCCCACCCGACCACGCGCCGGCCGCGAGAACGACGTGCTCCGCGCGCAGGTCCCCCGCCGTCGTCCGTGCCCCGACGACGCGACCGTTCTCACGCAGCAGCCCGAGCACCGTCGTCTGTTCGCGGACGTCGGCACCGGCCTTCGCCGCGGCAGCCGCGAGCGCCGGCGCGACGCGATGATTGCGTACCTGCGCCAGATCCGGGAGGTACAGCGCACCACGCGTCTCGGGATGCAACGACGGCTCCAAATCGCCCGCCTCGGACGCGCTCAGCCGCTCGACGCGTTCGCCCCGCTCGCGCTTCCAGGCCACGCGACGATCGGCCTCGGCCTCGTCGTCGTCCGTCACGATCAGCGTGAGGAGCCCCGTGCGTCGCAGTTCCACGTCGACGCCGGTCTCCCGGCGCAGTCGTTCGACGAGATCGGGCCAGAGCCCGAGGCTCTCCGCGTCCAACTGCAACATGCTGGCCGGGTAGTTCCAGGGATGCACCGGCGTGAGCAGTCCGCCGGCGGCGTACGACGCCTCCCGGCCGATCCCGCCGCGCTCCACGAGCGTCGCGGTGCAACCGTCGCGCACGAGTCGTTCGGTGATCGCGGCGCCCACGATGCCGCCGCCGATCACGAGGACATCGCTCACGGCATCACCGGAAGACCGCACGCGCCATCGAGTCGCGCGCCAGACCATTCAGGAAGTTGCGCTCACTCGTCTTCTTCGCGCCGAAGCCGATCGCGTTCAGGGCGACCTTGCGTGAACGGTTGACCGCGCGAATGCGCGTCCGCACTCGGCCCTTGACCACCATGTCACCGGCACTCGGCGCGCCGTCGGAGAGGAGGTAGATCGCGTCGACGTCGTCCTGGTCGAGCGCGAGCAGCATCGCGTCGAGCAGGTTGCCGGGCTGACCCGGGCTCACGCGCTTCAGGAACGACGCGATGTCCTTGCGGGACTTCTTCGCGAGAGGCTTCGGCGCGTTGAACGCCACGCGGGGCTCCGCCTGGAAGGTGATGACGTTGACGTGCACTCCATCCGGCAGGGCGTCGATCGTCTTGGTCAACTCGGCGTGCGCTGTCTGCCAGCCGGTCTTCCCGGTGGCCGTGCCCTCGAGCTCGTCCTTCATGCTTCCGGATGCGTCGAGCACGAACACGACGACGTCTCCGAGCACCTCGAGCCCGTGGTACCGCGCTCGCGTGCCGCCCTTCTCCTCCGGCGGCTCCGTCCCGCGGCCCTTGCTCGGCGCCTCCCAGGAGTCCTGGTTCTGCTCCCACCAGGCGCGCCAGAGATCGATGTCGCGACCGAGCTCCTTGCCGCTCAGGTCGACCAGCGACTGATGCGCCGCCGCTGCGACCCGCACACGCTCGTCACCGACCCGCTCGACGAGCACAGCCATCGCGGCGACGTCGCGCATCCAGTACGCGGACTCGACGGCCTGCATCCGCGTGCGCCATCCGTCGTCGTTCGCAGCCGTGACGAGGTCGGCGGCGGCAGCCTCTGGATCGACGAAGCGCAACTGCATGCGGGCGACGCAGCGAACACCCTCGTCGATGTCTTCGAGCGCGCCGCGCGTGACCTCGGCGGCGTTCTCCGCACGCATCCGGCCGATGGCCTCGACGGCCGCGGCGCGCACGAACGGGTCGGAGTCGCCGAGCGCCTGCACGCAGAACTCGGCGCCGAGCTCGGACTCGTCGCGGAAGCCCCACAGCGCGTCGAGTGCGGCCGCCCGCACGAGCGCCGACCGGTCCTTGGTCGCCAGCGTGCCGAGCGTCGGAGTCGCGACGATCGAGCGCGTACCTCCCAGTGCTTCCGCGACATTCCGGCGGACGAGTTCGTCCTTGTCCTTCGCCGCGCGAGCCAGGATCTTCACCGCGTCGTCGTCGCGGAGGTTTCCGGCGGCCTCGACGGTGTAGTCACGGACGTACGGGTTGCGATCGTGGATCAGCTGGACCAGGAGTTTCGCCGCCTCGGGGGAGCCGTCCTTGCCGAGGGCGCGCGCGGCATCGGAACGCTTGAACGAGTCCGGGTCCTTGACCTGCTTCTTCAGGTCGGAGTCGACAGCGAACGCGACACCGGTGAGGAGCAGGCCGGTGAGGAGCGGGCCGAAGACCAGCGCGCGGGACGACAGTGTGGCGCGTCTCATGCTCCGAGCCTCGCGACGACGCCCTCGACGATGCGAAGCAAATCGCCGGAGCGGCGCCCCGCGACCTCGAGCACCTCCTCCGTGGCGGTCTTGCCGTCGGCCACCTCGCCCGCGGGGTTGGCGACCAGCGAGAGCACCAGCGTGCGCAGACCCATCTGGTTCGCGGCCAGGACCTCCGGCACGGTCGACATGCCACAGACGTCGATCCCGAACAGGCGCATCCGGCGCACCTCGGCGGGCGTCTCGAAGCTCGGACCGTGCACGCCGCCGTACACGCCCTCGGCAAGCGGGATGCCGAGCGCCTGGGCGACCTCCGCCGCGGCGCTACCGAGTTCGGGATCGTGCGCTCGCCCGACCGTCACCGGGAAGCGCGGGCCGAAGCGGTCGTCGTGCGCGCCGCCTAGCGGATCGAAGCCCATCAGGTTGATGTGGTCGACGATGCGCACGAGATCTCCCGCAGCCAGTCCAGGACGCACGCCACCGGTGGCGTTCGTGAGGATCAGCGTGCGCACACCGAGCAGGCCAACGGCTCGCACGGGGCGGACGACTTCGGCGGGATCGTGGCCCTCGTAGGTGTGAAGTCGTCCTTCGAGCACCAGGACCGGGACGCCCGCGAGCAGCCCGTGATGCACCGTGCCGCGGTGCCCGGGCGCCGTCGCGGCGGGGAACCCGTCGATCTCGGACCATGGCAGCGACGTCGGCGCCTCGAGATCCGGGACGGGGATTCCCGAGCCGGTCTGGATCGCAGCGACCGCGGTGCTGAATCCTGCCTCGCGCAGTCGCGCGGCGGCGGCAGAGGCCAGTTCGTGCTCGCGGCGGTGGTCGGTCGTCACCCGCGCATTGTCGCGGGCGCACCCGGCGCCGCCAACGTCAGGATCACCCGCCCGACTCGCCGTGCTCGAACGAGTAGCCCTGCTCGGCCCAGAAGCGCAGCCACGTGATGGTCGAGAGCGCCGCCAGCGCGTCCTTCTGAACCTGCTCGGGGATGCTCCCCGGACCGGCACCCGGCTCGACGCCATCGATCACAGCCTTGACGATCGCCTGCGGAGCCGCGCCGGTGAGGCCCGGGTACAGCCCGGCGAGGTAGCCGAACAGGGCATCCTGGATCTCGCCGGCCGCAGCGTCAGCGTCCTTGGGGGCGAGATCGCGGCAGACCGAGTGCATGAGTTCGAGTGAGACCCCGGCGCCGGTCGGAACGGGGAACGCGCCCTCGGGCCAGTCGGTGCCGAGATCGTGCAGCACACGATGCTTTGTGAGATGCCAGACCGGACTGCCCTTCATCTCCTCGACCATCGCGTCGGGCGGCAGCGGCCAGACGTCGGGGTCCTCGGCCAGGTACTTGCGATACCACTTGGTCGCCTTGGCATCGATGCCGATGAGCGGCGGCTTCAGATCGGCGCCTGGCTTCGCGAAGCACGCCGCAATCTGCCGATCAAGGAGCTCGAGCTTCTTCTTGTGGTTACCCGCCGGCTTGCCAACGAGCATCGCCTTGAGCTTGGTGCCGAGACTGATCGACTTGCGATCGGCCTGCACGGCCTCGCGCTCGGCGAGGAATCGAACGTGATCCTCGACGTGCTTGGACTTGAGCTTGGGGACGAGCTTCCAGAACTGCTGAGCCATCGAGACACCCGCAACGGTTCGACCAAGGCTTGATGCGCGGACTCCCGGCGGAGCATCCGTCGCGAGGGTGTTGATTAGTGGCGGGTGTCCCGGGCCCTCGACGAATTCCCGAGCCCGAACTGCCTAGTTGGTCGGCTCCGCGACCGCGGGCGTGGTGGTCTCGGGCTCCGGAGCCGGCGGCGGCGGGGCCGGATCACGGGACGGCGGCGGGACCTGGGTCAGCGGGGCCCGCGGCGGCTCCGCCGGCTCCTCGACGGCGACCCACTGCGTCACGCTCTTCCGCAGGAGCGCACGCTCGAGTTCAGGGACGCACGGCACGCGGACCGCGTCCCGCGAGCGGGCCGGGTAGAGCCGCTCGGCCTCCGCGCCATCGAGGAACGCGACGATGCGTTCGTGCGCGTCGTCCACGAGCGCCGCGCGGGAGCAAGCGACGGCATCGTCGAGCGGGGCAACGACGAGGTAGCGATCACCCGTGCGATAGAGCCGCGCCGTGCGCGGAGTGCCGTCGGCGAGCGCGTACGCCTCGACCTCGACCGTGGTCTCCCAGTCGGGACGGATCGGCGCGGCGCGCAGCTCGAAGCTGCCGTCCTCGACTGGCGAGAGGAGGAGCGGGTCGAGCGCCTTGTCGCGGACGGTGCGGTAGTCGCGACGCGCTTCGGAGCTCTCACGCAGCTTGGCCGCGAGAGGCGCGGACGGCGCTCCCTCGCCGATGTGGGCGATCTTCGCGCCGACGATGGCGAGCAGCGGCCCGTGCGCGACCGGCGCGTAGCCCTCGGTCGAGCGGAGTCCCGCGTTGGCACGGAAGCGCGTGGTGATCCGAACGCGGACGACGTCCTTCCACCGGCGGAGTTCGGTCGTCTCCTGCTCACGCAAGGCGAGGTCGCGGCCCTCGACGGTCGCTCCGCGCGTGCAGGTCGCGCATCCGATGCGCAGGCAATCGCACGCGTGCGACGGCGGCGGCGGGTCCGTCGGCACCCGTGAGTCCGGCGGGACCTCGGTGCCGGGTCCACGGTAGGTGCCCCCGTGCCCGAACGCGGGTGCGGCGGCCAGCAGCGCGATTCCCGCTGCGAGGACGAACCTCGATGCGGTCATGTCTCACCTCTCCCCTTCGCGCAACGTGCTGTGAGCACAACGCGTTCCGATCCGGAGGGGAGTGCGAAGCGACGGATGCCGTGGTGGCGCGGTAACGCGTCCGCGAGACGCCGTTACTCAATCAAGCCATCAAGCCATCAAGCCATCAAGCCATCAGGCCAGCGGCTTGCCGAGCGCGGCCGGGGGGCGAGCGCGGCCGACGATGCCGGAGAGGACCACCAGCGTGATGACGTACGGGAGCATGCGCGGGATCTCGTCGGGGATGCGCGCTGCCGTCTGGAGCTGGTTCGCGAGTGCCTTCAGGAACGCGAATCCGATGGCCGCCGCGGCGGCCCAGCGCGGGCGCCACTTGCCGATGACGACGCACGCGAGCGCCAGGTACCCGCGTCCGCCCGCCATATGCTTGCTGAAGCTGCCGACGTCGAACGCCAGGAACACGCCGCCGAGTCCCGTGATCAGACCGGCCGTCACGACCGACAGCAGCCGCACGCGCGCGGCCGACACGCCGAGGCTCTCGGCACACCGCGGGTTCTCACCGACGGCGCGCAAGCGGAGCCCCGCCTTCGTCCGAGCCAGCGCGACCACGACGAGCGGGATCGCCACGAGCGAGAGCCACGTCAGTGGCGACAGTCCGAGGACTTTCGACGCGCCCAGCGCCTCGACCAGGCCGTCCGAGAACAGCGGGCTCGAGCCCTTCGTCCCGTAGAGGCTGACCAGCGCCGCGATCGTCGCGGCATCGACGAGCAGGTTGAGCGCCACACCCGTGACGACGTGGTCGGCGCGCGTGCGCGTGGCCAAGATGCCGTGCGCCAACGCGACGGCGCCGGCCGCCAGGAGACCGACTCCGACGCCGACGAGCAGGCTGCCCGCAGCCAGCGTTCCCGCCGCCGCGCCGAACGCGCCCGCGAGCAGGTAGCTCTCGAGCCCGAGGTTGATGACGCCCGAGCGCTCCGACACGACGCCGCCGAGCGTCGCGAAGAGCAGCGGGGTGGCGATGCCGAGCGTGCCGACGAGGGTGTCCGCGACGACGTTCATGCGTCACCGCCGAGCCGCTTGGCTGCGAGCGCCGCCGCCGTCAAGATCACGACGCCTTGCACGATGCTGGCCGCCTCGCGCGGCGCCACGCCGAGGGCGTCCATCGCGAACGCGCCGCTGCGCAGCGCGCCGAGCAAGAGCGCTGCGAGCACGACGCCGATGCCACTGCCGCGACCGAGGAGCGCCACCGCGATGGCCGTGAAGCCGAACCCGGGGGAGAAGCCGTCGACGTAGCGCCCGTGCTGATCGAGCACCTGCTGCGCGCCAACCAGCCCAGCCAACGCGCCGGCAGCGGTCATCGACCAGAAGATGCCGCGGCCGACTGCCAAGCCCATGACCTGCGAGGCGCGCGGCGCGAACCCAATCGCGCGGGCCGTGAGTCCCGTCCGTGTCCGTGACAACCAGACGTCGAAGCCGATGCCGAGCAGCACCGCGACGACGAGTGCGGGGTAGACGTGCGGCAGCGTTGCCGACGCCAACTCCGTCTGCAGGATCGGGCCCTCTTCGCGAGCCCACGTCTGCGAGATCACGAGTCCCGCGAGCGGGATCGCCACGAGGTTCATGAGGATCGTCGAGAGCACCTCGTGCACGCCGAGTCGCGCGCGCAGCAGGCCTGGGATCGCCCCCCACGCGCCGCCGACGATCATCGCGACGAGAACGGCCGCGGGGATGGCGATCGCACCCGGCACGATCGCAGCGACGAGCCCCGCCGCGAGCCCGGCGAGAACGAGCTGTCCCTCGGCACCGATGTTGAACAGTCCGAGCCGGAGCGGCAGCGCCACGGCGAGCCCGGCGAACACGAGCGGGACCGTCTCGATCAGCGTCGCGTGAACGGAGGCACCGTTGCCGAATGCTCCGTGCACGATCGCGGCGAGCGTGCGGAACGGATCGTGTCCGAGGAGCGTGACGGCCACGCTCGAGACGAGCATCGCGAGGCCGAGCACCTCGAGCGCGCCGACCAGGCGCTCGAACCCGCCAGCGCGATGGGAGACGGCGCGATGGGAGACAGCCGGTGCGGCCTCAGCCACGTGAGTCCCCCACCGCGGCACTCCCACCACCGGACATGAGGAGCCCGATCGCATCCTCGCTCGTCTCGTCCGGCCGGACCTCGCCGGCAATGCCGCCCGCGAACATCACGAGGATGCGATCGCAGTGCTCTAGCAGTTCGACGAGGTCCGTCGAGACGAGCAGCACGCCGCCGCCGCCGTCGCAGATGGCGCGCAGCCGACGATGCACGGCGTCGGTCGCGCGGAAGTCGAGACCGCGCACCGGCTCGGCCGCGAGCAAGACCCGCGGCGCACCGCGGAGTTCTCGCGCCACCAGCACCTTCTGCTGATTGCCGCCGGAGAGCGCACCGCAGAGCGCGTCGGGATCCGGTGGACGAACGTCGTGGTCAGCAACCACCTCGCGCCCCTCGCTCTCGACGCGTTCGCGAACGATCCAACCGCGCTCGAAGAACCCACGCTCCGGGTCCGCGCAGAGCACCAGGTTCTCGGCGACGGTGAGGTCCGCGACGAGACCGTCGTGGAGCCGATCCTCCGGGACGTAGCCGAGGCCCGCGGCGCGCCGCGCGCGGATGCCGTCGCCGTCGAGCACGCGCTCGCCGATCCGAACGCGGCCGGAGACGATCGGCCGCACGCCCGAGACGGCTTCGAGCAGCTCGATCTGACCGCTGCCGGAGACGCCGGCGATGCCCACGACCTCGCCGGCACGGACGCTGAGCGAGACGTCGTCGACCGCGGGGCGTTCGCCGCGCCCCGCCACGCTCAACCGCTCGACCTGCAACACCTCGACGGCATCCGCGGCCGTCTGCGACGGCTGGCGCTCATCGAGATCGAGATCCTCGCCGATCATCAGCCGCGCCAGCTCGCGCTCGTCCGAGGCGGCGATCTCGCGCTCCCCGGTCACGACGCCGTGGCGCAGCACCGTCGCGCGCTGACTCACGGCGAAGACCTCGCGCAGCCGGTGCGTGACCAGCACGACGCCGCAGCCCTCGGCCGCCAGTCGCTCGACGAGAGCGAACAGTTCGCGCACGCCCGACGGCGGCAGCAAGCCGGTCGGCTCGTCGAGCAGCAGGAACCGCGCGCCGCGCACGAGGACCTTCAAGAGCTCCACGCGTTGCTGCGCCGAGACACCGAGATCGCCAACGCGCGCCCTCGGATCGACGTCGAGCCCGAACCGCTCGGCGCACGCCCGCACCTCGGCCTCGGCGGCGCGGAGATCGAGCAGCGGTCCCGAGCCGGGCTCCCGGCCGAGCACGACGTTCTCGGCGACGGTCAGCTCCGGGATCAGGAGGAAGTGCTGGTGCACCATGCCGACGCCAATCGCCGCGGCGTCGCGCGGACCGCGGAGAACGGTGGGCTTGCCGTCGACGAGCACCTCGCCGCCATCGGGCCGGTAGAAGCCGGACACGACGCGCAGGAGCGTCGTCTTCCCGGCGCCGTTCTCGCCGATCAACGCCACGACCTCGCCGGGTGCGACGCTGAAGTCCACGGCATCGAGGACGGTCGTCTCACCGAACCGCTTCGTCAGCCCGCGGACGCCCAGCCCGTCGCTCCCCCGTCCGACCCCGTCGCTCAACTGTCCGACTCCGGCACTCACTCGTCCGACCCCGGCGTTCGCTCGTCCGACCCGGGCAGGTCCTCAACGACGATCGTCCCGCTCGCGATCTGCGCGGCGAGATCGGCAAGATGGGCCTCGTCATCCGCCGAGACGAGCGCACGGTTGTTCGCGTCGAGCGCCCAGCCAACGCCGCCCTCGGCGACACCGAGCGAGTGCATACCGCCGGCGAGGCGTCCCTCGACAAGATCACGGCAGGTCTCGAGCACCGCCACGTCGACCTTCTTGACCATCGAGGTCAGCACCGTGCCCGGGCGTTCGTGGTTCTGGTTGGCGTCCACGCCGATCGCGTAGATGCCGGCCTCCTTGGCGCCCATGATCACGCCGTTCCCGGTGCGACCGGCGGCCTGGTAGACGACATCCGCGCCCTCGCCAACCATCACGAGCGTCAGTTCCTTGCCGCGGTTCGGATCGGCGAAGCTGCCCGCCACCATGGACAGCACGGTGCCAGGCTCCTTGCCGAGCCTCCCGCGCTCCGCGTGAAACCCCTGCCGATAGCCGTGCTCGAACTTCATCAGCAGCGGCGCGTCCATGCCCTTGACGATCCCGATCACGCCGCTCTCGCTCTTCCGCGCCGCGAGCGCCCCGACGAGGTAGCTCCCCTCGTGCTCGCGGAACACGACGGACGCGATGTTCGGCTGATCGATGACCGAGTCGATGATCGCGAACTGCGTGTCGGGGTACTTGGGCGCGACCTTCTCGAGCGCGGAGTGCATGAGGAAGCCGACCGCGAAGACGAGGTCGAAGCCCTGCTCGGCGTAGAACGCGAGGTAGCGCTCGTCCTCGCTCATGGCGGCCGGCTCGCCGTACGCGATGACCACTCCGAGTTCCTCTTCCGCGCGGAGCAGGCCCTCGTAGGCCATGTCGTTGAACGAGCGGTCCCCGAGCCCACCGACGGAGAGCACAACGGCCACGCGCTTCTTGCCGGGCTCGGGGGCCACAGCCTCGCCGGGACCACGCAACACAGCGCCGGCGACCAGAGCGGCCGACAGCGCCAGGATCACGGTCCGCGCACGCCGTCCTCGTCCGACTCCCATTGCCCGGGGAAGATACGCAGCGGCTGGGGGGGCGCGCGCGGGGAAAACCGCTCGCGACTCGGCCGGGACGACAGCCGGCGCGCCCACTCGTCGCGCGACACCCTCTCGGGCGGCGCTGGCTTCGTCGGAGCAGGCGGCGATACTCCCTCCTTCCCGCCATGCAGCCGCACGAGCTCGCCCAGTTCACCGATCACGCCGTGCTCCGGCCCGACGCCTCGAGCCGCGACCTCGATCGCGCCTGCGACGAGACCCTGCAGTTCCGGTTCCGCGGCATCTGCGTCCCGAGCGGCGCGGTCGGTCATGCGAAGCGGCGTCTGAAAGACACCGGCATCAAGGTGTCGTCGACCGTCGGCTTCCCGCATGGCAACAGCGCGCCGGACGTCAAGGCCTGGGAGGCCACCCGCGCTGCCGCCATGGGCGCTGACGAGATCGATTACGTGGTCTCGATCGGCGCGCTGATGGACAACGACTTCCGGTTCATTCGCGAGGAGGCCGTCGCGATCATGCGCGGCACGCGCGGCAAGATCATCAAGGGCATCCTCGAGGTCGGCTACCTCAACGACGAGCAGAAGTGGGGTGCCGCCCAGGCCCTCTCCGACGCCGGCGTTCCGTACGTCAAGACGTGCACCGGATTCGGCCCGGGCATGGCGACCGAGGACGACGTACGCCTCTTGGTCCGCGCCATCGCCGGCCGCGCGCTCGTCAAGGCCTCCGGCGGCATCCGCGAGCGCTGGCAAGCGATCCAGCTCCTATCCGCCGGCGCCGCCGTCATCGGCACGAGCCACGGCATCCGCATCTGCTCGCCGGAGGTGTAGGCGCCGGCCGTCAGCGCTTGGTGCCGAGGGCGCGCAGGACCTCCGCTCCGTGCCCGTACGGATCGTGCGTCTCCGCGATCCAGCGGCGCAGTTCCGGGAGGGCGGGACGCGCGTCGGTTCCCAACAGCATCAGCGCGCGCAGCACGGCGGGCATCGATCCTTCGCCGGGGCGTGAGACCCGCGGCCCGGTTCGATCCAGCGCGCCACGCAGGAACGGGAGGACCGTCTCGGCGTCGTGCCCCGGACGCGCCAGAAGCTCGACGAGCGCGTCGAGCGGCCACGCACGGACGACTCCGAGGATCAGCTCGGTGTCACCGTCTGCGAGCGGGACAGACGCGAGCACCTCGACGACCTGCGACCAGTCGATCTCCTGCACCTCGTTGTGGGCGAAGAGCACCCCGCTCATCTTGTCGCTCTCGTACGGGAGCGGGCGCTCGGAGTCCCGCAGGACCGAGCGCATGACATCAGCAGCGTGCGCGACGTCACCGCCCAGTCGCCAGCGGCGGTGGGCCGCGTGCGCTCGATGCGGCGCCCACTCGTCGAGCTCGACGGACCGGAGTTCGGGGTCCAGCGCTCCAGCGCGCTTGCCGAGAGCTTCCACGAGGTCGAGCGCGGCCGCGCGCGTGCGCGGCGCGAGCAGCGCCTGGCGGACCGCATCCGTCGGGACGGCGCCCTGCCGCCACCTCTCGATGCGCACGAGTCCGCGCACCGCTGCGTTGCACACGGCGTCGTCAGCGTCCTCGGCGAGGGCCAGCAACAGCGGGAGAGCGACGTCCTCTCCGAGCCAGGGAAGCAGGCGAGCCGCTCCGCGGCGACGGAGAGCGCCGCGCTCACCGCTCGCCGTCGTGGCCGCGACGATCGGGTCCTGCAACGCGCGGACGTCATCGGACGACAGGCTGTCCAGAGCCTCCGCGTCACGCCCGACCAGCAGGACGAGGGGCTCGCGTCCGTCCGAGCCCAGAGCCAGAAGCCGCCGTGCGACGAGCCGGAGCGGTTCCCCGGTGAGAGCCATCGTCTCAGGATCCGCGTTCATCAGGATCAGCAGATCCGAGAGCTCGTCGCGCACATCGTCCTCCGACGCGGCGATCGCGCGCACGAGGTACGGCCGCAGCCCGACGAGCGCGAAGCCACCGATCCGCAGCGCCTCCCTCACGCTGTACCTCCAGCCGTGCGGTCCGGGAGTCTCCGCCACGACGGGACGCAGGGCATTCTCGAGGGCCACCGATCCACCTTCGACTCGGAGGAGCAGGCGCATGGGCTCGCGGTGAAGGACTGCATCGGCGGCGAGGCGCGCCAGCGTCTCCTCCGCGAGCTCGGGCAGAGGGGAGGCACGGCGGCGCAGTGCGGAGATCGCCCTCGTGCGAACGTCCCACTCCGGGTCGTCGAGGGCGTGGACGACGACGGCGAGGACCTCGGCGTTGTCGAGCCCCCCGAAGGTCGCGAGTTGTCTGATCGCAATGGCCCGTACAGATCCGGCCGGATCGGCGGCGGCGTCAAAGAACGCCGCCATCGCCTCCGTTCGCCGTTCGCCGTCGGCGTCCAACTGCTTGAGCGCCAAGCGGCGGACCCACGGCGACGGGTCGTGCCGCCACGCCGTCAGGGCCTCGCGAACGGCGACGTCGGGGTCCTCGATGCCTGCGAGCGCTTGGTAGGCGTCGCAGCGCGCATCCGGGTCCTCTGCGGAGGTGCTCTCGAGCGCGACGCGGACCGCGTCCTCGTCCGCTCCTCCTGTGGCGCCGATCAGGTACGCCGCGATCCTCGACCGCACGAGGGCGTCCTCTGCCTGGAGGAGCGCCCGGACGGCCGGCGGCACCGGCCGCGCTGGCTCGGTGTACAGGAGTAGAATGTGCCCGCGCGAGTGCGCAGCGAACGTCGGGTGGGACCTCGCAAGCGCCGCAACCAGCTGGCTCTCGACGCCGGCCTCAGCCTCCTCGAGGAGGATTGCCACGCTCTCCGCCGCGTCGAGGTCCAGCGTGGGGAGCAGCCCGATCAGGCGGAGGGCGAACGCGGGATCCCGCGCACGAGACGACAGTCCCGTCTCGACGTCGTAGCCGTCGCTGTCGCGGAGCAGGCTCCGCAGCAGTGCGTCGTCGACATCCTGCGGCGCGGTCTGCGCCAACACGGCGATGGCTGCCGCGCGTCGCACGCGCGGATCTGGATCGTCCCGCAGTTCGAGGAGCCGCTCGCGGCAAGAAGCGGCCGCGGACCCCCAGCCCGACAGGAGTTCGGCTGTGCGCTCGCGTCGCCCCGGCTCAGGGTCGTCGAGGAGTGCGAGCAGCCCGGGCAAGGCGTCGGGCGCCGCCGAGCCGACACGCTGGAGGACGTCAAGCACCTCGTCCGCCCACGTGTTGCGACCATCGACGTCCATCGCCACGAGCGACGATGCCAGTGCCGAGGCTGCGGGTGCGGCGCGACTGTTCAGGCTCTTGAGCGCGAGCACCGCGGAGAATGAGAACCCACAGTCCTCGTCAGGTAGGCGCCGCTCGAATATCTCCGCGAGCACGCATGCCGCGCGCTGGGACTGCGGATCGTGGAGACGGCCGAGCAGGTCGACGCCGAAGTGGGCCACGACGCTCTCGGGCGCGTCGGGGTCGGTGATGGGCGGCTCGTGCTCGGCCAGCCAGGCGAGCAGCGCGTCGCACACCGCATCCGCGTGGGGTCCGGTCGCCCAGACGGGCGCGAAGTGATCCAGCGTCCAGATGGTGCGCTGCGCCGTCTCGGCATCCGACGTCGCCAGAAGGTCGAGGAGCGGCGCGACCGCGTCGTCGCGAAAGTGTGGCAGGAAGAACCGCACCGCCTCGCATTGCTCCGACTCGAATCGCTCCGACTCGGCGAGTAGCGGAGTGAGTGCGACGGCCCCGCGGGCGCCGAGGACGAGCAGCTCCGCGCGGACCTCCTCGGAGTGCGGATCCGCGACGAAACGAGCAACGAGCGCCGCGACCTCGACGTCGTCCGTCTCCTCCGTCGGCACCGAGACGTGCGCGCGCTCGGGCGGTGCGAGGGGCGCGACGGCGTCGGCCGCAGGCCCCTCCGATCCCGTCCCGGGTCCGCACGCCGCCAGTGCGATGACGAGCACAACAGCCGATCGGCGGACCATCTCCGCAGTCTACGCGGAGCCCGCACAGGGCGTCGGCGCTAGGCCGTCAGGGCCATCGAGGTGTTGATGGCGTTGAAGACGGCGTGGCAGACGATCGAGGTGCGGAGCGAGCCGGTCCGCACGTAGAGGACACCGAGGATCCAGCCAACGACGCTCAGTGGGATCGCCAACGGCCAACTCCGCGGATCCGACCACACGTGAATGAAGGCGAAGATCACGGCGCTCACGAGAAGCGCCCGGCGCAACGGCATCTGCTTGGCGAGGGCGGGCAGCAGGATGCCGCGGAACACGACCTCCTCGGCGAACGGTGCGGCCGTCACGGCACACACCGCCAGGACGACAGCGTCCAGCGAGAACCCGTCGCTCATCGCGCCGATGACGTCCTGCGTCGGCCACGACACGTCGAACACGCGGTACACGCCGTTGAGGCAGAGGCTCGTCAGCGACACGAGCAGGAACGCCGCGAACGCCGCCCGGACGCCGATGCGCGTGAGCTCGCGGGCCGAGAGCGCAGGCGTCAGCGTTCGAGCGCGCGCCGCGCGGAGCACGGCGAAGGCCACCGCGACGTGCGCCAACTGCCCGGCGAGAACCATCCCCGCGAAGGGCCAGTCGCGCGCGATCACACCAGCTACGGCCGTCAGGAGGACCCACAGGACGAGGGCCACAACGAGCGCTGGTTGCGTGTTGGACAGTCCCCCCGCGGGGGCTGGACCGTATTCGGAGAGGCCGGCACGCCGCCCCCGGCGCACCTGAACGAGAACGATCAGTCCGAGCAGTCCCGCGGCGAGCGCAATCGCGAGCGCCACGACGCGTCCGTTAGCGAACCACGCCGTCGATCGGCGAGGACGGTGCGCCCTCCGGCAGGACCTCTGCCCGCCCTGCGAGGTAGCCGGCGCGGCCGGCGTCGCAGGCCAGCCGCATGCCGTTGGCCATCGCGATCGGGTCGTTGGCCTTTGCAATGGCGGTGTTGACGATGACTCCGTCGGCACCAAGCTCCATCGCCTGCGCCACATGCGACGGCAGACCGAGTCCGGCGTCCACGAGCACGGGCACCTCCGCGCGCTCGACGATCATGCGGATGTGGTGCGGATTGTGGATGCCCATCCCGGACCCGATCGCGGAGCCGAGCGGCATGATCGCCGCCGCGCCGCGCTCCTCGAGGCGCTTCGCCAGCACGGGGTCGTCGCCGCAATAGACCATCACGGTGAAGCCCTCAGCGACGGCGATCTCGAGCGCCTTCACGGTCTCGAGCGGCTCGGGCAGCAGCGTCGCCTGGTCGTACAGGACCTCGAGCTTCAGGAGGTCGGTGTCGAGCAGTTCGCGCGCCAGGCGCGCGGTCCGCATCGTCTCCTCGGCGTCGAAGCAGCCCGCGGTGTTCGGGAGGATCGTGTACGGCTTCAAGTGGTCGTAGAGGTTGGGACCGTCGCCATCGAGCTTCACGCGGCGGACGGCCACGGTCACCAGCGCGGTCCCCGACGCCACGAGCGCCTCGTCCATCGTCGCGAACGTGTCGTACTTCCCGGTGCCGAGCACCAGACGCGAACCGAACTCGTACTTGCCGACCTTCAGACTGCTCATCGGACTACCCGCCTCCGACCATCGTGACGATCTCGATGCGGTCGCCCTCGGCGAGCCGCGTGTCCTCGTGCGTCGCGCGCGGGACGATCTCGCGGTTGCGCTCGACGGCGACAAAGCGACGTGGCAGATCGAGTGCGTCGAGCAGACCAGCGACCGTCAGGCCGTCGTCGACCTCACGCTCGTCGCCATTGACGACCACGGTCACTGCTTCTCCCACTTGTAGAGCTCGATCACGTCGCCGAGCGACTTCCCGAGGTCCACGATCTCGCGCCGCACGCGGTTCTCCTTCTCGAGGCAGTCCTGCGCGCGGTTCGCCATCTCGACCGCCTGCTCCTTCGGCAGCACGATCACGCCGTCGTCGTCGGCCACGATCCAGTCGCCGGGGCGAATCTGGAAGCCGCCGATGCGCAGCGTCACCTGTTCCTCGCCGAAGCCCTTCGGCTCGCCGGCGTGCGGGACGATGTGCGTCGCCCACGCCGGGAAGCCCATCGCCCGGATCTCCGGCGTGTCGCGGATGGCGCCATGAATGACGACGCCGGCGATGCCCTTCTGCTGCGCGCTGTGAGTCGCGAGCTCGCCCCACAGCGCGGGCGGGACGCCTCCGCTGTCGATCACGAGCACGCTGCCCGCGGGGGCGTGGTCGATGGCCTCGACCGGCTTCGCCCAGTCGCCGGGCGCCGAGCGCACGGTGTAGACCGGCCCGACCGCCTTCGCGCCCGGAACGATCGGCTGCAGCCCCGGCAGCGGCGGGCGGCGGTGGAAGCCGTCGGAGACGTTCGGCACGCTGACGCGGCCGAGGATTTCGCGCAGCCCTTCGTCGTCGCCACGGCGCTTGAACAGGTCCGTCGCGACGCCCTCGCCGGAGGTCATCGCCTGGAGCACGTCCTTCGTCGCCTGGACGGCGTCCTCGGACTTGTTGATGAACCCCCCGACGATCAGGATCGATGCGCCCGCCGCCACGGCCTCCGGTGCCGACTCGCTGTGCAACCCGCCCGCGCACGCGACCGGGATCGACACCGCCGCGGCGACCTTGCGCAGCATGTCGAACGGGTCGCCGCCGGACATCTGGTCGTCGATCGGACAGTGCACGCCGACGTAGTCCGCGCCCCACGCCTCGGCCTGCTTCGCGCGCGCGGCGGGATCGGGGTGCCCGAGCAGGTCCACGTACACCTGGCAGCCGTAGTTCTGCCCGGCCTCGATGCACTCCTGGATCGTGTGGTCCGACGCCACGCCGAGCACGGTCACGATGCTGGCCCCGGCCTTGGCGGCGATCTCGACCTCGGCCCGGCCCGCGTCCATCGTCTTGGCGTCGCAGACGATCGGGTGCCGCGGGAACTCCTTCCGCAGCGCCCGCACGATGTCGAGCCCCTCGGACTTCAGAAGAGGCGTGCCGACCTCGACGATGTGGGCCCCGCCCTCCACCGCTTGTCTCGCGCAGCGCAGCGCGCGGCTCGCATTGACGAAGTCCAAGGCCACTTGCAGACGAAGGGTGTCGCTCATCGGCGTCACGGTAGCGCGTGGAACGGCGACGCCGCACCGTTTGTGGGTCGGGAGCCAGTAGATGGTCACGTCCGCGCCGGGGACCTAGTAACGCCTTGCGATAATATCTCCTCGCGTTACTATTGAGCGGTGATCCGGAGCTTTCGCTGTCGTCACACAGAGCGGGTGTTCCGCAGGGAGCGTCCTCGTCGCATTCCGGCACCGATCCACCAACGGGCGTATCGGAAGCTAGCGATGCTCCACGCGGCTACTGCGTTGGACGATCTGCACATCCCGCCGGGGAACCGGCTGGAGGCGCTGCGCGGAGACCGAAGCGGACAGCACAGCATCCGGATCAATCAGCAGTGGCGCATCTGCTTCGTCTGGAGCGGCGGCGCCGCCGAGGCGGTCGAGATCGTCGACTACCACTAGGAGCATGGACATGACACAGAGACTCGCACCGGTGCATCCCGGCGAGGTGCTCCTCGAGGAGTTCCTCGGGCCGCTTGAGATCAGTCAGTACCGCGTGGCCAAGGACACCGGCGTGTCGGCTCGGCGCATCAACGAGATCGTGCACGGTCGGCGGGCTGTGACGGCCGACACGGCACTGCGTCTGGCGATGTTCTTCGGCACCACGCCGGAGTTCTGGCTCAACCTGCAGTCACTCTTCGACCTGGAGACGCTGCGCGACCGGTCGGGCGCGGCGATCGCAGCGGCGGTCACGCCGCTCGCGCGGTAAAGCTCCGCATGGCGGACCGGCGCTCGAAGCGCTGAGGCCCGGGCCGACCACCGGGCGCCGGTGCGATCCGCGTCGAGCGATCAGTCGGGCGTCACGGCCTCGCGGAGCCGTGGGATGGTCCGCTCGAGGTGCCAGCGGCCGATGAACTCCTCCTCCGCTTCGAGGGCGAGCATCGCGTCGAGGCGCTCGAGGATGCGCGGGAACGACGGTCGATCGTCGAGTTCCACCAGCTTCTCGCACGACTCCAGCAACCCGCCGTCCAGAGCGCCGTCGAGCACGCGCCGGTGGGCCTCACGCAGCTCGACGGCGGAGAGCGGGTCGTCGAGCGTCGACAGGTAGTGCGCAAGGCGAGAGACGATGTGGCCGTCCTCGCCCTCGGTCGCGATCTGTCGCCGCACGCGGGCCGCGTCCCACGCTCCGACGTCCAGGATGTGGTGGAGGGCATCGAACCGAGGTCCGCCGGGGGAGAGATCCCATGTCGGAGCGCGCAACGTCGTGTCCGAAGCGATCGCATCCAGTGTCGGCAGCGCGCGGACGGCATTGCCGAGCCGATCCAGAGTGAGCGCGGCGGCGAGCTGCACGTCCACGGAGTCGGTCGAGAGGAGCGTGCCGAGCTCGTCCCGAGCACGGTCAGGGTCCACCGATGCGAGCGCCGAGATCGACTCCTCGACCAGTGCGTCCGACGAGGCCGCATCGCTCACGTGCGTCACCAGCAGCGTGATGTACCCCTCGGGATCGCGGGCGCGATGGAGCCCCCGCACCCACGAGATCCAGCTCTCGTCGCGTCGCCGCGCCGACGAGGTCGTCCGGATTTCGCTCTCAGATTGCTCGGCGGTCCAACGTAGCCGCAAGTCGATGCGCCGTGCGGCCTCGCGCAGGTCCGATGTGGCCACTTCGACCGCGTAGTCGTCCTGATCAAGAGTCTCGACGTGTGTCCGAATCCGCCCGATCGACGCGAGCGTCTCTGCGTCTCCGACCTCGCCCGCCACGCGGGCGCAGAGGGTGAGCAGCAGCCGATCCGTGCCACCCCACGCGAGTTCGATGCCCTCGGCCATCTCGTCGAGCGACGCATCGACGAACGGCTTCCAGACGCTGAGCGGCGCGGCCGTCGCGAGGTCGGGGTGGTCGATGCGCGCTCGCATCAACTCGTGAATCGCGCGATCCCGAATCTGGTGCCAGTCCCGGACGTCGTCGCGGCTCGCTCGCCGGCCTCGCTCCGATGCCGCGTGTTCTCCGGACGCCTCGTCGCGCAACCGTACCCACAGGTAGGGCTCGTGGCTGGAGCTGCCGCTGCTCCCACCAAGACCGGCGCCGGGCCGGAGCGACTGGAGCCGCTCGGCGGTCGCACCGCGCACGAGTTGCGCGGCCATCCAAGCCGCAACGAACTGATCGGCATCCGTGCGAAACGTCCCGGCATCCCGCTCGGGGCCGTTCACCGAGCGCAACCACTTGCGATGGGGGCCGACGGCGAGCCCGTGTGCGACGTGTCCATCCCAGACGACCCGCACCATGACGTGGTCCCGGTATCCACGGATCAGGACCATCTCAGCACCGGCCGAGGGAGGCGACGGGACAACGTCGGGCCAGACGATGCGCATCTTCTCGCGATGGACGTCGTCACGCTCCCGCTCGACCGCCGCAGTCGCGAGCCCGAAGACCCGCGCATCCAGTCCGGGCGGTGATCCGGAAGCCACGGCGGTCGGCGGGGCTCCCTCCGTCGCGGCATCGGAGGGCTCGGCGCCAGCTCCATCCCGCGGCTCCGTCCCGCCGATCCGCGTCCGGGAGCGTCCGGTTGCCTCGTCCCGTGACGACCGGGGGTCCTCCCGCGAGTCGAGTCCGACGGGTGCGCGCCCGAGGTTCGCCGGGGCCTGGCGCGACCCAGCGGAGCGCATCCACGTCCACATCGAGAGGCCGCCGAGTCCGGCCAGTAGCAGAAGGGCGATCAGCAGCAGAGTTCGGGCGCGCATCGAGATCCCCAGAACGTACTGCATCCCCCGAACATGCGGGGCCGCGCCGGATTCACGAGCGCCCGGACGCGAACGCGCCTGCGGCATCGCGTGACGCTCGCTGGCCGACTGATTCGAGGCAGACCGCGACCGCCCCACCCGTCGTCGACGCGCGCGCTCGGGATCGACGCCGGAGAGTGGCGCCCGCGAGGGGACCGGCTACTTGCCGCCGGTGCAGCAGCCCGTGAGGGCGAGGAGAGTGACGAGGCTGATGAGAGCGAACGAGCGGGCGAAGATGCGTGCGGTCATGAGTCCCTCCAACTTGACGACAGGGTAGCCAGCGGCCCCCGGCCGCGTCACCGACCACGTTCTCCGAGGCGCCTGCCCGTGCCGACGGGCGCGTGAGGCTGACCATCGCTAGACGTGGCTTCGGCCACGTCCAGGCGGCGCCATTCACGCTCGCCCAGGGGGGCCAGCACACTCACGCTGCAACGCACGCTCGGAACCGCGAACGCCCAGTTCGCAACTGCGCAGACGTTCGATGGATCGGGCTGTCAGGTCGTTTACCGGAAGGTGAGTTACTGAGGGACGGAGTCAGAGACCGGGTTCCGAGCCCTTCGAGTGCGATTTCAGCCTCGGAACGAGCCGCGAGCCCAGGGGGGAGGAACACCCCCCGAACTGCCTTCGTTTGCTTGCCTCTCATCCGTTGCTGCGCTAAGAACGGCGGTTTGGCTCTTCTGAGCCGCGTGAGCGGTCTGCGACGGGGCTGTCCTGTCGCTTTTTCCATGGGTGGAGGTCGAGGTGCAAGGCGACGAGCTCCTGCGGTTGGTGGATGCGATTCATCGCGACCGCAACGTCGACAAAGAGGTCCTGTTCGGGGCCCTCGAGCACGCTCTGCTCACCGCTGTGCGGAAGAAGCTGGGCGAGACTGCGCGGGCCTCCGTCACGATCAACCGTGAGACGGGCGAGCAGCGCATCGTCGGTCCCACGGGCGAGATCGAGATGGCCGACCTCGGACGCATCGCGGCACAGAACGCGAAGCAGGTCCTGGGGCAGATCATCCGCGAGGCCGAGCGCGAGGTGATCTTCTCCGAGTACGACCGCTTCCAGCGGGCGCTCGTGACGGGCACCGTCTACCGCCTCGACGGGACCGCCGTGGTCGTGAACCTCGGCAAGACCGAGGGCTACCTCCCGAAGCACGAGCAGGTGCGGGGCGAGTCCTACCGGGTCGGCGACCGCATCCTCTGCTACGTCGTCGAGGTGAAGAAGATCGGCAATCGGGTGAAGATCATCCTCTCGAGGTCGCACCCGGACATGATCCGGCGCCTCTTCGAGCGGGAGATCCCCGAGATCGCGGACGGCGTGGTCGACATCGTCCAACTCGTGCGCGAGGCGGGCTACAAGACCAAGGTCGCCTGCACGAGCCTCGACGCGAAGGTCGACCCCATCGGTGCCTGCGTCGGCGTGCGCGGCACGCGCATCCGCAACATCATCGACGAGCTCTCGGGCGAGAAGATCGACATCATCCGGCACAGCGACTCGCCGGAAGTGCTGATCGTCAACGCCTTGAAGCCCGCGCAGATCAACTCGATCACGCTCTACGAGGACATGCGCAAGGCGCTGGTCGTCGTCGACGAGGATCAGCTCTCGCTCGCGATCGGCAAGAAGGGCGCCAACGTGCGCCTGGCTTCGAAGCTCTCGGGCTGGGATATCGACATCCTTTCCGAGGCCGAGGCGCGCGATCGCGGCCTGTTCGACACCGATGCACCGACCGATCAGGCTGCGGCCGGATCGGACGGCGCTGTCGTCCCGAGCGAGGCTCCCGCCGAGGCAGCCCCGGCGGTGGCGGCTGTTGCGGAGACGCCGGCAGTCGAGGAGACACCGGCAGTCGACGAGGCACCGGTCGAGGCTGCTGACGCGGCCGGAACCGGCGACACGTCGGAGATCCCGCCCGAAGCACCGACCATCGAAGAGATGGCGGTGGTTGACGACGGCGAGGCCGACGACAGCGAGGCCGACGACAGGCCGACTGAGTTGGAGACCACGGAGATCACGGTCGACCCCGCTGATCTGGTCCCGGACTCCGAGAAGGAAACGGTGGAGCAGCGTCTCCCCGATCAGGCCGACCTCGAAGCGGCAACGGCAGCGAACGCTGCCGACGATGAGACGGATGGTTCCGCGACAGCGGACGACGACGGCGAGGAGCCGACGCTGCCCAAGGAGGGCGGCGCGGCCTCCTGACGGAGGACACGGAAACCGGTATGCGCGTCTATCAGATCGCCAGGGAGCTAGAGAAGCCCCACCGTGGGATGCTCCAGCTCTTGCGTGAGCTCGGGTACGAAGTGCCGAGCCACATGGCGCCGCTGGCCGAGGATCAGGAGCAGCAGCTCCGCGAGGCCGTCGAGCGTCAGGAGCGAGGCGCACCGACCGTTCGGGCCGTGCACACCACCGCCCCGTCTGTCAGCGCAGCCAAGGTCGCCGAGGTCGTCGGCGAGGTCGAGCTGTCCGAGGACACCGAGTGGGACGGAAAGCGCCCGGCGGCAGCCGCACCTGCGGCGACCCCGGCCCGCCCCGGCCCCGCCACGCCTGGTCGCCCGCCGGTCCAGCGCAAGCGCAAGGAGGTCGCTCGAGGCCGGGGGATCGACCGCGACGAGCTCGCCGATCAGCTTTCGCGTGAGGCCGAGCTCGAAGGGCTCGAGATGGTCACCGAGGCAGGCGAAGAGGTGGACTTCATCGGTCCGCCGCTCCCGCCCGACGGACTCGTCGCAGAGACCGGTGTCCGCACCGTCGACCTCGCCGCGCTCGAGGACCCGAAGCCCGTCGCGCCGGTGCCGTCGACGATGCGCCCCGAGCGGCCGCGTCGTCAGCGCGGCCCGCGCCAGCGCATTCGTACGCTGACGCGTCGACGTCGCACCGGCCCGAAGGTCTCGATCCAGGCCACGCAACAGCTGACGGTGACCGTCCCCACCACGATGAAGGACCTCTCTCAGGTCTTCGGCGTGCGTGCGCAGGACATGATCAAGTCGATGATGCACGCGACCGGCGAGTTCGGGTTCAGCATGAACACGATGCTCGAAGCGGACCAGGTCGAGTTCCTGGCCGACGAGTTCGAGCGCAACGTGACCATCACGACCGCGAAGGCCGCGGAGGATCAGCTCGAGGAGAAGCTCCTCGCCGCGAGCGACGAGCTCGAGGGCGACGCGTCGCATCGTCCGCCTGTCGTCGCCATCCTCGGCCACGTCGACCACGGCAAGACGTCGCTGCTCGATAAGATCCGCGACGCCAACGTCGTGGACTCCGAGCACGGCGGCATCACGCAGCACATCGGTGCGTTCCAGGTCGAGACCAAGTCCGGCCAGCGCGTGACGTTCCTCGACACGCCCGGCCACGCGGCGTTCACGGCAATGCGCGCTCGTGGTGCCCAGGCGGCGGACATCGTCGTTCTGGTCGTCGCGGCCGACGACGGTGTGATGCCCCAGACGCAGGAAGCGATCCAGCACTCGCAGCTGGCGAAGGTTCCGATCGTGGTGGCGGTCAACAAGATCGACAAGAACAACGCCAATCCCACCAAGGTGAAGCAGGAGCTCACCGCCTACGGGCTCACGCCCGAGGAGTGGGGCGGCGAGACGGTCTGCTGCGACGTCAGCGCCATCACCGGTGAAGGCGTCGACGCACTCGTCGAGGCCCTCGCGCTGCAAGCCGAGATGGAGGAGCTCACCGCGCACTCCGACGCTCCGGCGCGCGGCCGCGTGATCGAGGGTCGCAAGGACCCGGCCCGCGGTGTGATCTGCACGCTCCTGGTCGAGGAAGGCACGCTCAACAGCGGTGACACCGTCATCGCCGGTATGGGCATGGGTCGCGTGCGCCGCATGCAGGATCACCTCGGCAAGCAGGTGAAGACGGCGCCGCCGTCGACGCCCGTCGAGATCTTCGGCATCAACGAGGTGCCGGAGGCCGGCGACTCGTTCCACGTCGTCAAGGACATGACGCTCGCCAAGCGCGCGGTCGACGAGCGCAAGCACCGCATTCGCCAGAGCGCCGTGAAGGACCGTCCGCAGGTGACGCTCGACTCGCTCTTCGCGGGAGGCGGCGCCGAGGCTCCCAACGAACTCCGCATCATCCTGAAGGCCGATGTCCGTGGCTCCGTCGAGCCCCTGAAGACCGAGTTCGCGAAGCTCGAGCACCCCGAGGTGAAGCTGAACCTGCTCTACGCGGGGCTCGGTGCGATCACCCAGAGCGACGTGGACAACGCCATCACGGCCAACGCGGTGATCGTGGGCTTCCACGTCCTCGCCGAGCCGACCGCGAAGAGGGGCGCCGAGCGCAAGGGCGTCGAGATCCGCCGCTACACGGTCATCTACGAGATCATCGACGACATCAAGGCCGCCATGGAGGGTCTGCTCGCACCGGAGAAGCGCGAGGAGGTCACCGGCCAGGCCGAGGTGCGCCAGATCTTCACCGCCAGCACGCTCGGCCGCCTCGCGGGCTCCTACGTCACGTCCGGTTTCATCCGACGCGACGACTACATCCGCATCTACCGCGGTGGCAAGCTCATGTACGGGCTCGACCGCGCGGTCCAGGTGGACTCGATGCGCCGCTTCAAGGACGACGTCAAGGAGGTCCGCGAGGGCTTCGAGTGCGGCCTCCGAGTGGCCGGCTACCAGGGCGTGGAAGAGGGCGACGTGATCGAGTTCTACGCGCTGAAGGAAGTGAAGCGCTCGTTGGATGACAAGGGTCCGCGCAAGGGGTAGATCACCCCGCTTGCGAGGGTGAGACCGCTCGGCTACCCCTTCCGCCACGGCGATTGCGGGCGCTGGGTTGGTGGACGGCAACGGGAGCATGCGGCAATCGCCGCGCCCTTGTATGCCTCTGGGCGTGTGCTCGGTCTCGTTACGCGTCATGCCAGGTCCAGCCGTCTCGGTCGAGGACCTCCGCGCACGCATTCCCGCGTCACGGATCTTGCGCTGACGCGCAACCTCCCCGCCCCGGGGTCACGGCGATTGCTAGCGCGTGGCTGGTGACGCGCTTGGGGGCCTGCGGCAATCGTCGCGCCTCCCATGTTTCTGGTCGGCTCCGCGGGTGCGAGGGCTCTCACTCAAGAGCCACGTCGTCGGCCGCACCCTTGCGTGGCCTCATACCCCGCGTCACGGATCTTGCGCTGACGCGCAACCTCCCCGCCCCGGGTGAGGCTCCGGCTGGGTCTCGTCTCCTCCGAACCACGGGGCCCGTTTCTAATAGGGCGCCGTGGGGGGGGGCCCCCGGGCCCCCCCGCGCCCGCTGGGGTCGCTCGCGCGGTCCCGGTCCGTTGGCGCTCCGCGGACCACTCGCGTCATACGGACGGCCATCGGTCGGCGGCGTCTCGCCTCGGCGACCCGCACCACCGTGCTTCGTGCGCATGACCGTCATCGCTCGGGCGCGCCAGCGACCAACGTCGCCCGCGATCCGTGGTCGGCGCGGGTGGGTCAGGAGACCCACCCCTACGACGCCGTCGGCCAGGCGGATCCCACGGTACGGGCGGATCTCCTGATCCGCCCCGCACGCTGGGGTGGCGTGGGCGATCCGAGTCCGATGGCGGTCTGCGGACCACTCCCGTGATGCGGCCGGCCGTCGGTCGATTGCGTGGCGCTCGACGTGTGGTCCCGATTCGTCAACGGTGCCGTAGGGGCGGACCCCCTGGTCCGCCCCGCCGACGCGGTCGCGCAACCTCGGTGCGGGTGGTCGGCGCTCAGCGGACGACGCCGGTGAGTTCCACGGCTCCCGGCGATGATCCTCGCGGTGCCCCGCGTTCCTCGCGGTCGGGCTCGGCGTGATCCGCCGTCTCGCCATCGCCCGCCAGACCCCGACCCCTCCCAGAAGTCGACCCCGCCCCGTGATCCTCTACCCTGCCTCCCCACCATGTTCGTCGGCGTTCTCCAGGTCGAGCTCGACATCCCGGCAGCTCACTCGCTCAAGGACAAGCGGCGGGTCGTCAAGAGCGTGCTCGAGCGGCTGCGGCGCACGTTCGGGGTGGCTGCGGCCGAGGTCTCGAGCCAGGAGACCTGGAATCGGGCCGGAATCGGGATCGCGTGCGTCAGCAACGAGGGACGCCACGCGGAGTCGATGCTGCAGAAGGTGCTGAACACGCTCGAACACGAACGGGATGCCGTCGTGCTCGACGCACAGATCGAGGTGCTCTGAGCCTGGCGCGATGCCGTGTGCAGCGCCGGGCCGGGACGGGAGTCGCGCGATGCCATCCGAGATCCGAATCAAGCGACTTCAGAAGCTCGCGCTCCAGCGTGCCAGCCAGGTCGTCCTCTACGAGTTGCACGATCCGCGGCTGACGTTCCTCACGCTGACGCGGGTGAAGCTCGCATCGGACCTCTCGCACGCGGTCATCTTCTGGTCGACGATGGCCGAGGGTGGGGATCGCTCGAAGGCGCAGCACGCGCTCGACGATGCGTCGGGCCCGGTCTCGCGCGCGATCGCGAAGTCGTTCGACACGCGGCGCTCGCCGCGTGTGAAGTTCCAGTTCGACGAGTCCATCGCCGGCGCCATCCGCGTCTCGCAGATCCTCGACGGACTGAAGGCCGACCGAGAGGCACTCGAAGAAGCGACCGAGGGCGAGACCGACGCCGTGCCGGGCTCCGACGAGGCCCCGTCAGATGAGCCCCAGTCCGACACGCCCCAGTCCGACAAGCGCCCGTCCGATGACACGGCGGCGGACGACACGGCGGCGGTCGATTCCGCCTCCGACGGCTCCACGACCGCGTAGCCCGCGACGTTAGATCGTCGCGAGCACCCACGCCGCCGCACGATCCGCGGCGCCCGGAACATGCAGCCGCCGACGCACCTCGTCGAGCATGGCGATCGCCCGCTCGCGCGAGGGGCCTCCCGGCATGAGCCCGAGCGCACTGTTCGCGATGCGCTGCACGTCGCCGGAGTCGACGATCATCTCGGGCAGCACCTCCTCGCCGGACAGGAGGTTCGGGAGCGCGATGAACGGCGAGACGAGAAGGAGATCGCCCAGCATGCGCGCGCTCCATGTGGCGTGGTAGATGACGACAGCCGGCGTGCCGTGCGCGACGAGGTGCAGGGTGGCCGTTCCGGAGACCGTGATGGCCGCGTCGGCAGCCGCCATGACGTCGTCGCCGTATCGCGGGTCCGCGAGGCTCACACCGCCGACCGCCGCGTCATGCAGTGCGGCCTCGACGAGCGGACGCAACCGTTCGGCGGCGAGCGCGATGACGAACCGCGCTCCGGGCGTGTGGGCCTGCACCATCTGCGCAGCCTGGAGCATGAGCGGTAGGTTGGCGGCGACCTCGGCGCTGCGACTGCCCGGAAGGAGCGCGACGAGCGAACCGCCCTCGGGGATCGACGAACGCAGCGCCGATCGATAGTCCTCGTCCGGCGGACGCTCGGCAAGATGCTCGAACAACGGGTGTCCCACGTAGCTCGCCGCGACTCCCGCGGCGTGGAACATCGGCTCCTCGAACGGCAGGATGGTGACGACTCGGTTCACGGACGCTGCGAGCGAGTGGACACGCCACGGCGCCCACGCCCAGACCTGCGGCGCGATGTAGTCGACGAACGGGATGCCACGGCGCTTGGCAGCCTTCGCGACACGCAGGTTCAACCCCGGGTAGTCGATCCCGACGACGACGTCCGGTGGGTCCTCGGAGAGCCGGATGAGCAGACGCCGGTAGAGACCGAGGAAGAACGGCAGTTTCTTGAGCACCGGCAAGACGCCCATGACGGGCGCCGAGACGAGGTCCTCGACGAGTTCGACGCCGGCCGCTTCCATGCGGGGACCACCGAGCCCGACGAGACGGATCGTTGGATCCTGCCGCAGCAACGCCGTAGCCAGGTCAGCGGCGTGCAGATCGCCCGAGGGCTCGCCGGCGATCAGGAGGACGTGCCGGATCGACCCCGATGGCTCCGGGGGCTCGGAGGCTCCCGCGTGCAGTCCCGACCGCAGGACGGTGAGCATGCGTTCACGATCACGCCGTCCCGTGAAGAGGGAGCGCGCCAGGCGCGGTAGGAACGGCACGAAGGCGAAGAGTGCGGCGAAGAGAGTGCCGATCGTCTCGACCGTCGCGCGCAGGCGTGCAGCAGACATCCGGCGGGAGGATACCGCAGTCGGCGAGCCAACCCGGATCGTTCACGAGGCCTCGAGAGCGTGCCGCCGAGGTGAGCGCCTGGACCGTTCAGGACGATCAGCGCTAGTTGACGGGCTTCCAGACATTCCCGTCGGCCCCGGTGACGCCGACCGCGAGCCCGCCGCCGATCTTCTCGATGTCACCGTTCGTCAATGCGTTGCCGCCGAGGATGAACTCGCAGTTCGTCCCCTCGTACGTCAGATCGTCCGAGGAGACGACCTGGCTGCGCTCGTTGACGAACAACGTGCGGTTGCCCGTCACGCCGATATCGAACGGGAACGCGTAGCAAGCGAAGTAGGTCTCGGCCAGGTTGGGATCGAGCACTCCGGCGGGCATGCCGCCCAAGGGACGCTCGCGCTCGGCCTGACCCCCCGGACCCGGCAGGTACATGCGCAGGATGTAACCGTTGCGCTGCACCTCTCCGGCGGCGTTGACGAGGGCGAGCGACTGCGTCAGATCCGTGGGCACGCGAGCCGCGCCGCCACGGATGCCGATGCGAGCCCCCATCTCGGCGAACGTGCCGAACTCGCCGGCGCCGTCGCTGTCCTCGTCGGCCTTACCGCTCTGGACGAACTGCTGCTGCGCCGTCGTCACGGTGCGGATCAACGACGCGGCCGCGACCTCGTTCGCGTTCAGGCGCGACGAGATCAGATTCGGCACGGCGATGGCTGCGATGATCGCAATGATCGTCACCACGATCATCAGCTCGACGATCGTGAACCCCTCGCGTGTCCCGTTCGGTCGCAACGCCTCGCCCTCCGGTCTCTCCGTCGGCGGACGACGTCCTCGAGCGAGGATGCCATCCAACACCGTCCCATCGGACGCCCTCGCAGGCTGACTTGAGGATGTGAGAGTCCTCATCTGGGCTTGGATCCTGCCCCATTCAGGCCGGTCAAGCGAAGCGGCGCGCCGCGACCGAGATCGCGACGCGCCGCCGTGTCGTTCGAGAGCCTCGAGCTACTTGGCCGTCGCCTTCGCGAGACGCTGCGCCAGCGTGCGAGCGATCGCGAGTCCCATGGCCGGCTGCGACGAGACCAGTGTACGGAAGGCCGGGCCGTCCAAAGCGCTGACCGTGGTCTCGGCACTGGCTCGGATCGTCGCGGAGCGAGGCTCCGCCGAGAGCGCGGCCATCTCACCGAACGCTCCGCCGGCGCCGATGCGCGCCACCTCCTGGCCTCCGACCTCGACGACGACCTCACCCTCGTGAATGACGAACAGCTCGGCGCCGGCCTCGCCCTCCGAGAAGATCGTCGCGCCGGGCTCGTACGTCCGCTCGTCCATCTCCTCGGCCATCATCTCGCGGTACTGCTTGGGCAGACCCTTGAAGAGATCGACATTGCCGAGCGCGTCGCAGACGACGTCGACCGGGATGTCCTTCAGGCTCGCGGTGAGCTTCATGTTCTGGGAGTAGTCGATCGGCACGACGACGAGGGCCGGACGACCCGCAGTGAACGCCTTCTCGAGCGTCGCACCGACGTCGGCCGCGTCTTCGACCATGAACCCGGCCATGTGGAACGCATCGGCGAGCTTCATCCAGTCGGGGTTCGTGAAGTCGATGTGCGACCACTTGCCGAACTGCGCGGTCTGCTTCCAGCGGATCAGGCCGTACTGGCTGTCCTCCCAGACCATGACCACGATGTTGAGCTTCTCGCGGACGGCGGTCTCGAGCTCCTGGATGTTCATCATCACGCCGCCGTCGCCGCAGATCGCGAGGACCCTGCGGTCCGGATGGACGATCTTCGCGGCGATGGCGCCCGGGAGGGCGAAGCCCATCGAGCAGAAGCCGTTCGACATCTGGATCGTGTTCGGCTCCTCCGTCTGGAGGTAGCGCGCGATCCACATCTTGTGGGCGCCGACGTCGGACAGAATGATGTCGACGTCGTCCATCACGCGACGGACGTCCGAGAGCACCTTCTGCGGCGCAACCGGAAGGCCGGTGTCGTCGTCGTGCCTGCGGAAGTCCTCGAGCATCTTCTCGCGGAACGGTGCGTAGAGCTCCGGCGACGGGCCGGTCATGCCCTCGGTCGCGTCGGCGAGAGCGTTCATGCACAGACCGATGTCGCCCACGATCTCGGCAGCCGTGCGGTAGTTGTCGTCGATCTCCGCGGCGCTCTGATCGATGTGGATGATGTTCTTCTTGTTGCCCTTGTTCCAGGCCTTGGGGTGGTACTCGACCATGTCGAACCCGACCGAGATCACGCAGTCGGACTTCTCGACGCAGGCCACCGTCCAGTCGCGAGCACCGAGGCCGATCGTGAACAGGCACAGCGGATCGGACGGCGGGAAGCCGCCCTTGCCCATGAACGTGTTCAGCACCGGGATCTGGTTCTGACGCGCGAAGGCGCGGAGCTGATCCGAGGCGTGGTTTCGGAGCGTGCCGTTGCCCGTCAGGATCACGGGGAACTCGGCGTTGCGGATCATGTCCGCCGCGGTCGCAACGATCTCCGGGTTGGGCGCGCTACGCGGCACCGGACGTGGCGGGATGGGCTGCGCGAGCGTCTGCCGCTTGGCGACGTCCTCGGGCAGGTCGATGTGGCAAGCGCCGTACTTGTCGGTCGTCGCCACGCGGAACGCCTTGCGCACGATCTCGGGGATCGAGTCGGGGTGAACGACCGAGACGCCCCACTTCACACAGGTCTCGAAGACCTTCACCAGGTCCATGGCCTGGTGGGACTCCTTGTGCATGCGCGACGTCGACGCCTGACCGGTCAGCACGATGCAGGGGGCGCGATCCATGTTCGCGTCGCCGACACCGGTGAGCAGGTTGGTGGCGCCCGGACCGAGCGTGCCGAGGCACACGACCGGCTTGCCGGTCAGGCGCCCGTAGACGTCGGCGATGAACGCCGCGCCCTGCTCGTGACGACAGACGATGAACTTAATCTTGGAGTCGAGGAGCGACATCATGACGTCGGCGTTCTCCTCGCCGGGGACGCCGAAGATGTACTCGCAGCCCTCGGCCTCGAGACAACGCAGAAGTAGATCAGATGCCTTCACGACTCACCTCCCAGCGCACGGTGACCGTCTTCCCAGGGATCACTCGTCACGCGTAGCCCATGACTTCAGTCGCATTTGTCGCACGAAGCGGGCTGGTGGCGCAAGATGACGAGCCGATCTTGAGCCTGCGTGAGCCACCTCCGGAGAGTTCCCGTGCTGTCCACGAGCGACTTCAAGCGAAACGTGCTGATCGAGCTCGACGAGAAGCCCTGGCGCATCGTCGATGTCAGCTTCAACACACCCTCGGCCCGTTCGTCGGGGCTGATCGTCAAGACGCGACTGAAGTCGCTGCTCGACGGGACGGTCGTCGACAAGACGTTCCGCGGCGGCGATCGCGTCGAGGAGCCCGACGTCAACCGGCTGCCCTGCCAGTACCTGTACAGCGACGATCGCTTTGCGCACTTCATGGACACCGAGAGCTACGAGCAGATGCAGCTCGCGCACGACGATCTCGGCGAGTCGCGGCTCTACCTGTTCGACGGCATCGAGGGCGTCAGCATCACTCTCTGGAACGGCGGTCCGATCGCGATCGACCTTCCGGCCCACGTCGACCTCGAGATCACCGAGACCACGCCCCCCATGAAGGGCGCGACGGCCGCGGCGCAGACGAAGCCCGCGACGCTGTCGACCGGGCTGATCGTCCAGGTCCCGGCGTACATCGACATGGGCGAGCGCGTGCGGGTGGACACACGGACGGGCGCGTTTCTGCAGCGGTCGAAATGAGGGCGCTCAGCCCCTCACAGTAGGGGCGGACCCCGTGGGCCGCCCGCGCCCGCTGGGGTCGCGCGGTCGTGACGGGTGGACGGCGCACCGCGAGCGTCTCTGGCGATGCGGACGGCCGTCGGTCGACGACCTCCGCGCAGCCCTGAGCAACGAACGCCGTCGACCGGCCGCCGTCCGATCGACGCCAACGGCCCGCCGACCGCCATCCCCCCCAACAGCGCGAGCCCCGCGCGTCGGCAGGGCGGATCAGGAGATCCGCCCGTACGGCGTCATGGAGCTGGCGCGACCCGGGTCGGGAGCAGCGTCATCGACCGACGGCCGTCCGGATCACGAGGGTCGTGCGCAGTGCGCCATCGGACCCACATCCATCGAGCCACCCCAGCGGGCGGGGCGGACCAGGGGGTCCGCCCCTACGGCGTCATTGACGAAGCGCACCCGCTTGGCTGGAGGAGGAGAGACGGACTCGGATCCTCACCCGGGGCGCGCTGGTTGCGCCCAAGCGCAAGCAGCGTGACGCGGGAATCGGAGGCCACGCAAGGGTGCGGCCGACACGGTGGCTCTCGAGGGAGAGCCCTCGCACCCGCGGAGCCGACCAACAACAACTGCGGGCGCGGCGATTGCCACTCATGCGACGCGCGCCCACGTACCACGCCCTACGCAATCGCCGTGACCCCCGGGGCGCTGCGGTTGCGCGTCAGCGCAAGCGCCGTGACGCGGGGATGGAGGCCACGCAAGGGTGCGGCCGACACGGTGGCTCTCGAGGGAGAGCCCTCGCACCCGCGGAGCCGACCAACAACACTAGCGGGCGCGGCGATTGCCGCATCTCGCGACGCACGCCCACCAACTACGCGCCCCGCAATCGCCGTGACGGCTACCCGACCTCAGCCGTCACGTCGTCCTCGACACCCTCGCCGTACCGCTCCAGCACCAACTCGGTGACCTGTTCGGTCAGCTCGTCGAAGTCGTGGAGGCGCTTCGGGTCGCTCGACAGACGCGAGCGGATCCACGCCAGCGCGTCCTCGCCGAGCGGCGGAGTCGTGAAGCGCAGCACGCCGCGATAGTTCCGCCGCCGAAGCCAATCGGCCTCGACGAGCGCATCCATCGCCTCGGCCACGGCCTCCTCGAAGTCGTCGAGACCGTCGAGGTCCTCGGCGTCCACGTCGAGGTGGTCGACGAGGTCGAGCACGTCCTGCGCGACGTCGGTGACCAGCACCGTGCGATTCGCGAGCGCGTGGTGCCGCTCGGTGACGAGCAGGCACGCAAGCGGGAGGTCGAGTCGGCCGGTGAAGGGGAAGGTCTGCATGGCGGATGCCCATCCGGTGAAGTCACCGAGAAGGGCGAATCACCGAACATACGGGTGTCCGCCCACCCCGTCATCCAGAAATCCCATCACACAGGAATCCCATCACGCAGGCTCGGCAGAGCAACTCCGCGCGCGACTCGGGGTTCCGACGACGTCGAGCCCTCTCTCCACTGCGTGGGGAGGAAACGACTCAGGCCGCGGGCCACGGCTCGGTGATGTCGCCGTCGAAGACCGTGCGCGAACGGGGGAGTCGTCCCGGATCGCCGCCACGCTGAGACGGGTGCCTCTTCGGGCTGCGGCTGTCCGTAGCACGCGGCGCGCAACTCCTTCTGCTGCTCGGGATCGCGGATCAGCACGATCCGCCACGGCTGGAGGTTCCACGAGCTCGGCGCAGCGAGCGTCAGCTCGAGGAGCCGGTCGAGGACGTCGTCCGGGATCGGATCGTTCGTGAAGTGGCGGACGCTGCGACGGCGTAGCGCGGCCTCCGGAACGGTCAGGGGATCGGAGGTGCTGCCGGTGCGGATGTCGCTCATCGCGGCATCGTACACAGCACGAAGAGCGGCGCCGCGCTACAGCGTGAGGGGCACGGGAACCGATAGGTGGTGAGCCGGGGACCGCTGCCCCCCAGCCTCGAGAGAAGAGCCCCCATGACGAACGAGAGATTGATCACGCTGGCGGAATCGTGCAGCGCGGTCCGGGCCTCGATCGGACGCATGCTTCTGGCCGACGAGGGTTCAGAGACGCGAGAGCAGGCTGCGCGGAACTTCCGCAACGCCCTGCGCGAGCTCATGCGCCGAGCACGAGAAGAAGAGTGTGGACTCTTCCTAGAAGTCGCCGGAGAGCTGTCCGCACACTAGGCAACTAGGTCGCGCGACAGCACCGAGTGCACGAGAGGGCCTGTTCTTCCCTGGACGGGCTCTCCGCGATTCCAGCCCTCCGCGATTCCGGGCCCTCCGCGATTCCGGCGCCTACCGATCGACGGTCGCGACGAGCCAGACGACGACGTCGGTGCCCTCCGGCCCGGCCTGCCGGAACGGGAGCACGGTCACGTCTGAATACGGGCGCACGGCCTCGGTCAGGATCTCGACCAGGTGCGGGCGACGGGCGGCCGCGTAGATCGCCGCCGACGATGCGCTCCTCACCGACGGTCCTTCCGGAACGAGCGCGACGACAAAGCCGTCCTGCTCCAGACGCTGGCCCAGCGTCGCGGCATCGGCGCCGCGATCCGCGGCATGCACGATGACGGCCCGGCCCGGCGGTCCCTTGGGCCGCTGCGGCGTCGCGCACGCGGTCAGTGTGCCCAGCGCGGCGACGAGACCGAGGGCGAGCCCGAGAGCGAGCCCGAGATCCAGCACGGCGGAGAGGGTTCTGCGGAGCACGGCGCGCGGAGTATCCCACGCGCCGCAGGCTTCGAGTAGAACGGCCCTCGTGCAGTCCGACGACGGCCGACGGCCCCTCCCCATCACACTCGCGGACCTTCCGCTCGTGCTGCTGATCCTGGCGGGCGCCTGCGCCGTGTCGGCGGCGATCGGCTTCGGGTTCGCGATGTCGGGCGGCCCGGCGCCCCTCGGTGCACTGCTCGCTCCCCCCGCTCTCGCGCTGATCGCCGCGCCACTCTGGGTGCTGCGCCGACGAAGACCGGCCGACCAAGGAGATCCGATAGAGCCATGACCGATCCCGTCGAGCGCGCCCGCGAACTGATCGCCGCCGAAGACGAGCCCACACGGCTCGAAGCGGTGCACCTCCTTCGCGACCAGCATCCCGATCCCGACGCTGCCGCGCGTCAGCTCGTGAAGATCCTCGACGATCCCGGGAGCTACGTGCCGCACGCCGCGCGCGCCGCGCTCCAGACGCTCGGTGCCGCTGCGATACCCGCCGTGCTCGAGGGCCTCGCCGACGAGTCGAAGGCCGTCCGCGTCGGCTGTGTCTGGGCGCTCGCTCAGGAGCAGCACGGCGACGATGCCGGCACCATCGTGCACGCCCTGACCATGGCCGCCATGGACGATGAAGCCGATGTGCGGCACGGCGTCGCCGGCGCGCTCGGACGCGTCGGCCCCGACACCCCCGCGCGAGATCAGCTGCTCGCGCGCCTAGCGCAGGACGACACGCCGCGCGTCCGCGCGGAAGCGCTGCGCTCCCTGGGGCTCCTCGAGGAGCGGGACTCCGACGGCCACGACGCGTTGGTGAAGGGCCTCGAAGACGGACGTCCGGAGGTCCGGCTCGCGGTCGTCGACGCCCTGGAGGACGTCTCCCCCACCGACGAACTGCGCGCGGCGGTCTCGCGCGCTCTCGACGAGGAGCCCGCCGACCACCTGCGCGCGCCGCTCGCGGGACTCCTCGAGCGCTGGCAGAGCGCGTGAGCCTGCTCTGGTCGGGCGGGCGTGACGGGCGCTCGATCGAGGTGCGTGGCGCAGGACGCACGCGCCGCCTCGTGGTCGACGGCGTGCTGCACTCGTCGTGGAGCCCCGTTCGGCCGCTGACCGGAGCGGTGTGGGATCACCTCGCGCTCCCGACGTTCGCCGTCGCGCCCGACGGTGCCCGCGACGTGCTGCTGCTCGGTGTCGGCGGTGGCGCCGCGCTGCGACTGCTGGCCGACCTCGCGCCGCCGGATCGCATGGTGGGGGTCGAGCTCGACGAGGAACTGCTCGAGGTCGCGCGCACCTGGTTCGGCCTCGATGCAACTGGCGCCGAGATCGTCCACGCCGATGCGCGTCAGTGGCTCCGCGCGAACGCGCGCACCCGGTTCGATCTGGTGATCGACGACCTCTTCACCGAGTCGGATGGCGAGCCGGTTCGCCCGGCCGACCTCTCGGGTCCATGGTGGCGACGCCTCGCGAAGCACGTTCGCCCCGGCGGTGCTCTGGTCGTGAACTTCACGTGGCGCGCGGAGCTCGAGTCGTCGGATCTCTGTCAGGACCTGCGCTTCCGCGAGCGCTTCCCGATGGCCTTCTCCTTCGACGATCCGCAGTACGAGAACGCGGTCGCCGTCTTCCTCACGCAGCCACTCACCCTCGCCATGTTCCGCGCCCGCCTCCGCGCGCACCCCGTCCTCGGCCGCGCCACCGCGCGACGCCTGATGCGATTCCGCCTGCGAACACTCTGGCCCCGCTGAGGTTCCACGACCCGTATCCTCGCGGTTCCGAGGCGTCGCAGGCGCCTCGATCCGCACGGCCAATTCGGGGGCGAAGGGCGCACAACGTGTCGAGATGGGTCACGGTGGTCTGCGGCGTCCTCGCTGTGCTCGCAGGCGTCGCGCGTGGGTTGTGGCACCCGCCACAACCCGACCCCTACGTCGACATGCTCCGCGCACGGATCGCCGTGCTCCGCCCGGACGTCGAGCGCGAGTTGGGTGTGTCGCTCGGCGGGCGCATCGACGTGTCGGTCGCCACGCGGTCGGAGCTGGGCGCGATGTTCGCCGCGGCGAACGACGAGATGGGCATCGAGGCGCCGGTGGAGCCCGGTCCGACGCACGGTACTCTCGGACACGTCGATCGCGACGGCGGGATCTGGATCTGCCGCGAGGAGTTCGACCGCGCTCCCCATGAGGACCTACTCGGCTCCATCATGGACATCATGGTGCCGCGCGGTGATCCGCTCGGCGCCGATCTGCTCGATGTCGTGCTCATCCACGAGCTCGTTCACGTGGCGCAGCACCGGACACTAGGGCTGTCCGGCTACATCCGTGCCGCACGCTCGCCGGAGGCGGTGCTGGCGCGGCGCGCGGTGCTGGAGGGGCACGCCGAGCTCGTGACGGCGCGTGTGGCCGAGCGGCGCGATCTGACTGAGGCCGTGCCGCGGATGACCCCGACGGAGAACGACTCCCCGGTCAAGGACATGTACCTCCTGTTCGAGGTCCGGGCGGACGCGCTGCGGATGGTGTTCCCGTACGTACACGGGCGCGCGTTCGTCGAGTCCGCCTTCGCGCGCCTGGGGCGCGATGTCGCTCTGAGGCGCCTCGCCGCCGAGCCGCCGGCGCTCCCGCAGATCGTCGCGCCGGAGACCTGGCCCGGGCCGCCTCCGGCTCCCGCCGGGACCGGATCCATCCGACGTCGCGTGGAGGACTGGCTCGCGACCTGGTGGGAGTCCACCGAGGGCACAACGCTGCCCGCGCCCGCGTTCCTCGCGCTGCTCGAGCCGGCGACGCCGGAGTCGCGCGAGCGAGCGCGCAACGCGTTGCTCGAGGCGGAGCGATTCTCCGCCGAGGGCGGCCCTATGCGGCACCAGGTGCGCGGGCACCTGCTCGCCGCGCGCGACGAAACGGGAGCGCAGGATCTGCTCGAGGCGTGCGTGGAGGCGGCGCGCGCGCGGGACAAGATCGTCCCGTCGCACCCGAAGATGCAGCGAGGCGGTGTCGTCGAGGCGCAGTGGGACGAGATCGAGATCGACGGACACACGGCGCACACGGCGTCGCGGAGCTACTGGATCTCCGAGATGGTCGGTGAAGCCGCTGTGATCGTGCGGGACGGGCGCTACGTGCTGGAGCTGCGGTGGGTCGAGAACCCTGGCGGCGAGACGGCCGCGGCGCGACTGGCTCGACAGCTACTGGCATTCATCGATGCGAGCATCGACGGCCGGGTGGACGCATGGGAACCTCGCTTCCGCGCCGCCGCCGCGACGGCCACGCCGACGAGACTCCTCGACGCGCTGGTCGACGATCGCGACCCCGACGTGCGGGTCGCTGCGCTCCGAAACCTCGCCCATCGTCAAGCGCTCCCCGAGGTTGAGCGGCATCGAGTGTGCGCTGACCCGGACCCACTCGTGCGACTGACCGCACGCGTCCAGTGCTTCGCCGGCGAGGAGCCCGAGGAGGCGGATCTCCTGGCTGCGCTTCACGACGCAGACGCGTGGGTGGTCGGCGCGGGGTGCCTGGCTGCCGCGGAGCACTTCATGTCCTGGGCGATCTCCGCGGACGACCTCGCGCCCGCGCTGCGACATCCGGAGAGGCGCGTGCGTCGCGCGGCGAGTCGGCTGCTGAAGCGTTGGACATCGGGCGGAGCCGATCCCGAGAGGGACGTCGAGTTGCACCATCTGGCCCTCGCCGACTCTGACGTCGCCGTGCGGTACCGCGCAACAGAGGCGCTGTTCCACGCTCCCAACGACCTACCCGGCATCCGCGATGCGTATCGGACCGCGGTGCTGGATACAGATGCAGGCGTCCGCAGCAACGCGCTCATCGCGTTGACCGTTCGGGCCGACGGGATCCCCGGCCTCACCGAGACGCTGGTCTCACTCATGGAGACCGGAGGCGAGGGAGACGCCAATCTCGCCGTCGAGGCGCTGGCCAGCCAGGGGGAGGAGGCGCGATCCGCCGTTCCAGCGATCCGACGGCACGCGGCCGCGCTCGCGGACGGCAGCCGCCGGCTGGAGGTCCTCGCCACGATCGGGGCCCTCACCGGCGACAGCGGAGAGTTGTTCGACGAGGCGGCCCGACTGCTCACCCACGGAACGCGCAACGAACGGCGTGATGCCGCCGGCGCGCTGGGTCGACTCGGACGGGACGGCGCGGCGCACGTCGACGCGCTCGTGGAGTTGCTCCAGACTGACGATCCCGGCCTCCAGCGCGCCGGTCTGCACGCGCTGGGCGAGATCGGATGGGCGGCCGCCTCCGCACTGCCCGCGATCCGCGCCCTGCGAGACGACCGGAACCGCCTGGTGCGCCAGTCCGCACGCGGCGCCGAGCGGGAGATCCGCGACGACCGACCCTGATCGCCGCGAGTGCCGACCCTGTCGCGCGTCCAATAGACTGAGCGCGGGGAGCGGGAGGCAGCGACGGACACCATGCGGCGAGTGATCGGTCTGGTGGTGCTCGTGGCGATCGTCATCGTCGCCGTGCTCGCGTGGCGCGGTTCCCATGACGAGGAGTCCGTACCCATCGCGCGTGAGCCCGTCGTTCGGGAGACTGAGCCCGTACGACATCGGGCGGACACGCGCGTCGGCGCCGGGCGGACAGGGTCGATCGTGGGACGCGTCGTCGATGACGAGAACGACGCCGGGATCGCGGGACACGCGGTGAGCCTGCTGCGCGACGGAGAGCAGGTCGCGCAGGCGACGACCGATGCCTGGGGCGCGTTCGAGCTCGGAGACGTCCCGCCGGGAGTCGCGCACGAGGTGCGCGTGGCGGCCGAGGGCTGCGCGACGCTCCACGTTCCGTCGATCGCCGTCGTCCCCGGCGAGCGGCGCGACATCGGCGATCTCGTACTCGGTCCCACGCGAGCGCTGCGACTGCTCGTCACCGACGAGAACGCCGCGCCGGTGCCCGGGGCCGTGGCGCAGGTCTATCGTGAGCTCCGCTGGGGCTGGGGTGGGACCGAGAGCAGTCGCGTCGATCCGTTCCCGGAGCCGATCGTGACCGTGCCGCTCGACGAGCAGGGGCGCGCCACGGTCGACGTGCCGGCCCGCGAGGTTCTGACCGTGGCCGTCAGCGCGCCGGGGCACGCGCGCGTCGTCGAGGCGCTGATCCACATGCTCCTCTCTGCCGACAACGAGCTGCGCTTCGTTCTGCCGAAGGCCGAGCGACTCGAGGGCATCGTGGTCGACGCGGCCGGACGCCCCATCGCGGGCGCCGTGGTGCTGGCGCGCCGCCGTCCGCGCGTCTGGGACTCGCACCACGGGGAGCGGGCGGACAGCGCGGCGCTCTGGCATCGCACGACGTCGGCGGCGGACGGCACGTTCGCGTTCGACCGGCTGCCGCCCGGCACGATCGACGTGGTTCATGGTCGCTCGGGGGGCGTGCTGTTCGGGCTGCAGTCGGTCGCCGTGCCCGCCGTCGACCACGTCCGACTCGTCGTGGGCAGTGAAGTGACCGTGCGCGGCCGGGTGATCGACGTCGACGGTGGCGATCCGGTCGCTGCAGTGGTCGTCGCGTACCAGTGCGGGCACGTTGCCGCGACCGTCGTCGCGGACGCACAGGGTCGCTGGACACTTCCGCCGATCCCGGCCGGAGCGCCACTGTCGGTGATGCCGAGACCACCGAGCGGCTGGAGGTTGTCGTCGTCGCGCGAGGCCTGGGGGCGCGCCCTGCTCGAGGGTGAGTCCCCGGAGCTCGAAATCGTTCTGCGGCGCGCCGCCACGCTGAGCGGCACCGTAACCTGGTCGGACGGCGCCGCACCCCACGCGATCGTGCGCGCGATCACCCTCCCCTCGGACCGGCAACGCGGGTTCCGCACGGCCACGGCCACGGCGGACGCCCACGGTCGCTACCACATGGACGACGTCGCCCCGGGTCGCGTGGCGGTGGTGGCAGTTCCAGCCGAGGGCGGGAACCGCGCCATGCGGGAGATCGACGACACCGTGCTCGAGGCGGACGATCCGAGCGACGTGAACGCGGTCGAGCTCAGACCGGGAGAGCAAGGGACCATCGACGTCACGGCGCTCTTGCCGGTGGACTTCGAGCCTCGCGTCCGCGAGACCGCCGTTCAGGAGATCGAGACGAGCCTCGGCGGGCGACGGGTCCGCGTGCGCGGCAGGGTCACGACGTCGGACGGCGTGACCCTGCGTGGGCTCCAGGTGTTCGCGGAAGACGGAGAGGGCGACCAGCACCCGGTGTCGCTGCGGCGCGACTTCCTATGGCGCGATCTGGCGACCGTGACCGCTGACGGCCACTTCGACACGGCGGTCGAACTCTACTCGGACTCGGAGAGGTTCTTCGTCGCCGCGGTCGACGCGCGTCACGAGGTCACGACGGCCACGGTGGAGCTCGACCCATCGCGCGACGCGGAGGGGTACTCGGTCGACGTCGTGCTCCGACCACTACCGATCATCTCGGGCCATGTCACGTCGGAGGGCACGGCAGTCGCGGGCGCTGCGATCCTCTTGAAGGGCACACAGGTCGCGAGCACGGACTCGGACGGCGCCTTCTCGATCCCGGCGTCGAGTGGCTACGCCGAGGTGGCCGTGATCGCAGACGGCTTCGTCCGCGCGGAGATCGACGATCTGTATCCGCCGCTGGACGAGCCGCTGACGTTCGAGTTGGAGGCCGCGCGCTCCCTGTCGGGAACCGTCGTTGATGCCGCAGGCGAACCGGTCGGCGACGTGATCATCCGTCCCGTCGACGAAGACGGCGAGCTGACCGCCGCCTACGTTCACCAGTGGCACTCGATCCAGCCGACCACCCCGGTCACCGGTCCCGACGGACGCTTCCACCTCACCGAGCTGCCGGAGGGCGCGGTCTGGATCGAGCTCGTCGGCCGGACGGCGGCCATGTCCCGAGCCGCGACGGTGATCGCCGGGCCGTTCGGCCCCGGTGACGAGGACGTGCGCATCGTCACCGAGCCGGCGCGCCGACTCACCGGCCGCGTGATCGACTCCGACGGCAACGCCGTCGAACGCATCGAGCTCCTGCTCGAACCTCTGGCCGAGGGGCGGAGTCGCGGTGCCCGCAAGCGCCACGTCATACTCCGGGACGGAGCATTCGACTTCACGGGGCTGCTCGTCGCGGAGTACGAGCTCGCGGTGGTGCCGCGTCGCTCGTCCGGTCTGCAGCCCACGCGAGTCGAGATCGACGCCGAGCAGACCTCGCTCGAGATCACGCTCGACCGCGCCGCGACGATCAGCGGCAAGATCGTCTGGTCGAGCGGGCAGCCGTACGACTCCGCCGACCTGTACCTGCGCCCGCTCGACGACGTCGGGGACGAGGGCATCGAGTGGGACCGGAGCGTGGAGGCCGACGACGACGGCAGCTTCCGGTTCTTCGTGCGCGGGGGCATCCGCTACGCGATCGAGCTCGACCGCTGGCAGAACGAACTGGTCTTGCAGGGCGGTGACGACGTGCGCGCCGGACAGTCCGAGGTGCAGCTCGTCGTGCGTCGTCGGCGTGATCCAGCGACGGAGGCAGCTCGGGAGGCGGGCGAGCTCCGGGGGACCGTCGTCGGCCGCAGTAGCGCGCTCGTGCACGGAGCGAGCGTGCAACTCCTGACGTCCGAGCGAGCGACCGCGTGGACGACGACCGACGCCGACGGAGTCTTCGTGATCGGCGGCCTCACCGCCGAGGAGCGCAAGGCGCCCGTCAGCGTGATCGTGCACGCCGACGGCCTCGCGAGTGTGCAGGTGGACGACGTGGAGATCGGCACGCCGAAGCTGCGCATTGGGCTGCAGCTCGAGCGGACGATCTCCGGCCGTCTCCTCGATGCCAACGGCGACCCGGCGATCGGGTATCGCATTCGCGCCTTCCGCGGATCGAACACGCTGCACGACATCTGGCGTGCTGACCTCGACGCCGACGGGAACTTCGAGCTGCGCGGCCTGTCGCGCGGCGTCTGGCGCATCGACGCGATCGTCGAACGCGGCGGAGTGATCCGCGAGGTCGTGACTCTGGCGGCCGCCAAGGGTGGCAAGAAGGGACTGGAGCTACGGCTGCCGGAGTGATGGCACCGAGGACGACTCAACGATCGGAGTCGTGCCACCAGCCGTAGTCGTCGTCGGCGAACGGCTGCTCGTAGTCGTCCCCTCCGTCGAACAGCTCGGCCGCTCTGTGGACCCGCTTCGAGTCGGAGAACGTCTCCGCTACGTACACGCACCCCGATGCAGCCAGGACGAGGGCGAGCAGCACGCCGAGCCTCGCCGCGCGACTACGCATCCGTTCCCGCATCCGCCCCCGCTTCGGCTTGGAACGGCTTGAACGTCAGCAGCAGCGCGGGGAGCAGGATCAGGTCGGCCAGAATGCCGGCGACCATCGCGATGCCGACGAGCAGACCGAAGTAGATCGTCGGTGTGAACTTCGAGAGCACGAGCACGAAGAAGCCGGCGATGACGGTCAGCGCGGCGTACAGGATCGCGCGGCCGATCGAGGCGTGCGCGACGCGACACGCCTCGTGGAAGTCGCCGCTCTTGCGGACCTCACGCCGGAAGCGCACGACGTAGTGGATCGTCGCGTCTGCCGCGAGGCCGAGCGACACGCTGGCGATGGTGATCGTCATGATGTCGAGCGTGATGTCGGCGAAGCCCATGACGCCGAGCACCGTCGCGATCGGCAGCACGTTCGGGAGCATCATCAGCAGCCCGGCGCCGACGTGGCGCAGCAGCAGGATCAGCAGCAGTCCGACGGCCGCGAACACGAGGCCGAAGCTGCGCACCTGGCTGCCGACGACCGTCTCGAGCATGCGCGTGAACAGTTGGAACATCCCGGTGACGATGCGCTCCTCGCCGTCGAAGTGCGGGCTCTCCGCCAAGAACGCCTCGGTGCGATCGATGAACTCTTGGCGACGCAGGTCGACGGTCGTCTCGCGGATGCGCACCTGAACGCGCGTCATCATCACGTTGGTGCCGTCGTCGAGTTCGCGAGGCTTCATCACCATCGCGACGGCGTCCTCGAGCTGCGCGGCGCTCTCGCCCCCGCCGCCCTCCGTCGTCTGCTGCGCGGCGAGTTGGGCCTCGAGCTGCATGTAGAGCAGTTTCGGCGGGACGTTCTTCAGCCACGGCGTCGCGACCGACAGGAGCTGCCGCCCGTAGCGCTCGAAGCTGACGAGCGACATCGTCTTGCCGACCTCGGGCTGCGCGTCGAAGAAGTCGTGCAGCGCCGTGATGCGCTCGAAGTTCTCCTTCTCGAGCCAGTGCATCTTCTCGGGCCCGCCGGGCAGGATGACCTCGAACGTCATCGTGCCGCCGATCTGATCCACCCACTTGATGCCCTGGTGGACGTCGGTGTCCTCGACGAAGTAGTCGATGAAACTCGTGTCCACGCGCAGTTTCGAGATGCCGACGCCGGCGATCGTGAGACCCACGAGGCAGACCGCGTAGACCAGCGGTCGGTGCCGCATGGCGATGCCTGCGCAGGCCGTCAGGAGGCGAGACCGGCTCGAGTTCTCACTCAGCCGTTCCTCGGTCGCGCTGAAGAGCGACAGCGCTGCGGGCAGGAAGATCAACGAGACGTAGAACGCGACGATGACGCCGACGCCCATCACGACGGCGAAGTCCTTCACCGGCTTCACGTCGGCGTAGAGGAGTGAGATGAAGCCGAAGAACGTGGTGATCGCCGTGAACCAGCACGGCCGCCGGATCGCATCGACGGCGGCGAGGATCGAGTCCTGTTGGCTCAGTTCCGGATGCGCGCTGCGTGACTCGCGATAGGCGACCACCAGGTGGATCGAGTGCGCCATCCCGATGATGAAGAGCAGCGAGCTGATGTTCGACGTGACGACGGTCGTCTCGATGTTCAGCGCAACTGTGGCGCCGAGCACCGAGACCACGGTGATGAGGCAGGTGACGACCGGAAGGATCACGAAGCGCGGCCGACGGAAGAACACGAAGAGCGACAGCAGCAGGAAGAGCGTGACGGCCCAGCCGAACGTCACGATGTCGTGCTCGATGTAGTCGACCATGTCGATCGCGACCGTCGGCAGGCCAGACGCCTGGATGCGGGCGCCCTGCTCGCGATACCCGGTCATGACCTCGCGGACGTCGCCCACCACACCGCGCTGGAACTCGCGGCTGGTCTCCCCCTCCGGCAGGGCCGCGAGGTAGGCCAGCATGTTGAAGACCTCGCCGTCGTCCGAGATCACGTTGCGGACGTAGACCGGAGACGTCGTGAGCTCCTGGCGGGCCTTCTCGAGATCGATCTCAGGGTCGGTCAGCGAGTGCAGTGCGACCGTCTCGTCGGCGCGCGAAAGGAACAGCGGCACCGTCGCCGGGGACAGCACGGAGTCGATGCCGGGCAGCGCCTCCAGGTCGGAGGTCAGGCTCGCGACCATGGCGATGCCGTCCGGCGTCCAGGCGTCGGGCGGCTGGATCGCGACGAGGATGTACTCGTCGTCGGTGAAGTAGTCGCGGGTCTCCTGGTAGACGTCCCAGCTGTCGTCGCCGTCCAAGACCATCGTCTTCGAGCCCGAGGCGAGCTGGAAGTCCGGCAGGTAGACCACGGCGAAGAAGAGCGCGACGGCCAGGAAGCCGACGACGTTGCGCCAAGCCACCTTGCGGCTTCCGAGGACGTAACGGAGATAGAGAGACCGCACGGGAGACCGATGAGACGGGGCTCCGCTCCGCGCCGCAACATCCGATGGAGGAGTGAGTTGCGACGGCGGCCCCCCACGTCGATCCCCCCACGTCCATCCACACAGTGTGCGCGACGCAGGTAACCTCTGTCCGGGAGCGGACGTCGCACCGTCGGGGAATGTGGCGGACGCAAAATCGAAACAGCGCGTATCAGAGTGCAACCCAGTGGAACCCATCCACGTGAGGCGCTCCGTACTGCGCCTCGAGCGAGAGACGAGGATCATGCTGCGACACGACCGCCCGACCGGGATCGCAACCGTCCGGACACCCATCGCACACGTCCGGAGACACCGTGCCACGCTGTTGGCGACCGCGCTGACCGCACTTCTCGTGAGCGCCCCTCCGGCGCCTGCGCAGGATGCGGATCACGGCTTCGGCCGCCCCGGATCGGTGCTCGACCTCTTCGACGAGTGCCCGATGCCCGGGCAGTCTGAGTGGGATGACGGCAATTGGGACGACTCCGACTGGGACGACTCCGACTGGGATGAAGGCGACTGGGACCTCGACGGCTGGGAGATCTCCTTCCCCGACGACTCCGAGGACACCTGGGGTTTCGAGCCGGACGTCGAGCTCACCTGGGAGGACCCGTTCAAGGAACTCCTGAACGACGACTCGATCCTCGGCCGGGACCAGTTCTGGCGCATGCCGTTCAACGAGATGCCTGGTGGGCGCCGCAAGCGCGGCGACAAGTGGCCGTGGGTGCCGGGACGCTACGTCGTCTGCGCCGAGCCCGGGACCGACATCGCCGGTGAGCTGTGGCAGTTGGGCTACGACGCGGACGTCATCGCGGACGGGATGGTGACCTTCGAGGGACCGTGGCGTGGCCGCGGCGGCGAGGTGCCCGAGGCGCTGCGGCTGCAGCTTCAGCTGCTCGGTGCGTGCACGGTCGAGCCCGAGGGCGTCGCGCGCACGCCGGAGGGCTCACAGTCCAACGCGATCGTCGTGGGCAGCGAATTTGGCCGCACGTTCAAGGATCAGAAGGCGTTCCGCTCCATCAAGATGGAGTCGGCGCACCAGATGGCTCGCGGACGGGACATCGTCATCGCCGTGCTCGACACGGGTGTGGACCGCTTCCACACCGCACTCGACGGTCGCGTCCTCAACGGTCACGACTTCGTGGAGAACGTCGACGGCGCCGCCGAGCGGCCCGACTTCGCCGACACGGACCGTGACGGCGAGGTGGACGAGAGCTTCGGCCACGGGACGATGGTGGCGGGCATCCTGCACGCCGCTGCACCCGAGGCGTGGATCCTCCCGGTCCGCGTGCTGGACTCCAACGGTGCGGGCACCTCCGGTCGCGTCGCGGCCGGGATCCGCTACGCGGTCGAGAGCGGCGCGAACGTCATCAACATGAGCCTCGGGATGCGGGCATTCTCGCCCGCGGTCGCCGACGCCGTGCAGATGGCGATCGAGCGCGACGTCGTCATCGTCGTCGCGGCCGGCAACGACGGGCGACGTCGCGTCGACTTCCCGGGCAACCTACCCGGTGTGGTCAGCGTGTCGGCCCTCGGCGTCCGCGGGCAGGGCGCACGCTTCTCCAACGGCAACGGCCGGAACGTCGTGGCCGCTCCGGGGAAGAAGATCATCGGCCCGTACCCCGGCGGCACCTGGGCGCGTTCGTCCGGGACGTCGTTCGCGGCGCCGATGGTCAGTGCGGCAGCAGCGCTCCTCGTCTCTCGCGAACCATGGTTGCGTCCGGACGAGGTCGAGAAGGCCCTCACCGATCGCAACCGACTGAAGCTCGACCGGCTCCTGCGATGACGGAGCCGGGTTCCGCCACGCGCTCACGCGCGGCGGCGGGCGAGCGCGACGCAGCGTGGGTACGGCGCTGCCTCGACGGAGACGAAGACGCATGGTGCGAGTTGGTGCGCTGCTACAGCCCGCTCGTGTGGGCGGTGGCGCGGAAGCGGGGTCTGTCCGACGCGGACGCCGCCGACGTGCACGGCACCGTCTGGCGCATCGCCGTGCAGGACCTCACACGATTGAGGAAGGCCGAGAGCGTCGGCGGTTGGCTCGCTCGCACGGCGGATCTGCAGGCGCTCCGCGTGATCCGCGGGTACTGCATCCAACGACGGGCTCTGGACCGCATTCCGGTGCGCGAGGAGGACAAGGAGCAGCCGTCGGACGTGCTGGGGGCGCTCGAGGACCGACGCCGCGTCGGCGCAGCGCTGGCGCAGGTCGGAGACCGGTGTCAGCGGCTCTTGCGACTCCTCTACTTCCAGAACCCCACTCCGTCGTACGCGCACATCAGCGGCGCACTCGACATGCCGATCGGCAGCATCGGCCCCACTCGCGCGCGCTGCCTGGGACGACTCGAGCAGGAGCTCGGGAGGGACTTCGATGAGTAACACGGACATCCGCCACCCACGACTGCGTTGGCTCGTAGATCACCGCGACGGCGTGCTGGCCGGTCCGCGGCGAGACGCCACGGAGAGCCACCTGCGATCCGGCTGCGCACCGTGCGAGGCCCGACTCCTTCGCCTCGAGCGCATGTTGGTCGCCGTGGCGGCCGGACCGCTGCCCGCTGCGCCCGCGCGGGAAGTCCGCGCGGGCGAACGGCTGTACGCCTCGACCCACCGCGCGGCGGGACTCGCGCTCGCCGCGGAGCTCGACGCCGTGCTCGTCCTCGATCAGGGCGCGGCGCTGGCGGCGTCGGTGCGAGCGGCCCCAGGTGACGTCCGCCGCATGCTCTGGACGTTCGGCGAGTGGGAGCTGGACGCCAGCCTGATCGCACGCAATGGCGGCGTCGACGTCGTCGCGCAGGTGCTCGGTCCCGAGGACGACCCCGATGCCGTTCTCGCCGGCAAGGTCACCGCTTGGACCGCGGGCCGGACGGTTGCCGAGTCCCCGCTCCGCGCGGACGGGCGGTTCACCCTGCGCGGTCTGCGCCCCGGCGTCTACGCGCTGCGTGGCAGCGTCGACGGCACGCGCTTCCGCATCCCGGAGCTGGTCGTCGACGCATGACCCCATTGCTCGCCCTCGTCCGACGCCCTGCCCGCAGCGGCGGCGCGCCTCCGAGCGCGACGCTCCGGGGTCGCGGTGCGGAGTGGCAGGCGACCGAACGCGCACTCCTCCCCGAGGTCACGGCCTCGGACCGTCGGGGTGCGCGACTCGTGGCGGCCTTCTCGCGTCTCGCCGCGGCGTCGCGAGAGGACGAGGCGCGGGGACGCGCCGCGCGCCTCGCGGGGTCATTCCACACGCGTCACGGTCGGTTCGCCGAGAGCGTGAAGGCGTACCGGGTCGCGGTGGCGCGACTCGGCGGCATGGCGCGGGACGGAGCGCGGCTGGGTCTCGCGGCGTCGCTTGCGCGCGTCGGACGCTTCGATGCCGCAGCCGACCTCTGTCGAACGGTGCGGCGCGGCGCGCGTCGACGTGGCGAGGGCGGGCTCGCGGCCGCCGCCGCGCTGAACCTTGGCGTAGCGCTCCACGAGGGCGGCAACCCGGCCGGCGCGCTCGATGCCTACGCGAAGGCGAGAACCGAGTTCGGTGCCGCAGGGCTCGGGGCGCACGCGGCCATGGCCGCCCAGAACCGAGCCAACGCCCTCGTGCTGCTCGACCGGTACGAAGAGGCGGCGCCACTGTACGCATCAGCCGCCGACGAGCTGGCCGAGGCCGGAGCGGCCCGCGAGGCCGCGCGGTGCCGGTACAACCGCGGCGCGTTGCTCGTCGCGCAGGAGCGTCTTGGGGCCGCTGACGCCGAGCTACGCGGGGCGGAAGCGGATCTGAGGCGCGCCGGCGCGCCCGCGCTGGCCTCACTCGCGCGACTCGATCGAGCCGAGGCGCTGCTGCGGGCTCGACTGCTGCCCGAGGCGCGCCACGCGGTGCAGACAGCGCGGCGGGGAATGGGTGCGGCGACGCCGCCTGCAGAGCGAGCGCGCGGCGTGCTCCTGGCAGCCCGGATCGAGCTCGCACGCGGTGACGCGGCCTCCGCGCGCCGACTGCTCGGTCGCGCGCTCCCGCAGGAGACTCCGGCGTTGCATGCCGAACGACTGGCGCTGCGCGGGCGGGCCTCCGCGGCGCAGGGTCGGACGACCGAGGCGCGTCGGTTGCTGGAGGCCGCCGCCGCGGAGCACGGTCGGACGCGTCCCGCCGCGCGGTCGCGGGCGCTCGCGGCCGCTGCCTGGTGCGCGCTGGCGCAGGGCGACGTGGTCACGGCGCGCCGACTCGCACGCTCCGCGGGGCGGCAGGGAGAGCGTCTTGGCGTCCCCGGCCTGGTCCACGGCGCCGCGGCGGTGCGTTTCCTCGTTGAGGATGCCGCCGGACGTCGGTCCGCAGCCTCGGCGGCGCTCGCGGAGGCGCTTGCCGCACTGGAAGACGTGCGCGCGGGTCTCGGCCCCGAGCAGATGCGCCGCGCCGTGCTCCGCGGTTCCGAGGGCTGGTTCGCGCGCGCGGTGCGCCACGTGCTCGAGAGCGATGGCCCCGAGGCTGCGCTCGCGCTGGTCGAGCGATGGCGCGCACGCTCCCTGGTCGACCTGCTCGGCGCGGCCGACCGGATCGACGAAGACGACGAGCGCATCGCGGCACTTCGCGCCCGCGTGGCGCGGCTCGAGCGACGCCTAGAGTCCGACGACGTCCCGGCGTTCCTGCGTGGTCCGCAAGCACCGACCGCGGTCTCGATCTCTGCTCTGCATCGGGCCGAACGAGCGTTGGCCGAGGCGTCGATCGGCGATGCGGCACCCGCCTTCGCGCCGGAACTCGACCTGGATCGGCTGCGGCGCAGCGTGCCCGCCGACACGCTCGTCCTGTCTCTATTCGGCGACGGCTCGGGCGGGGTCGCGTTCCACGCGGGCGACGACGTGCGCGCGGTCACGGGACTCGGCTCGCGCCCGCACGTGGCCTCGCTCGTCGAGGAGCTCTCGTTCCAGATCGGCCGATTTGCGCTCGGCCCGGAGGTCGTCGCGCGACACCGCCGTCGTCTCGAGGCGACCACGTCGCGACTGCTCGGCGAGCTCTCGGCCGTCACGCTGGCTCCGGTCGCCCACCTCCTAGAACGCGCGCGACGCGTCGTCATCGTGCCGGACGGACCGTGGCACGCCGTTCCCTTCGCCGCGCTGCCGGTCGATGGCAAGCCCCTCGCCGCACGCGTGCCGATCTCGCTCGCGCCGACGCTGGCCGCCCTCGCGACCGACGTTCGACAGGCGCGCGGACGATCCGTCGTCATTGCCGCGCCCGACGCCCAGGCACCCCGCATCGCCGATGAGGGACGCGCCGTCGCTCGCGCCCTGGGCGACGCACGCCTTCTGACGGGAGATGCCGCGCGAGCCGACGAGTTGGGCTGGCGGACGCCGCCGCGGTGCCTCCACATCGCCGCGCACGGCCGATTTCGATCGGACGCCCCTTCCATGAGCGGCGTGCGGCTCGCCGACGGGTGGCTGCGCGCCATCGACTTCCGACGCCTGGCCCTGGACGGCTCGCTGGTGGTCCTCTCGGGCTGCAACACCGGCGCGGCGCACGTCGACGCCGGCGGCGAGATCGAAGGACTCGTGCGCGGCGTCCTCGCCTCCGGAGCATCGGATCTGGTCGTCAGTCTCTGGCGAGTCGACGACGCGGCGACCACCTCCCTGATGCGTCGCTTCCACACGCTCCGCGCGCGAGGAATGACGCCGGACGCGGCACTCGCGATGGCTCAGGCCGAGCGGGCGCGAAGAGGCATCCACCCGTGGTACTGGGCCGGGTTTGGGTGCTGGTCACGAAGGTTGCGGGCGGCGGGTAGGTGACGTCCTAAGGGGCATGAGGCAACCTTCGCGCCCATCATTGTTGTCTGGTCGGCTCCGCGGCTGCGTCACCTCGCACGCGAGCGCGTGGCCCCTCGGTCGCAGCCTTGCGTGGCCTCATCTCCCGCGTCACGGATCTTGCGCTAGCGCGCAACCTCCGCGCCCCGGGGTCACGTCGAGTGCGGCGCCCGTCGTAGGTGGGCGGGGGTCGGGGGCATGTGGCAATCGCCGCGCCCATCGTTGTTGTCTGGTGGGTGCTCGGTCTCGTCACGCGTCACACGAGAGCAACCGGCGCCGGTCGAGGACCTCCGCGCACACACTTCCCGCGTCACGGCGCTTGCGCTCGGGCGCAACCGCCCCGCCCCGGGGTCACGGCGATTGCGCAGCCCGTCGTAGGTGGGCGCGCGTCGGGGGCATGTGGCAATCGCCGCGCCTCCCAGTGTTGTCTGGTCGGCTCCGCGGGTGCGAGAGCTCTCACGCGAGAGCCA